>NZ_NXGA01000001.1:598743-1198743 GCF_002802965.1 Sporolactobacillus pectinivorans | reverse complement strand
TCCCGATTGTAATGGGCTGTACTTTTATCGCTGTATCGCCAATGATGATCATCGGCAAGTCCTACGGGATGCCCGGAATCTGTGGAGCAATTCTGGTTGCCGGGCTGGTGGTGCTGATTTTTTCCACATTTTTCGGTAAAATTGCCAGTCTTTTTCCGCCGGTTGTTGTCGGATCGATCGTTATGATCATCGGCATCACGCTGATCCCGGTCGCCGTCAGCAATCTGGGCGGCGGTGTTGGAGCCAAAGGATTCGGCAGCGTGCAGAATTTGACACTTGGTTTCGGTGTACTCGTTCTGATCATACTCATGAACCGCTTTTTCAAAGGATTTATGCAGGCAATTTCCATACTGCTGAGTATCGTTATCGGGACTGTTGCTGGCTATTTTATGGGTTTGGTCGACTTTTCATCGGTCAGCGGATCAGCCTGGTTCAGTCTGATCCATCCGTTCAGCTTCGGGATGCCAACATTCCATGCTGATGCGATTGTTGCGATGTCGATTGTGGGTATTGTCAGCATGATCGAAACGACCGGTGTCTATCTGGCACTGAGCGAAATCTGCGGGCAGCCGATTGGCGAGAGAGCGATGCAGCACGGCTATCGCGCCGAAGGACTGGCAATTCTGGTTGGTGGACTGTTCAATGCTTTCCCGTACACCACTTTTTCACAGAATGTCGGTCTCGTCCAGATGACGCGTGTAAAAACCAGAGCAGTCACTATTGTCTGCGGCATCATGCTTGTTCTGCTCGGCCTGATCCCGAAAATCGGAGCAGTAACGATATTAATTCCGAATGCTGTGATCGGCGGCGCGACGCTGGCCATGTTCGGTATGGTCATTGCTTCCGGGGTCCGGATGCTGGGCAAAACTGATTTCTCGCGTCAGGAAAATCTGCTAGTCATCGCCTGCTCTGTCGGTGTCGGCCTCGGCGTCACCGTCCAGCCCGATTTATTTGCAAAGTTCCCGAAACTCATACAGATCCTGACCAACAATGGCATTGTCTCCGGCAGCTTTACCGCCCTTATTCTGAATCTTATCTTTAATGCCGGGCGCCGCACTGAAGAAGAAAACGCCACCCATCTGTCCAAGCAGTTAATGGCGGAAACAAGCGCCGCCAAGTCCTGAAAACCCTGTGTCGCTTAATCAAAAAATATCCAACCAATTTTGTAAAAGTGAGCGTCGCGCGGTGAACCGGAAACAGAAGAATATTTTTACAAAAGAAGAATTGCCGTGAATGAGAAGATTCATTCGCTGCAATTCTTTTCCTGATGATCAATGTTCAGCTTCCGCGATAAATCTGATAACCGAATGGGGAAACAAGCAGCGGCACATGGCAGCCCTCATAGCCGTCAGCAATGCTGAAGCGAACCGGGATGACATCCAGAAAAAAACTGTTTGGACCGTTTCCTGAATTTTTGAAATAGTCACCGATATGTACATGCAATTCATAAGTCCCTTCATGAAGTGCCGATCCCTCGATCAGCGGATCATCCGGCCGTCCATCCCGATTTGTTGTGCAGCTCCGTATATATCTTATTGATGCCCCATCGGCTTCGAACACATCGATCCGAACATTCGCCGCCGGCCTGCCCTTTGCCAAATCGAGAATGTGCGTGGTCAGTCCTTTCATGAACATACCCCTTCCGCCGCCCGATTCCGTCTGTTCTTTCCGGATCAGCTTATTCCGATTTAAATAAGTCATCCAGACGGAGACGGGCAATCTTTAAAATCTCATCGAGTGCGATTTCAAATTCTTTCTGTTGGCTGTTTTTCAACCTTTTTTCCATCGCCGAATAAATTTCTTGTTTGCTCCTGCCGCGGATGACCATGATAAACGGAAAATCAAAAAGCTGCTCGTATTCGGCATTTAATTTGGCAAGCGCTGCAGCTTCTTTTTTCTTCAGATTATGGAGTCCTGCCTGCTGCTGTTCACTGCCCGAACGCTCTGTCAGCTTACCGGATCCGCCAAGACGGGGGTGAGCGTTGATCAGTGCTTCCTTCTGTTCTTGCGTAGAAGACATGACGACCTTTGCCAACGTTTGAAACAGGTTATCAACAGAGGAAAAAGGTCTTTTTTCAACAACTTCACGGGCAATCCATGGAGAATGTTCAAAAATTCCGTCTAATTCCTCAACAAACAGCTCAGTATCTGCTTCATTCAAAATTTCAATGTTCACCAAAGTTCCTCCTCATCAGGGATTCGCAGGGTGATATCACGCTTACTGTTTCCGTCTGTCTGAAATCCCTTCTGAATTGTCAATCAAAGGTTTAAGCCTCAGTGCAAAGCGAAGCTGGAAAGTCGTGTCCGGATCCTTCAGATCTCTTCCTAGTATATGCTCGCATTTATCAATCCTGTAAATGACTGTGTTGCGGTGGACATACAATTTCTTGGCTGTTTCCGAAATCTGACAGTTTGATTCAAGATAAACATAGAGTGTATGCAGCAGATCCTGGTTTTCTTCTTTTTGGGGAAAGGCAAGACTTTGCAGGGTTTCCTGATAGAGTTTGCGCAGATCTTCTGCCGGAATCCGGTGCAGAAGATCAACGATCCCCCGTGCCTGATAGGCCTGAATGAATGACCGGCGGCCGATCTGCATTCCGGCGTGAAGAGCATCGACGGCTTCCTGATATGCATCGGGAATTCCCGGCAAATCGTTGAAAATATTGCTCAACCCAAAGGAGAGCGTCTGCGGAAAGAAATGCCTGACCCGGTCCTGTAATTTCTGCAGATAAGGCTTCAGAAACCGGTAACCGTTCTCCTGAGAAGTCATCATTTCAACAATCAGGACACAAATATGGTCCTTGACAAACAAATGCCCGGGAAACGGCAGCGTGCTGATTTCTCCTTCCAGATATTCATAGATATCATTCGTCTCCATCTGAAAATGAATAAAACTGATCGGTTCTTTGACCGTATCAAGTTCACCGGCAATACAGACCAACGTCCGGCCGTCCTTAAACCCGAATTCTTTTGCCCGGCTGATAATTTCTTCTTCCGTCGAGAAAGACCCAAGCACCAAGTTTGAAAAGAAAGCATCGCGCACTTTGCGGTCGGACTGTTTTAATGCTTCATCTTTCATTAATTCAAAGGCAAGGACATTCAAAGCCTGTTCCACGGTCAAGGTCAGCAATCGGTCGGTCTGCGGAACAAAACCGCCAATCAGAAGAAAGTACCGCTTCTTTTTATAAGTATAAAGGACGAACAGAGAGAGGGTCTGATGCGTATCAACGATGGAAAAGGATGAATAACCGGCGTTCTGCTGCTGAAAAAATGCCTGTTCGACTGCAGGCAGATGCACTGTAATTTTCGAACCTGTCTGTTCATGAGCGGGTGCATCTATAATTTTAAAGTAGGAGTCAAGAAGGACGGCCGGAAAACCGATCATGTCGGACAACCGCTTGAGTAGGCGTCCGATACTCTCCCCACTCATGATATGCCTTGTAAACTGCTGATGAGTATCGATGGCAAACTGAAGTTCCTTCGTTCTTGCATCCAGTATCATCGTCAGTGTCTGATTGACAATATCAACCAGCGCCAGGCTGTTGGGCAGATCAATCAGAGGAAAGGAAAGTTTATTGGCCAGCTCGATAACCTCGGCAGGTATGCCGCCGATGAAACGGCGGGTTTTAATGCCTAGTGCAGCACATCCTCGCTCAGCCATCTGTTCCACCAGCTGATAAAAAAACCGCGGATTATGCTGCAGATGATAGCCGGTCGTAATCAGCAAGTCATCAGGCTTCAGGTAGTCGATGATATCCGGAGCATCCATCATATTCACATTGCGCACCTCCCTGTCAGTCCCCATTTCACCGGCAGCAAGTTTGAACTCATGGAACTGGGATATCTGGAAAAGCTCGGAAACTTTCATGATGATCTGCGCCTCTGTAAAAAAATGATCAAACATCTTTACTCTATTGAAACATTTTTTGAATCTTTTGTCGATTATACAACCATCCTGAACGGACTGGACAGCATATTAGCTTTTGGACGTTTTTTCCGAAATGTTGCGGACAAATGTCAGTAACTGTCTGTCTGTTCCGCGCCCGGAAATAAAAGAGAGCCCCACCGGATGATCGTGATCGATGAGAGGAACCGTAATCTGAGGCAGACCAGAAACCCCGGCTATGCATGTCAGTTTCATCGTCTGTGCACGCACTTTTTCAGCTTCCTCGACAGAAGCGCTACGTTTCGGTGCCGATCCGTAGGTCGTCGGTAAGATCAGCAGACCGTCCTGGCCAAGAAAGTTGCTCATCTCCCGGCCGAACTGCGCTTTGATCTCCACTGCACGTTGATAAGCCTCATCCTGTTTTATTTTTGATGCTGCTTCAAAACGACCGGCAATGTCGGGACCGAATTGGGGAACGTTTTCTTCGATCCAACGGCCATGCAACTTCCAGGCCTCCCAGCCTTGAATCATGCGGAAGGTTTCCACGAGTTCCGGAAGTGTGCTATATGGCAAAGGGCAGTCCTGAACCGGCGTATCTTGAAAAATCCGGGAGACAGCCCTTCTTAAAATCGATGTGACTGATGACGATGTAAGCAGCTTCCACGTTTCTCTCAACTTATAAAAATGCCGGAAAGGATACATCTCCTGTCCGGGTAGCAGACATTTGCCCACCGCCTCTAGAATCTCTGCATTTTCTGCTATCCAGCCGACCGTATCGTAGCTGGGTGCCAGAGGAATAACGCCGTCTAGGGAAATTACTCCATGCGTCGGCCGCATGCCAAAAAGGCCGCAATATGATGAAGGAATGCGGATCGATCCACCTGTATCTGTACCGATAGCAAAGTCAGTCAGCCTGCCTGCTACAGCCACCGCCGAACCACTTGATGAACCTCCGGTAAAACAATCCGGGAGGCGGGGATTGATCGTCGGCGGAAAATGGACGTTGTCACCCTTCAGGCTGTACATCAGTTCATCGGTAACCGTCATCCCGCGCAGCGTTGCTCCGTTTCCAAGTAGCCTGTCGATGGTCCAGGCGTTTTTGACTGCAGGCTGATGGGTCTTTTCCCACTCCGGATTCCCTGCACTGTTCGTATGTCCTTGCACTGCGAAAACATCCTTGACGGCAAAGTGCAAATGATCAAGAATCCCGCTTCCAACTGGTTCTATATTCATATCATCCTTTATAAAGGCACCAAATCGGCTCTGTTCCATTTTTCCATCTCCATTATCATAATTTTTAGATATTTATAAGACCATATTTCCGACATAATAATTATAGAATAACTCATTTCTTTCGATTCCGACATGAACATTTATAACAAAAAAGCCCGTTGGTTTTGGTGAATTTGTCCACTGTAATCCGAGCATATTGAGCAATTTTTGAATGTTGAATAATTCATGGTGACTTTGTATAGCTAAAATAAGAAAATTTAGATATTTTATTATTGATCTGCTTCTGAAGAAACGATAGGATTAATAGAAATGATGTTATCGGATGCCACATCAAAGGAGCTGCATAGGTATGAGCCTGGAAGCTTTAAATGAACGTGTAAAAAAAGACCTCTCTTACCTGGTCGTGGACAGTCCGGACTGGATCCGCCCGATCCATCACCCTGATGGCCACGTCTATGATGCGATCATTGTTGGCGGTGGACAATGCGGCCTGGGTATTGCTTTCGGCCTCCTGCGTGAGCGTATCTCTAATATTCTGATCATCGATGAAAATGAGGAAGGTAAAGAAGGACCGTGGGTCACTTATGCCCGTATGGTAACACTTAGAACGCCAAAACAGCTGACGTCCATCGATTTCGGTATCCCTTCTCTGACATTCCGTTCATGGTGGGAGGCTCAATTCGGGCAGCAAGGTTGGGAAACACTTGATAAAATCCCGCGCGGTGACTGGATGAATTATCTGCGCTGGTATCGTAAAGTCCTCAACCTGCCACTCCGAAATAAAGTGAAGTTGAATTTGATCGAGCCTTCCGAAGATGGACTCTATCGCCTGCATGTTTCAGGAGAGGGAATGCCGACAGATATACTACTGGCCCGCAAAGTTATTCTGGCGACCGGGATTCAGGGCGGCGGACAATGGTATGTGCCGCCGATGATCAGAGACAAACTTCCGAAGCGGCTTTATGCCCACACTTCAGAAATGATTGACTTCGATGCATTAAAAGGAAAGAAAATCGCCGTTCTCGGCGGTGGCGCTTCAGCCTTCGACAATGCTAATTACGCCCTGAAGAAAGGCGCAATGGAAGTCCATGTTTTTGTCCGGCGCAAGGCAATCCAATGCATCAACCCAATCCGTCAGATGGAGCTCTCCGGAATAATCGAGCACTTCCATACATTGAATGATGCGGAAAAATATGCGGTCATGGCCCATTTTTTCAAACTCAATCAGCCGCCCACCAATGATATTTTCAAACGTGCTTCTTCATGGCCGGAGTTTTATCTTCATCTTAGATCACCATGGCTTGATGTCAAGGCAGCTGATGGCCGTGCACGCGTGACGACGCCACAGGGCACATTCAGCTACGATTTTCTGATTATCAGCACCGGACTGCGCACCGATCCTGCGCTGCGCTCTGAGCTAAAACTTGTTGAAAGCCATATTGCCCGCTGGAAAGACCGTTACAAAGCCCCAACCGGGATTGCCAATCCTGTGCTCGACGCCCACCCTTACATGAGCTCCGGCTTTGCACTGCTGGGCTGTGACGAAGAGGGGAAAAAGCTTCTGCACGGCCTTTTTGCCTTTAACTATTCGGCGATGGTCAGCTGCGGTCTCTCAGCCTCGGCACTTTCGGGCATGAAATACAGTCTGCCCGCCATCGCATCTGCTGTCGCCGATCAGCTTTTTTTCGACAGCCACAAGGATTATCTGAACAGCTTCTTCAGTTATGATGAATCCGAATTTACCGGTGAATGGCCGAAAAAAACACAAATATGATACCTGCAAAAAATCAGAAGTGTCCTGAAGCAGTTTTCGGCGAATTTGAGAACTATTAAAAAACCTAAGATCCTGTTTTCAGGCAGGAACTTAGGTATATTTCATATAAGCAGTGATAACCTTTTTGAAAATCATTTTTTAATCTTTAGAACTGCGAAATACCCTTATTTTTCAAAACCTGACTGCCCAGGATCAATGCTCCGGTAATCCCGGCATTGTCTCCGAGTGCCGGTGGAATAATGTACTCATCAATCTTCTCTTTAACCTCTGAAAGGTCGATGTATCCGGCAAGGAGTTTTTGCAGTTTTTCGCGGATCTTCGGGAAGAGTTGCGTCTGTTTCATCACACCGCCGCCGATGATGATTTTTTTCGGAGAAACAATCAGCACATACTGCATGAGTGCCTGAGCCAGATAGTCTGCTTCTATTTCCCATGCTTTGTGGGTCACCGGCAATTCATTTGCCGGCTTTCCCCATCGTGCCTCCAGCGCCGGGCCGGATGCCAGACCCTCAAGACAGTCATGGTGATAGGGACAGATGCCTTCAAAATCATCGTCCGGATGACGGCGCAGTAAAATATGCCCCATTTCCGGATGGGAAAGTCCCTGCAGCAAGCGATTTTGGGAAACAAGGCCGGCACCAATGCCCGTTCCGACTGTAATATAAAGGCATCCATCCAGCCCCTTTGCCGCGCCATTGTATAATTCCCCAAGCGCAGCTGCATTTACATCCGTTGTCAGACCGACCGGTACATGCAGTGCCTCTTCCATTGTCTGAACCAGCGGATAGTTGGTCCAGCCCTGCTTTGGCGTGGATGTAATATATCCGTACGTCGGACTCTCACGGTTCAAATCGACCGGTCCAAATGAACCGATACCCAGTCCCTCGATTTTAAAATTTTTAAAAAAATCAACAACTCCGCTTAGAGTGGTTTTTGTATCTGTTGTAGCAATTCTTTCCCTGGCAAGAACATTCCCGTTCTCGTCACCTACGGCACAGACGAATTTTGTCCCTCCTGCTTCTATTCCTCCCAAATACATCCGATCACTTCCAAGTCATAAGAATTTGAGTAAATTTGTTGCAAACGCTTTCTAACAGAGCCTATTATAGCAGATTCCAACTGTCATGGTGCCAAATTGTTTGACCTTTTCAGGGATAGCACATAAAAAATACATCTTTAAACATCAGAATTATCTGATTATTTTTGTAAGAAATGGATCAAGCTTTTTTTCAATTGATGAACGAAAAGGAAGAGTGGCAGCTGCCACTCTTCCTTAGTCTATAAAAATCATTCATTCAAGGTCACAAAATGTTGTTTCCGATAAAACATAGAAAACAGAATGCCATAGAGGCCCATACCCATAAAAGCAACCATGCCGAGTATCGTGAACGTCCAGGAATAGCCGAGCCAGACGGTCATTGGTATGGCGATCGGCGCAATCGTCCGCCCGAGAGAAAAGCGTAATCCGGAAGCTGCAAAATACTGTCCGCGCAAATCTTCCGGTGCCAGCTTTGCTACGAAACTGTCTTGTACGCCGACAGTCATCAGCTCCGCCCAGGAGAACATCACAATACCAAAAAACAGCAGCCAGATGTTAACGGTCGAGCCCATTAGAATCATCGCGACGCCATAACATAATGCCGACCCCATAAAGACGCCGCCTTCTCTAAACTTTGTCATCCATTTCGTTACAATCACAGTAAACAATGCGACACAAAGCCCATTCAACGATACCATCGCACTGAACAGATTTTTTCCGTCCAGATCGAACGAGAAATTGCCAAAAAAAGTCAATAGCTGGCGTGGCACCTGATTTGTCGTATAGACAGCGATCAGCAGATCAAGCTGCATGAAAGTCTGCGCAACGAGCACCCCCGCTAGAATGTAGAGCAGAAAAATACGGTCTCTGAAAATAACGCCATAATCCCTCATCTGCTGTTTCAGATAAAAAATCCAGTTTCCAGTTGCTTCCTGATGTTGATGCTGATCGACTGTAAGCGGAACCGTTTCGTGAATCCACCGCTGCAAAACCCAGAGAAGAATGAAACTTACAATTGAGCAGATTGTCAGGAAGAAGAAGCGGTAGTTGAAGAAAAATATGCCGCCCAAAAGCGGGCCGATGACTACAGTCACGTTGATCGATGTATAAAAAATGGCAAACACTCCGGCACGGTGCTCTTCCGGTACAACATCGGCAATCATCGCGCTGCTGGCCGGCCAGTACAGCTGCCCGAACAGGCCGAGCAGTGAAAAGCTGATAAATGTCAACATCGGAGACACAAGCCATGGGGAATTGGCAAGCGCAAAAAAGACAAAGCACACTGCCTGGCCGGCAGCAGAGAAAATCATCATTCGCTTACGGCCGAAGTGGTCAGCACAATAGCCCCCAAACAGACCGAGCACCGTGCCGAACAATTGCGACAGAATAAGCAACAGGCCCGCTGCCTGCTGTCCAAAATGATCAGAAAAATAAATGGCCATAAACGGGAAGAACATCCAGAACAGCAAATTAAAAACGCCTTCCCCAATTAAACGGACTTTAAGGTTGATATCCCAGTCGCGCCATTTCATCATCAAACGCCCCCGTTTCTTTATTCAAGGGGACCAGCAAGGCACAAAAAAGCCTGCTGATCCGGCACAATGAAACATGCTCTCACAGCAGACTTTCAAAAGTCACTGATTTCAGCATGATAACGTCTCGCCATGGTAACCGAAAAAGCCAAACAGCCGAAAAGGCCTGCTTCAGATTCTTTTTCCTGCCACACCATGTTTTGACATTACCATAAAAAAAGCTCCAGTCTGACTTTCATTTTGTTCAACTCAAGTGATCCAATGAAAATTATACCCTGCATTGGGATTTTCTGCAATGCACCCGTAGACCTAACAAATACAGATTCATTTTTATTTCAAAACGTCCTGAAGGATCGGATCCTCATGCAAAATTTTATGCGCCAGATCGCGATAATTCTGAACATGGAGATAAGTGTAACGCATCGGTTTCATTTCCGGGGCTTTGTCAATCGCCAAGTCAAAATCATCTGTTGTCATGCCAACTGTTTTGGCAAAATCAAAGAAACCGGTGCCTTTCAGCACTTTCGTAATTCGTTCAAAGCGATGATTCTGCACTTTGCTCATCAGGTAGCTTGCAATGCCCACCTGGACACCATGCAGCTGTGGATGCTTCGAATACGTATCCAGTGCATGCGACATCAGATGTTCGCTGCCGCTTGTCGGTGCGCTGCTGCCTGCAATTTCCATCGAAATGCCGGCCATAGTCAGCGAATCCGCCAGTTCTTTCAGGAAGAGATCATCCTTGATCGTGCCGAAATCGGTACGTACAAAACTGTTTACCGCTTTCTTTGACAGCATCAGCGCGCAATCATCCACTCTCGTCTTTCCGTTTTTTTCCTCAAAAATCCAGTCCTCGGCAGCGGTAATTTTCGAAACCAGATCACCGACACCGGAATAAATAAAGCATTCCGGTGCACTCTTGATCACGTCAATATCAATGAGAATCCCGTAAGGCATCTTGGCGTGAACTGATATCCGGCGTCCGTGGATGGTCAGCGATGTATTGGAACTGGAAAAACCATCATTTGACATCGATGTCGGAATACTGATGAACGGCCATTTTCTAAGCAAAGCTGTATACTTTGCCGCATCCAGCGCCTTTCCCCCTCCAATTCCAATGACGGCTTCCGTCTGAAAAGGCAGCTGAAAAGCATGATCGACCACATCGTCAATGTCAATATCAGTGATTTCAGCGGTCTTCAGCACATCGATACTGCTTTTCTTCAATGACTGAAAAACCTTATCGCCCAAAAGATCTGTTAATCCCTGGCCGAAGAAAACAACCACTTTCTTGAAGTTATGACGGCCAAGCAGCTGGCCGATTTCCGATAAATTTCCCTTTCTCACATCAAGCAACGTCGGAACGACAATCTGATGGTTATCGGCTGCCATTTTCTAATGCCTCCTCATGGCTGACTAAATAATTTTCAATGTCGGCAAAACTGCAGATTGGAACATAGCTCCGGTTTTCGCTGTCCAGCAGCCCCTGTAATTTTCCTTTTGCAAAAATCGTATCAGCAAGCAGCGCCGCTTTCAGATCTGGAAGGCTGTCTCCGGCAAAAAAGACTGTATCGTAATCCTTCATGAGATCGTGCGCTACTTTTTCCTTATCAATGCCATACAGTTTTGAATAATAGCGTCCGGCAGGATCGACATTCAGACGGATACCGCGATCCCTGTACTCACCCGGGTTAGAAATAATCGGCACGTCATGGATGCCGTAGCGGTTAAATAGCCGCTTGATGTAATAATCGGTGCCCGCGCTGATCACAATAAAGTCACCGCCCAGTTTCCGGACATGTTCAATCACTCTTTTCGCATCCGGATCGAACGGAATCTGATCGATATCCTCGTCAATACCGGCTTCATCCCGCCCGATTGACCCAAACAGACGGCTCAGATACTCCAGATCGGTCATGACTTTATTATCCCAATCCGCATAGAGTTTCTCGCTCTCTTTTTGAAAATGACGATCAATAATGACATGGAAAAAATCTTTCTCTGAAAGTGTGCCATCAAAATCCGATAAAAAAAGGAATCGTTTTGTCATACAATAATTCTCCTTTTTCCAATCTGTTATATTACAGATTCAGTATAGCAAAAAGGATTGAGACGGGTTCGTCTTGCAAACGCAGCCAATATGTCAAAGTAATGAAAGTTTGGCAACATGTCCTTAATCTGCCCCGAGTCAGTCCTTTTTAGCTGAAAAATTCTGATCAATCGACTTCTTTGTGGCCTTATTTTTAAGGCGGTCCAACAATTCGCGGACTGAACTGACCGACATTGGTTTGCCATAAAGGTAACCCTGAATCAAGTCACAGTTTTTAAGTCTGAGAAAATCCCGCTGTTGCTCAGTCTCTACGCCTTCGGCAAGGACAGGGATATTCATCTGATGCACCATGGAAATAATCGTGCTGACAAACTGATTACTTTGAAGATCAAGGCCAATTTTGTCTATAAACGTTTTATCAATCTTCACAAGATCGAACGGCAGCTGTTGAAGATAGCTGAGTGATGAATATCCTGTTCCAAAGTCATCCAGTGCAACAACGACTCCCAGCTCATGAAGTCCGGCGATCATCTGGTGGACCGGATTCATTGAGTTGGAGAAGGCGGTTTCTGTGATTTCAATTTCCAGATGATGGGGATCAAATCCTGTTTCATTCAGAATTCTGGCCACAGTCCCCACAAAGTCCGGTTCCATCGCCTGGACAGCTGACACATTGACTGCAAGCTTAACACTGCAGCCATATTGTCTCTCAAGATTTTTCATCATGAGACATGTTTGTTTCAACGCCCATTCGCCGATCTGCAGAATCATTCCGTTTTTCTCGGCAAGCCGAACAAACCTCGTCGGTGAAACAAAGCCAAATTTCAGGGATTTCCATCGGATTAACACTTCAAATCCCCTGAGCTCCCCACCTTCCGCAAAATACTGCGGCTGTAAAACAAGATACAACTCCCGGTTTTGAATAGCAGATTTCAAACCTTGGACCAGTTTTGTTTCATTCATCAAGTCGTCAAGCAGCGATTTTTCAAAAAAACGGATCCGGTTCTTGCCATCCCTTTTGGATTGATACATCGCCGAGTCGGCAAACCTCAGCAGTTCAGAAACATGGGGGGAATCCTGCGGGAACATAGCGATGCCAAAGCTTGCACTGACAGCAATTTTCATGTTACCAAGAACTGCCGGTTTTTTCAGCATGGCAGCCAATCTGCGGATATAGGACATAATTTCCTCTTTTTGAAGAGCGCGCCGAATAATCAGTACAAACTCGTCCCCCCCAAAATGCCCGAGCATGTCGGCAGTATGTGTCAGTCTGCTAAGGTTGAAGGCCATGTAACGAATCAGTTCATCGCCGGCCTGATGGCCCAGTGTATCATTAACATTTTTAAAGTTGTCAAGATCAATGAAGACAAGAGCAAACGAACGGTTTTGTTCTTTCGCCTCTTTTCCTATTTCATCCAGCCTTCTCTGAAGCATCCGCCGGTTCGGAAGCTGAGTCAGCGGATCGATATTGGCCAGCCTGTACATCTCCTGTTTGTCCCGGTTAATGACCTGATTTGAGGATTCAAGCTCCCGGTTTTTCTTCCAGAGCTGTTCTTCGGAGACCGCTGCCCGGTAGTATGCTACAGAAATCTCCTCCTTCTGCCGAAGTGCTTCCTGATAAATTTTATGGCTGCGCATGGCATAATAAGTAATCAGGGATATCGCCAAAATGATGTCTATGTAAAATATGAAAAAAAAACTTGCATTCGGCCGGTTGATCATCACCAGATGAATTTCCTGAATGACGGCGACGATATTTAACCCGAGGGCAGCCATGTATCCGGACCGGATGTAACGCAGCGCCAGATAAACGGAAATGAGCATCTGCCCCTGCATTAGGACACAGACAAGAAACCAGTCGGCTGAGCGGAACATAATCAGCCCCTCCGCCAACAGATAAATGATTCCCACCAGAGAAATTTTTAAAGCTGCTGAAACATTATTGCCTGGAAGCATCACCCGATCCATAATACGAATCATCGCACGGCGCCCGCCCTTTTCGTTCTTTTGTAATTTCGTCATTGGCATAGATCCATTTCAATTGAAGAATGAGCGCACATTATCTATAACAGAGGAAATTAATAGTTTGTTTATAGACCGGAGATCTGAGAAAACCACCGCCGCATGAAACTCCTGCTCTGATCGATCAGTTCGGTTAAAGTTTATAGGAACAAACGGGCATCATCCCATCAACCGGGAAAAATATCGTATTGATATGTAACTAAACGATTGCTCTCTTATAAAAATTCTAAACAAATGCCCAGAAAAATCAAGAGATTAAAGAGTTTTGTGTCAACCAACAGAGTGAAAAACCAGCCTGTCACGGGTAACATTCGGCCGTTCAGGCTGGCTTAATCAGGTTCTTGCCTTGTATTTTTTTTGTTAAACTAGTCCATTGATTCTCGCTCCATGCGCTCACTGTTCCCGCGGGGGTCGCGCACCTTCCGTTCCAATCAACGGCGTGGCGAAACCAGCATTGAACTTTAACATGGCCATCTTTTAAATTTTACCGAAGCAACGCGCCTTGAATGGAGGCGTGATTATGCCTCGCCACTCTCCTGGGCCGGGCCGACAAAGTACGTGCCCCGTTCATTCACCATGAGTTCACCGGACAGATATGCTTTGGAGACAGGTTCCTTGCTGATAAAAGCGTGAGGCTGCGCCACCCGCACACGCATCTGATGGCGATATTGCGCCGTTCGCATTACTTTTATTCTAAAAACATTGACGTTGAACGGCATTTTGATCATCCGTCCATGGGTCAGATGTACCAGCACACCTTTCTTCTCAAGATTCTGCCAGTTTTCAATATGCGAATGAGAAAGCCAGATGCAGCTCCGGTTCGTTTCAGACATCAGCGGGAAAAAATAAATACCCAGCTCGCTGCAAATGCAGATCGGAGGCATGCTTTTATAACCCATTGACACCGCGCCCCGCTTTCTGCCGGCATAAGTCACGCCGAAATAGCTGCATGAATTCTGAATGATTTCAAACGGTGTCTTTGAAACAATCATCACGCGGTCTTCTTCAATGACATAAGTTTGCAGGCTTCCGTCTTCGGCATCACGGGGCAATAGCGCCATCGTCTCCTGCCTGATCATGTACTGGTTCACTTTTTCCATCTTTTTGCTCCTTTACAATGGGTTATGTGGGTGAATGATTTCCGTTCGGCCTCTCATGGAAACAGGAACGGATGTATTGTTCAGCCGGTGCGGCACAGGATCAACATTTTCGATCGAAAATAGAGCTGCAGCAGACCGATTGATAAGATGATTGAATTTCGTTCGGACAATGGGGACTCAAGGGAACTTTCTTCAGAAGAGGGAAGATGAGGCTTGTGTTTTATGCTAATAGGCCTTATTTAATCGTTTACAAAAATAATTATACATAAAATATCTGATAATACAAAGATCATTTCAGAAAAAATCTGAATAAACGGACCTTTTTGTCCCTGTCGTTCAAAAAGTTTTCAAATTTAAAGACCGGGAAGGTTTCTCCGCGGTCAGTGAAAGTGAACTACATCGGCACTTAAGTACCGAGCTTCCAGGAACGTTGCTTACTTGCTTCTTAGTCTTTTAACTAAGAAGTAGAGGTCACAACTTTTTCCCAAGGCTCGCTCCAAACCCTTGTTCAAGCTATTTGTTCGCATGATTTTCGCTAATTATTAATTTTATAGCACCTTTTTACAACGGGGGTCGCCCGAGACACTGATTCATCTCAGCAATAAAAAACCGAGTTTTCTCAGTTAACGACCTGTGTAAATAATAGTTAATTTTGATCCCTGGTTCAGCCCTGTGTTCCGTAATCTTCGGCTTTGTAGAGGTGCAGGACTTTACGGCAGAACCACTCAAAGAAAATTCCGGCAGCAAAAGGCAGGACAATGAACACCAGACCAATGATCATCAGATTGGCAACGGTCGGACCGCCCGGCATAAATTTTACTGCATTGATCGGACCGACCAGCCCTGAAAATCCGAACCCGGCGCTGATCGGTGTCCCCTTGATCTGAAACAGTACACCAAAGATCCCGAGCAGCGCTGCATTCAGCATGATCGGAACCACAATTTTCGGTTTTCGGATAATCGCTGCGATCATAATTTTCGGTGTGCCGAGCAGCGCTGAAAGCGAAAGGCCTATCGGATTGACATGCAGCCCGCCGATAAACATCCCGACAGCCGCAGCTACGACGCCGAGGTTCCCGGCTCCGGAAGCCACGCCATGCATACTGATTGCGGTTGCGACCGCAACGGTTGAAATGGGCGACACAATCAGTATTGAAAAGCTGACAGCGACAAGGAGCCCCATCAGAACCGGCGCCAAAGCGAAATAACTGTCAACAACGTGCCCGATACCCAACGTAATCGTCCGCACATAAGGCAAAATAGCGAGCCCAATGCCTCCGGCGACGACACAGACAATGGTCGGCAAAAGCAGCGGAGCAAAAGCTTTCAGTCTGTCGCCGATCAGCAAAACCAGACCAACGGCCAGGCTAACTGTGATCAGCGCATTGATCAGGTCGCCGATCGGAACGGCAGTGATGCCCTGCGGCGTAAATTTCAATACACCGGAACCGATGAATGTTGCTGAAGCGACAGCGACAAGGGGAATCGGTTTCAGCCCGAATCTGTAAGCGACCGCCGCACCGATCAGGAGCGGCACGGCAACCGTTATCGTCGTCACAATCTGCAGAATGCTCCCAAAAACCGGCATCCGGGTCAGCAGCGCCTTGCAGATTTCACTGAGCAGCGCCGACGGGATCAGCCCGGCGACGATACCCATCGCCAGCCCCGTCAGCACATTGTTAACAAATATTTTCGTGGTGATTTTCTCTGTTTTCTTTTCAACCAAGTTTCAACACTCTCCATCCTTCTGTTTGCAGTCTCTATTTTTTGATCGCCTGAAAGGCCTGTGTTTGCTATTTTATCAATAATTTTTTATTTTGTCGATAGAACGCGTTTAATCGCTAAAGCATTTTATGAAAAAAAAGAAAGTTTCATGCCAATAATTCAAAAATAATCTGCAGCTGAGCTGCAGAATCATTTGTTTATATTTTAGAGGTTTGAATTTCTTCATCTTTTCCGGTAACCGGCGGGGTCATTTTTCGTCTGAATAATAATTGACCGCGGAACACCCAGAGCAAGAAGCAGGAACCGGAAAGCAGGGTCAAGAACAATCCCTGCACAAGACCCGGCGTGTGATAAGTAAAACGAATCAAATTATTCCCTTTATTCACAGGAACAATCATAAATCCGTCTGTATTTAGAATCGTGACAGGTTTGCCGTTGACTGCGGCACTCCAACCTTTGTCATAAGGCACGCTGAAAAATGCGTATTTTGCCCGATCCGCTTTTATTTTGGAGGTAAATCCTCGGTTATCATGATGAAAATAGCTGGAAGATTCCCGTCCCCGTGCCGCAACACTCTGGCGGATACTTTGTCCGCTCATCTCATAGAGCTGCATATCGGAAATCGGCTTTAATACTTTCCGGGCATGCTTCACTTCACTGCCGGATAAGACAACTGCTTTAAGCATGGCAAAATTCCTGTTCTCCACGGGAATGCTGTTGAACTGCGCTTCCGTCATATAGTTATCATATGTAAAACCAATCGGAAGGACATTTTGATTTTCATAGACATAAATAGTGTTCGTCCCGTTATTGAATTGAGCATAGAGCGGCATGTCCGTATGCCGCACTGTATCAATATAAAAACGTTCAGAGAGCAGCGGTTTAAGCCCGTCGGCACCATCGGGAATCACTGTTTTCACATCACGCGGAGAGCCGATTGATTGATAGAATTGAAAAATAGACCCGTTAACCATGCTTGTAAATGAGTTTACTGTCGGCGTTCCGGAGACCATCGGCAGATTCCACCCGCCGTCACTGATGCCGATTCGGTAATCTTCGCTCTTCGGAAGCACTTTTTTCAGCATCTGCCCGCTTTTTACAACAGTATTATACGTTTCCTGAGGCCCCTGGTAATTATAAACTGAATGGATAACGGAAATGTAAAACAGTCCCAATCCTGACGAAAAAAAGCCAACAGCCGCCATCGTGACCAGCATCCAGTGCCTGAAATTTTTAAAACGGCAGACGAGAAAGTAGGCAGCAGCCAAACCGGCTGCTGTCATGAGCAGATAGAAAAGAAAAAGGTCAAGATGGAAAACAGCATTTTTTTCGCTCAAACTCCACGGATAGAACAGAAGAAACGCGGCAAGGAGCGCACTCGCCACCCCGGTGACCAGAATGCCGTTTTTGATTTTCACTTCCTGCCTTTTTTCTAGAACAACGGCTGTCATCAGCGCCATGATCAGCACCGGCATGTAAAACCAGCGCGCATAGTATGACGCATTCAGCATGTAGAACAGGCTGTTCAGCAGCGGAACACAAGCCATGACCGCCGCAGCAAGCATCATCCGGCTCATCCAACTTTTCCTTTTCCAGAGCATAAAGCTGACAACAGCTGCCGGTCCGAACAGCGGCAGATAGGCACCGCTCGATGTAAAATCGGAAGGAAAAATAACCGACTGATAAGGCATAATATCGGCCGGCATCAGAAAAGCCTTAACGATTTCCAGGTATCGGGCGCCGTCAAAAGTTAACGCACTCGGTCCGTAAAGGAACGAATCCAGACGGGGATTCTGGAGTGTGAAAAGTACGGCGGGGAAGAAAAGGAAACAGGCCATACCGACTCCGAGCGCCCCTTCCCAAATCACAACAGGCAGCCTGCGGATCGTTTTTCTAAAATCCTCAGTCAGGAAACGGATGCAGAAATACAGGATCAGAAAAACAATTTCGCCCATGAAAAAAAAGAAGTTCACAGTGGCATTGAGTGCGACTGCCAAGGCAAACCAACCGGATTTTTTATCAGCAACCAGCCGGTCCAGCCCGAGAAGCAGCAGCGGGAAGAACGCGATCACGTCCTGAAAATGGTTGAACATCAGATTGACATCGGAAAATCCCGAGAAAGCGTAAAGCAGTGCACCGATGATCGCATAATTTCCGTTTTTCACATAACGGCGGATATAGGCGTATGACGTCAGCCCCGCTACACAGAATTTCAGCATGAATAGCGGACCAACGATATAAGGAAAGGCAAACGGAGGAAAGATCAGGCTGAGCCAGAAGAACGGACTGCCCAGTGTATAGAAACTATAAGACCCGATAAAACTGCTCCCAAGATCCGTGTACCAATTCCAAAAAATATCGCCGCTTTTGATTGCGCGGTTGCTTAATATGTTGAAAGGTATCTGCTGATAATTAAAATCACCAACTAGTGAAAACAATCCCTTGTTAGCTATAATTGAGGGCAGAAACATCAACCCTGAAGTCAGAAGACAGAGCAGAAAAACCTTAAAATAATCCGAGCGGCATATTTTTTTTAACCAGGCAGGTACCATGAATGGACAGACTCCTTACGCAAAAGCCCCGAATGATTCTCGTAATCTAAAAAACGGGCTATACTCTAATTATGCATGAAACAGCAGAATTTCGAAACCCGGTGGCTATAAAATCAGGCAGATTTCTGTTATTCAACCAGCCGTGCTGCCGGCAAAAAGCTGGCTATCAATAAATTGATTCGCCGGAAAATGCTCCATTCGGGTGCCGCACCCATTTTGCAGCCGATATGTATGCAAAAAATCTTTGGAAAAGGTGGAAGACTGATGCCGGATTATCTCAAGCCTCTGGTTCAGCTGTTTGAAGAAAACCAAAATCCGGATCTTGCCGGACCGATGACACGCTATATGCGTAATCAGTTCGCTTTTTTAGGTATCCAAACACCTCTGCGGCGTGCGCTGTTCAAGAAATTTTTATCAGATAACGGGCTTCCGGACTTTGAGCGACTGCCTGAAGTAATGGCTGCACTGTGGGCGTTTCCTCAACGTGAATATCAGCAGGCCGGCCTTGATCTCTTGGGGAAACTAGGAAAAAATCTGGATGCAGAGCATGTTCCAATGCTGAAAAGGCTGATAGTTACGCATGCCGAGAAATGGATAGCGGACCGTAATATCTGGCTGAACCGGACAGCCCTTCTTTTTCAGCTTAAGTACAAAACTGATACTGATGAAGATCGGCTCTTCCGTTATATTATGATCCATGCGCATTCAGATGAGTTTTTCCTCCAGAAAGCAATCAGCTGGGCACTGCGCGAATATTCAAAAACAGCGCCGGAGACCGTCAAACAGTTTATTCGTTCGCACAAACTGATGCCGCTCAGCCGGAGAGAGGGCCTGAAATGGATTAACAGGTATCAGTAACTCATATACGCTGGGAGAAGATTTGACAGGCACATTCCAATACTCAACCGTTTCATGAGCAGCTTCCTTTTCCGGTCCAGTTCAGTGAAAAAATTTATCAGGAGATGAGGGCTGATGGTTCAGATCAATAAAGATGAGGTAGAAAAAATCAGGAAAGCGGTACTTGGCCGCACTGTGACACTGGCCGACGGGACGCGTATACCAGCGATCGGTCAGGGGACTTGGCACATGGGTGACGATCCGTCAAAGCGTCAGGCAGAGGTTGAATCATTGAGACTCGGGGTCCGTCTTGGTATGACCTTAATCGACACCGCAGAACTGTACGGGTATGGAAAATCAGAGAATGTCGTCGGTGAAGCGATCAGAGGGATCAGATTTTTCTCGTCAGTAAAGCACTGCCGAGCCACGGGAGTCGGAAGGATCTGGAAGAAGCCTGTGAAAATAGTCTCCGTCGTCTGGACACCGATCATCTTGATCTGTATCTCTTGCACTGGAAAGGTACCATACCAATCGAGGAAACGATTAAGGGCATGCAGGCATTGAAAAAAAGCGGCAAAATCCTGCGCTGGGGTGTCTCAAATTTTGACAACGATGATATGAAATACTTGTTGGGCAGGCCTGATGGTGAAAACTGCGCTGTTAATCAGGTGCTTTACCACCTTGGCTCCCGCGGCATTGAAGTGGACCTTCTTCCCTGGCAGCGTGCGCACCAAATGCCTATTATGGCCTATTGTCCGCTCGCCGAAGCCGGATCACTCAAGCGCCGTCTCGTTTCGGATTCGTCAGTGAACCGGATTGCCGCTGCACACCAAATTTCACCACTTCAGCTCCTGCTCGCCTGGTGTATCCACCAGGCAGAATCAGACGGTGTCATTGCAATTCCAAAAGCCGGGCAGCTCACCCACGTGATCGAAAATGCAGAGGCCGCAGCCGTAGTCTTGTCCAGCGAGGAACAGCAGGCGCTCGATCGTGCTTTTCCGCGCCCGGAACATAAAGTGCCGCTCGATATTGTCTAAAGTGGCAACAGAATATAGCTTTGTTTCTAATTTTTTGTCATGATCGTGCGCGGCGGATAGATAATGCGGATATTTAGCTTGACGGTACAGGTGCGACACAAATACTCAGTCTGATTGTTCGGACGTAAAAAGATCCCTTCCCCAAAAAAAGAAAGGATCTTTTTATTACTGAAAGGGATTGTAATAGCGGCTGCTGCGGAGCACCATCAGAACAACTGAGAGAATCAACAGAGCAGCTGAAAAGCCGATACCCAGATAATCCCGGAGTGCAAACGGCCGGGCACTGTACCACGTCCGTTTCTTTTTTTTCCCAAAACCGCGCAGCTCCATTCCGTTGCTGATCGTTTCAATTCGTCCGAGGCTGGAAAAAACCAGTGGAAGAATAATAGCTGCCGCATTTTTGATCCTGTTGCCGATCTTTGCTTTTTTTGAAAGATCGATGCCTCTCGCCTGCTGTGCCTGAGCGATTTCATAATAATCACGTTGAATGTCAGGAATGTAGCGGAGCGTGATCGCAACAGAATACGCAATTCGGTAACTGACGCCGATTTTATTTAGCGAAGCCGCAAACTCACTCGGCTGTGTTGTAACAATAAATAGAAGTGCGAATGGAATCATCGAAAAATATTTTAAACTGATATTAAACTCATAAAACAGCTGCTCCAAAGTCAGAGAATAGTATCCGGGCAGCTGCAGCATAACATGCCGGGTTCCATAGATCAGCACGCCCTGTTGCGGTGAAAATCCATAGATTGCCAGGTCATTAAGCAACAGAAAAATTAGGATAAAAGCCAGTACGAACGAAATTTCACGGAACCGGATTTTTGACAATTTAAAAACAGCAAGCCCTGTGATCACCATGAAGATCAGTATCCACGTATCATAAGTACTCATCCCGATTATCGACCAGATTAGAAAACAGATCATCTTGGAGGCGCCGGTCATCCTGTGGATCGGGGTCGGCCGGTCAATGTAGCTGAGCATCTGCACTTTCATGATGAGACCGCTCCTCTCTTTCACTGAGGATAAAGTGTTCAACAAACGCGGCCGGATCCGGGATACCCGCCCGTTCTGCCAACCCGAAAAGCGATGTCGTTCTCAGGTTCGCCCGCTCTGCAATTGTCTGGTCGGACAAAAGTTCTGACGGAAGCTCATCGGCAATCTTGGCTCCGTCCGCCATCACGATCGCACGGTCCGTGTATTCAAGCATCAGATGCATATCGTGTGTGATCATGAGAATCGTCATACCCTGCTCGTTCAGCCTATCCAGAAAATTCATGATTTCTGTATAATGGTAGTAGTCCTGTCCTGCTGTTGGTTCGTCCAGAATGATAACTTCCGGTCGAAGGACAAGTATCGATGCGATCGTCACACGCTTCTTTTGACCGAAACTGAGAGCGGAAACAGGCCAATTACGGTAAGGATAAAGGCCGCAGATTTTCAAAGTTTCATGAACTCGCCACCTGATCTCATCCGGTTCGATGCCGCGGATGCGCAGCCCAAGAGCCACTTCTTCAAAAATCATTTGCTGCGAGAGCATCTGATTTGGATCCTGCATGACCAGGCCAATATGCTGCGAACGTTCTTTAATTGTCCATTCACCCATATCCGTGCCGAAAAAAGACAATGTGCCGCTATCAGGACGTTCCAGACCACAAAGAAGCTTTGTCAGCGTCGACTTGCCGGCACCGTTTTTGCCGACAATCGCAACGCGCTCGCCCTTTTTGACTGAGAACGAGACATCCTTGAGAACGTTGTTGCCGGTGCTGTAATGAAAAGAGAGATGATCCAGATTCAGAATTTCTGTCGACTGATTTGGCTCAGTGTCCGGGATCGTCTTACTCAGCCATTGTTTCAATGGCTCTCTGATCTTATCCATCTCCATCCGATCAAGACCAGCCGGATGCAGGTCAGGAGTCACTGTCACCCCTGACCGTTTCACGGCCGATAGATACAGAGGTTCACGTATACCGTTCTGCTGCAGCACGTCAGTTGAGAGCAGTCGATCCGGCGGTTCATCGGCGACGATGCGGCCATCCGCCATGACAATAATCCGGTCGGGATTGATCTGCAGCACTTCTTCCAGCCGGTGTTCAACAATAATAACGGTCAGACCGCTTTCTTTGTTAATACGGTCAATGAGCTGCATCGTTTGTGCTCCGGAGGCCGGATCGAGATTGGCCAGCGGTTCATCAAAAAGCAGGACACGCACTGGATCAACAAGTACGCCTGCCATGGTAACGCGCTGTTTCTGGCCACCCGAAAGCTCATGCGGCGACTGCTCCAGAAAGTTTTCCATGCCAACCCGCTTTGCGGCCAGTAACACCCGATTTTTCATTTCGGGCAGCGGCACTTCGTCATTCTCGAGCGCGAAAGCAATATCCTCTCCGACCGTCAGCCCGATGAATTGCGCATCGGTATCCTGAAGAACTGTCCCGACGATCTTTGACAGATCAAAAATACCCAAAGCTTTTGTTTCATGTCCGGACACTTTGACAGATCCATCGGTTTCTCCCTTAAAGGCCTCTGGAATCAGTCCATTGATACAGTAGCCGAGTGTACTCTTTCCCGAACCGGAAGGCCCGGTTATCAGCACCTTCTCCCCCACATGGATCTTCAGATTGATATCTATCAGAGTCGGACTTTCCTGACTATTATATTTATAGCTGAAATGTTCAAACGAAACGATCGCTTTGCTCATGAGTTTCCTTTCGCATAGCAGTACTTACTCTTTTTTCAAGCTTCCCTTTTTAGTCTGGGTTTTCGCATAGATCCAGATTAACAAAGTTCCGAGAATTCCAACAGTAATAATATCAAGAATACCGGCAACAATTCCTTGAAGAAAAACTTTGTTTGCCGGTTCACCATAAATCGTAATATCGCCCAGCGGCGCGATTAGGAACCAGCCGATTGCTTGAGTAAGAATCTGCACAGCATTAAAAAGAACGATGGATTTCCATCCGAAAATGCCTTCTGAAATTTTCAATTTTCTCCACAGCAGCCCAAATCCGACACCGACAAGTGTGGAGACAATGACCCAGCTCCACCAGACGGACCCATATTGAAGTGCGTCACCGATTGAATGCCCAATCAGCCCAATTAACCCGCCGGCAACCGGTCCGTAAAGCGCTGCAATCAACGCCAGAAAAACATAGTTAAGCTGCAGCGTTGTGTTCGGAACAATACCGACCGGAATAGAAATATAACGAAGAACAATAAAGATTGCGGCGCCAACACCAATAGCAACAATCGTGCGGATGCTTAATAAGTCTTTTTTCATGTCTACTCTCCTCCAAACCGGATAAATGTAAGAATAAGTTCTGAAAACAATAAAAAATAATCAGCCAGAAATATTGTACATGTACAACAGAACGGAACTAGAATAAATTTCCTTCTAAAAACTGAATGGCACCACCTCCTTTTCAAAGCGATTATTTTTCTCACAATTTTTTAAACGAAATATGCCAGTTGCTGCCTGTCCCGATACTGTACGCCTTCGCAAAGGAGCCCTGATTAATTGCGATGCCGACATTTTCCAGCGAGTTGATATAAATGACCGGTTCACCGATGGCGACCGAGGCAAAGGAGCGGGCAAAAACCACGGTGTTTTCATAAACATTGCGTGTGTCATTCCTGATGCTTACCTCCAGCCTATCACCGTGTCTTACGTCCAGCTGATGAAAAAGCTTATGATCAATATTGCTCCAGAGATTGCCGAACCGGACATCAAGCACATCGATCATACCGACCACGCGGCTGCCTTCTCTATATGAGGGAATGATAGGCAGATCCACAATCGTTTTCACAGGTGCCTCTTCACCGAAGCTGTCAAAATCAATCAGTCCGGCCGCCAGACGTGCACCTGTATAAGCGTAAATATCCCTGCCGTAAAAAGTGTAAGATTCGCCCGCACTTGGAAGCTTGTTGGCTTTTTCATCAAAGACGTGTACATGGGTGATCCCCGACCCTTTCTTGATATGCGTCAGCGTCCCGTTATCCGGTGTAATGATGTATTGATTGCGGTCGGTCTTTGCAACGACACTACGGCGTGTGGATCCGACACCCGGATCGACGACCGAAACAAATACGGTCCCTTCCGGCCAATAGTTGATCGTCTGGCGCAGTCTATAAGATGCTTCCCAAATATTATATTGAGGAATATCATGGGTCAGGTCATAAACTTGAAGCTTTGGATCCACCGTGTTGGCTACACCATACATAGCGCAAACCGCACCGTCCACTAATCCGAAATCCGTCTGAAAAACCAATGCTTTTTTCATACCCTTCACCTTTTCTTCTGTTTTTGTCTCGGGCAGCCGCCCGTTCTCTTTTTAAATGTTTTATTCCTGAACAGTAAAAAACCCCGTCCTTAATATTAAGGACGAGGTTTGGATTCGTGTTACCACCTTTATTCACCGACAACTCACATTGCCGGTCTCAACAAGTACGGAACTGACTGGCAGTTCTTATACTTTGGTTTTTGTAACAAGAACCTGACTTGTCACGACTTACTGCAGTTTATCACTGACTTTCAGCCGCGCAGCTCTGAGGCCATGTTCGAGGGTTTGTTTTTGCTCCTTCTCACCAGTCGGAGCTCTCTGCGAAAAAACTGCACTCTCTACTTCTTCTCTTCATCGCTTTTGATCTATTGTTCTAATTATTAACAGTTTTTCATAAAAAGTCAAGCATAGATCCGACAATCAGCAGCTTCACGCTTTTGAATGAGCGTGCAAAACACCATGCACATGGTGTCCGTGACGCTGCGCAGACAGTCTGAAACGCCATTTCCGATCAAGGTGCAGTTTAAGAATCTTGTCGAACATTAAAATAAAGTAACCCATGCAGAGGAAGCTGACCGCAGTCCCAACGCTGATGCCGATCAGTTGGTGGCGTACCAAACCGATTGACAGGCCGACAGCAAGCGGAATACCGAGCGAAACACGCTGGGCGAGCACCACGTTCCCGTGAAAAAACTTCTCACGGAGAATCTTCATCAGGTCATCAAAAGGATGCAGGACAAGATTGACGCGGAAATAAATCGACAGCGCGCAGCCGATGCACATAATACCAAGGACACATACAGCAACTCTCAGAATGAATCCGTTCATGGCCAGATGCTGCATCAGGAGCAGCCAGGCATCGATCATGTAGCCAAATGTCAGGACATAGAGAAAATTAAAAAAGTCTTTCAACAAACTCCTGCGTCCGCGCAGAAAATCATCCACAACCAGTACAATAAAGCCAACGATAATCAATGCCTGGCCAACAGTGATTCCAAACGCTGAAGACAGATTCAGGCTTGCGGCCGTCCATGGCGCAGAGCCAAGAGCAGCCTTAACTGTCAAAGCATTTCCAAACGCGTTCAGCAGCACCGACACAAGCAGCCAGACCAATCCTTTTGCCATCAGTTAATTAAGCCTCCAAAATATATGGTTTATTTCCATCATCAACATCGTTAGCCGGACCTGTCACCCGCGGTTCTATGACCTCACCCGTCTCTGTTATACATCGCCGGACATAAAATTGCATCCAATCGATCTCGTCGGAAAACTTCAGGGCAAAAGAACCCCATTTGCCTTTTTCGTAATATATGACCGTCCTTCGACGATAATCACATTCTATCAGGTTCCACTGAAAAAAGTAACCAGTTCACGGCTTTTTTTTTTAACAAGTTGCACTTTAAAACAAATGATTGTTTTATTTATAGTAAATGATAATCTGTCCAAAAGGTAACGGCTAAAAAACCGGAGTGAAGACATGCTCCACTCCGGTTCATTGATCAGCTCATTTTTTCTCCGCTCAAGCTGCATTGCACCACAAAAAATTGGAACAGATGCCGCATCAGCGAATCACCGCCCGCCGCCATCGATTCGGGATGCCACTGAACGCTTATAATGCGGTCATTCGCTTCGTGTTCCATTGCTTCAACCACTCCGTCAGGTGCAAGGGCGGCTGCCCGAAAGCCGGGAGCCAGCTCCTTGACCGCCTGATGATGGAGGCTGTTGACATACAGCGAGTCCTGGCCTTCCAGCAATTGGGAAAGGCGGTTGCCATGAAGCAACTGCACACTGTGGCTTGTCTTCATCCGGGCAATTTTTTGATCATGCTGAATCGGATGTTTCCATTCTGTGCCCAGATCCTGAACCAGCGTCCCTCCGAAGGCCACATTTAGCACCTGCATACCGCGGCAGATGCAAAGGATGGGTTTACCTGCTTCAACGGCTTTTTTCATCAGCAGGATTTCAAACCGATCCCTTGTAATATCAAAGGGCTCTATATACGGAGAGGGCGGTTCATCGTAGAAACGCGGATCAACATCGCCGCCGCCGCTGAAAATAATCCCGTCACACAGATCAAGGTAATGATCGGTCAGTCCATCGGGAGCGACAGGCAGCAGCACGGGTACCGCACCCGTCAGGAACAGGGACTGTTCGTAATCCTGATGAACATATGGCCCTTGCGAAAATTCATTTCTTTTGGCAAATCCGGTAGTTACACCAATGACCGGTTTTTTACCCATTTTCATCTCTCCCGAAAGCAAAGCTTTTACAAACAATATATTCGACTTCCGTCACTACGTCAAACCGCCATTCTGTCTCTAATCTATTTAATCGGCCTCATTGGCTGATCCGGCGTTTATTTTTCCAGATTACCCAATTCATACATCGCATCGGCATAGATTTTCGAGGCCAGCAGCAGATCGTCTACTTTGACGTGCTCATCCACCTGGTGACCGGTATACGGATAATCGGGCATGCAGGCGCCAAATGCAACACCGGCGTCAAGATACTGTGCATATGTACCGCCGCCGGATGTCATCAGTTTAACGTCCTTCAACCCCATATGATCTTCATACACTTTCTTCAGAATCCGGACACCCGGGTGGTTCGGATCCATGTAAAGCGGTTTGCTCGTCCCAAGCTCGCCGATGGAAAAGCCGAGTTCTTCCGCGGCTGAGGTCAGTTTTTCAGTGATCTGTCTGAGATCGGCCTTGATCGGGCAGCGGATATCCAAAGATACGGAACCGCCCTTTTTGCTGCTGAAGCGGGACAGACCGGCATTGACAGTCAGTTCGCCTGAAATATCGTCATGGAATGCAATGCCGAGCCGATTGCCGCCGAAGTCATTGTTCAGCGTATCGGCGAGGAAGGCGATAAACGCCTTTTCTGATGAGGAAAAAGGAACGTCCTTCAAAACGGAGGCGAGCAGGAAAGCGGCATTGATGCCGCCCGCCGGCTCAGATCCGTGCGCAGACTGACCTTTGACCGTCAATTTCACACCTGCACCCTCTTTTTCAGCAGAAAAAACGATCTTCTTTTCCTGAAGCAATTTTTGAGCCTGATTCGTCCACTTTTCCGCTTCAGTCCCTGACAGTACAGCATACGCATGATCCGGTACCATATTGATTCTTTCGCCGGAATAAAAAGTATCCAGCCGTACTGCAGCCTCGCTGCCTTTATCCGGAATATCAAACTGTACGTGAATCCGGCCTTTTTCAGCAAAAATCAGTGGAAATTCAGCGTCCGGTGAGAAACCGAACAGCGACATCGGTTCCAGTTCGTTATATTTGACCAGGCAGGCGCAGCCGCTTTCTTCATCTGTACCGATAATAAGACGGATCCTGTTTTTGATCGGCAGCTCCGATGCTCTCAATGATTTCAAAGCATAGTAAGCAGCCATTGTCGGTCCCTTGTCATCAATTGCGCCACGCGCAAACAGTGTGCCGTTTTCTATATGCGCTGTAAAAGGGTCATGTGCCCACTTGCCGGTCGCCGGAACAACATCAACGTGGCCCAGCACCGCAATATAATCGGATGCATCTTCCGGCCCATATTCGATGTATCCGGCATAGCCCTGGAGATTTTTCGTGCGGAAACCGTCTTTTTGAGCAAGCTCCAGCATGTGGTTAAGCGCTGCGAGCGGCCCCGGCCCGAATGGTGCACCCTCTTTTGTTGCTGCCGCGTCTTTTGTACTTTTAACGGCCAGCAGTGACGACAAATCCCGGAGGAAGTCGTCCTTATCCGGTGGGACATTAACTTTCTGACTCATACAGTTGATCCTTCCTTCTGTCATTTTCTTCCGTGCTGTATAGTGCCATTTTAACACAAAATTTTTGTCGGACAAAAAGACCGGGAAAACAACGCACTCTAATAGCAGCAGCTCGCTAAAAAAAAGAATCCTCTGCCGAATTAACATCCTTAAGCGTTAACGAGATGAAAAATCTCGACCATTCCGCAAGTTGCTTCGAATTGAGTTACAACCTGCCGAAACATTAAAAAGTTGAATGGAATAGCAAAATCCGAGTGCCAGTATTCTATTCTGCACCCGGATTTCATGCTGCACTCAGCTTCTCACTGATGAGCAGTTTTTTTCAATATCTTCCCATGTCAAATATTTACGCTTGATGTCCTCTTCGATCAGCTGGCTCCCCAACTGGACTTCGATCAATTCCATCGATTCGTCGGCAATGATCGCGTGCATCGTTTCAGCGGGGACAATGACAACATCACCGGGTTTGATCGAGCGAATGACGCCATTTTCTGCATAACGCCCGCGTCCTTTGATGATTGTCCAGACCTCCTTGCGCAGATGATGGCAATGATAGCTGAGATTCCGGCCAAGTTTGATGTTGATTTTTTTTGTCAGTACTTCTTCATTGTTTTTCGAGTAACTTGTATAGTCGAGCACGCGGTAGGCCCCCCAGTGCCGCTCCTCGTACATCGGGCGCTGGTCAAATCCGTTCATAACTTCCTTAATCCGCGGGCTTTGCTCTTTGTCGGAAACGAGAATACCGTCCGGGCTGACTGCGACCACAGCGTTGGAGACGCCGAGCACGGTCACCGGAAGATCAAGTTCGTTGATCAGATGCGTATTTTGGGAATCCTTGCTGATAATACCTGTGCCGATCTGGTGGGTGGCCATCTCTTCGGTCAGCGTGTTCCACGTGCCAAGGTCCTTCCAGAACCCCTCGTAGGGCAAAGCGACAATATTTTTCGCCTTCTCAACAACCGCATAGTCAAAACTGATCTTCGGAAGTTTTGAAAACTGCTGCGACAGTTCTTCATAATTCAAGGGTAAGCCAAGGTCTTCAAGTTTAGAAATAATATAGTTAAGCCGGAATGCGAAAACGCCACAGTTCCACAGCGCCGACTGTTCAATCAGCTGCTTTGCACGCTCTTCTTTAGGTTTTTCAGTAAAATGATCGACTTTGATGTATCCTTCGTTGACGCTTTTGTCCGGAACGATGTAGCCGTATTTTTCAGAAGGATAAGTCGGCTTGACTCCCATCAGTGCCAAATCTGCCCCCGTATCACTCAGCAGTGTCTGCAAATCCAGGATGCGCCTGAAGAATGCCGCTTCGACATAAGGATCAACTGGCAACACAGCCACGACCTCATCAAGATCAGCGCCCCTGGCAGAGTAAAGATATGCTGCAGCAAGAGCGATAGCCGGAAAAGTGTCCCGCCGCTCCGGCTCAACAATCAGCGGCACGTCTGTGCCGAGCTGATCCTGCAGCATTTCAACCTGGGCCTTTCCCGTCGCTACTACGGTCGATCCGCCAAGCCCAATGGTATTCAGCTGACCAAAAACGCGCTGAACCATCGACGAGAGATGATCCTGACGATCTTCAAGTACGCGCAGAAACTGTTTGGAGCGCGCATCATTGGACAGCGGCCAGAGCCTTTTGCCCGAACCGCCGGATAATAAAACCAAATGCATGTTCATCTCTCCCTGAATGATAATTGATCAACAACTCGATCACCAATAATCTAGTAACTTTTATTATGCCACTAAATCCTTCCACTGTTCAATAAGTTTCATATTCTGCCGCGTCCGGAAAGATATCTGCCGGTCAAGCTTTCAGGATTGCCGGCGAGCTGCCACGATGCGGCGACAATCCGACCTCCTGAAGGTCCGTCGCCCGGCCCAAGGTCGATATCATAATCGCTGTTTGCTATCAAATCCGGATCATGATCAATGATGATCGTTGAGTCCTGAGCGATCAAACGGTCAAGTACGCAGATCAGAATTTCAATATCATGGACATGGAGGCCGGTCGACGGTTCATCCAGCACAGATTCCGGGATTGTTACTGATCAAGTGTACGGCAAAAGTACAGAATATATATCGTGACATCTTTGAGGTTATGTTTGTTTTGGCATACGTGATAGCTATTAATCGTTTCCGGCTGGTTGCCCATATCTATTCTCTTGCCTTTAATTCTTCATTGTGCCGTTTTGAACAATTTTACCTCATACGATTAATGTAGCTATGATTGAAACCGTCCTGAATCTGTCCAGCTGATATCTCATTCAGAATCTCCCCCGAACGGATGTACAGAATGTTTCTTTTAATTATGTAAAAATTTAGAACATGGCGATTCTTTTTACTTTAATACAACCCCTTGCATATTCATAAATTACTGGGTATACTATTTCTTGTTCTGATTCATTACCCCATGGCCAAACGGTAAGGCAGCGGTTTCTGGGGCCGCGATGTTCTGGTTCGAATCCAGATGGGGTAATCACATAAGAGCCCGAAGGCTTTGATTTACCAAGGCTTTCGGGCTCTTTCTCTATAAAAATGTCACTGACAATGTCACGCGTGTGTCACGATCCGATTTTTCAGCTTTCCGAGGTCGGTCGATCTATCGCTGATCCGTCGCTCCGGTTGCCCTCTTTTTTTGTCTGTTTCTTGTCGGATTGCTGAATCGATTCTTTTTTTCACTGGCTGACAGTTGGACCAGTCCGTCCAAATCCTCTGCCACCTCTTGATCCCGGTTCGGATACAGGTGTCCATAGATTCCTAGCGTGATCTTCACATCGGAATGTCCCAAACGGTCACGGATAAGCAAGGGATCGGCCTTCTGATGAATCAATAAGCTCGCGCTAGAATGCCGCAGGTCATGGACCCGAATTCTAGGCACCCCGACCTCTTCGGCCTTACGCCGGATCAGTTTCTCTACGGCATTGCGGTTCATTGGTATCCCTGTGGTGGAAAAGACATACCGGCAATCGCCCAGGCTTTGTTTCTGGCGCTCCTGCCAGCGTTTCAGCTGGGCGAGACAATCACGGCTCAGAGCGACCTTACGCACCGAAGCCTTGGTTTTCGGTGGGGTTGCCTGAAAGTCATGCGCATTGCGGTAAATCAATGTTTTATTGACAGCGACATAGTGATTGGAGAAGTCGATATCACTCCATTCCAGCGCCTGACATTCCCCAATTCTGAGCGCAGAGATGAACATAAAGAAAAGAATTGTTAATCCCCACTCGTCCTGCATTTTGGCGTGGGAAAAGGAATCGGCCACCTTCTGAAAATCGGACAGCGTCCAAAAATGAAGCGTCGCCGGCTCGTCATGTTTGATTTTAAAGTCTTTCAGGATCGCCGCCGGATTCGTAGGAATCAGATGGATCTTCACCGCCATGGCGAAGATCCGCTCACACAGTCCATAGATCTTCCGGACATAGTCGCTGGAAAACCCGGACCGTTGGCACTGCCGCCGCCAGTTGAGGATGTCCTGGGGCGAGATCCGGTTGAGTTGAAAATGCCAAAGAAGCTGAAAGTTTTTGTCAATCATCGCTACACGGCCACGATAAGTCTGCGGCCGAACGCTGCCCGAATACATGGGCAAAAAATCATCTGTGACAAACTGGCCGAAGGTCAGCGAAGTCCCGGCTGTCTCCTTTTCCCTCTCGGCCTGTTGAGCCTCCCAATCCGCCTTCAGTTTTCGATAAGCGGCTTCCGCCTCGCGTTGCGTACGAAACCCACTCCGTCGTTTTTGGATTCTCTTCCCAGTTTTGGGATCGTTACCCAGACTCGCTGTAAATGAATAATGGCCATTTTGTATAATTAGATCGGGGAAATCGTATTTGCGCATTTAATGCTCCTCCTTTGAATTTCCGAATAAGATTTGATCGACTGCTGCCCGTGGGACAATCCAGTGCCGAACATTTCGATAAAAATCACAGCCTTTTTTCACCATTTCTTTCTGTGCCTCTCGAATAATCTGCCTGGCGATGCTTCGAGAATGAAGTTCCTCCGTCAACTCTGGCAAATCAATCAGACGCTGATGGAATTCGGCGACCGGATCCTCCGGATCATCGGATACCCCAAATAGACAGCATGACACCTCGATTGTCGGAGCAAATCCAAGCCGTTTGTTGGTGTACAGTGGCAATTTTCCCTTTATTTTATTTTTAATCCGATGGATGAGCTCAGAAACTTGGTAGTCCGTAAAGTAGCCGATGGCTTTTAAATCCTTTTTCGTCATGACTGAATGCATCCCCTTCACCCTTGGGATAGGTGCATGTTACCGTTCCTTTTGCTGTCATTCAAGTCCTGATCCGTGAACGGCTTTTCATGCCCCTGTCCCTTGCCTTTCGTTGAACTGTTCCGATCACTGTGCCGGAAATACTGAGCGATTTGATGGCGTTCTGCGCGTGATCCCCGGATTCCGGTGATGACCTTGATTAAATAAGCGAGTCGTGTCTTACCCTTAAAGCTCAATAGTTTGTAGGTCTCCGTCACTTCCTGACAGGACAGGTGCTTTACCATCAGAAGCTCTTTCCCACAATCCGCAACGGTGAGCCCGTGTCCCGAATTCTGGCCGCATCGGTAGAATTGATTTCTGGATGAAGTCATGAGCAGTCGATCAAAATAGGCGATGTTAAAAGAGAATCGCTCCGCCAGGTACAGCCGGTCTTGGACGGATACCCAGTCTTCCGCCTTGAGATCCTCCAAAAAATGCATGGTGAGCTTGTTTTCCAGATCCTTTACGATCTGAGCCCGTGCCCAGTTTAAGGATTTATCTGGAACCCCCAGTTTTCGGGCTGCCTCAGACAAAGGTTGATTCCAATCTTCAAGAACCACTTGCTTGTCCTGAAAACGGGTATAGGTTCCCTCATGAAAATAGGCATGGAATGCTTCCATCGTGCGGAGCCCTTCGCGTTTCTCCTGCGAGTCCTCGGATTGCTTCAATCGCCGATAGCTGTTTTGACATTGCTGGTAAAAATTCATCTTGAAAACCTCCTCAAATTCAGAAAAAGTTTGTGAAGAGCCGGTTTCCGTCTGTCCTCATGACTGACTTTCTGTCCTCCACTTTTTTGCGAGGACAAAAGATAACGGCCTTCAAAAACCACTGACCATGCTGGAATCCACGGCTGCCGAATAAATACCGCTCCCTGTCCTGAAGTTAATGGATGCAAACTGAAGGACGAAAACGTGAAAAACCGGACAGGTGCGAAGGCGATCTGTCCGGAATCAAGCATTATTTTCTTTCACTTTTTGTGCAGCACGGATTTCAAGAATGAGCCTTGGAAAGAACATCGACCGCACCAAGCGCGCGGTCTGAATGGGCTACCCCACAGCGAGAAAAAGGGAAACTGAATGTCGGATACGCTATCCTGTCTCCACTTCATCAAATGAGGTCTGAGCGCTTTTGGGATGAACTTCTTGAGGATTTCAGGCGAGACGAACAATTCTTCAAAGGGAGGCTCTGTTCCCAAAGTTTTCAGCGAATACAGAAGAAATAAGCTCGGTGGCCCATCAAGAAGCCGGAAGTAACGGGATTAAAAGTATGTGGCTGGAGATTAAAGGTTGAGAAAGAAAAACCCGGCATTGCTGCATAGGCCAGGCCATTTTGAAAAATAAAGGCAGATCGATGGAAAAAAGATAAAATGCAAATAGACTGATAAACTGCGATACCCGAACAGAATGGTTAATGAAAAGCCATCCAGATACCCCGGAATCCGTTATAATGAGGGAAATAGTTCTGTTGCGTCGTTGACGGATACTGGGCAATTAAAAGGTGATATAATTGAGCTCTATGAATAACAAATTTATATAAAGAAAGTGACATTCATGAAAATAGCTGTATTCGATTCTGGTATAGGTGGAATGACAGTTCTTCATCAGACTATTAAATTATTGCCAAATGAAGATTACATTTATTATGCTGACACAACACATCTCCCCTACGGTGAAAAGTCCAAAGAAATTTTGAAAAAATACATTTTCCAAGCAGTTGATTTTCTGATTGGTCATGATATTAAAGCACTGGTTGTCGCATGCAATACGGCGACCAGTGCAGCTATTGAAGATTTGCGACTGAATTATTCATTTCCAATTATCGGCATTGAACCTGCTGTCAAACCCGCTGTTTTGGAGAGTGAGACAGAAAATAAAAAAGTACTGGTTTTGGCAACAAGGTTGACACTTAAGGAAGAAAAGTATCATCATCTGGTTGAACGTATCGATAAGAATGATATTGTTGATGGTCTCCCGCTACCGGAACTCATTACTTTTGCTGAAGCCTTTAACTTTCAAGAAGAACAGATTGTACCTTATTTAAAAGAGCAGCTGAAACCTTTTGATTTGAACCAGTACGGTACTGTTGTCCTGGGGTGTACTCATTTTCCGTTTTTTAAGGATATCATCGAGAAATCATTTCCAAAAGGTACAAATATTATCGATGGCAGTATGGGAACCGCAATGAATTTGAAAAGAACACTAGAAACACGTCATCAAATTGGTGGAGGAACCGGATTAATTACATTTTATCAATCCGGTGAAAAAGTGGAAGATAAAAATACACTGAGACACTATGACGGATTATTAAAAAAATTGGATAGTTTACTATAATTTTAAATCGTTTAGTGCCTTTTAACCTGAGTGATTTCTTCCTAGTTTAACCTCTAGGAATAACATTTGCAGAGGGGCTATAAAAATGAAATCAATAAAAGTTTATCATTATGATGCATTTACTAAAGAAGCCAATAAAGGTAATCCAGCGGGTATCGTTTTTGAAAGTGATAATCTGACAGAAGAAGAGATGCACAACATTGCCCATAAAGTGGGTTTTAATGAAACAGCATTTGTCCTAAAATCTGCAGTTGCTGACCTCAAGCTACGTTACTTTACACCAGGTCAAGAAATGAGTCTTTGTGGACATGCAACTATTGCAACCCTATATGCATTAAAAACGAGAGGAATGTTAGGTGATAACAAAGAAATAACTGTTGAAACCATGGCAGGAATTTTGCCAATAAGAGTTAATTCAAGTGCAAATAATGAAATAACCATTACAATGCAACAAGCTGCCCCACAATTTAAAGAATTTAAGGGTTCTAAGAAGGACCTCGCAAATTTAATCGGATTAAATGAGAGCGATATTGACGACAATCTTCCCATCGTTTACGGGAGTACAGGGACTTGGACTCTTTTGGTTCCGATCCATCAACTTTCTGATTTTAAGAAAATGAAACCAGAAAACGCATCGTTCCCATCTCTATTAAAAGAAGAACCACGAGCATCGATTCATCCTTTTTGCTTGAAAACGTTTGATTTTCTTGCAGATATGCATGGCAGACACTTTTCTTCACCCTATTCAGGTACTACAGAAGACCCTGTTACGGGTACTGCTTCAGGCGTAATGGGGGCATTTTACGCTAAATATATTAAAAAAAATAACTTTGATACATCTTTAAATCTTATCATCGAACAAGGAAATGAAATTAAAAAAGATGGTCGGGTTATGGTAAACATCTCAAAAAGTGGTACTTCTTATGATGTTGAAGTTACTGGAAATGCTGTATATGTAAAAAATTTTGAAATGATTATATGAACTTCGCAGCCCGTTTTTGCTGCATCATAGCTGATTAATGTTCCCAAGATACCCCAAAGAGACGGCTCAGATGTGTTGCTCACTCATCTGGACCGTCTCTTTGATATATCCGAACACTATTCTGATTAATACTCTAATCACTAACAACTTGGTATTTGTTATTAAAAATTATGGAACTATCTGAAGATCCTACAGAAAACTTAAATAGAGGAAAAGTCTGAGAACAACGACTCTCTATGTCTTCGAACTTTTTCAATCAATTTCTTGAGGCTTTCAGGCGAGACAAACAATTCTTCAAAGGAAGGCACTGTTCCCAAAATTTTCAGCGAATACAGAGGAAATAAGCTCAATGACAGATAGAGAAGCCGAACATTACAGAATCGGGAGGAAATGGCTGGAGATTAAGGGTTGAGGAAATAATGACCAGCGTGGTCGGATGCTCCGAGCCATTTTGAAAAATAAATGCAGATCGATGAAAAAAAATGTAATAAACTGATAACCACGATACCCGATGAAAAGTCAATTTAAATTCTCCGGAATCAGTTATAGGGGGAAATAGTTCTGTTGCGTGGTTGACGAATCTGTGCAGCAAGGAGGGGAACATTTGGAACATCTAGAGAAACAAATGGTTGAGATTATTAATAATAGTGAACCGCTTGTAAAATTACTGAAGGTCTGTCAACAGTCAGACTTGCCAAGAGATTATTATATTGGGGCAGGCTGTATTGCTGATACAGTTTGGAATGATCTATCGGAATATCCACTTACATACGGGATTTCGGATGTTGATGTTGTATATTTTGATGATACAAACACAGCGATCGAGAACGAGGAAAAATATCGAAAACTGCTCATTGAGAAACTAGGGGAATTCCCATTCAAACTGGATGTCAAAAATGAAGCACGTGTTCATCTCTGGTATAAACAAAAATTTGGTTTTCAAATTGAGCCATATACTTCTTTAGAGAATGCAATTGATAGCTGGCCAACTACCGCCACTTCCCTGGGCATCAGGAAGGAGGGGAACGACTCTTACGTCATCTATGCGCCTTATCAACTTGATGATTTATTTTCTATGGTCATTAGACCAAACAAAAAAATGATTACAAAAGAGATATATGAGAAAAAGGCAGAAAAATGGCGTTGTAAGTGGGATAAACTGACGATAATACCTTGGTAATTTTATTAGCTCTGTTGCATAGTTCGACCCTATTGTGCAACAAAACAACTGATTACCTCATTAGAAATTGATAGATAGATCGCCTCTCCTGTGGTACTGTGTGTCACTGGGAGGTGAGTTCAAATGGATGATACACTTGAAAAACTGTACCAGCAGTTTTATAAGATACCCAAAAATACCCCACGGGCCAAGCGGATTGAAGAAAATTATCAGGCTTTGAAAGGCCATCTGAACAAGGAAGATTTCGTTACTGTGCTCCATTTTACGGATGAGACGAATCTCCAATTAAGGGAAGTTTCGTTGGATAGCTTCATTCGGGGATTCCAGCTGGGGTGGACGCTCTTTCATCAAATGAGCGGTTATCAGGGAATTACGGATGATGGGAAGGAAAGTGAAGCATACTCAAGGGAATTAGGATCATCTTCCTAAAAAACGAGCGGCGTGCCTCTGAAGGGCTCGTGCCGTTTAAAATACCCCTATTTAGTTAAAAGGCTTTTCACTCTTCAAAGCCTGAACATCCGCATTACTCCACCCAGCTGGTACCCCATTAGGGAATGGGTTCGTTGTATCAACCGGTTCAAAGAGGATCTCATCATACTTATCAGCAGCGTTTGTGACTCCCGGATTCGCCTTGTTGGTCTCTGAATCCATTGTTAGAAACATCTGTGCGTAAATATTCCATGAATCCTGAAGATCGACTGAAACCTCATTCACGCCCATCGCAGTTGACTGATAATTCACCGGATACTTCGCCAGATCCACCCAAATCGTTGCGTAGAAATCGTGTCCGCCATCGACATACTGACCACTCGGATTCGATGCATGTAGGGCTCCCGTTTCATGTTCTGAATAAACCTGTGGGAAGTGATAGCTATCTGACTGAGTGTAGTCTCCAGACTTCGCATACCCTGATTGAGATGCATTGTCCATCAATACGGTGACATTGTTCCCACTTGTCCCATATACTGAAGGAGCCTCACTCCACAAGTCCGCTGTATCTCCTGCAACCTTAAACTTGTTGGAAATGCTGAAGGTCAACTTGTTGTTCTTATTGTACTTGTATCCATACTGATGATTCGAACCCAAGGCATTGCTATAATCGAAGTTTTACCGTTATCACCTTACGCATCGTTTTGATGGAGAACATAAGTCTTTGTACCCCTAATCTTTGCGCCTGTACGATTATCATAATAATTAACCGTGACACTTCTTCTCAGAACATAAGTGATGTAGTTGTACAGTGACAATAAAGTTGTTTAATAACGAGACCGTGAAACCATATTCCTCGCCGTAAAATTGTGCCATTATAAAAATAAAGTTGTTTAAAAACGTCATTAATGAATAGCTTATAACGAAAAGTAGACGGATACTGCAAAAAGTAAAAACAACGATTACTCATGATCGCTGCTTTTTTTGATTGCTTTTTGATCGATATTTAAACAATGTAAGTAAAAAATTCAAGCAGAAGATAAACAATGCCTATGATTAAACAGGAAATGTTTAAACCAGCGTTCGACTTAACCTTCGTGAAAAAACTACCAATGCTTAATAATATCAAGGCACTCGGTATCAGGATAATCCAGTTTCCAAAAGCGATTCTTTCTACACCTCCGATAAGAATTAAAGATAACGCGAGTATAATACCGATAAAATTTGAAGTAGCCACTAAACGATTCGCCTTCACAACATCAGTATCATGTTTAAGTTTCTCCATGACATTTTCGTCCCCTTTCAGTAACAGATCGAGAGAAATATTATAAATATCACTAAGATCAACAATGCTCTGCAGATCAGGATAGTTCTTGCCCACTTCCCAATTGGAAATGGTCTGCCTGGATACATGGAGCTTGCCTGCTATCTCTTGTTGGGTATAGCCAAGCTTTTTCCTCTGATTTTGTAACCTCTCACCAATAGTCATAATATCTCTCCCATCTCTCATCTTACCGAGAAGATAACAAGAACACGAGCAATGGACAATTGCATTTGATGAAAAGGATGCAAATATCTCTTGCATCACCTTTATATTAACTTCACAGTCCGTGTATTACTGTACAGCATCAAAATGAAACAACTTTATTGTAATTTTAAACGATTTTATTCATAATTTAACATCTTTATTGTTAGTTAACAGCAATTGTTCATCATTCAGATAATTGTGACTCACCATGGACAAAAAAGATGAGGTCGTCCATCAGTCGATTAATTGACTCAGCCTCATCTGTCCAAACGTATAATAATAAATTTATTTTGTCAGACTCGACGACAGACAACGGAAATGAAATTCATATATTTTCCTGCACCGGCCTCCATTGCACGACGATCTGAAACCGCGTAAGGATTATCGCTTGAGAGCCAATCCTTCCAGCATTCTTCAAAACAATTCATTTCTGAAATTGATACAATTTCAATCATTTTAGAGTGTGAGAGCATTTCCTTCCACCATGTGCAACTATGCCATGTGTCTATATCCTCAGACGTCCAAGATAACGACATCTCTTTAGGTACCATACTCAGCTCTTTTTTAAGTCCAGGGAAACACAAGGCTATTACACCGCCTTTTTTGACAAGCGGGGCCAAATGACAATCCAAATATTGCTCATCTCGGCCAAAATAATGATAGGAATCTACGCTGACCACAGCATCAAAATATTCATCAGCAAAAGGTGGACAAGTTGCATCTGCGTGAATGGGTATGACTTTATTCTCCATACCCAGTTCTTGAAATCTTTTATTGTTTTCTGAAGCAGAAATCCATAAATCCATAGCAAATATGGGCGCAGGAAAATTATCTGCAAGATACATTGAAGTTAATCCTCTACCGCAGCCAAGGTCCAATATTCGCGTAGCATTTTCTAATTTTAAACCCTGGACAAGTTCTGCTAACATTTTTACAGAGTTCGGTCCCATCATATTTTGTTTTAAGTATTCAGCATCAAGATAGTTTTTCATTTTAAGTCTTTCCCTTCTTGCCCAAAACGCGATTTACAGAAAAAGAAGCAAGCACGTCCCAAAATAAACGCACTTGCTTCCGAATCAAACAAGTATCCGCTTATCTGTTCTCTATAAGACGATTTGGGCACAACAAATAATACGGTGATTTTCACCGCTCACTGCAATTCATTGTAATCTCCAATAATCTTATAAAAGAACCGACAAACAGACACCACCTTTTTAATTGATACTGTCATCATAATTTATTCAGCATATTTGTCAATAGGATTATGAAAATTTCAAATGTAATTGCGTAGTTCGTGTGTTACTGTCAACCGTAAATTGGGAAAAAAATTAACCATGCTATAGTTGTGATGAAATTCGGGTACATACTCCGAGTTTTGTACACGATATGTCCGTTAATAAGCCCGATAATGAATGCACCTAATGCAGTTACGAGTGAATGATTGGAAATATAGAAAGGTATGGAAAAAAAGAAGCTTTGTATTGTGACCGACAAATAGACTGGGAAACCAAACTGCCTCAACTTAACTTGTAAGATATTTCGATAAAAAAGTTCTATCATGCATGCTAAGACGATTAATTGGACTGCACTACCGATAGTTGGCGCCTTAAGCGCATGAGACTTATCTAAATACCAGACGGCGCCAAAAACAATGCCATATAAAAGAATATATCTGAAAAAATAAATCCAGGATTCTCTTTGATTTTGTCTTGTTGCTGCGGCATCGGGGAACCTTGAAGGATCGATCGTTAAAATCGTAACCCAAGCGAATATTGTATAAATAGATATGATCCATTGAACGGATAACGGAAAGAATTGACTAACGTGTAGATGACGAGTAGGCCTATAATATCTGTGTAAAATCGAACATGTTGAACCTTTTTCCTTGTAGAGGGTGATAAAAGGAAAGATGGAGCATATTCGCAATGCGATTCATGGTTGGTTTTCCCATTCCATTTTTCCCGGAAGAAAACTTGATTCACCTTGTATCTTCTATTCTGTTGTGTCAGATTCCGTTTCAAATCCTGTACGGTCGACCGGAAACCCGATTTAGAGGGAAAACCCAGCGCAGTGATGACAACCACTCGATAAGGTTCCGGTATGTCCAATCGTTGCTTTACCTGCCGTTCATCCCACCCAATCATCTGTCTGCACATCAGACCCATGATTTGTGCCTGATAGATAAGGCTCATCATTGCCAGACCGCAATCGTACAAATAGTAGTCTTTGCCGTCCGTACGATCATCATCTTCCTGTTTAGCTACTTGAACGATTAATCCGGAAGCATCCGAAACCCATTGATTTGTACGATGAAGACATTGGGAGAGAGCTCGAATATTCTTCTCATCTTTAATGATAATATACCGCGCAGGCTGATGATTCCATGATGAAGGTGCTAAGCGTGCCGCCTCAATGAGCAAGTCCCATATCTCCTCTGAACATTTTTCCCCGTTCCAATGGGAGACGCTTTTCCTCTGTAAAATTTCTGGTGCCAGTTCATTTTCAACATCTTTTTTCATGCAATTCATCCTCCCAATGCAAGGATTTTTACTGGAGATTTCCTCCAAAACTCTTGGAAATTACTTCGACAAAATCAGTTAGAAATCCTGCAAAATCGGGACAACCTTAGTGAACAAAAAAAGCAGCTAAACTCAAAGACCATAAAAAATTAATAACCCGACCATTCTTATAAAGGAGAATGCTAAGCATCGTCGATTTTTATCACACTCCGTTTGATTGAGAAACAATGAATAAAATAGTTTGCTCGTGCAGCCATTCATTCCGTTTGCTCTCCTGACAGAGGCTTCATGTTACCCCAAAAGAGACGATATTCTGATTGGTACCCTAACCACTTCATCCGCCTGAGAAAAAAGATAAAGTTTATTGGATTAAATCTGGGAAAAAATGAAAATCCCGGATAGAGGTGAACTCTTCCTGTCCAATCATTTCAGATTTTGTCTTTTACTTCATATCTAGAATGTATCTAGCGAAAACGAGTTAAATGCTAAATTGATCGCACGGACAGCACGTTCTAAAAGAGGATACCCCCCAAAAATATATTGGACGACAGCCCAATCACTTCCCTTCAAATCAGGAGAAAAACTTCAATTTTAAATGGCGATTTTAAGTCACAGAGTTTATGACCGAATCCACATGTTTTAGCATGGAGGAGTTTAATTGCTTGTTTATATCATTCCATAAAGCCTCGTTGCTGTAATAACTCTTTGGTATCATTCCACAATTGATTTTGTAAAGGAATATCACCGCCAGGGTATATAGGTACAATGGATTTTCCTGTCCCAACGTTGAAATAACCACCAGTTACTCCTTGATATTGCGACGCTACAACTAAACGAATAATAATATCAGCTCCTCTGCGTGGATCGCCGATATGCAAAAAATTCAATATATGTTCAAGTGTGGAAGCAAATCTAAGTTCCCGTCCAAGACTTGTAACATTAAAACCAGGGTTAAGTGCATTAACAGTGACTCCAGTTTTAGATAATTGGCGTGCAAGTTCCCCCGTAAACATAATATTAAGCAGTTTAGTTTTTCCATAAAGCGCAGATGAACCTCTGGAAGTAAAATTAGACATATTTGTTAAATCATCGGGCAATTTAAGTTTACCATGGTTGCGTGAAGCTTCAGATGCAACATTGACAATCCTTGCATTTCCTGATGTTATTAAAGATTGCCTTAATGTATGTGTCAATAACCATGGTGCCAAGTAGTTGACTGCTGTCATTTCCGCAAAGCCTTCTGAGGTTATTCGCTGCTCAAATGCATGTAATCCTGCATTATTCACTAATGCATCAATTTTTGGATATGAGGCTTTAATCTCATTTCCAATTCTTCTTACATCTTCCATCAATGAAAGGTCTCCGAAAAAAAAGTCTACCTCTGCTTTTGATGCACTATCTTTTAACAATTTTTTAGTTGCTTCAGCTCTATTTCTGTTCCTAGCTGTCAGGACGAGATGAGTACCGCGCTTTGCTAATTCAAGCGCAACAAGTTGTCCAAGTCCACTTGTGGCACCGGTGATTACAACAATTGGGTCAGTCTGCATAGTAATTCTCCTCGCATAATTGTTATTAATCCATATAAGATGTCTAGACACTACATTGTCACTGTTTCATTAGCTTGACAGGTGACATATAATTGGCATATATCAACTATACGTTTTTGATTGATATATGTCAAACACTATGTCACATATACTGAGGTGAATTATGGAGGATTCTCAATACAAAAATACTAGCAGGCAACAGTTGGAGCTGAGTCTCGGCAAACAACTAAATGCACTTATTAGTGCTTCACATGCACTCAATGTCAGAACTGCAGCACGTTTCGATTCAACTTTACAGCCCGCAGCTTTTCTCATTATTCGTTGGCTTTTTTCATTTGGTCCAACCAGTGCTACAGTTTTAGCGGAATCAACAGCTATGGATCGCAGTTCCGTCAGCCGGCTTGTCAGTCATCTAAAACGATTGGCCTATGTGAAAAGTGAAACACCTCCAGATGATCGTCGAGGGGTACTGTTATCTCTGACTGAACTTGGAAGGCAAAAAACTATAAATGCTTTAAAAGAGAAAGAATCTATTTTTTATAAACACATTTCAAAATGGAGTGACAGCCAACTGGAAATGTTTATTGCACTGCTAAGAGATTTCAACAGCAACGATTGTAAATAACACGACCATAGTTTTAGTCCATTTTTGTAACGAAACTAAATTTACTAAACTTTTTTTGTCCAAGATCTTGACCCTGGTATACCCCGAACAGAAAGGTTCATGAAAAATCCATTCAGATACCCCGGAATCAGTTATAATGGGGAAATAATTTCGTTGCAGAATTGATGGATTACTGCGCAATAATCATAGTTACGAAAGTGGCAGCGGTCGTTGTCAAATGAGGCGCTGATCATAAAATGGGGGGAACAGATTGAACGAGGTAAAATTGGAGTCAGAGAGATTGTTTCTCAAAGCATTGTCACTGAATGAGCTTTTACTCATCAATGGAAACGAAATGCATAATCTTGCTACCCCTATTGAATCTGAAGCAATTCTTGATTCAGTACAATTAGCCATAGCGAAAAAAATCAAGAAAATGCGCGGCATCAATAAAGACATTCATCCTTGGTATACGTATTGGCTGATCATCGATAAGAAAACAGAAAACGGGATCGTTTTTATCGGTTATAAAGGATTACCGGATGAAAAAGGTTGTTCAGAAGTCGGGTACAGTATTTCATCTAATCATCGAAAAAAAGGGCTTATGACGGAATCCTTAAAAGCATTGATGGAGTGGGCGAGCGAATATCTGAACTGTAAAGGTATCGTTGCCAATGTTCTCAAAACGAATATTGGGTCGATTAAGGTGTTGACTAACTGCAAATTTAGGTTAGTGAGTTCTAATGAACGTGAGAACAGATACTTACACTTTTTTTGATAGTAAAATAACTTTAGATTAATGTTCTTTATGTTGCGCAGTGCGTGTTTGCTATGCCATAACTGATTGATACTGCTCGAATACCCTCATGAAAAGAGACGGTTCGGATGTACTCATCCGAACCGTCTTTGCAGATCCCATTTAGTGTTCAAAGTTTGTATGAATATACTGAGTTGACTGACGCAGTTATCAATCTTGATTAGGAATTTGTTACAGGGTAGCAGTAAAGTTCTATTTTACTAAATAATAGCATAGCCAACCCAGATAATAATATTTGCCGAACTTATGAAAACCGATATTTTTCGCAACTCTTTGTGTATATTCCCCATTTCTATCGTTGCTCATAAAATAATTAAGTTTCACTTTTTCACAAGCAATTATCACTTGCCCATTGCATTTTAAAACGCGATAAATCTCCTCTAATCCACGTATATATGAGGGCCAATGAAAGTGTGTCTGAAATGCGGTGATTAAATCAAAACTATTATCTTGGAATGACATATTGTCTACACTCATCACTGAAAAGGAGATATTATCAGCAGCATTATTTTTTCTTGCTATTGTTATTGCTGTTTCAGAAATATCAATGCCCATTACAAGACTTGAAGGGGCATTCTGAGCGATATATTTTGTTGTAAGCCCATTCCCCACGCCTACATCAAGTATTGCTCCTTTTTGAGGTATATTAACAAACCCAAGGCCCCATTTAGCCATTGAAAAATAAGCTTTATTCCAAAGTCTCATCATTATTCTTCCCAGCCATCCCTCAGGTTTTTTGGACTGTGCTAATAGTGTTGAAAGCAGCAATAAAATCTCCCCCCTGACGTTTTTCCGGCGTGCCCCGTTTTCCTTCGATTACTAAAATCAAATAGAAAAAGTGCCTCTTTCCACTGAAATCCTATTTGTAGAATTTTCCAACCAGATTCTTTATATACATGATTTTACAGTTATTGTACAGTACAAGTGTAAAGACAGCGATGATTTTTCGATACAATAATATAAATATTGACAAACATAATATAAGTACTTATATTATAACTATACTTAGTAAAGGAAAGAAGGTATACTTAATGAAATTAGATTTTGAGTTAAAAACAAACTTAGCACCAGAAAAAATTTGGCCACTCTATTCGAATATTGAAAACTGGTACAAATGGGAGGAAGATCTTCAACATATTTCGCTAGGAGGTCCTTTTATTACGGGATCCAGTGGAGAGATGATCCTTGAAGGACAACCACCAATAAAATATGAATTAGTGGAAGTGACCGATAACCGGAGCTTTTGTGATAAAACGGCTATACCAGGTATAGGAGATTTATATTTTAATCATGAGTTAATCCCTCTGGATTCTTATACAATTATTCGGCATTCTGTAGAATTCATCAGTTCCTCAGGTGAGGACGCAGAGGAACAACTAACTTTTTTACAACAAGTATTTGCAGATGTTCCTCATTCTATCTTCGCCTTAAGAGATGCTTACAAATGAATTCATTTCCATCGCGATTTCATGAAGATGCGGAAGCATCTATCGGTTTTTTATTTATTCGCGTTTACAATTTGTGGCACCGTCAAATTAAAAGTCAATTACAAACATTAGGATTAACTCACCCTCAATATGTTGTTTTAGCTTCACTTGGATACCTACTGCAAAAGCAAAAAGAAGTGACACAAATTCTTGTTGCCCAAAATGCAGATATGGATGTGATGACAGTCTCTACTATATTGAAGAATCTTGAGAAGAAAAAATGGATTCTACGTACTACTTCTTCCCAAGACACCCGAGCTAAATGGGTTAATCTAACTGATAAAGGGCATGAAATACTCACTTTAGCTCTTCCAATAGTCGAAGAAATTGATGCAAAGTTTTTTTTGACATTAGGAAAAGAGGAAAAGCATTTTCATGCTTTATTAAAAGAACTACTTCGAGGTGAAGAAAATGACTAGATATTGGATTGGTGTGGCTTCTAAAGACCATGTGATGCGTGGTGTAAAAGAAGGCTTTTGTCAACTCTGTCATGGTAAAAAAGCACCGCTTTCCAGAATGAAATCTGGTGATCAGTTACTTTACTACTCCCCGAAAAAAGAAATGAGATCCAAAGAACCTTACCAAAAAATAGTGGCATGTGGAATGATAATAAATGATGAAGTCTATCAGGTAGAAATGTCACTGTATTTCCACCCATATAGAAAAGATGTACAGTATAGAAATTCTATTAGAGAAGTACCATTGAGTGAACTGAATCAATATAATGAATGGAAAGACGTTCGCTCACGATTGCGCTATGGGCATTTTGAAATATCTGAAGCATTATTTTATCATATTTATCATCTGACGATTGAAAAGCAATAAGTTTTTCAATTGTTTTACTGTACCATTGGTTACCCTATGCTACTTTTAAACATAATGCGGATGGACTGATTGAGCATTGATACCTGAAGACGAAGGTTCATGAAAAATCCTTCAGATATCCCTAAATCGGTTGTAATGGGAATAGCTCTGTTCCGTAGTTGGCCCCGCACAACTGTACCCCCGCTCTGCTCTGTTCCTCTGTAGTATCCATGAAGGTTGTATGATGATGCTTTGTGCAACCCGTATTTTACAGTTAAGAGGCTAATAATTTGTACTATTAAAAGTATTTTTTCCCCCAAATACATAATTCCTGAAGGATATTTTCCAATGATTTACCTCTTGGCGTTGGAATGTATTCAACTTTCGGTGGAATTGTTGCATATGCAATTCTCTCAATTAATCCATCCATTTCAAGATGACGCAGTTCTTGAGCTAAGACCTTATGGCTGATCTTAGAAATTGATTTTTTGAGCTGCCCGTATCTTATTGGCTGCGATTTCAAAACATGCCATAAAATGATCGCTCTCCATTTACTTCCTATTACTGTCATTGTAAACCCGATAGAACATTGAAAGTCTTTCTGCCTTTTATTCTGATTTGGAAATGTTTTCAGAAAATTTTTGCCCATTCTTTCTCTCTCTTTCTAATCAGTTAGTGACTTATCAAAAAGTGCGTACTTGTACCCTTTTTTGGCTTACCTATAATGAGTATATAGCATTATTGAAACGATTATATTTCACAATGAAAGATGGGAGAAGAACATGAAAAAATACCATTTATATCAGATCGATTCCTTCACGAAAGATCAATTTAAAGGAAACCCGGCCGGAGTCATAACCAATGCCGATGGATTATCCGAAGACGATATGCAAAGGATCGCTCGTGAGCTAAATAATTCCGAAACAGCGTTTATATTTTCATCGGATAATGACGCCTATGAAGCCTACATTCGTTTTTTTACCCCTCTTAAAGAGGTCCCTTCATGTGGACATGCCACAATAGCCGCTCACTATGCACGGGCTTTGGAAAATAAACTGGATACTTCAAGAATATACCATAAAATTGGGGCAGGTATTTTACCTGTTGAGATATTAAAAAAAGAAAATGACTATAAGATCGTTATGACCCAGGGAAAAATCGAATTCGGGCCATTCATTGACGGAAAAAATAAAGAAGTCATTTTATCAGCCTTAGGTATTACAAAAGGAGAATTATTAAAAGGCCATCCTATTGAGATTGTGTCAACCGGTCATTCCAAAGTCATGATTGGTATTAAAAATCAGTACATTTTAAACCGGCTGAAACCAAATTATGATCGTCTGGCTAGACTGAGCGAAGTGATAAAATGCAATGGTTTTTATGTTTACACTCTTGATTCTGATGATCAGGATATATTGGTTCATGGGAGAATGTTTGCTCCGGCTATTGGAATTAACGAAGATCCCGTAACGGGTAATGCAAATGGTCCTTTGGGAGCCTATCTTGTCCATCATCAACTGGTTAAACATAATGATTCATTATTTACATTTAAAGCTAAGCAAGGCGAGAAAATTGGCCGAGCAGGCATTATAGAAATTGAAGTTCATATACACCAGGCAGAGCCTGTTACAGTTAAAATTGCTGGAAACGCTGTAATTGTGTTCCAATCAGAACTGATTATTTAATATATACGGCTTTTTTAATATTGCACCTCTGTAAAGAACAATGAGTGCTGTTTTTTTTGCTGTCTCATTTCTATTGACAAAAAAGGTTCGAACGATTATATTGAAGTTAGTTTCAAAGGAAATTAAAAAGTTGAATTAATTTTCATTTTAGGACAGCAAGGAGGTTAGGCTCTTAGTTACTCACTCTTTAAAGATTTAGTCTCTAAAATTGGTTAGGCAGATTCAAATAAAATTTTAATTAATGAGAGGATGAAAATGATGAAAAAGTATAACTGGGGCATGATTGGCACGGGATGGATCGCACACGAAATGGCTGACGCGTTAAATGCTGTTAATGGAGAAATTTATGCCGTAGCTGATGTGAATGAAGCCGCCTTACAGGCATTCAGCAAAGAAAAGAATATTCAGCGCACGTTCTCTAATCCTGACGATTTACTTAAAGATCCCAATGTCGATGTGATCTATATCGCAACGCCGCATAATTTTCACTATGGCTATATTATGAAAACGCTACAGGCAAACAAGAATGTTTTTGCCGAGAAAGCGATCACGGTCAATTCGCAACAATTAAATAAAGTAAAGGAACTGGCTGATAAAAAAGGATTGATTGTGACAGAAGGCTTCACGTTATTACACATGCCGCTGTATAAAAAAGTAAAACAGCTGATAAATTCCGGAGAACTCGGCGATATTAATCTCGTGCAGGTCAATTTTGGCAGCTTAAAAGATTACGATGTCAAGAATCGCTTCTTTAACAAAGATTTAGCTGGCGGTGCCTTATTAGACATCGGTGGCTATGCTACAGCCTTTGCGCGTTCATTTTTAAAAACGCAACCCACGAATATTCTGACAACCGTCAAATATTTTGAAACAGGGGTGGATGAACAATCAGGCATTATCTTAAAAAATCTGGATGATCAATTAGCGGTTATGGCCTTGTCGATGCGTGCAAAGCAGCCCAAACGCGGGGTTATTTCTGGCACTGAGGGATACATTGAAATTTCCAATTATCCGCGGGCCACAAAAGCCGAGATCACCTATACGAAAGATGCACATACTGAAACGCATGAAGTGTTAACTGCGGGAGACGAATCCCTTGCCCTGCAATACGAAGTTCAGGATATGCAAAGATATATTGAACAGGGCCATGATGACGGCGAATTCGCATTATCCGTGGATGTCATGGATATCTTAACCAATGTACGGAATCAATGGGGCATGAAATACCCGTTTGATCGTACCGAATATTAAAAAGGGACCACAGCATGGAATCTGATATTAAAGAATTTGTCAATAGAATCTATTCAAATTTAGGTCATTTTTCTAAATCCGAAAAAAAAATAGTGGATTTAATGATCAACGACCCTCAGTTTGTGATCAACGCGACCATTTCACAGCTAGCCCATCGAGCTAACGTCAGTGAAGCATCCATATCACGTTTTTGCAAAAGAATCGATCTGAATGGGTTTCATCATTTAAAAGTTTTATTAGCACAAAGTTCATTAACTAGTGTTGAGTCTCAAGATGGTGACTCTCTGGATAGTCAAGACAAAACATTAGACAGACTCATGAACGATAAAGGAAATGAGATTCGGGCAACTTTAGAGGGCTTTGATAAAACAATGATGAAAAGCATCATTCAACTCATTAAAGATGCCCGGTTAATTCAGATTATGGCTGAAGGCAATACGTTTCCTGTAGCTCTGGATGCTTGTTTTAAGTTTAATCAGATCGGGAGGTTGGCGTTTACCGCTTCTTCCTGGGAAGTTGCCATGGGGCAGACTTTAAACTTAACTGATTCAGATGTGGTTATCGTCATCTCTAACTCAGGAGAATCCCGGCAGCTCATTCAATTAGTCGAAATTGCGAAAAAGAATCATGTAAAGGTCATGGCCCTGACTAATAATAATAGTTCACCCCTTGCCGCGTTATCTGACTATAATGTGGTTACAGCCAGCAGGGGTACTATTTTTATGTCAGAATATTTTTTTTCCAGAGTATCCGCAGTCACGGCGATTGAAGCCATCTTTATGTTGCTGATCGCAGATAATCCTCGGCTTAAGGACAAAATTCAAAGGCATGAATTATTAATCGCGTCAAAAAAGATTTAACAATTGAATCCAATTATTTGAAAAGCAGACAATTTTAGCGTGCGCATCCACCAAAATTGTCTGCTCATTGCATTTGCCCCATTATATTTGTGTGCATGTTCCGAACCTGCCTATTTGCAAGCTGGACAATTAAGCAAGCATCCGCTTGTTTGTTTCGAATACCCTATTATGACTGTTCCATTATGAAATTCGGAGCGAACCCCTCAGACATTGAAGTTCAACTCGAGAATTCTGTAAGAGAAGATATTGGTCGGCTTATACTAAGGAGAGGAGTATAGAATATGTTGCTTTGCATCTTCTCGTCACCATCCAAACTCTTTTTAACCTTGTTGGAACGTCTTTAAATCATCCAAAGTGCTTTTAAATCAACCCTTTACCTGCTAATCCCGTTCACAAAACAGATGGAGTAACGATACAAAAGCCCGAAATCCTTGTTGTATCAAAGATTTCAGGCCCTTTTATTCACCTCGTGCCACAGCAGATCATATTGTTCCGATCTGCAATTGCTTTTATCGAATGAAGTTCTGTTTTACACGGGATAGCCCCCAAGATCAGTGAAAGGGGGACCTTCGCCACTTCCAGCGCTGAATAAACCAGATAATCCTCAGTCGTTTGACAGATTGGTCATCACACTAAAGCCCTTATATATTGAGAATCTCCCTATTCTCTTTTTCAGACAATCGGGAAAGTGACTGAATTCAGTACCTGGATTATTCGTTATCAGATAACTTTGCCAGTCCGGCTGCAAATCGTTCTTCATTGAATATTTCTTTATTTTTTGACAGTCTATAGATTTCTTCTGCAATCACGCCACCAATCATCTCTATTGCACGTTGCCTGCTGCAGCCTTCCTTCATTAACCGTTTTAAGGTTTGCTGCGTGCATTCAGGGTCATTATCTGCCAACTGCCTGTCCACCACTTCCAAAATCAAATTTTTCAAGTGATAATTAACCATGGACAACCCTCCACTCATTCCAGTCAAAAAAGCTGAAAGATACTGTTAGTTTTGATCCGATAAATAGCCCTCTTCGTTCAGCATTATGCACGACTTCACATCACTACTATAGCATAAACCAATATCGTTTTGATAAATGACTCTGCCTTGGTTGATCAGAGGCCGGATCGGATATATGCAAAAAAAAAGGCTGAATCATAAGTTCAGCCGCTTTTTTGTTTCAACCTTTTTAATGCCCCTGCTGTTCATGAAAAAAATTCAGGAGTTCCGCCAGTTTATCGGCCCTGATCTGTCCCGGTGCAGAGGCCTTCTCAGCGGATCCGAAAGTCAGTGCAGACCCGAAGAGTTCTCCGGTCAACCGGCTGATCACACCCTTTCCGGACATCGACATGGTAATAAACGGACGGTCGGCGAAGGTTGTGTTCATCAGTTCTGTTGCCTTCAGCAATGTCAGAACATCGTTTGCCGTTTTCGGCATGACAGCCATTTTCGAAATATCCGCACCTTGTTCCTGCATCTCGCAAAGCCGTTTGACAATAACTTCCGTACTCGGTGTCTGATGGAAATCGTGGCTCGACATAATTACTTTTGTGCCATAGCGGTGCGCCGTTCCGACAATTTCACGCACCGTTTCATTGCCGCTGGAACGTTCAACGTCCACTAGATCAACCAATCCGCTTTTGATCAATTCATGATTCAGAGCCACATAATATTCGGGACTGATCTTTTTTTCTCCGCCTTCCTGCAATGTCCGGAAGGTAAACAGGATGGGTTGATCCGGCAGCATCCTTCTAAGCTCAGCAGCCATTCGCTTAACTTCATCATAGCGATTTGCCGCGTCAAGATAATCCGCGCGCCATTCAATAATATCGACAGGCAGTTCTTTCAGCAGGCCGATTTCCCGGCGCAGTTCCTCCAAATTTCTGCCAACAATCGGTATAGCAATTTTCGGAATGCCCGTGCCCAGTTCCACATTTTTAATTTTAACCGTTTTCATTTTCATCTCTCCCTTCTCCGCCTGCACAGAAATTTATTTTGCCACAGAGTTTGCCTGAACCGGTTCATCCTCCGAACGGGCAATCAGTTTGCGATAGCGATAATTTACAAAGAGCCCAAGCAGAATGCCGAGCCCATTAACACAAAGTGAGAAGACAAACACGCCTTGTATATCCGAATAGCGGATGATGACACCGGTTATAAACGGAATGCCTGCCTGAGCAATGCCGGTCGCTGTATCAATTGCTCCGGTGACTGTTCCTTTCCGATTCCAGAAAAACTCGCAGAACACTGCGATGCAGAGTTGAAAAACTCCTGCTGTGAACACGCCGATCAAAAAAGCGGAAACGGCAGCCAGGACGGCGGACCGTGAAAACATGAATAATACGGTGGCCAGAAATGACGCCACCGGAAAAGCAGCCAGAATGGTTACCGGCCTGATGATCTTCATCAGCAGCAGTGCCAGAAAAACCACTGAGATAATGGCACCGATGTTATAATAACTGACCAGCTTCAGCGAACTGTCAAGACCCATTCCAATAACGCTCTGCCCGTAAGTGGGCAGCCAAGTACCCATAATATACAAGAGTCCGGGAGCTGTAAAACCGATCAGGATAAAGGCCAAACCTTCGAGCCAGAGCTTCGGCTTCCCTTTGAAACGGGCATGGGGAGGAATTTCTCCCGAGACAATTGCCGATTCTTTTTTCGGAAAAGGAGCCTTTGTCAGCAGCAGAAAAGCAATAACATAGATCAGAGCCGGCAGGAAGAAAGACAGTCCGTAAAAAAGCCCATTCCTGCTGAGAAAAATAATAACCAGCGGGAGCAGCGCAGAGCCGAGAGAAATGATGGCCTTGAGAACGACAGTTGAAGAACCGCCATACTTTGGAAAAAATTCCATTAACGACGGATAAGTGCCCGTATCTAGGCAGGCAATGGACAACCCGCCCAGAATGGCGATGCACAATGCCGCATAGTAGCTGGGAGCAAGCGGAATGCCAAAAAGAAACAGTGCCATGAAAATACAACCGATCATAATCATGCGCTTGCGGCCAATCCTGTCGACAAGAATGCCATCAATAAAAACTGTGCACAGCCTGCCAAAACCAAAAGCTGCGATCATAAAGCTCACACCAGCAGAATCGGTATGAAACTGATGCTGCAAAAATGTCATATTTTGCGCAAGGATGATATAGGCCATACCAAAAGCAAAATAAATCGTGTAGCAGCAAAGTGCTGAAAACAAATAACTATTTCTTCGTTCCATCTTTCTCGCCTCCCGGTTCGGTGCGCCATAAAACAGCTTCTTTTTTTATTATGAGGCTTCCACTTCTGTCGTCGCTGCAATGCGCACCACTTTACGATACCGGTAAGCGATGATCAGCGCAAGTACAAATCCTGCTGCCGCAATCCAAGCATCAAATATCATAATGCTTGCGATACTTGTATTTGAGAGCCTTCCTGTGATCAGTGGAATTGTAAATGAGGCGATGCTCCCCAGAGTATAGAAAGTCCCGGTGATCGTTCCCTTGCCGCGCGGAAAGACTTCGGCCATCAGCACCAATGCCAGCTGCATCACGCCACCCGCAGCAGAATAGCCGATGACAAATGAGAAGAGAATGCAGACAAGCGGGGATGGGAAAAGGACCAGGATAATGAGTGCGGCCATTGAAACAAACGTATAGCCGACCAGAAAAAAGATCGTATGAAATTTTTTTACTAGAACCGCAGTCACAAAAACACAGATAATCGAGCCAATCGCATAATAGCTCATCAAAACACGTGACGGGGTGTCACCCATGCCCGCCACACTGCTGCCATACTTGGTCAGCCACTGGCTGACCAGATAGAAGGTTGCTTGTGAAACATAGCCGTAAAGGCAGAAGCAGATGCCCTCCAGCCAGAACTTGGGTTTGCCGATTAAATGGTCATGCGTCTCATTTTTTTCAAAGCCAGATGCATCCTCAGCCGAATACATGAGCGGGAATGGGCGTTTGAAAAGATAGAATGCGTTGGCTATAAGAATGATGGCGGCGATTAGGAACGACCAACCGAACCAGATGTGGGCGGCAACAAAAAAGCTGATAATCAGCGGAAGAAGAAACTGTCCGCCGGAAATAAAGGCTTTAAGCATGATATTCGCTGTCGAAGCCGATACCGGAAAGGATTCCATCAGTGCTGGATAGGTTCCGCAGTCCAGAAAAGAATTGGCTATTCCGGCAAGAATACCGAAAATATAGGCCACGGCAATATTCGGACTGATCAGAATACCGATAAAAAAGCTAATATATGTGATCAGTCCTAGGTAGACAAACGGTTTGCGCCCGAACTTGTCGGAGAGCACCCCTGAAACAAACAGAACGATCAGGCGCCCGATACCAAGTGCAGATATGACAATCGCTACCCCGCCGATATTTGTGTTCCATTGTTTCGCCAGCGCATCCATATTCTGAGCCAGTATAATGACACCCATGCCGTGGACAAAATAATTGATATACAGACCTAGCGCAGTCGGCACATATTTGTTTTTCATCCGAGACAACCCCTTTTTTAAATGATCAAATTTTTAACGGAGGATGTACTGAAAAAGCATCCGTTCTTATTCAGCTCTGAAATCTGTAATGCTTTTCTCCGAATAACTTACCGGACTCTTATTCAAATCCATCGCATATTTTGTGATTTATTTCACATGTTTTCCAGCAATGTAACCTCATATAACAGATCATTTGGCCGTTGACGCAGACTGTTTCGAATCGTCACCGGCAAGGAATGGGAGCGAACGGATGTAGTCGACAGGCATTTGTTTTCCGGTCCAGATTTCAAACGCGCGCGCCCCCTGCCACAGCATCATGCCCAGCCCGTTGAAAAAACGGCAACCCTGCGCTTCGGCAATATGGAGCAATTTTGATTGTCTCGGACTATAAACAACGTCTGTCACAATCAGGTTGGATCGCAGCATGGATAGATCTGTAATAACACTCTGTCCTTCAAGAGGTTTCATGCCAACACCTGTTGCGTTGCCAAACAGCACACTGCCAGCTATCTCTGCACGCAGTCGATCCTGATCGGCCAGATCGAACAACTGAGCATGGCAGGAAGTTTTTGTATTGATTTTCTCGACCGTGTTTTGCGCATTCTCATAAAATTCGTCTTTGCGATTGAAAATCGATATTTCTTTTACCCCGTCCAGCGCAGCCTGAACGCAGATGGCGGTTGCCGCTCCACCTCCACCGGCAATGGTTATTTTTTTGCCAATAATATCGACCCCGTTTTCTTTCAGATTTCTCATGTAGCCTGTTCCGTCAGTAATATCTCCCGTCAGAACACCATTGTCATTGACTACCGTATTAACCGCACCAACCAGCTGGGCAGCCGGTGTCAGCTGATCCAGATATTTACCGATCAGCCGCTTGTTCGGCATCGATACGTTCCATCCCCGTAGTTTGAGCGCGCGGAATCCCTTGACAACATCAGGAAGCTCCTGATTATTGACTTCGAAAGCCAGATAGACGTAATCAAGGCCCAGCTTTGCAAAAGCTTCATTGTGCATAATCGGTGACAGGCTATGCCGGATCGGCGTAGCAATCAGTCCAATCAATTCGGTGTGTCCACTAATTCTTTCAGCCATGATGCATCTTCCCTTCAAATAATTTTCAGTGAATTTATAAAAACTGCAAGTGGAACGGACGGATAACTATATCTTTGGACCATTCAGATTGCAACAGGAGAACCGGTTTTCAGAGCGTCGACCTTTTTGATCGTTTTAAGGATGTCTCTTGCCTCTCTCGTTCCGTTAATCAGCCTGCGTGCCGCTTTGCTGTCGCCTATCGTGACAGATTCAATTCTATTTCCGCGGCAGTAGGTTCCCAGTTCATCAGCCAAGGGGTTGAAAGAACGCATTCCCAAGCAGATAAAACCATAGTCAAATGGAATCTGTGTCTCCTCCGAACCTTTTTTCACATTGAAATGATCGGCCTTCACTTTAACCAGTGCGGTTTCCTTGTGCTGATTCACTTTGTATTTTTCAAGCATCGCCATCATTGACACACGCGTGACCAGATCGAGATCTTTCCCCAGCACAGGCAGCATTTCAATAATTGATACCGATCCTGCACCGCGCTTTGCAAAATATTCAGCAACATCCAGGCCGACAGCGCCTCCTCCGACAATAACGATGGTCTTGCCTTCGAACAGGCTGAATTTCGGAAGGTCGGCCAGAAGATCAAAAACAGAGAATATATGTCGGTCGTTTTTCCCTAATTCTTCATGCAACCCGGGAATTGGCGGAAGAAGCGGTTTTGCACCGCTCGCGGTGACCACAATGTCCGGCCGGGTCTGTTTAATGGCTTCGAGATCAGCCCTAGTATTCAATGAGACTGTCAGGTTAGGCAAACGATCCGCCCTTTTCTCCAGGTAATCCGGAAAATCAGCGATACGCCGCTTATCCGGCAATCTCGAAATCTCGCGTGCCAGTCCGCCGAGATAGCTCTTTGCCTCAAACAAATGGACATCACAGCCGACTTCCGCCGCCGTGCATGCGGCCTCCAGTCCTGCCGTCCCGCCGCCGATCACCGTCACGCGCACTGGACGGCTGACCTGATATTGTTTATAATCATCGCCGTGGATCAGATCCGGATTAATCGTGCAGCGAATGGGTTTCGACTGGGCGATTCTATTATCCGCGCAGCCGATATTGCATGAAATGCATTTTCTCATCAGCATTTCCTGCCCGTACCGGACTTTATTGACCCAGTAGGGTTCAGCCAGCAGTCCACGTCCGATCGCGATCAGATCTGCCTGCCCACTTTCAATAATCTTCTCGGCAATGCCCGGTGTCCGTATATTTCCGGATGTGACGGTGATTTTGTTAAATTTTTTTTTAACTGCTTCGGCCATGTACGCGCGCCAGCCGTCTTCAAGCGACATCTCATCGATCTGATATTGGATCGAATCATTCAGTGCTGCAGATACATTCAAAATGTCAATTTCATCAGTCAGAAATTCCAGCAGCTCCAGCGTATCTTCCAACGTATTGCCTCCCTCGACGAACTCTTCAGCACCGAAACGCAGTGCGATTGGAAAATGAGGGCCAACCTGCCGACGGACTTCATTGATAACCAGCCGCGTGAAACGGGAGCGATTCTCCGGGTTTCCACCAAATTCATCCGTCCGTTGATTGTATACGGGGGACAAGAACTGACTGAGCAGGTAGGAGTGGCCGGCATGAATTTCGATACAGTCAAATCCGGCCCGCTGCGCGCGATGTGCCGCTTCACCATACTTTTTAACGATCTCCAGTATCTCGTCTTTCGTCAGTGATCGTGGAACGGCGCCCCCGGATTTTGAAGGGATAGTCGATGCTGAAACGGGTTGGATGCCGTTCAATCGGCCAGGATAGGCGGAAGCTCCGGCATGGTTAATCTGCACAGAAACACAGGCACCATAAGCATGCATTGTTTCCGTAAATTTATAAAGGCCCGGGATAAACTGGTCGTTGTCCATCCTCAGCTGAGTAGTGCCGTTAGACCCCATCGGAAAATCCAAACAGACATTTTCAAGAATGATCAGTCCAGTGCCTCCCCTTGCGCGATCCTTGTAATATGAAAGATGATCGTCACTCATACTGCCATCGAGTTTAGCAAAATTGGTTCCCATCGGCGACATAACGATCCGATTTTTGATCGTCATCCTTTTGATTATAAGCGGCTTGAATAACATCGGATAATCTGCCATCATCTGTCTCCCTTTCCAATACTGCTGGAATTCTTTGTTATTTATTTCACAAATTAATCAATATTAAGACATTCTTCTTTTTCCCTGACTCACAAACTATGATATTTACTTCACAAACTTATTGTAGAATCCGCTTACATTGATTACAATAAAATTATCAGTTAATATTTATAGCTTTTTTCTATAGTTTCGTGCTAACCAATTATATTCTTCAGAGGTGTTTCATCATGAATTTAAAACAACTCTATTACTTCCTGGATCTTGCTGAAACAGAGCATTATACAAATTCCTCCGAACGGCTGAGCATCTCACAGCCGACACTCAGTCACGCGATTGCGCTGCTTGAGCATGAGCTGGGCGTCCTCCTGTTTGAAAAGCAGGGCCGCAATATCCGTTTAACAAAATATGGGAAAATTTTTCTTCCTTACGTTCAGAACGCATTGGGTGAACTTCAGAAGGGAAAAATGACTCTTGAAAATTTAATCGATCCGCATTCCGGAATCATCGAACTGGCTTTTATCTATACAATGGGTGCCTCCTTCGTCCCGGAAATGGTTGGTCAGTTTTCCGGAAGGGAAGAGCAGCGGCAAGTCCGTTTCAATTTTTATCAGGGGACAACCCATAACGTGCTACAAAAAGTGACCGATGAATCCTGTGAACTGGCTATCTGCTCCTATGTTCCGGATCATCCGGAAATTTCGTTTATTCCGGTTTACAAGGAAGAACTGGTTCTGATTACAGCAAAGAACCATCCGCTGGCCAGATTTGACCAGGTCGACCTGGAACAGACTTTGCCCTACCCCTATGTATTTTTCAGCAAGAGCAGCGGGCTCTACCCTCTGATTCACGACACGCTTAAAGCGTTACATATTCATCCGAAAATGGCCTGCATCGTTGAAGAAGACCTGGCGATGGCCGGACTAGTCTCAATCAACTACGGTATTGCTATCATACCGAAAATCAAAGCTTTGGCTACATTTGATGTGAAGATTCTGAAGATCACCAACAAAATACCGGCACGAATGATTTACCTCGCCTATCTGAAGAATCATTACATGAGCCCGGCTGCACTGGCTTTTAAAAATTTTCTTACTCGCTATAAAAAGTTGACGATCCACTAAATATATTACGTATCTTTGACAGCTGTCGCTGTATGCACAGGCTTTTATCCTCAAAGTATTTGAGAACATTAAACCGACTGGCCGTAGCATATGTTCTGGATTGATAAGTAACTGATCCCATTGCTTATTTAATTTATTGATGTGAACGAAACTGTCAATAAACCTGTGCACATTTGTATCGATCACTTTTTTAGACAGTTTTAAAGAAGCGTTTTTAGCTCCTTTTTCTTCTAGATTCGTCATTGCTCAGTTTATGAAACACAGCCGTTTTTCATCGGTCTTCACCTCTATTTTTTGAAGTTGGGCGCACGACTCGACGACAAAAATCCCTTCTCCGATGAGCATACCGATATCCGGTGCTCACATTTTACCGTTCCGTCTCAGGATCTGTCACTGTTCTTTCACTTTGGACATGTATATGTTTTATTTTTTTAAAGCCCTTAACAACAGCACTCAAAGAGTGGCGTGTAAGGGCTATCGGGCTTAAGCATTTCCCAAAATATAAATATATACCTGCTAAAGATAAATCAGTAGTCCGTCCATCATCCCATGTTTTATAATTATAAGTTCATTTTTGAGGGATGCATGTTCCAGCTTCATAGACCCTATAGATACCGATCATACCGTTCTTCCCATTATCTAACTTCGACTTATCGATTATCCTAATCGTATAAAACGAACCATATCCGTTGTTGCTCTTACTTAGAGAACCTCCCATATCGTCAAACACTATAGTTTCATTGTTATCATCATTTAAAATATGTCTTAAGTACTTTTCAGCTTCTGTACCGTTGGAAATATGGAAGCTGCCCGCGGCAGAATTCGAATGACTTTCCGGATCATCGCTCGGATTGATTAAAACATATACACCATTTTGATAGACTTTATAAAGTCCTAATGTTCCGGAACCCCCCTGTTCTCTCATAGACTTAGAGACTAATCCTATCGTGTAATATGCTCCTCTTTTATCTGTATTCAGCGATCCATCCATGGCACTAAACAATATATCATTGTCATTATCATATTTTAGTTGATGCCGCAAGTAGTTTATAGCTTCAGTGCTACTAGAAATATAAACATTACTCGTGCCAGATGAATGACCTTCTGCACTCTGATCTTTATCAGTATTTCCCGCACTCGTTGAACGATCCAGTGTATTCATTTTTTTAGATGACGAATGACTCGTACCAGTTGTTTTAGAGGATGAACTTGTTGCACCAGCGGCATCCATCGACTCAGCGTTAAATGCGTGTGAACCGCACCCAGAGACGAAGACAAATAAAAGAAACACACCCAATAAAGGAACGATACGTTTCATAAAAAACCCCCGTTAATTATTCTAAGTAGCTTATTAAAAGCAGTAATAGTTTAAGGCTAAAGATCTAAATTCCACTTTTTAGCACTGGAACTTTCAATCAATCCGTCATCCCCTCTTCAAATGATTTTTTATCCATTACAAAAAAGAGGTTATTATTCCACAGTTCCATCTTAACTCAGTAATACCACATCGAGCTTTTGAAATTACCCGATTATTCATTTAAAATTGACTACCAAATTGAAATAATGTATGACCCTTTCCCCTTTTGATCATCGTCATCAATGAAATAGCGAATGATTTCGGCAATATCATTAGGTGAACAAACTGGGTTAAGTTCCCTTTTTACTCACGTTTTGATCTTTTTCATTCTCTGGTTTTGTATAGATTTTCCATGGGTAAAACCTAGTTGTTTATATGTCTCCACTAAATTTTTGCGGAGGATGCGGGCAAGCTGCGCATGTTAGTATCTGTAAAAAAAGGCTCGCAGTAACAAAAGAGGAGAGCCTATCTCAGGATATTAAATTAAAGGGACTTCTTTGTTAATACGTAATGTTGTAGTTATTATCCGTGAAAGTTACCCGTGTATTGGTTCACCGTCACATAGGGATACTCACCCGTATTAATTCCTTTAACCCAAACTTCCCAATAACCTCTGCCAATATAAACGTAGCGATCAGGCGTTACATGATAACCGCGGTACAAATCTTTCTCAAAAGTTTTTACCCAAGCGCCCTGCGGCTTCGAAGCCGGGTTGATCGTGCCCTTTTGGTCAACCGTCACTTCTGGAAAATACCCCGTGTCGAATTCTTTAACCCAGACACCCCAAATACCATCGCCAAAATAAACGTAACGGCTGGGCGTTAGATGATACTCTCGGTAAAAATTTTTCTCAAAGGTTTTGACCCAAGCACCCTGCGGCCTATTCACTACTTGACCGACAGTACCTGAACTTGAACTCGTATTAGTACTCGTTAAGCCCACAGACGTTGATGAGCTGCTACTTGCCGGCTGGCTAGAACCGGTTGATATGGATGAACTGCTTGCTGGCGAAAGGCTTGAACTTGCCGGCACATTCGTCGCCGCTGATGAACTGGAAGCTGAACTTGCTGCTGCACTCTTATGACGTGATGCAACTTCAACTTTTTGGGAGGAGGCTGTTTCTGAATGTCCACGCGGCGAGCTCTGATTGTAATTGAATAGGAATAATAGTCCGCCAATCACAACCAGAACACCGACCAACATAATTAAGATCTTTTTCATTTGTATCCCTTCCCCAGGCATCTGTAATCTTCTAAAATTAAACGACCAATACTTGCTCCGCATTATATCTAGAGTCTGCAATATTATTTCATGACTGTAGTTGTGAAACGGTGACACCATGCTTCACTGCGATACCGCTGAATCTATCGCCGGATTATATGACATAGGTAGTTGTTTCGTCAAAATAAACGTCATTAAAACAAGCATACATAACATGTCCATAGTTAGTTATAACACTTTTCTGCTTTTTTTCACCGTAAACTTTTTGCGTGCTTACCGCAAAAAAGTTGCGTGGTTCACGTAAAACACAGAATAAAAGACGCTTATCGGGCGTCTCTTATTTGTACTTTTTATCTTTTTTGTGCCTTCATCCGTTGAACTGCTGGCTTCTCAGCGTCTTCTATTTGGGCATCGGGTAAATTTAAGGGGGGATTCTAGTAAAAGAAGCAGAGAGTCTTTGTGAATAAGAAAACCGGATTTTTATATCCATTTCCTTCTGAATCACGACAGTAAACATTTTGGAACGTCACCGGAAGCCCTCACTATACAGGAACTGATCCCATTGTCTTGATTTTGCAGAAGGAATTCTCTTTTTTCTCGCTTTATCTGATACACAATACATAATACGTAAAAGTACCTTAGATGGCAGATTTTTTTAGTGTCTGCTTACCAAGGTACAGTTTATTATCTGCATTTTTTCTTTTTCATACTGATTATTGATTAGCCGCTTTTACCTGTTCAAACTGACCGGCAACAGCCAATGTGATCGGATCATCTTTTTCAAGACCGCAGACGTCGAGAAGGACACCGGTTACTCCACTTTCGCGTAGCTTCTGCTGTAATTCAACGGCTTCGCTGTCCGTCTTCACATCAAATCTGAGACAGGCTGCGATCGCTTTCGCCAGATAATTGAATGATAAACCGAACTTCTCCGCTTCGACGGACGGTTTGATCAAACGGTCCTGAGGGCCTAGTTTGCGAAGCGGTGAACGGCCGACACGCGTCACGTCGTCGTTAAGCATTGGATTCTGGAAACGATGCAGAATCTTTTCAACGTATTTTTCATGGACGGAAGGCTCGAATCCGTATCGTTTGATCAGATAGGCACCGGTTTCTTTGATCGCCCCTTTGACATCCTGATAAATGTCCGGATCGTGCAGCACTTCATGAATTTTCTTTTTTCCGGCCAGATAACCCAGATAAGCTGTCACCGCATGACCCGTATTAACCGTGAAGAGTTTTCTCTCAATGTAAGGAGCAAGATCGGAAACTGTCTGCATGCCTTTGACTTCCGGTATCGGAGTGGAAGACTCAACGATCCATTCATGATAGTCTTCAACCAATACGTCCAGCAGTTCTTCATTATGCTGCAGAGGAACGATCCGGTCGACCGCTGAATTCAGAAAATAGACTCTGCCCGTTAATTTCCGCACCGTTTCCTGATCCAGATATTCGAGAATATCATTTTTCAACAAATCGGTTGCATTAATCTGATTCTCACAGGCGATCACATAAACCTTTTCATCGGATATTTTCAGCCGCTCCGACAATCCCTGTGCGATCAGTGGCGCAATAAATGACAATACTTTCGGACCAATCGCTGTCGTGATAAATGTAGCATCTTTAATTGCTTCAACAACTTCGTCCGGATGCTCTTTGTTATTGATGCCGGAGACATTGTGGATTTCAAAGATCTGCTGAGGCTCGGAAGCCGTTCTGACACGATAAGCGCTCTTCTCATTCAGTGCATTGATGATCGGGTCGGCGATATCAACAAACGTTACATGATAACCGGATTCAGCAAACAGTCCGCCGATGAAACCCCTTCCAATATTACCTGCTCCAAAATGTATAACGGTTTTCATTATTGATCAGTCCTTCGAAAATTTATTTACTAAAAATCTATAGAAAATATCTTCCAACTTTGAATGAATGATTTTTTCATTAGCCGAAGCAAAAATCAGTGTGCTCTCCCTGTCTTCGACAAATGAGGAGCTGATGGTTCCAATTACTTCCCGGCGAACCGTATCCATCGGCTCGGGTGCCAGTAAAATCAAAAAATTACTGACAGCCAGTTTCGACCCATCCATTCCCCTCATTACAAATTGGCAATCCGAATGGACAATCTGAAAAATAATCGTTTGAATTGATGGGTCCGTGCAATGAAACAGCGCCATATTCGTGTCTGGAATGGCCAGCCCCGCCAGTTTTTCACGGGCGATTAATTTCTGATATACCGTATCCGGATCGCCAACGAGAGATTGATTGAAAAGATGATCGGTGGCTGATCGAATCACTTCTTGCATCTTTTCAGCGTGCTGCATTGGCTGCACTGAAAAATGATCCAGAATCTCCTGAATCGACAAACGGACAAGGTCAAGCTCATCAAGAAATCTTTTCAATGAAGATGCATGATTTTTCGGACTCTGCTGTACATCAGACCCGGCGGTTCCGGAAAAAGCGGTAGGCATCGTTTTCCTGCGAGATGTCAAGCTCTGCAGCACAGAATGAATATCCTCTATGTTTTCTTTGCTCAGAAGCGGATTGACAAAGACGCACGGAATGCTTTGCTTCGGCAGATGTACCGTCGACAGGATCAGATCATAGGTTGTCAGATCCGTTTGATGCATGGCACTGATTGAAGCGATCGACACCGATGAGAATTCAGGAAATTCCTTATTCAGCCGAGTGGCCAGCATCTTGGATGCACCGATTCCCGTCGGGCAGACAACAAGTACGCGTACCTCTTCATCTTGCCTTCTCTGCTCCAGAGCCGATTCAAAATGGAGGACAACATAGGCGATTTCATCATCCGGGAAATCGATATTTGTAAAAACCTGTTTCAGGCAGTTGGCCATTACGGCGAACAAGGCAGGATACTGCGCCTTCACCTGCTCCGTCAGCGGATTGTAAGCTGCTAAGTTCTTTCTAATCCGGAACAAAGACGGTTCGAGATGTGCCATTAAGCCCTGGAATAGGGAAAAGTCACCCGTCAAGTCAACATTCAATTGTTTTGAAATCTGCAAAATCAGTTTTTTGATCGTTCTTCCTGTGATCACACTGTCAAAATAGACCGATTCAGCATTCTGAAGTCTGGAACCCTTAAGAATCATCGCCAGAAAATTCTTTTCCGGCTCCGGCAGCTCAACGGACAGATGTTTACTGATAATCTGGCTGATTTTTTCAACGATAGGAAGGCCTTCTTGTTGTCCAGATCCGGGTGGATCGATCAGAAGACTGTTTTCCAGGGCAAATCCCGATTCATATCTCTGCACAGTGATGCAGAACTGGATCAGAAATCCGACATAGTCGCTGTCTGCTAATTCAGTGTACATGGAACCGATATTTTGCTTGATCGCCTGATCGATTTCCCACAGATAATCCTGTTTGAAATAATGAAGAATTTGCCGTTCTTCCGCGGGTATAGGCCTGGAAAGTTGAAAAATAGCTTCAATCATCTCTTCATTAAAAAAAAGGAGGTAGAAATTGGCGAGTGCTTTCCGTTTGGCACTTTCGGAACCATCCAGAAGAATACCGACGCCTCGTTTCCTGTTGATCGTGACCTCAAAATCTTCAATCCAGTCTGCCAGATCATCCAGATAGGTCTGCATCGTGGTGACCGAAATACCGAGGTCCTTGGCCAGCGGACCCGTTTTAACCGGTTCATTTGTTTTTGACAATTGAAGCAATAGCAAGAGTTTTCGCTCTTTCATGGAAAGATCCAGCGGCTCAAGCTTTGACAACGTTTGCGCCAGGCTGAAAACGGCTTTGTCCGGTCCCTCAATATGAAGGCTGTCGTTGTCTTTCTGTACCAGTCTGAGGTCAAAGTGATTCAGTGTTTTCTCTATTTTTTTCAGGTCGCGATGAACCGTACGCACACTGACCTGCAGATAGGTAGCTATGGATAATGAGGTATGCCTGCCGCCGGTTTTGATCAGCAGTTCGATTATGGTTTTTTCTCTATTGGTAATAAACATAATCTCAGCCCATTTCCTTTTTTCCTTATTCTGACTTGATTCCTGTGGAGGACCGCCCGCCTTCACGCATGTTGCTTGATTGTCTGGTTGATGACTGCCAGTAATTCATTTGCAGACTGGGCGCCAACCATTTGGTTGACATTGTCCATTTCAGCGCAAACAACAGCGATCTTGGAAAGGATGGTCAGGTGGCCGTTGTTTTTACCGGCAATACCGAACAGCAGGCGCACTTTATTTCCGTCAAAGTCGACGCCGCCCGGTATCTGGACAATCACAATACCCGAAGCGATAACATCCTTTTTGTCGTTCTCTGTTCCATGAGGGATCGCGATCTCATTGCCCATATAGGTGGACATATCCTGATCGCGCGCCAACATACCATCAACATAAGACGGGTTAACATAGCCGCTGTCAACAAGCGCCTGACCGGCAAAACGGATCGCTTCTTCTTTATTTGAGAAAGATTTTTTCAGGAATATATTTTCTTTTTTCAGTATTTTCTCATCTTCAAAAATATCTTCGCTTTCAATCGCTTTTTCTGCCTGAATTTTTTCCCCGTGCTTCAGCTGATCAATCAGTTCATCATAAGCCGGGCTGGTCAGGAAATTATCCACGGACACGTGATAGGCCTCCGGAGCATGATCTCTCGCCCGCGGTGTCAGCTCTGACTGGGTTACGACAATCTGAGCATCCTTTGGGATCGAACTGACCGCGGCGTTGGTAACATAAATGTTCAGCCCCGCTGCCTTAACTTTCTTCTTCAGAAGCGACGCCCCCATCGCACTTGAGCCCATACCTGCATCACAGGCGAAAATAATTTTTTTAACTTTGGCAGGGTCGAATTCTCTTGCACCGACCAGCACACCGGAAACACTGCTTTTCTTCCCCTTCAGTGCCTCCATTTTTTTCGTAGCGCCTTCAAGATCCTCATTGCCGCTCTTATCCACTTTAAGTATAAAAGAAGCGATCAGGAAAGAAACGGTCATCGAAATCAGTACGTCGGCGATGTTTGCTGTAAAACTGGTGAAGGACTTAGGTGTCATCGCGAGTACGGCAATGATGGTGCCTGGTGAAGCCGGTCCGACTAAGCCGCCTTTTAACGTAATCAACGTGAATACACCGCTCATACCGCCGATAATAGTAGCAATCAACAAGAGCGGTTTCATTAATACGTATGGAAAATAGATTTCATGAATGCCGCCAATGAAATGAATGATTGCTGCTCCAGGAGCGGTCTTTTTTGCATTTCCTTTGCCAAAGAAGCAATAGGCCAGCAGGACACCCATTCCCGGCCCCGGATTGGCTTCAAGCAGGAAGAGAACCGATTTTCCATATTGTCTGGCCTGCTCAATCCCAATCGGTGTCAGAACACCATGGTTAATTGCATTGTTCAGGAAAAGCACTTTCCCTGGTTCAATGAACAGACTGGCAAGCGGCAGAAGATCCGCATGGATCAGCCATTCGACACCGGTTGCCAGCGCCTTGCTGACTACATCGACTGTCGGACCGATGACGAGAAAAGCGATAACTGCCAGCAGCCCTCCGAGAATGCCTGCCGAGAAGTTGTCAACGAGCATTTCGAAACCGGGTTTAACTTTTCCGTCGACTAATTGATCAAATTTCTTAATCAGATAGGCACCAAGAGGGCCCATAATCATTGCGCCTAAAAACATCGGGATATTGGTGCCGATAATGGCTCCGGCAGTCGCAATCGCGCCGACGACAGCGCCGCGATTGCCAAAAACCAGCTTGCCGCCTGTATAGCCAATCAATATCGGCAGCAAGTAGGTAACCATTGGGCTGACAAGTCCGCTCAGTGCCTGATTTGGCCACCAGCCTGCCGGAATAAACAGCGCGGTAATGAGTCCCCACGCAATAAAGGCGCCGATATTTGGCATGATCATCGAACTGAGAAAATTGCCGAACTTCTGTACTCCAAGTTTTAGACTTTTTCCTTCAGACATTTAATTCCGCCTCCTCAACAATAGAAGTTATGTTATTATGCGGAAGGCAAAATAGTATGCGCTTACATTTCACGGGTCGGCGCCTTATTGACTGATCATTCTACCTTCACTTTTATTATAGTGACTCCCCTTCGTACGAAACAACAACTACTAATGTTAACTTTGTCACACACCCTGTGACAAAACTTAAACTGTCAGAAGAATCAAGGTGCACCTGTTGTACAGTGACAATAAAGTTGTTTAATAATGAAGAAATGAAGCTGCATTCCTATACTGTAAAATTACTCCATTACAAAATAAAGTTGTTTAAAATTATCAGCAATAAACGGCCCATATTGAACAGTAGACGGATGATGCGCAGTAAACATTAATCATATTATTGAAGAGGAGGCTTTCACGTATGCATTTTGAACCTATTAATATTAGTTTGCATAAAAATTACACTGTGTTATTTCGAAGAGATTCATTTAACGTGAGCGTGGATTTGTTTTTGCCGGTAATAAGTACTTAGGAGAACGAAGCAAAATGGACGAGGTTGCCCTCTTCACGTGGGATGTGTGAATCAACCAAACTGTATAGAAAACAAAAGATCGATAGCGGAAGGAATTTAGGAGTTGACGAACTCATTGCACCCGAACCCTCTTGGCATTGAACATGCGATCACTGAGAATGATTTCCTAAAGGAAAAAATTCCCGGTGATCGCATGTTTTTTATCCAAAATTGTCAGACAGGAAAGAGAAATATTTAGTAATTTATTTTATTCAGAGAAGATTCATTTCATAAAGTTAACCATTGTAGTCATTGAAGAATCACCAGAAAGGTCATATGGTGCACATATATCATAATAATAGCTTGACCCCATGGAGTAGTTCAATATGACTTTATGATTATTTCCGAAATAAAATGCATCCCAAACTATTTTAGAGCAATAAGTGCCATAAGATGGATTTGTAATCCATATACTGTATATTTTATATTTTTCACTAGGGTGATTATTTACCCAATTTGTAGCCCAGTTTGCAGCATTTTGTCTATCTGTAGCATTGGGATAACGCTTAACCATTACCTTATATTTATTGGTAGACCAAAAATCGGATTGTGATGTAAATTGAGGGTGATATCCTAATCCTTTAATTTCAGCAACGTCACCTTGAATATCTAGTACAATGGCAGAGTGACCAGTAAGACCAGAAGAGCTTGTCTGATTAGTAATTAATATGTCCCCTGGTTTACAAGGTATGTTTGTCCTTGGATAATAGGCTTGTCTACTACCTGGGATGTAATTTGGAGAGATGAGACTTAATGAATTTTGTACAGCAAATTCATCTGATACATTATGTTTTTGGGACCATTCTAATACTATTGCTCTATTATTTTGTTGTATGGTTGTTTGAGCGTGAGCAGAAAAATTTGAATATGTTCCCCAAACCCCTGTTAGTACCATAATACTAAAAAATATTTTAAGAATACTAGATTTTACTTTCACAAAAATACCTCCCGAGGTTTAAATTGAAAGACGTAAGAAACGGTTAAATCACCTCTTGTTTATGTTTTTATGTAAAAAAACAACAGATATTACAAATTTAAGTATATCATCACGTGCATACATTGTCAAAAAAATTCGAAAAAAAAAAATATTACAATTACACAATATATGTATACAATGAATTTTTAATAATTTATTATATATATAAAAGAAGGGAGGGATATTAATTAACTCTCAAAGATTAAGAAACTCTCTGTTCTATGATTTAGTAGTGGCTATTTTATATGCATGGTGTGTATTTCAGGCTTATATATACGATGCTAAAACATTGACTACAGGTATTGTGGTTTATGTATTTGCGTACGGTGTGTTCACATTATTAGTTAGATCACCAATTGGTGTGCTAATAATGAATTTGCTTGTTATAATATCTTTGCCGTTTATATTTAAACTTCCCATCTTTCAAGAGTCTCCGACTTATTTTAAATTTGAGCCATTTATAAGTTATATTTTTATTATTTGTATTGCTCTTGTGCAAGGGTTTATATCTCTTTTACTTATTACTTTTGGTAAAAGATTTTTAACTAAAAAATATCAGTATCGTGCATCAATAATAATTGCGTTTATATTTACTATTGTTTTTACTGTTATAGTGACAATAAAGTAAACAAGTCTTACAATATTTTTTTCAAGAAAAGAAGGCGTCCTCTTAAGAGGATGTTTTTCATTTTTTTGGAACGGCAGCGAGAACTCATGTAACTCCGCTCGTATCATGGATCATCCTCTTCGATTAATGGACAGAGGTATTATCGCATGACCGCTTGATTCATGAAAAGGTGTCCATTATTTGACGCTTACCATTTAACGTTAGTTTTGGAACGGATGAGAAGTTTGGGTCAAAGAAAAATCAGTTCAATTTCCTGGTGGGTTTGTTCTGGCTCTTGAAGATGGGCAACCTATTGGTCAACTTGAACTCACAATTCGCGAGTATGGCGAAAAAAAAATAGGTCATGTAAATCTATACTACTTGATTCCTGAAAAAAGAGGACTTGGAATAGCAGATGAACTTCATCAGTATTCGATGAAATTTTTTAAGGGGTACGGAGTAAAGGAATACCACCTCCGGGTTTCTCCAAGCAATGTTCGAGTACTCTCATTCTACTTGAAAAATGGGATGAAAACAGTTAAAGACAAATGTGATGGTACAGTAATCAGAATGAAAGGATATTTATAATTGATGCAGTACGTGTTCTACTGTGCAACATCAAAATGAAACATCTTTATTGTCCGTCAACACCTGCTTCTGAACGGGCTGATGTATCAGATAAACCGTAAAAAAGCAGGAGATTTTCAGAAATTCCTGATCTCCCGTTCACTGTTCACATTAACAATATAAGCGCCCGGTCGGAGCATCTGCATCAACTGGCGCATCTGCGCCGTTGGGATGGAGACGCAGCCCGCAGTCGGGCCTCCGTTGTCGCAATGGAGAAAGAAACCGGACCCGGCATAAGGTGTTCGCGCTGTATTATAGTTGATAACCACTCCGTAATGGTACTGAACCGGATAATCGGCCAGATGCTCGCTTGGCGCGTTAAAATGTGTGCCTTCCTGCCATGTATTATAATTGAGACTTTTGCTGTCCTCTACCCACCACGATTGCGGTGTAATCAGCCTGAAAGGAAGTGACGTGCCTGGATTTTCCGTTCCAAATGCCGGGCCAAGCAAGTAAGCGCCATAGGGTGTTGTGCACCTTCCTTCTTTGGTTGCGCCAACGCCATTTGACCCGACGTACCCGTTTGCGGAAAGCCGTTCACGCCACGTCCCTCCGCTCTTCTCCCAGAATGTAACACGCGCGTTGCTCCCGGAGGCCGCAACGATAACAATCTGCTGCGTCCGGGAGGCAAGTTTTGTCTGCGCAACCACAGGCCCGGTTATACCACCCGCAACGGGGGCTGTAGAATTTTCTTTATCTTTCACTGAAGTGTCACTCTTTTTACTTGGATTTGTTTTGGCCATCACTGTGACGGCAGATCCATGGCTGTTTCACTGATTATTAATCGCCCTTGGTGTGGTGGCAGGTTTTCGACCCGTTTCCTGTTCTTCACTCGCGTCTGTAGCAGCCTTTCTCTTTTTTCATCGTGATAAATGTGAGATGCCTTTCCATCAAATCCGGCTGCACCATCGAATCCGCGGCTAGCCTTCTTTAGCCGCAGATCTGAACAGTTTTTGCTTCATTTCTCATCCGCAGATGGGCTGCGAGTATACTGCCGATCAAAATAATGATTGAACTGATGGCAAAGATCACGAGGTTCTTCAACGCTGGGATTCACTTCATTTTCTGAAGATTGAGGATCATTGAACTGTATGAAATCATTTTACCATGGCTCTGTCGTTCATTAGAATCATTTTTTCGAATCCATTAAAAAATATCTGAAAAACATCCGGTGATAGGGACCGGATGTTTGAAAGGTTATCCCTGTTTTTTCATTTTCGGAAGCGAGCGGTCATCTGCCCGCTCAGCCGTCTGACTGACAGGGAGTGCTCTAACCGACTGGATCAGTTCATCCAGTTTTCCTTCAATCCTGTAGAGAAGAAAAAATGTGACGACTGCCGGAAAGCCCACATCCCTGATGATCGGAAGCCATACGTCCATCTGGTCCGTCTCCTTTCATAGAATAGTTTCAGATTTGCCGGATGATTCTGATGGCAAAAGAGCCGAAGGGAATGATTGATCTTTTCCCTTCGGCTCCGCATCATTCATTTTTTCGCAGATCAGTCGACCGGAATCGGTGTAGCGTTATTTTCAGAGATTCGGGCCGACTTGATCTGAGTCAGCAAACCACCGGTAGAAATAAACACATTTTGCGCGAGAATTTCCTGCATGGCGCTCTTAACAGCTGCCGGATCAGCAGGTTCAACCGGATCGTTAACCGAAAGTGTGACACTCTTACCCTGCTCATTTAAAAATACGAGATTGAGTGTTTTCATAGGCCATCCCCCTTTCCCAAGAAATTTTCTGCCATCATTTCTTTGATCAGGCAGTGATTTCAGATGTGTCATTGCGTTCGACTGAAACCAGCGGGTGCTGCTGCAGCGGCGCCAGTTTGCCGGCAATAGCCAGCAATGCGCCATAAGACGCAGCAGGCTTGATATTGCGGAAAGCTTTGGTCAGAAGAATAGGATTGCCCTTTCCATCCTTCCCGCCGTCAAACGTTAAGACAAATGCGGATGCCGCAATCGTACTGTTTGCCATCATGATCACCTCCTACACTTTATATGTAGGGGCTGGGATTCCGAAATGGGGACACATATTTCTCATCCTCTTCTTTTTTTCTCTTCAATACTGCACCTCTGTGCTAAAATAGGAGACAAATAAAACAGTTGTTTCTTGCTGAATGATAAAAATGAGGTGGAAAATGATGAAAAAACAAATCGCAACATCAGAGGCACCGCAGGCGGTCGGCCCCTACTCTCAGGCAGTCGGCGCAGGCGGATTTATTTTTGTTTCCGGACAGATTCCACTCGATACGGCAACAGGTACGATTGTTGAGGGAGATATCAAAACCCAGGCAGGACGAATCTTCAAAAATATCAGTGCCATTCTGGAAGAAGCCGGACTCGGTTTCCCCGATGTCGTCAGCGCGACAGTCTTTCTCACCGATATCGAAGATTTTGCCGCAGTCAATCAGGTCTACGGGGAATATTTCAAAGGAGGCGTTCTCCCTGCCCGATCTGCGGTGCAGATCTGCGCGCTGCCGAAGGGTGCCAGGCTGGAGATTTCCTGTGTGGCATTTGATGAAAAATAACTGATTTGTCCATTCGCTTTTTAAAAACCGTAAACGAACTAAACCCACTATGAAAAAGTGGGTTTTATTCATGTTCCGCGTCAAACAGCATAGAAACTCATCAATTGTACTTGAACCGGCATAATAACGCATGGAGTTAAAAACATTTTATTTTTCGGCTATATTTATTCTGTTCAAAAAGTAGACGCCGATTTTCTCTATGATCTCGTGAACAATTTCCAATGGTGCTTTTTGGTCAGTGATAATTTTAATATCGGCAGATCGTTCATAGTAACGATCCCGTTCCTGACAAAGCGCGATTAACTTTTTTTCGTCCAGCGCCCGAGCCAAAGGTCTCGTCTGATCACCCTGCAGCCGTTCCAGAATAACTTTCGGAGAGGTTTTTAAAAAAATAACGGGAATACCGGATTGATTTAACACGCGACGATTGATTGGGCTGATCAGTGTGCCGCCACCTGTTGATAAAATCCCATCCCGGCAAAGTGCTGACACAAGGGTCTTTGATTCCAATTCGCGGAAATATTTTTCCCCCTGTTCTGCGAAGATCTGGTTAATCGATTGGCCTGAATCTTCGATAATGATATGGTCCAAGTCAAGATGGGGACAGTGAATGAAATCGGCTAATAAACGCCCGATTGTTGTTTTGCCGCTGCCCATAAAGCCAACCAGTACTATATTAGCCATTTAATCACCCCCTACTACTGACAGTCCGCGCCGCTGTAATTCACCCTTTGCATCAATTAAATCTTTTTGATTTGAAAAAGATAGCTGCAAAACCCCATCCGTTTCTTCTCGGATTTCTAAAATATGAATATTAATCAAATTAATTTTTGCTTCTTCTAAAATATGAGTGACTTTAGCAATTGCCCCCACCTGATCGGGAATGTTGATAAATAAATCGTAGAAATTCGGGACGTGCCTGCCCGCCTGAGTATTTATACTGTCCCTTGTGATTTTAGCACTGTAAAAATAATTCCAAATCGCATCGCGGTCCGATTGAGCTATAGCTTGCCTGACTTGCTGCAGTATTCGGACAAAGTGTTCGATTTTATCGCCGATAGTATTACTGTTACTTAATAGAATATCAGTCCACATCTCCGGATCGGAAGATGCTATTCTGGTGATACTCCGGAAACCGCCCGCAGCCAGTTTCAAAGATAATGGTGAATGACTCAATTCATCTTGCGACATGTTGACTAATCCGGAAGCAATGATATGCGGCAAATGGCTGATTAGGGCTACAACTCTGTCATGCTGCAGTGCTGAAATCAGCTGCCATTTGACATCTAGGCCGGATAATAGTGACTGTAAACTCTTAATTGCACTCCGGTGTTGCTGATCCGTGATCGTATCAGAAATCAAAAAATAATAGGCACTTTGAAATAAGTCTGCTCTGGCTGCAAGAACTGTTGTTTTGTGTGAACCGGCCATCGGATGGCCTCCAATAAAAATGATGCCCTGATCTGTTAAAATTTTCGCTTTGGCCATGACTTGTCGTTTGGTGCTGCCGACATCGGTCACTATGACATCCGGCTTTAGCTGCATTTCTGCCAACTGTTCCATATGCTCTAGAATAATGCTGACGGGAGCTGCTAAAATAATGAAGTCGGCCGTGGCTGCAATATCCTGTATTCGATCAAATCCACCGTCGACCAGCCCGTGACTTTGTGCAAACTCTAACGCGATATCATTGACGTCGACAGCAAAGATTTGATGATCCGGCCATTTTTGCCGGATCGCTAAAGCGGTCGAGCCGCCAATTAACCCCAGGCCATCAATAACGATCGTTTTCATAAGATCACGGACCTTTTCGCCGCTATCAACCGGTCAAGATCAATGAAGAAATCCGGGTAGGAGATATTAATCGCCGTTTCATTGGCCAGTTTCAGTTCACTTCTGGTTAACAGAGCAGCCACACTCAGCATCATCCCGATCCGATGGTCGCCGTGCGTATCAACGACATCCGTTCTCCTTGGTTCCAATGGGGTCGGTCCGTTAATAACCATACCATCAGGTAACTCGGTAATGTCCGCACCCAGTTTTTGCAATTCCGCAGTAACTACCGCAATTCGATCCGTTTCCTTGACCCGCAACTCTTCGGCCCCGGTAATTTCAGTTGTTCCCCGAGCCTGAGTTGCCAGTAAGGCAATGAGCGGCAATTCATCGATCACACTTGGAATATCCCGACTTGAAAGATGAACCGCATGCAGCACAGACCTTCGTACCAAAAGCTCTCCGGAAGCTTCAGCGTGATTCACGTTATTTTGAATTGTAATGTCCGCGCCCATTCTTTTTAGAACGTCTAAAAAACCGATACGGGTAGGATTCAGGCCTACGTTTTTGAGCCTGATCGCACTATTAGGCAGTAAAGTAGCCGCAGCGATAAAAAAAGCCGCCGATGACATATCGCCAGGAATCGTGATATTCTGGCCAATCAGATGTGGTTTTCCAGTTACTGTGATTGTTAAACCTTGCTGTTCAATCTCACCGCCAAATGCCTTTAACATTAATTCGGTGTGATTTCTGGTTTGTTGTTTCTCAACGATCGTTGAAACACCGTCGGCCTGTAATGCAGCTAAAATCAAGGCACTTTTAACTTGGGCGCTGGCAACCGGAAGCCGGTAGTTGAAGGTGCTAAGATCAGGGGAGCCATAGATAGTAATAGGCAATAATCCGTTTCCAGTGACCTTGAATCGCGCTCCTGCCTGGGCGAGCGGTTCGGTTACCCGTCTCATAGGCCTTTTGCTTAATGACCGATCACCCATTAACCCAGCAGTGAAGTTTTGCCCACTTAATAATCCCAATAATAGTCGCGTTGTCGTTCCGGAATTCCCCATGTTTAAGGGATGCTTCGGTTGACGCAGTCCGTTCATCCGAGCCCCATGCACCAAGACATGATCATGCTGGCGTTCAATGTTGACCCCCATATCCAGAAAAGCCTGAATGGTAGTTAAGCAATCCTCTGATGTAAGAAAATGAGTAATTTCAGTCTCGCCGGCACTAATGGCACCCAGAATGATGCTGCGATGGGAGATGCTTTTATCGCCCGGTACGCTCAGTTCACCGTGCAGTCCCTTTTGAATGTTCGTTTTTAATGTTTTCAATTTATATTCACCTGATTCGCCGTATTTAAGATTTGATAAACACACCAGACCATATCGGGCGCGTAGGTACGTTCGATTTTTTCATCAGCACTTAATTGAACATTTTGGAGATTGGTTAAGACAAAATGCGCTTGAGTCGTCTTATATTTTTGATACGCCAAATACTTACTGTCTGTATACTCAATCACCGCGTGGCTATGAATGGCCTGCAAATAACTTTTCAGCAATGTTGCCGTAGCCGGATGAGTATAGGCAATATTATGGATTGCCGTCAGCCGCCGGATGATAACAAGCTGATTAAGAGGGTGACGAAAACAGTTGATGAGCTCCAGGCGGCCCAAATAGGCATAATGAAGATCGGCCCAATCCATGTGATTGCGAAAAGACTTGAAAGCAGCAGGAATGATCAAATAGTCCCGCTGATAGTCATTCAAATGGCTAATAATTGCTTCAAAACAGTCATGAAGCACAATGTGATTAACACCTTTTTTTTTCCGCAGATAATACTGCGCGGCACTATTGCTATCCGTTGCTTCAGGTCCAAGGGTATGAATAATCACGGACAGGCCTCCTTAATAGGAGATGTTCGGATAGTCCGGGAAAAATGGCCGGGGGATCCTTCTCTGCTTCAGCCAATGAAGAGATTCACCACCGCTTATCATTTGCTGACCTTTTGAACACCTTCTAATAGTTTTTAATCTCTTTACAATAATCGCGATATTGTTTCTTCAAACGTTCCATGCTGCTGCTATCGAAAGTATCTAAAATAGCCTGGCACAGTTCGATCGCAACAACAGCTTCAATCACTAGTGAAGCCGGAACAATAGCTGTAACGTCTGAACGTTCCACGCTCGCTTTATGCTCTTTTTTCGTGTCAATAGCGACACTGTGTAATGGTTTATAGAGAGTGGGAATCGGCTTCATGGCAGCATTTACAATGATTGGCATGCCATTAGTCATGCCGCCTTCAAATCCACCAAGATGGTCGCTGCCGCGATACCAGCCTTTATCCTGATCCCAGTAGATTTGATCCATCACCTGACTGCCAGGTTTGGCGCTCATACTAAAACCATCGCCAAATTCAACACCTTTAAAAGCGTTGACCCCTACTACAGCAGCTGCAATTCTGGCGTCCAGTTTTTCATTCCAACTGACATAGCTTCCCAGGCCGGCAGGTACATTTTGCACAACGACCCGAACGATGCCTCCTAAAGTATCTCCGTCCTTTTTCGTCTGATCAATTAACTCATGGATGGGCTGGACTTTATCTTGTTCAACAATCCGCAAATCATTTTGGCTGATTTTCTCTTCAATCCGGCCGGGTGATAATAATCGATCGGCATCAGCATCAATGGATCCTACTTTTTGTACATATCCGGCAATTTGAATACCCAGCTGATTCAGCAGCTGAATACAAACAGCACCAATGGCTACCCGCATAGCCGTTTCGCGTGCTGATGAACGTTCCAATACATTGCGCAAATCCCGGTGACCATATTTCATGCCACCAACTAGATCAGCGTGACCCGGGCGTGGATTCTTTACTTGCCGTAAAATATTTTCCTGATCAGGTTCATTGACAGGATCCATAATTTCACTCCAGTGAGCGTGATCCAGGTTTGTAATCCGTAAAGTGATTGGGGATCCCAGAGTGATACCATGGCGCACACCGGAAGTAATTTTTACCTGATCTTTTTCAATTTTTTGGCGATAGCCGCGGCCATAACCACTTTGTCTTTCTCTCAATTTGTGATTTATTTGATCAACCGATAATTTCAATCCGGCCGGAAAGCCTTCAATTAGCCCGGTTAATTCCGGTCCATGTGATTCTCCTGCAGTTAAGTAAATCATCTGATTCTTCCTTTCTCTTGTATCTGGGATTGATATTCCTTCGAACTCGCTAAAATGGTCTGGTAAATAGCCTGGTAATAACTCACGTTCTCGGCATCCGCAATCTGGCGGTCAATCTTTGTCATAATCTGTTTTTCACGTTCCGGATCAAAAATCGAGCCGTTCTGGTTCATTTTTTTAATACCGATGGTTCTGATTAATTTGAAACGCCATTGCAGTAATTTAAGGATCCAGTAGTCAATAAAATTAATCTGATTACGTTCTTTCTGGCAGCCTGAAGGCTCAGTGGAAGCGGCCATTAATCTTTGGCCGATAGCCCATATAACAAATGAAACAAGAGCAACGATAATGTCGGCACGCAGTGCAGTTGCTGTACTTATTTCAGACAGCCTGCCGGTAATAATCGGTACAGTGAATGATGCAATGCTGCCGAATGAGAAATAGATTCCTGTAACACGGCCCTTGGCCTGCGGAAATAGAGAAATAAAAATATTCAGACCAACTTGCATGATTCCGCCGGCAGCCGTGATACCAAAGACAAATGAACAAATGCTGATCAATAAATGGTTGGCTGAAAAGCAAATGATTAGAAGTACGAATAACGATAGACTGTTCAGACCAACGATTAATTTAACTTCATTAATCAGTGAACGATTAAGTATAAAGAAAATCAACAGTACCCCAACAATAGAACCGATGCTGTAGAGCGATAACAGAAAGTGAGCTTCCATGTTATTCATGTGTAAAATATCCGTTCCATAAAGAGTGATCCACTGAGTATAAAGAATCATAAGTGCCATGGAAGTATAACCATAAACGGATAGGATGGCTATTAAACTGATCCGTGATCCTGAAATTTTACTCCCACTCATCAGACGGTGACTGATTTGCTTTTCGTAACTCGTTTGCTTGGGAAATTGTGTCCGACTGAGCAGCAAAAAATTAATCAGCAAAACTGCACTGGCAATAATAAAGATTGAACCATACCAACCGCCTAAATTTTCATTGAGACCAACGAAAATTGGCAGCACAAATTCTCCAATGGACATCGCGGCTTTAATCAGGATATTGGCCGCCCCATTTTCCCTGCTCATTTCCAGAAATGTCGGATACGTGCCGGAATCAAGTGCTGAATTGGCTACCCCTGCCAAAATGGCTAATAAGTACGCTACTCTGAAATCCTTAGTTAGAATGATACCAATAAAAAAGATCAGGTAACTCAGCATCCCCACGTATACAAAACTTTTTCGACCGTATCTGTCTGACAGACTGCCAAGCAGATAGTATGCCAGCAGCCGGCCAATCCCGACACCGGAAATTACATAAGAAACAGTTGCTAATGGCGTCCCCCAGACATTGCCTAAAGCCTTCATATTTTGAGTCAGGATTAATAATCCCATTCCATGAACAAAATAATTCAGATATAAAACGAAACTTAGCCTGATCCTGTTTGATTTTGTCATCCTTTCTACTCCCCTTTTTAAAATATGGCTATGTTAAAGCTCGATGTTGATGTTGCTCCTTTGTCGATAGCGGATGGTGCGAGACTCCTGCGGAACAGCGAGCCAAGCGCGACCCCGTACACAGAGGCTTACGGATCAGCAAGCGCATGGAGCGAAAAGCAAAAGACAAGTTTAATAAAGCTAAAAAAATGATTAAAAAAATAACCAGTCAGATCATTAAATCTGACTGGTTGCTATCGTTAAATAAAGAATTGCGCAATCTGGATTGTAATGGCAGCCAATTAGATTTATTATCTCATACCTAGTTGGTCAGGCCATTATAGCTTTCCAACTCTAGATACAAACGAAAGTTTCCGTCCGTATCCAGGGCCGGATACGAACGCTACCTAAAGTAATAAAAGCTATAATAGTATGATTGAGCCATTTGCCAGTGTTTCATCGGTCATTTTCCCTTCCGAGAGGATTAATGACAATTAAAACATGATAACTATTCTTTGTCAATATTCGCTTTTATTTTATTCCTTACTCCCTTCCTGGTGATAGTGGAGCCGATGTTTTCTCGTTTTGTCCGGATTAAACTGAGTTGTGCCCGATTCGGGTAAGATTATGTCTCATTCCGTTAGGTTATTGTCCCCATCCAATCCGTTACTGGCCAGTTCAGGGCTTCTCATGGCTTCGTTCTGAAACAACTATAATGTCAATGCATCCAAAAGAGATAAGGCAGGATGCTGCAATTCTTCTCTCATCCAGTGGACTTGAAGTATTATGAATCCTTTCCAAATGATGCGGAAATAACTCATCGAAAAATATTTCAGCTATTTGTCAGCCTCCTTATTTACTGACAGGCCTCTCAGCCGTTTTACCTTTTCCAGTCTCTTTTTATAAAAATTTTTGAACAGGACTTTGTTACCGCCAATGCGAACGAACAGAGCCAGAACCAGACTGATGAGCAGCAGAATCATATTATTAGAGAAAAGGGTTGCAATGAAAAGTGCCGTTGCGAGAATCAGCATGCTCATCCAAAATATTTTGCGGGTCATGACGCATCACTTTCCTCAACAGGTTCTGCTGCAGCCTCTTTTTCATTCTGGTTGTTAATATCTTTATACATCCAGTAGAACATTCCGAACCAGCCTGCCAGCCCCAGAATCGCCCAGATATTCCAGCTGGCGGATTGGGCCAGGGAAGCGAAGATCAGGAGATTCAAAGGTGCTCCAGCTGAGCATCATGCCATGGGGGATGGAAACGGTGCCGACCGATCGTCCAAGCCGCGTGATATATGGGGCGAAGTAAGTTGCGGCATACAGGAACAGCGGTGAAGTAATCAGCCCCATAACAATCATGTGAATAATGTTCGCATTCGTCAGCAGGAGAGCTGCGACAACAAACGACAGGTTGATAATACCTGCAAACGGAAGAACGGCATTGCCCGGCAAGATGATTGAGAAAATCAGTAAAATCGGAATCGTAATGATTACAGCTACCCATAGTTCGCTGCGTCCCGCCAGAATCGGCCAGTCAAGCCCGATATAGACTTCCTTATCTTTGAACTTGTTTCTCATGAATTCAGAAACGCCTTCTGAAATCGGAGACAGTGCCTGAGAGAATAGCTTCGAAATCATCGGGAACAGCACCAGCGCCGCGGCTGCCTTGACGGCCAGAGTCAGCGAGTTGGAAATGCTGTATCCGGCAGCAAAACCAAGCAAGAGACCGATGATCGCCCCCATGACTTCATTCTCACCGAAGATGCCGATTTTCTCTTTCAGAAAGTCTGAGTCAATTTTTTTGCCCAGTAAGGGTGTTTTGTTCATGACAATTTCAAGAGGATGCAGAATATTGGCTAGCAGAGTGATATGGTGCGGAACGGTAACACCGGGAATACCAGTCAGTTTTTCAACGCGCGGTCCCCAAATATCACCCGCCTTAAGTTCAAGAACAATCTGAATGGCCGCAGCTACAAAACCGAGGATCAGGTTGTTTGAAATATAAGCGACCATTACGGCTGTAAAAATTTTTGCCCAGACGTTCCACATGTCCACGTTGAGCGTTTTTGTCCAGTTGAAAATCAGCATAACGATATTAATGACAATTTGCAGCGGAAACATTAAAAATGCGTAAGGCCAGGCCCATGAAATGGCCGCCATACCCGGCCAGCCGCCGTCGACAGCAGTTAAGGTAATGCCCGTTCGTTGAGAAAGTGCCTGAGCAGCCGGGCTGATTGCGCCGGTCATGAAGTTAATCACAAGCGTCATCCCTGTAAATGCAATTCCCAGTGTCAGAGCCGCAGAAAATGCGTCTTTGAATTTCATCCGCGCGACCAATCCGACAACCAGCATAATCAGTGGGACGAATACGGGTGCGCCAAGATTGAGCACATAGTTGACGACTTCCTTTAACACTTGCATTGTTTTCCCCTCCATTTTTTTGATATGAAACGCTGCAATTCTATGTTGAATCTCTTCGACACGATCCAGCTGAACCTCGAGGATACTTCAGTACCGGGGAAGACATGATCCCTCGCCTTATCTGACTTTGTGCGCGTCAGCTTTTTTGATGGCATCGACTAATTTTTCAAATTCTTTATCCTGCCCCATGCCTGTTAAAAATGCGATGCCGTTAATTACAGGAATGTGGTAATCCTTCTTAGTTCTTACGATCGACACATAGACATCCGCATCCTTGATAAACTTATCCAGTGATTTAATATCGACAGCCTCAACCGCTGATTTTATCTTTTTTTCACTGAGCAATTTGTTAATCTTCGATGCCACTGTCTGAGAGGTAGCCACTCCTGAACCGCAAGCTACAATTATCTTTGCCATGATAATACTTCCTTTCTATTTTTAGTTTTATCAGCTGACTGACGCCTTTGTGTCGATAAAAAATCTTTCAATAATCTCAAGTATTCTCCTGTCACTTTCGGCGTGAAGCAAAGCCTTTGTCAAACGCTCATCCGAAAGCATAGCCATCAGTTTCTGAAGCACTTTCACCTGAAGGCCATCCCGTGTGACCCCAAGCACAAAGATAATTGAAGCTTTGACTTTGGGGTCATTCTGAGAGCCTCCCATCGGCGAAAATTCAATTGGATCTTTGGGACGGACTACTGAAATAAACGGTTTTTTTAAATTTACCGGATCCGCATGCGGGATGGCCACACCGACAGAAGCAGTTTGAAGGCCTGTCGGGTAATTTGCTTCCCGCTCGGCAATCGCTTGATAAAAGGTCGGCTGCACATACCCTTTTGCTTCCAGAAGATCCGCAATTCTTCTGAAAAAAGTTGACACATCGGGATATTCAACATCGCGGAAAACCAAATTCTGCTTAAAAAAAACTTCAAATTCCTGAGAATCCTCATTGGTCATTTTTTATCCCCCCCTCAAATTGGTGTTGTTTTTTATTGTAAACGTTTTCATTTGTTTACGAAAAAATGACTTCTTTCGGATAGGCCCATTCCGCAATTTCCGATTTCGGCAGCACATCCGGTTCCTGTCCGCCTCTTACCGTCAGGACGTTGTAATACATCTGAGCCAGTTCTTCGAGATAATTTACTTTGAGGTACGCGTCATAGATGTCCTTGCCGGCGCCGATACTCCCGTGTTTCTCCATCAGCGCCACATCTGAATCTTTCAGCGTCTCGGCAACATGATCGGCAAGTTCATAGGTCCCCGGGCGACCATACGGAGCAACAGGAACATAGCCCCTTTTAGCCCCCAATGCCTGCAATTCGTAGACGATCGCCGGAATGGTCTTGCTTAGGACAGCGAACGATGTGGCGTACATTGAATGGGTGTGCACCACCGCATGCACATCAGGACGTTCTTCGTATACTCTGAGATGCATCAACAGTTCACTTGTCGGCTTCAGGTTAGATAAGTTTTCAATTACATGGACATTTTTATCAACGACGACCAGATCCCGTGGGGTTAATAATTCACGATCCACGCCTGACGGTGTAAAAACAAACAGACCGCTTTTGGGATCCCGTGCGCTGAAGTTGCCCGATTTGTGTTTGCACAACCCTTCACGCTGCGCCTTTTTAGAAATCTCACACACATCTTTTTTCAAATGTTCCAGCAATTTGATCGCTCCCTTTTATTTTTTTACTCATTTAATAAACATCACACATGGAATAGCAACTGTGTCAAGGGAAACTGTTTCTCTCAAAGTTAATCGCGACCAACGCACTCACCTCCTTCAATAAGCTCCAGCACTGTTTTTGCCGTTTCGGCGTGTATCATTTTAATACTCGATTCTTTTTTTAAGAAGAAATCATTCAGTTTGAGCAGAAGTGGCACATGATTATTCAATCTGGAGGGGACCAAGCCTACTATGACGTTAAATGGGATACCTTCCGGATTAATAACAGCATGTTTAAAGATTGTAATCTGAATATCGGCACGCCCCGTGTCATCCGTCGGTTCGGCATGCGGCAAATAAATTTTAGGGCCGATCAGCATGTGGTTGTAATTTTTGTAAAAGATTCTCTTGGTTCGGTCGACATAATCGTCATTAACCGTTTTTCTGCTAAATAAAGGGGTAAAAGCAACAGCAACACAATTCTGCCAAGTGATATAATCGTCGATTAATGAAATATTTTCTTCCCTGAGCCACATTTTTTCAGCTTTATTGTTTTTAATATCAGATTCGCTTTTATCATCGAAAAAAGTTTTTAATTTGCTTTCGACTAAATCAATTTTATCCTCAGGAATCAGATTCTTGATGGCTGAGATGATGCTTTTTGCCTGCTTGCCGGGATCCCTTTTTAACAATTTCGATACTGTGGCCCTTAGCTCCCTTCTGCTCTCAGGTTCAAGGAACGGAGGAACAATAATCGTTGTCGCACGGTTTTGAATCGGTATTGTTGTGAAAATAAAGTCCAGAGCCATATCTGTTTTTTCGAATTGCCTGAAAGAAAATGCACCGACAAATTCTATCTGCGGGAACATATCTTTCAAATTCTCCAATAATAATTTTGAAACTGATGTGCCATTGGGGCAGAGAACGACAGCCTTGAAATAAGTTGCGCCATTTTCCTCTTCCGACTGGTAGAGCCAGCCAAGCACGATCATTGACAAATAAGCGATTTCTTCATCCGATAGTTCATGGCCAATAATTTGTTCGAACGGAGCTGCCGCATCTGCTACGGTCATGAAAATGTCATAATGTTCGCTCATAAACCTGTTTGTCAAAGGATTGTTTACTCGGAATCCAAGAATATTCCTGAAAATTGCCGGCTGGATGTGTAATAAAATTTTTTCTTTAAAATCAGTTTCTTTAATAAATTTAACGGCAAGTTTACGTTTCAGTGTGTCAACAAATAGATTCACGGCCAATCTGATCTCCTCACTGTTTGAAAAGTCCAGTGCGGATTCGATTCTGTTAGATGACAGGATGTGCAAAGAAAAGTAGAGTACGTCGATTTCTTTCAGGTAAGAGAAATCACTGAGCTCTTCTTTGATAACAGGAAATTCTAAAGTATTCCTGATATCATACTTCTCAATTTTAAAATTCCACGGCTCGGGATAGCTGCGTATCCGCTCCATCAGAATAGCCAACACATAAGGAAGATCTTCAACCTGTTCATCTGTTAAACGAATCTGTGTTTTTTCTTCAATGAGTGCCAATTTGTCTTTTAACTTCGTGACATCTTTCCGGTCGATAAAATTTAATCGGGCCAGACAGGACTTTCCGTAGGCTGTCTTTAACAAATTCCGGGTCACATGAACGAGTTGGTTTCTGAGAAGATACTCCGGACCTTTAATCTGATACCCGGTTCTCCGAGAATAGTTCACACCCAGTTGAAGGGCTTTCAATTCCTCCTTTAGTTGTTTAATATCAGCGAACATCGTGTTTCTGCTGACATAAAACTGTTCAGACAGTGTTTGCAGGGAGTTGACACTCTGATGGACCATGAGCTCGACTTCAATCAAGCATTTTCTCAGCTCAACATCACGATCATAGGAGTTCAGATTATGCTCCCCGATAAGCAAACCGTACAACTCATCTGCACATTTATCCGAGATGCTTAAATCACCGTCCACCACTTCGATAGATTCATGAGGGAGAATCGTATTAATGGAATGAATGATTTGGACGATCTCATCCTTGCTCTTCGATAAATTGTTCTCAATCTCGTTTAAGCTGGGGTTATTTTGTGCCAGAATATGCTTGATCATTTCGCGTTCTTCCAGTCCCATGTTCTCAGCCCCCCTACAATCTGAATTATAAATGGTTGCCGGTGAGACTTCATCACAACTTATTAAAGCGTTTTCATTATAAATGTGATAAAGCTGTGTTCTGAAAACTAGGCGCCTGACCTTAGTAAAATACAGGAATTTACCGCAGCACTACTTTGCGTTCCAGCTGCCAGGTGGAGTAATCATCCGCTTTCGAACTTTTATCACCCACTTCATGCGAGTTTCTCTTGATTCGGGGCAGAAAAAAACAGCTGTTTTTGCGGGGGACTGCTTTTTTTAAATTCTGGATTTCATTTATTTCCCTGATCTGATTCTCATTCCTGCTTTGATGCATTCATTTACTGCAAGCGGAATAAGGGAAAGAGCGATCACAATGCTCCAGTCCCGGAGCGACAGCATCTGCACATGAAAGGCACCGGACAGAAAAGAGGTTGATATGACAGCACACTGCAGAACCAGTCCAAACAGAATTGAAGCAATGAGATATTTATTGGAAAGCAAACCGATTCTGAAAATCGACTGAAATGAGTGGCGCATGGCCAGCGCATAAAAAAGCTGGGAAGCTGCCAGCACAACGAAGGCCATCGTTTCGGCATAAGTGAGCACATCTTCAGGAATCCCTTTTGAAGCCATGCCAAATCCATGCTCATTTAATCCGAAATAAAAAGCCGCCAGTGTCAGAATACCAATCAATGTTCCGCCCAAAATTGCCCTGAGTGCGGCACCGCCTGCGAAGAAGCTTTCTTTCGGGCTTCTTGGCTTTTCCTTCATGATATTCCGGTCGCCGGGATCAACGCCCAACGCGATGGCCGGGAAAGTGTCGGTGATCAGATTGATCCAGAGGATTTGGGTTGGCATCAGCGGTACCGGCCAGGAAAAGAGTACCGAAGCAAAAATTGCTATGATTTCCCCAAGATTGCAGGACAACAGGAAGACGACTGATTTCCTGATATTATTGTAAATATTGCGTCCTTCTTCAATTGCAGCAACAATCGTCGCAAAATTGTCATCCATCAGAATCATATCGCTGGCACCCTTGGACACATCTGTACCGGTAATGCCCATAGCAACGCCGATATCCGCCCGCTTCAGTGAAGGCGCGTCATTCACCCCATCGCCAGTCATCGACACAATGTTACCTTGTGATTGAAAAGCTTTGACAATCCGGACTTTATGCTCTGGAGACACGCGGGCAAAGACGCGATAACGGTTCATTTCTTTATTAAATACATCGTCCGGTATAGCGTCAATTTCGCTGCCGGAAATAACCTGATTCGGCGCTGCACTGATGCCGAGTTCCTTGGCAATGGCTGCAGCCGTATGCTGGTGATCCCCGGTAATCATCACCGGTGTGATTCCTGCACTTTTAGCTTTTCCGATCGCGTCGCGGACTTCAAGCCTCGGCGGATCAATCATGCCAACGAGGCCGAGCACAGTCAGATCCTTTTCCATCTCATCGGGTTCAAGCACTTTTTCCGTATCTTTATAGGCCGCGCCAAGCACCCTTAGCGCCCGATCAGACATTTTTTCAGCCGCCCTTAGATAATCGTTTTTCATCTCTGCAGTCAACGGTACAACTTTACCGTCAGCCCGGGCATGGGTCGCAATCTTCAGGATATTGTCAATGGCACCCTTGGTATGAATTCGGAACCCGTTACCTTCTCTGTTCAAAGTCGACATCAGCTTCCGGTCGGAATCAAACGGCCTTTCGGCAATCCTTTCATGCGCTGAATCAAGAGCTCTTTTAGGCAGGTGGTATTTCTCGCCAAGAACGACCAACGCCACCTCCGTCGGATCACCCGTGCTTTCATCATTTTCATATGTCGCGTCCGAACACAGAACGAATGACTCGATCATATCCTTCATGTCCTGCGTCCCGGTATCTGCTGGTTCCCCTTTTGGAACATCGATGAATTTCCGGTACATATAAGTGTGGACGACAGTCATTTTGTTTTGGGTTAGCGTTCCCGTTTTATCCGAGCAGATGATATTCACAGAACCAAGCGTTTCGACCGCCGGCAGCCTTTTGACAATCGCGTGGATACGTGACATGCGTGTCACCCCCAGTGCCAGGACGATGGCAACAATTGCCGGAAGTCCTTCCGGAATAGCGGCAACCGCCAGACTGATAGCGGTCAGAAACATTTCAAAAAGGTCACGCTTCTGGATCAGTGCAATAATAAAAATAGCCACACAGATTGCGATCGCGATGTAGCCCAGCATTTTTCCTAAATCAGCCAGCTTCTTCTGAAGCGGCGTCAAATCATCATCATCCTCGTCAAGCACCCGAGCTATTTTCCCGATTTCCGTGTTCATTCCCGTCCCGACTACAATCCCTTCGCCCCGCCCGTACGTTGCCAGCGTTGACATGAATGCCATATTCAACTGATCGCCGAGCGGCGTCTTCGGATCGCTGAAAACATCCTCCGCATTTTTCTCTGAAGGCACCGACTCACCGGTCAGCGCTGATTCTTCAATCTGCAAATTCACGCTTTCAACCAGGCGCAGATCCGCGGGAACGAACCGTCCGGTGTCGAGCACAATGACATCGCCCGGCACAAGCTCTCCGGAATCAAGCTCTTTGACTTCTCCATCGCGGCGCACCAGCGCCTTCGGGACCGTCAGCCTTTTCAGCGCCTCGATTGCTTTTCCCGCTTTGTATTCCTGAAAAACACCGATCACTGCATTTAATAGGACAACAAGCAAGATAATCACAGCATCCGCATATTCTCCAATAAGTAATGTGACGACAGCAGCACCCATCAGAACATAAATGAGCATATCCCTGAGCTGGGAGAAAAAAAGCGCTGCAAGGCTCTTCGCAGGTTTGCCCTTCAGCTTGTTTTCTCCATATTTTTTCAGCCTAATCAGCGCTTCCTCCGAAGAAAGCCCTTGCAATGGTTCAACATTGAACGCTTTAAAAACCCCGTCGGCCGATTTGGAAAACCACATATTTGCCCACCCCATCTTTGGATCAACTCAATCGAGCAACTGTGCTGCTTATTCTGTTATCTTTACCCGATCGGCCGGGAGTTATTGGCATTAATTACACTTTATCAATTTTCGGAGACTATTTTATCAGCATATCTTATGATTGCCGGAAATGTATCCGTTTACATCTATGCTTTTTTCAACACCCGCGATGAGATTGAGTATGGGGCATCTGGAGATGTTTTACCGGGTTACAATGAAATAGCATGCAGCACTTCTGTTTGCGGACTGATCCGTTGCATAAGCCGCAAGATGTTCCCCCGCTTGCTGTTTTTTGGCAAGGCGCACGGAAAAATACCCCTTGCTGCTCGTTGTGGCCGATCCAAGCGTCTTCTTTCCCAATGTGATCATAACCCTTGAACCTGGCTCTGCTTTTCCAGTGACCGACAGCTGCCGATTGGAAAAATGATAGACGGTCGGACGTGCCGGCGGTGTTAAATCGGCAACCCTGACTACGTCCGATGTACCAACATTTCCGGCAGCGTCTTCAGCAAAAATATCAAGCACCGAATTTCCCTTTTGTTTCTTAATCGGCAGCGTGAACCATCCGGAGGCACCAGTTCTTCCCTCGGCCAGTATTTTTCCGCCCGAAGTAATGATAACGGTCGCGTTCGCCTCGGTTGTGCCGGACACAGCCTGGCTCTTGTCCGTCACCCGGCCTGCCAGCGGACGTGCCGGCACTGTCTGGTCAGTCGAAGCAAGATTCGTATACGTTACATCTACACCCTTAGTTGCCAAATTCACAGATGCCGAATTTGCCGCAACAATCGCACCGCCACCCCTGAGCTTCGGAAAACCAGATTTGACATTATAGACTCTTTTCTTGATCGATTGGAAGCCCGCTTCCCCATGAAATCCGTACAATCCCGAACGTTTATTCAGATACAATGCGAACCGAAAGTCCGTCATGAATTCACCAAAAGTTATCTTCGGATTAATGTAACGCTGAATCACATCCTGAATGGCGAGATAATTGCTGTGCGGATCATCAATCACCTGTTTATAAACGGCATTCCCCTGCCCGCACTGGATCCTCAAGTACTGAAAAAATAAATAAGACAAAGAATAATTGGCAAGATCGTCACCAGCATAATCCCAGTAAACAAGAGACTGTCCCGAGGAAATCGATGCGGATGGATCATCATTGTAATAATCAATTCGATCCTGAAGCACCTGTCCGGAATGAATCTTCTCAGAGTAAATCTGTTCGGCTGCCATCGCAAGCCCCTCATTCATCCATGTATCCATCTCCTGATGCTTTTGCACCAGAACCTTCTGGTTATAGTTGATTAAATGCTGAAATTCATGAGCCATCGTCGTCAGCGCATTACTGAGATCTTTATGTCCGGCATCCCCCATCGAAGCGCCGGAATCAATATAAAGCAACTCGGAGTGATTGGAATCCGGCATGGCAGTCAGATCATTGGGATCAAAGTAGCCTGCAGTCAACGCTTCACCTGACCCGCCGCTGATGTCATAGCATAATATATTGATTTTGCCATCCCCATCCACATTGGAGGGGCTGCCAAAAGTTTGGGTATCCAGCGGATAAATCGTTTGATCAAAGACTGTTCCTAATTTGTCCAGATCGGCGGCCGACAGCTCATTGCCATTCTCCCATAAATTTGTATGTTGGCCTTGATATTTAAGTGTGGCATTGATCTGCCTGCTGTTGTAATTATTGAAATCATAAATCCAGAATTTCCGGGAAGTGATTGGCTTCTGGACCGTTTTCAGAGCCACATCACTCTTGTTTTTTAATATTTCGTTCCGGTTGATTTTCCTTTGCGGACGGATCTGATCAAGATCGCCTCTGACGATCTTTTCACCGGCGACATGCTGAACACCGGCTATATAGCCGGCTACGTTCTCCGATAAATTACCATTCGGCGATTCATTGCTGATCAGAACCGGATGAGAAACGGTTGCGGCACTTCCGGCTGCCAAAACCGCTGAAGGGGCCGGAAAGAGAATCATCAAAAAGGTAAGCAAAAGAATGATCCCGCTGTTTATTTTTTTCATCGTCCTCTGCCCGCCTTTCTGACGCTAATCGGAGAGTTAAGAAACGGCATAAGTAATATTAAGGCCTTAATCTATGCCGTAGACTTGGCTTCGCCAAATTTTCTTCTCATAGTTTGATAGAATCGTTTGAATAATACCGTGAAAAAATATTCTTAATCTATTATGATTCTTGCTAAAACCAGTTTATCCGAGAAATCAACACATTTCAATGTCGAATACGAAGCTGTACGGAGATATTCCTGCTCTCTTAAATGCAGCTTTTTCCATTAACAAAAAACTTCCCAGGCCTGCCCAATAATGAGCAGCACCCGGGAAGTCACCATGAAGCCGTTCGCACCTGACCTGATTAAAAAAAGTCATTCATACATTTTAGTGGATTATTTTGATATTTCTTTTGGCAGTGTGACACCTGCATCTTCATAAAGTGTCTTCAGATAGTCCGTTCCCTGCTTTTTTGCAGCAGCTTTGCTTTCAACCAGACCGGTACCCGGATTCAGATAGAGCGGTTTGTTATTTCCATGATCCGTAAAATCAAACATGTTCTCCAGGCTTCCGGCCATAGCATCAAAAGATTGGTCACCTATTCCCCCTAACCCCCAGTTGTCTTCAATGAACCGCAAGATCGAGGATTGGTCGGTCAATGTATTATCAACAAAATTAGATTTGGCATATGGAGAGATCACCAGGAGCGGAAGCCGAGGCCCGTAACCCGCGCGGTCAAAATAAGCACCAGGTTTAACCTGACCGGCAACACCCGGCCCGTTAAGCGCATCAGCCGTCGGATCATTTGACCCATTGACGAGTGGCGGCATCACGTGATCGTACCATCCGTCCGAATCATCATAAGCGATGATGACTGCAGTATCTTTCCACGATGATAGCTGTTCGAGATTGTTGATCGTATTTGTAAGAAATGTCTGTTCATCGAGCGGATCAGAATAGCCGGAATGTCCATCCTGATAAGCAGGCGCTTTTAAGAAGCTTACGGAAGGCAGATTGCCTGATTTTGCAGCTGTCCAGAAATCGGTCAGATCGTACTGGTGATTCGCCTGATCCGTCTTTCCAATCATCGAAGCTGTAGACGGCGCCACATGATTTTGATTTGCTGTTGATTGATAATACTGGAAGGGTTCATGATGCGGGATGTAATCGGTAGAATTCACTCCGCCAACATTCTTGTGCTGTTCGCCTGCGCTGTGAAAACCGCCTTCAAACCAGCCCCAAGTGATATGCTTATCATTGAGCATGTTGCCGACATTCTTGCCCGTCATGGCCACTGTGTTTCCTTTTGATGTATTGTCAAAGTAAGGATCGATATCATTGTACAGCGTGCCATTATTGACCAGTCCGCTGACAACGCCGCTGCTGATTTTTTGACCGCCGGCAGTGGCATTTGCAGTATAAGGCACTGCTCCGTGAGTCTGACCGGAAATAAGATTCAGAGCGCCCGGTGAAGAAGGACCATAGCTTGTCCCAAATGAGTTATCATTCAAAGCGTTATGCTGCGCATAATTCCATAATCCGGTGACTGTGTTTCCATCATAATAATTCATGACGTTCGTTGCACCATGTCCCCCATAAGCAACAAATTGATTCATCTGACCGCCGTTAGCTGCCTTCTGCTCATTTGTGTAACTGTGATCATTGCCGCTCGTGACTGCCTGCGTGCGGTCCAGTCTCTGCGGATTTACCCCATTGGGATTATTCGTCAGAAGTGAGGAACTCAAGCCGTTGACAGTCGGCGTATCCGGCGCGGCATGGAAAGCAGGTTCGCCCTTTGGATTCAGGGCATGCGGATAGGTCCCAAAATAATGATCAAATGAGATATTCTCCTGAAAAATGACGACAACATGTTTGATCGGCGTGGTCGTACTTCCCTGATACTTAACGTAGGAATAGCTGTTACTGAGCTGGGGCGCTGATTTTGCAGCCAATGTCTGGGCATCCGGCAAAGCAAAGTAACCGCCGGTCGCAACCAGCATGGCGGCAATCAAACCGGCCGTCCACTTTTTCTTTAACTTGAGCCTGATCATTTTCCAATCGTCTCCCATTCCAAATAAATTTGTCACAATTTGATCATAGTTCCAAAAGATTAATCCTTGATTTTCATAATATTTTCTATTTGTAAAAATTGGCGACTATTAGGAAAAATGGATTAGTATCTATGTTTCTTGTACCGGCATAGATTGGGACAGGAAAAGCGCTTAAGCAATGCGTGTATGATAAGTGACATGTTAAAGAAGAGCTAATTGAGTAAACAAATAAAAAAACAAAACCTCCACTGGACGTACGAGCATTACACTGAATAGCAAACTTGGATTGCGTAAAAATTATGTGTCCATCATAATAAGCTTGGATTCTAATCTTTTAAAAACGCGAGGGATACATGATGAGACACTTAGCAGTGATTGATGGTGGAAAAGAGTTGCTTGATGCTGTACAGCCCCTATGGGAGAAACTAAACAACCACCATAAAAATCTTTCAACCCATTTTTCATATAAATTTGAGTGCTTCACTTTTGAAAAGCGAAAACAAAAGTTCTTAGAACCTGGTCGTGATGTAAACATAAATTTAATTTTAGATAAGGACAATAATACCTATATTGGTTATTGTATTTGTACCATCGATAAGGACAAATGCGGGGAGATTGATTCCCTATTCATTGAAAAGGACTATCGCAAATATGGGTTTGGCGCTGAACTCATGAATCGATCGATAGCTTGGTTAGAAAATCATAAAGCACAAACCATTATTATAGGTGTGTGTGAAGGCAACGAGAACGCTTTAGATTTTTATCAGAAATTTGGCTTTTATAAAAAGACGTATATTTTAGAGCGAAAATAAAAGCTCTCATCGAAGGTGCAAAGGTAGGGGTGCAAAATTGCTGACTGAGGGTGCTTGACTCTCATAAACGAGTACTTAACTCCCAAGAATGATGGCGGATCTCGGACATCCACAATGAGTGCCGCACTGTTTTTAATTCTTTATTGGCATTCTTCTAATCCCCTTTTTAATGCCTCATTCGTGCCAGCCCTCCGAAGATATGATTGATTGTCAATATATCATATGCCTGCTCATGTGTATTAAACGTTGCAGGAAATATTTTTGAAAGGTGTACTGCTGCTGCATAAATGCTCACAGGCTTGTAATTTCGGGAGTGGATAAGTGAAGAATCCTGTACAAAACTGACTCCACACTTAATGCTGGTTTTTCTGTCCAGAGGGACACCACGATCAACTCCCATGTCGTTGGGTTCATCGCATAAGCGGTTGAATGCAGGCGACTATTTTGCAGTAATTGATTCATTCTCTGATTTGCAACGGCAGCACTGTCTTGCGGGTCAATAAATGCAGGGATTTTTGTCGTTTCTTTTACCAAAAAAGCAGGAGCACGTTTTGATGAATTTCCCAAGGAAAATTTACCGCCCAGCCATGTCTGAACGGTTGGCCTGCCAAAATCTCGTACGATCGCTTGAAATCCGTTTCCTCCCCAAAGAAATTTCGATGCTGCCTGTGTGTCTGTCCAGAGATAGAAAGTTGCATACTGATTAACTGGTGTTTCTTCTTCATTTTTATCTTGAATAAGAAAAGCCTTTAAACCAAGCCCTTGATAATGATCATAAGCTGAACCACCGTTTTCAACACGACGGCGTATTATCTCCATATTATAATCAGCAGGCAGAGCAATTTCATATTGGATGGCAAACATCATCAAAACCTCCCGTACTTTTTATTTTGAACCTATATCTATATCTTTTATTATTACAGAGTCATTCGTTAGTGTCACTTATGAACAAGAGCTGCCTCACTTCACTTTTAACTGTCAGCGTTTCCCGCCAAACCAACTCAATGAGAACAGAAAAAGACCTCCAAGAGTAAAGTTCTGAAAACTTCACCCTCAGAGGTCTGAAACGGGATAAAAATGAATCTGATGCTGTGCACTTTTTCTCTTTTTACCGCTGAAAGATCCCTTTCCAGTACCATTTATGGAGCATAGGGGGCTCGAACCCCTGACCTTTGCGCTGCCAGCGCAACGCTCTCCCAGCTGAGCTAATGCCCCAAAAACATAAGTCAATAAAGGCCTAATACCTCTAAGTCGACAACATAACTATGTTACACTATTATCTGCACAGAGGTCAAGATAATTTGTAAGCAGCTCAGTTAAATGACAAAACTTCCGCTCGATTTGATGGGGTATTGGCACTAATCATTAAAAAAAGTTATTGATAACAGCTTAGCCCTGTAGATTTGGGTTCGCATTTATTTTGTAATTAATAATTAATTTTTTACCCACAACATTTTCAGTTGATAAAATTTGAAAGAAACAAAGTGAATTTCTAAATTGACCAAGTTAATTAACCGTAAGATTCTTGGGGCTCGCCAGCTAAATTTGAACGAACAAAAATCCCGACCTCAAATAATATTGAGATTAAGGGATTTTAAGTATTTACTCTTTCATTCTGTTTCATTGAACTTCGGGTTAAAAGAATTAATAGACCGTTTTGAAAAGGCAGACGGCAAGAATACTGGCAACGATTGGCGCGACAACAGGGATCCAAGCATAAGACCACTGAGAGTCCCCCTTTTGAGGAAGCGGGAACAGTGCGTGAATGATTCGCGGGCCTAAATCCCGGGCAGGATTGAGTCCGGGTCCTGTCGGGCCGCCAAGGGAAGCAACTAATACCCAGACGAGAAAACCAACGCCCATTTGTGCGGCTCCAGCTTCATGCATCAGGGCCTGTGAATGCAGGATCAGCATCGCGCCAAAAACGAGAAGAAAAGTTCCTAAAAACTCATTAATGAAACCGTTCAGATAACTTCCCGATGCGGAAATTGTGGAACAGGTTCCGAGAATAGCTTGTGTATTGTCCGTTTTATTATAGAAAGGTTTATAGGCGATGATCAGCAAGAATTGTCCAAGCATGGCACCGATCATCTGAGCACTTATATAGGTCAAAACATGAGACCAAGGGAATAAGCCATTGGCGGCCAGTCCCAAGGTAATCGCCGGATTGATTTGCGCGCCGCTTATCGATCCGAACATCATAACGGGTATCATGACTCCGAATCCGTAGCCCACGGCTATGATCATCCAGCCGTTGTGGTACCCTTTAGTTCCTTTGAGCTCAACATTGGCAACGGCTCCATTGCCGAAAAGAATCATAATAGCTGTACCTAACAATTCACTGAGCCATTGCACGCCAAGACTGTAAACCATAAATAATCCCTCACATTAATTAGCATATTTTAATATTGGATGAATTCGTATTGCTTCAGATAAAGCTTCCTTAAATCGAATAACTGAACCTTTTTATTCAGGGGACAGCGGCTGCGGCTGCAATCCATTTGCTTACTTGATACTCCTATTTTTCTGGCGAATCATCGCTTAATGAGCCGGTCGATTTCCCTGTAATTCTTTTTCCACTTTTAATAGGCGAATGCTGCGCTCAGCCTCTTCATAAATTTCTGCCAGAGGAACGTGATATTCCTGGGCCAGAAAAGCGCAATCATCAAATTCCGGGGACCATTTATCGATTTCATTCCAGGAGGCGTGCTTCACATGGATCACGCCGTATTCGGTTTGCACTTTCAATATTTCCCTCTTCATGATAAAACGTGGACAACGGCTGACACGGACGCCAAGTGTTGTCGTCTCAGCTAAGATGAGATCGACCATTTTTTCTTCAGCAGCCGGCGTTGCGAGAACGGAGAATTTAATCGCCGGCCGATTTTTTTTCATATAAATTGGTGTGTAAAAGACATCGAGCGCGCCAGCGTTAAGAAGCCGGTTCATGACATAACCCAGCATCTCGCCGGTCTGGTTATCAATATTGGCTTCAAGCAGTACTACTTCATCGTTTTTTGTTGATTCTTTTTGTTCGCCTAGCATGCCGCGAAGCGCATTCATCCCTCCGGTATCCCTTTTTCCCGTTCCATAACCTATCTTAAGCACGTGCATCGATGGCTGAAGGCCGAAACCCGCGGCAATCGTTTTAATGATCGCCATTCCTGTCGGAGTAATTAATTCGGTCGGAACATTGCCTTGTTCATAAGGAATGTTTCTTTGGCTTGAAGCCAGCATCTCGGCGACCGCCGGGACGGGAACCGGCATCCGGCCGTGCGCACAGTTAATAAAGCCATGTCCGTCGTGGAGTGCAGAGGCGTAGACCCTTTCAATACCCAGTTTCTCGAGGCCAATGAATGCGCCGACAATATCAATAATGCTGTCGACAGCGCCTACTTCATGAAAATGAACTTTCTCAACAGGTTTGCCATGAACATGTGCTTCAGCACGCGCCACTTCTTCGAATACCCGATTGGCATGTTTTTTCACCCAGTCGGACAGGGAACTTTTATTGATAATAGACTGACAGTCTTCCAAATTGCGATGGTGATGATGTTCTGAGTGATGCCCGTCAGTAAATTCAGGGTGTTCAAGCCGGACGTCAACATCGCTCCCGATAATTCCTCCGGTGAATTTTTGTGAATAAACGATAGAATAACCGTCTAGATGTAACTTTTTAAGCGCATCGGTCAAATAGGCAGGATCAAGGCCGAGATCAATCAGCGTACCAAGTATCATATCGCCGCTGATCCCCGAAAAACAGTCGAAATATAGTATTTTCATTCTTGACACCCATTCATTATTTCTTTTATTATGAGACTGGCAGAGTAAGCAGCTCCAAAACCATTATCAATATTGACTACGCTGATCCCACTCGCACAGCTGTTCAACATGGTCAATAATGCGGCAATTCCGTGCAGACTGGCACCGTAACCGACACTTGTCGGCACGGCAAGAACCGGGTGTTCGACCAAGCCGCCGACAACACTGGCCAATGCGCCTTCCATGCCGGCAACAACAATGACAACGTCCGCTTTTCTGAGCCGGTCCAATTGTGCGAGCAGTCTATGGAGCCCTGCGACACCGACATCGTAAATACGTTCAACATGATTTCCAAATGTCTCAGCGGTAACCGCCGCTTCTTCCGCAACGGGGATGTCGGATGTTCCAGCTGTTACTACAGCAATATAGTGATTGGCATCCTGATTCTTTTTGACGGGGTTGACAACGATGCAACGGGCCTGTTGATAATAAACCGCGTTTGGTGCAATTTGCCGGACGCCGGCGAAGTTTTCGGAAGAAGCACGTGTCGCCAGAATATTGTTCTCACTGCGCATAAGTACTAAAAAAATGCCCCTGATCTGATCAGTAGTCTTTCCTTCACAATAGATGACTTCCGGGAAACCGTTGCGTATCGATCGGTGATGATCTACTTTGGCGTAACCCAGATCTTCGAAGGGCAAAGTCTTCAAACGGCTAACGGCATCCGTAATCGACAAAGCGCCATTTTGCACGTTTTCTAATAAGTCAGTGAGATTATCTTGAAACATGGATATTCATCTTTGCTTTTTGTTTGGTCTCCAGGTCGAGTGTTTCATTCAGGCTTCCACGCCGATAGCCTTGCAAATCAAGCGCGGTATAGGAAAACCCAATTTTTCGAAACTGGGCAGCAACCGTGTCCATGATTGTTGCGTCAAAAAAGAAGGCGCGTTCTTCCGGCGCCACTTCAATTCTGGCGATATTGCCATGGTGATAGCGGACACGCAAATTCCGAATGCCCATGTCTTTCAGAACCCTTTCCGCGGCACTGATCTTCTGGAGCTTTTCTTCAGTGATCACTTCGCCATATTGTACCCGAGAAGCAAGGCAGCTGCTTGCCGGTTTGTTCCACGTCGGCAGATGATACATCTTGGAAAAATAGCGAATATCTGTTTTTGTCATTCCGGCTTCTTTCAACGGACTGACAACGCCAATTTCTTTGAGTGCCCGCATACCCGGACGATAATCTCCTTTGTCATCGAGATTAATTCCGGCAGCGATCCAGTGAATACCATGTTTTTTTGCTTCATCAGCCATACTGGAAAATTCCATTTGCTTGCAGTAATAACAGCGATCAGCCGGATTATGACGAAACGCGGGACGATCCAGCTGATTTAAGTGGATGATTTTATAGTTCACCGTATTTTTGAGATAGAAAGCTTTGACATCCCTTAAATCATCGTCGGTAATCGTAGGCGACTGAATTGTCAGTGCCAGTGCCCCATCTCCCAGTTCCTCATTGGCAACAGCGAGCAGAAAGGTGCTGTCTACTCCTCCGGAAAAAGCAATGGCAATCTTTTCATAACTGTGCAGCAATTGTTTCAGTTTCTCAAGTTTGGCATTATAGGTGGAAAGCATGATGAAAACTCCCTTTAAAAATAATTCAGAGACAATGCGAAAATTCACTTAACAATGACACCCAGTCCGTCCGGAATGATAGTAACCCTTGCATCTTTCCCTTCGCGCATATACGCTTTTTCCATGGCATCATTGAGTGTTGTCGCCAGTTCCATATGCATGGAGGTGATTAACTGTGGATCAACCATATCTGACATGATGATGACGTGATGCTTCGTTAGTATGCGGGCCAGAATCTGTGAAGTCCACTGATCAGGAACCGTTTCCTGACGCGCCGTATGGGTTGCCTGTTTGAGAAAATCAGCAGGATCAGCGACATCGGCAAGATTTCGATAGAAACCTTCACCGCCGTGCCCATCCGCACAGCCGGCGACCATGACAATGCTGCCGCCTTCTTTGTTGGTTGCTTCAGCTGCAGTCATTCCTTTAACAGCCTGATAAATGTTCTGATCCAGAGGATAGCCGCCATTGGTGACAACGGTGATATCGCTGGGCACTTTTTTAACTTCAGCCATCTGTTCCAAAAATTGGCAGCCGGTTTTGTGTGCTTCTTCAAGATCACCGGCAAAGCTTTTAATAATGTGTTTTTTTTCGTCTAAAACGACATTCAGAATAAATTTCAGTTTGGCTTTTTTTGCTGCGTAGAGCATGTCTTTGTGAATCGGATTATGATGCAGATTACCTGTTCTCGCCTTGTTTGAATCAATAAATTCACCGCAGTGGTTAGCCATGATCGTTTTGTAAGAGGCGATTCCCGGCAAAACGGACTTGCGTCCCCCCGAAAAACCGGCAAAAAAATGTGATTCGATAAAACCTTCGGCGATCAGCAGATCCGCTTCGACGGCGACTTTGTTAATGATGCAGGGCCCGCCGGAAGGCAAAGTGCCAATCTGTACCATGGATGAATCATCCTTGGATACATGCATGACAATTTGTTCATTTGCGACGATTTCTTTCCCGTATTTGCTCACCAATTCTTCATGTGTCGATGGACGATGGAAGCCTGTCGCTACAAGAATTTTAATATCGGCATTTGCTTCGACCGAACGAATCCGGCGCAGGAGAATCGGCATCGTGATTTTTGAAGGAACCGGACGTGTGTGATCGGAGCTGATAATGACGATATGCCTCTTGCCTTTAACAAGCTCCTCCAGCTTTGGTGAACCGATCGGATGGTTCAGCGATGCTTCAACAACTTCCTGCTCACTCTGATTTACTGAAAAATTATCTGCCTGAGATTTCAAAACACCGGCAAGATTTTCATCATTGATGTTTAAGGTTAACGTCTTTTTGTCATAAGGTAAATTTATCAATGCCACTTTTACATGACTCCTTCTGAAAAATTTTCAGAGATTGACTGTTTCCCTTGGGAAGCAGGAATGCGGATACTCCGCGACTGCCTGAGCTCAAAAGGAAGTATACACCTGCCCTTTCGCTCCTGTATAACAAATAATAAAGATGGCAGTCATAAAAAAAATCAATGGCAGAAGTTAGTAAGATATTGTGAACATCAATTTAAGAAACTTTAGTTATGAGATTTTTTGAAGAAAAAAATGGTTATAAATCAACACAACAGGAGAAAATAATAGATAAAAAGGGGAGGGAATCAGTTCAAACGGAAAGCTTGATTGAGCTTGATCACATAGTCAATGAATAGTTTCATGACTTGATATTTGGGGTTTCCTTTTTTATAAAGCAGGTAGGTTTTTAGATCAAAGACTGGTTCAAGGGTATATTGTTTGCTCGGTTTCTTGTTTTCTTCGAGGGCAGTTAATAAGCGTTCGGGAAGCAGGGCACCGGCATCATTCTCCTTACAATAATTAATAATGGCGTAGGGCGTGGAGAGCTGAACCGTCGCCTTCGGTTCGGCCCGTCCTTGTTCAATCAGATAAGCGTCCGTAATTGCACTCATTAGATAGTGTGAAGGATACTTGACAAATGGGAATTCCAGGATTTTCTGTGCCTTAACTTTTTCCCCAGGTATCGAAAGCTTTGGCGCATAGTAGACAATTCGATCTGTTCTGAAGAAAGCCTGATTATAATCGCCAACTTTGATATCTGACGAGAGGAATGTCGAGGCGATGTCAATACTTTCATTCTCAAGGGATTGAATCAAACTGTCTTTTTCCATGCTGTATACAGTAATAAATATATTGGAATATTTCTGGTGGAAATAGGCCGCATGCTGATTCATTAATACATCGCCGAGTGATGTCAGGACGCCAACTTTTAATTCAAGTGGTTTTTTCCCGTTAATCTGCTGCACGTCATAGATCGCGGCTTTCAAATTCGGCAGGATTTCATTAAGCTTCCGGTAGAAAAATTCGCCTTCGGGAGTTAAACGACTTCCGCGGTTTGACCGTTCAATCAAGTGGACACCAACCGTTTCCTCAAGTTTTTTCATCTGGAAACTGAAGGCAGACTGTGTCACGTTAGCTTCAGTCGCGGCAAGGGAAAAATTAGTAAGGCGCCCATAAATTAAAAAATCCTCGAGCTCCGTGATACTAGGCAAATTGACCATTCTTAGATCCCCTTAATACAACATGCAAACCATAAAATGATGAACTGATTGAGAAATTTGCATGAAAAAGATTTTGGTTATCAGTGTAAGACATCTGTCTCGACTTTGTAAAGAGGTCCTGCGCTACGACTTGTACCGCAAAAGTGCACCCCGCTCGTTTCTCACCTTATGACAATACTTATTGTATGCACAGTGAGTCTGCATCTATAATAAAGCATGCTAATGGGTGTGAGATTTTCATTCAAGCTGATTTGACGTTTTTAAATTCTCAGATGACAATTGGACTCCCCCCAATTACTCCCCATCATCGGTGAGTTTTTTTTATGATTTACTTATATTTAAAGTTATCGTATTATAAACGTGCAGGACACGAAGTCTTGCTTAATCTCTGAAATGATTGATTTGCATGTTTTGATCACATACATAGTTTTCTATTAACCACGAAGGTTATGAACTCGTCTTATTGATGAGTTGTATTTCGTGGTTTTATTTTATTGGCTTTGTTAAACTTGTCTGTTGTTTTCCGCTCCACGCGCTCGCTTTCCGCGGGCGATCCGTGAGCCTCCTCGCTCGGTACCCTCGCTGCGGGGTCTCACCAGACTCGCTGATCCCGCAGGAGTCTCGCTCCTTCCGCTCCAATCAATGGAGGGCAAAAACAACATTGAATTTAAACAAAGCCATTTTATTAAAAAATAAATAAATTAAACGGAGCAGAATAAATTGAGAGCAAAAAAGATTTTATTAAGTCACAATTGGTTACCCTACTGCCTCGGGACAGTATTATTACATATCATTGGGTTTTGTTTTCTTCTCATTGCATCTCGAAATTATCCAGTGATACTAGGTCTTGGATTGCTTGCCTATACTCTGGGTCTTCGCCATGCTTTTGATGCTGACCATATTGCAGCGATTGATAACACCGTTCGGAAGCTGATCCAGCAAAAAAAGGATCCTGTGGGTGTTGGGTTTTATTTTTCTTTGGGTCATTCAACCGTTGTGTTTCTTACAGCTGTTATTTTAGGACTGTCTGTTCGCTGGGTTCAAAGTCATATGCCCTTGTTTGAACACGTTGGTAGTATAATTGGTTCAGTTATTTCCGGTACTTTTCTAATTGTTATTGCACTTTTTAATATCATTATCTTGATTGATTTACAAAAAATGTTTGTAAAACTGAAACATAAGGCATTTGATCAACAAAAATTTGAGGAAATACTTCTTTCAAGGGGCTTATTGTCCAATTTATTCAAACCGTTTTTCAAATTTATTAATAATAGCTGGCAGGTATATCCATTAGGCTTTCTTTTTGGACTTGGTTTTGATACCGCCACAGAGATCGCACTATTAGCTCTTTCTGCAGATGCAGCAAAAACAGTAATGCCTTTTCTTGGAATTATTTCATTACCTCTTCTATTTGCAGCCGGAATGAATGTTATGGACACTACAGATTCAATTATGATGTCAAAAGCTTATAAATGGTCTTTTGATACGCCCGCCCGAAAAATCTACTATAACATCACGATCACGTCTATATCTGTTTTAGCGGCATTATTAATCGGAGGTATCGAGCTTATTCAGGTTATCACTAAAGAAGCCGGTTTAAAGGGCGGGTTATGGACCTGGGTACAACAAATAGATTTTAACTGGCTGGGGTATGGATTAATCATCATTTTCATCGGTCTCTGGACTATGTCTTACATTATATGGAGAATTTTTAAGATCGAGGATAAATGGAACGGGATCGGTATTTGACCGTCATTTTGTTTATTGCAATTGTCCAAACCATTAAATCGGTCCTCATTACAAATAAATCGGTCTTCGTGAGAAATAATCAGTCGCCCCTGTAATTAAATCAGTCTTCACAGAAATATATCGGTCGTCACGGTTCAGAAGATCATCCCGGCTAAATTAACACTCAATTAGGGAGTTACAGAAATGAAACAGGAATATAAAAATCAACTTCTAAAAGTGATTAATTCCTACATTAATATTTCAGATGAAGAATTGTACAGTCTTATAAAGTTATTAAAACCAGTTTCAATCAAGCAAGATGACCACTTCATTAAGTCAGGAGATACGAAACCATGGCTTGGATTTATTATTTCAGGCTTATTTCGAGGATTCCATATAAATGAAGCCGGGGAAGAATACACAAAGCACTTTTTCAGGGAAAATGATTTTATGACCGCCCATAGTCGTTCTTTAGTAGACATAGACTATCTTCCTGAAGTATCAGATTATTATTTTCAGGCATTAGAGGATTCCATTGTGCTGAAAATTGATGATGTGGACGAAGCAAAGAAACTTTTAAAACATGCCTGCTGGGTAGAAATGTTTTCAAAAGAAATTGAGCGCATCCACAAAATTGAAGAGGACAGAATTGAATATTTAATGCTGGATGATGCTACGACGCGGTATTTGAGATTCAAAGAAAATTTTCCGGGATTAGAGAATCGTCTAAAGCAGCTTTATATTGCTTCTTACGTTGGAATCTCCCCGGTTTCACTGAGTAGGATACGGACAAAATTGAAATCTTCTTAACATAAGTTAATGAAGTAAAGAGACACCTCTGTTAACGTGATCATGTGATTGTTGCAAGTATTTCACTTAACAGGAGGTATTTTTATGTCTGAACGGTTTAAAGCGGGCTGGAAAAAAATGCAGCAAATTGGCGGAAAGCAGAGTGAAGATACTATTGAGCTACTAGAGAATCTTGCACCCGGTTTTGGCAAACATATTGTGGAGTATGCTTTCGGTGATATTTTTTGCAGAGACGGTCTTGATTTGAAACAAAGAGAACTTGTATTAATTGCTTCACTGACAACTCAAGGAGATTGTAATTCCTGGCTACACCTGCATATTAACGCAGGCTTAAATGCAGGCTTAAAACCAAAAGAGATTGTTGAAGCTATTGTCCAATGTTCTCTCCCATGCGGGCTTCCAAGAATTTTAAACTCGCTGAATATTGTGGATCAAGTATTTAAAGAAAGAAAGATTCATCCATTCGATTAAACACGTGCTTTAATTTTTCAGCATATTTTTCCAAACAAAAAGAGTACCGGGATGCTCATCGCATATGGAGGCTTTGTACCTCCTGATAAGCATCGGCGCATGAGTAGCACTCAAAGCTTAATCGAAGTTGATGCTCATAAGATGGTAAACATTCATATATTCAAAAACTTTGAAGAAAAAAATCAAGTGGAACAATATATTTCGGAATTGGGGAGTTTAAAAAGAGATAAATTCCAGTTAAAGGAGTTTTCTCTTTTTTATTTAAATATCCAAAATGTTCTTAACAATCCATCAAGCTTCGATCTAGTAAAGAGGTGGAAAAACTTGATTTTAACTTCTTATGAGTATGGACTGGCGCTCATGACGGGTATTTCTTCAATTAAGCATTAAAAAATAGTACTCGTTGATTAGATACAGTGACGACTTTTTGAATTCGGTTCTCATCTCGATTTCGAAAAAAGCGCTATGTGATCCTTGGAATCCAGCCTCTTCACTACTTTTTTTGCAATAGGCCCAAATATTATACGCATAGCGAAGATGCACAGCGGTTGTTATTTTCCTTTCAAGTCAAAGTGAAATGAAAAGTTATCTTCTTCTTCTTTATAGGCATGCGTGCGGTTATTCCGCGGTGAAAACGTCCGAACGTAAACTCTATTATGGACAAGATCAAAACCCATAATCCGTATAAAACCCTCTCCTCCATTGACCGACTGATAATCGGAGAGAATCTGCATCACCTGCCGATCCGGTTTCCCATCCCTATTGTCGTCAAGTTCGTCCACTCTCCTGGCTGCTCCTGAATAGTGACCGTTCAAGACCAGACGGACATTTGCATTCCCACGGACAACTTTTTTAAAGAGCATTTGTCCCTCCTGTGTCCTTTTGCCTTCGTCGCTTAAATAATCATGAACGTACAGTATGGCCGTCCGTTTCGGGTAAAGGCGGAGTACCTGATTCATCCAGTCAATCTCACTTTCGCCGATGCCCCATCCCATCGCCAACATGATGTACTTACGGCCGGAGGCATTGATCAGATCAAAGTGTCCTTTATTATTTTTGTATGAGCCGCCGTACCACGAATTCGACCGGAATCTGTTCTCGCCGAAATATCGACCATAAAACGTATAGTTATCCCGACTGCCGACGTCATGATTGCCGGCAATGACGCCATAAGGAATCTGTGCCTGTTCAAACAAATGCATCGCTTCAGATGCAGTCTTCCATTGGTAAAACTCATCCACGTTATTTACAATATCCCCCAGATGAAAAACATATTTTAGATTCAGTACCCCCTGATTAGCAACAAACCATTGATTTATTTTTTTAAAAGTCTCAGGATAGGACTTGCTGTAAAACTGTGTGTCAGGAAGCACGCCAAAAGTAAAATCAATCGTATCGATTCCCTTGAAGAGTGGATGAGTTGTTTTTCCCCTGAGCGATAACGGACTTTGTAACGGAAGCTCAGGCGGCTTAAGATAGGCAGCCCGCGAATGGTATTCCTGGTTTGTCCCCGGATTCCCGTGCAAGTGGTTCTCATCAGAAGCAGTCACACCACTCGGAACGGGCCTCGCATCGGAATGCCCGATCTGAACCAAAGACAGAGTGCAGAACAGCAATCCGGCTACCCATATTCTGCTGAATTTAAATGTTCCCCGTTTTTTTATAAATTTCATCACCTGCTGCCCTCCTGTATAAAAATGCCGTTTTATTATGTCCCACCTGACTGAAAAGATTGCAAAAGTCCTCTGCTAAAACTTGCCTTTGCGTGGAAGCATAATAAAGAAAACCGATCAAGAAGAACAAACAGTATTGGTTTTAATCGGATGAAGCCCTCATTTTAGACTGAGGCGCACAGTCATTGGGCGCAAATGATTTCTCCACATCAATTTATGCTGCGCTTGTTTGAAGAATGAAGAACACGTATTCTTACTTTAAATCACATTCTGACCGGGCAGGCGGACAAACGAAGACGCAAATGATGAGGAATAAAGAAGATATGGACTTATTCGCGGAGAAACTGATGAATCATCGAAGACAGCTCCGTGAATATCCGGAGCTTACTTTCATTAAAAAAACAGTCGCATGCGATTAATAGCGACTGTTGCTTTTTGTGTTCCTACCTGTATTTTCGGTTTTTTAAGCCAAGATGAAAGCTTGATGCCACAGAATTTCATTCCGTTGCAATAGTACAATGAATATACTAACGCGATCATTTCATTATCCTTATGAGCCCCACAGTTTTTAAGATTCCTTGGATTTTTTTTAAATTCAGGTTTCCATTTTTAGTCTGGCTCAGTCATCTTGTCCGGATGAACAAACATAATAAACAAGTTCCTCCGAACGATGAAACAGTTTTTTCCGTTGATAAAATGCGCGCATCGATCCGCCTTCCAATTCATCGAAACTGATCAGTTTTAATTTATTTTTATCTGCGAATGAACGGATGGCCGACATCATTGTTTCAGCTGTCATCACTGCGCTAGGGCGATGGGTGTCAACAGGCAATGAGGTCACTCCATTAAATTCTTCAAACACCGCATATTGATTCATAATCATTTCCCTCTTTGAGCAGGTCGATTTTAAGTCTCAGCGCAAAAAAAATTTTCACCTGTATTTTATTATTTATTCGACCGACGGGCAAATATTCTGGCTCACTCGTCCAAAAACAAAAAAAACTGTCCATTGAATTGGACCCTATTTGTTGTTACAAAATCATTACGCCATGCAAAAAAAAGCCCGCCCATTGAATGGCAGACGTCCTGATCTGAAGCAGATATTTTTCTGTAAAATACTTTCATGACAGGCGGTTTTTAAACTGATCATAGCCAAACCGTTTGACAACGCGCAATCCGTCCGTTTCATTAAACGTGGCAATGCAAGGCAGTGCGATGCCATTGAACGTATTATTCTTGACCATCGAATAAATCGCCATGTCCCGGAAAATGAGCCTGTCGCCGACATGCAGTGGTTCGTTAAAGGAGTAGTCACCAATGATATCGCCTGCGAGGCAGGTCGGCCCGCCGAGCCGATAAGTATGGTCGAGTTCGCCCGGCTTTCCCGCACCGATCATTTCGGGACGATACGGCATTTCCAGTACATCCGGCATGTGGCAAGTTGCCGATGTGTCCAGAATGGCAATGTCCATCCCATTATGAGTGATATCCAGCACCGTACTGACGAGATAACCTGTATTAAGCGCCACGGCTTCACCAGGTTCAAGATAAACTTCAAGCCCGTACTTTTCCTGCATCAATCGGATGCAGCGGATCAGCCGCTCAAGGTCATAATCCGGCCGTGTGATATGATGCCCGCCGCCAAAATTGAGCCATTTCATTTCTTTCAGATATTTACCAAATTTTTTATCGATAATTTGTAATGTATGTTCCAGAGCATCTGAATTCTGTTCGCACAACGTATGAAAATGCAGGCCATCAATCCCATCCAGCCATTCCGGGTGAAAGTTGGCTTTTGTGACACCCATTCTGGAATAGGGTGCGCACGGATCGTACAGCCCGGTTTCCACTTCCGAATATTCCGGATTTACGCGGATGCCGCACTCGATCTTTTTGGGTGATCGCTGTACGCGATCTTTAAAATGCTTCCACTGACTGAATGAGTTGAAAACGATATGGTCCGCATAGTTCAATATGTTTTCAAAATCGCCGTCACTGTACGCCGGTGAATAGACATGCACTTCTTTGCCCATTTCTTCATGGCCGAGCCGGGCTTCGAAGAGTGAACTTGATGCCACCCCGCTCAGATAGTTCCCGATCAAAGGGTAAAGGGCGAACATGGAAAAAGCTTTTTGAGCGAGCAGAATTTTGCAGCCGGTCCGGTCCTGAATCGATTTCAGGATTTCGAGATTCTTTGTCAGCAGGCGCTCATCGACCACGTAACCGGGAGAGGGCACCTGATTAAAATCCAAGTTCATCGGCCGTCCCCTCACTTAACCAGTTCAGGCGCAAAGCTTTCGTGCCAAGGCAAACCGAATTGATTCAGTGCCTCCATAAAGGGATCCGGATCAAATTCTTCGATATTATAAACGCCCGGTTTTTTCCATTTTCCGGTCAGCACCATTGAAGCACCAATCATCGCCGGCACACCGGTTGTGTAAGATACCGCCTGCGATCCGACTTCCTTGTAGCATTCCTGATGGTCACAGACATTGTAAACATAATAGGTAACCGGGTTTCCGTCTTTTTCGCCCTGGAAGATGCAGCCGATGTTTGTTTTACCTTTAGTCCTCGGCCCAAGCGATGCCGGATCCGGCAGGACTGCTTTAAGAAATTGCAACGGAACGATTTTCTTTCCTTCAAAGTCAATTGGTTCAATCGATGTCATGCCGACATTTTGCAGGACTTCAAGATGCGTGAGATATTTCTGAGAAAAAGTCATCCAGAATCTGATTTTTTTGATGCCCTTGATATTGAGTGCCAGTGACTCCATTTCTTCATGATGCAGGAGATAAATGTCTTTCGGCCCGATCTGCGGAAAATTATAGACTTGCTTGATCGACATCGGATCGGTTTCGACAAATTTTCCATTATTGTAGTAACTGCCTTTTGCCGTAACTTCGCGAATATTGATCTCCGGATTGAAGTTCGTTGCGAACGGATAACCGTGATCACCGGCATTAGCATCGAGAATGTCGATCTGGCTGATTTTATCAAAGTAGTGTTTCTGAGCATAAGCGGAGAAAACACCGGTGACGCCAGGATCAAAACCACTGCCAAGCAGGGCGGTGATTCCGGCGTCTTTGAATCGGTCGCGGTATGCCCACTGCCATTTATATTCAAATTTCGCCGTGTCCTCTGGCTCGTAATTTGCAGTATCAACATAATCCACTTTAGTGGCAAGGCACGCATCCATAATGGTCAGATCCTGATAAGGAAGTGCCACGTTAATCACAATATCGGGCTGGAATTGCTTGATCAGTGCTATTAGCTCCGGAACGTTATTGGCATCGACCTGCGCCGTCTGGATTTTTGTCCTGCCTCCGTCCAGTTTCTGCTTCAGCAACTCACACTTTGAAACCGTCCGGCTTGCGATGCAGATTTCTTCAAAAACATCCGGATTCTGGCAGCATTTATGTACAACAACACTCGCAACGCCGCCAGCTCCGATAATTAACGCTTTACCCATTATCTAACGCCCCCCTGAGTTGTTTTATTGGTAAAATTTTTGTTTCTGGTTGTTAAAAGTGTGCAGCACTTTCGATTTACATTTGGCATTAATCCGGACAGTTTTGGCCTGAATTGCATCGATGCTTATCAGCAAGTTTCACTTTTTTATCAACAGTTTCCAAATATTTATCAGCGAAATTCGGACTTTTATCAACAAACATGAATTTTAGCCACACTGGTCAGCCCGGTTCCACTTCTTCAAGTAGTGCCTTAACATAGTTAGGCAATGCAAATGCGCCGACGTGGATTTTAGGATTATAGTATCTCGTTTTCAGGCACAGTTGCATCCAGGCATGCGAGTCGAAATCCTCTGTCGGATGGTACTTTTTTGAAGCGAACCCGAACAGCCAATGGCCGGACGGATAAGTCGGAATATGCGACTGATAGACACGACTGATTGGAAAAGAATCGACGATCCGCTTGTGGGCGCGCTGCATAGCCACGGCATCAACCGGATAGAACGGGCTCTCCTGCTGGTTAACCATCAGGCCATCTTCCTTCAGCGCCTTAAAACAATTGCCATAGAACTCTTTTGTGAACAACCCTTCACCCGGCCCGAACGGATCGGTTGAATCAACAATAATTAAATCATATACATTTTCTTCTGTGCGGACAAACTTAAGACCGTCCTCATAATGAATCGAAACACGCGGATCATTCAGCCGGCCGGCTGTCTGAGGCAAATATTTTTTGCACACTTCGACCACCTGCCGGTCAATCTCCACAAGATCAATCTGCTCGATCCCGGGATAGCGGGTCAGTTCACGTACGGCGCCCCCGTCCCCGCCGCCGATCACCAGCACCTTTTTTGCTGAAGGATGCACCGCCATCGGTACATGGACGATCATTTCATGATAGATAAATTCGTCTTTTTCCGTAAGCATCATGTACCCGTCCAGTGTCAGAAATCTTCCGAATTCGGGGGAATCGAAGATATCAATCCGCTGAAATTCACTTTGTCCGGAGTAGAGTTGCTTGTCGACCTGGATGGAAAACTTGACATGCTCCGTGTGTTTTTCCGTAAACCAAAGTTCCAAGCTTATCCCTCCTTAATCACCTGTATATGGTTCACTTGGCTGTCCTGTGTACCAGTCAAGAAACAGCCTTTTTCCTTAGCATATTTTATGTATTCAAGAATTTCGGACGTAATTTTCTCACCGGGGGCAAGAATCGGGATTCCGGGCGGATAACACATGACAAACTCGCTGCAAATACGGCCAGCGCTTTCATTGAGCGGCAGTGACTCGCTATCGGCATAGAAAGCATCTTGAGGCGCAAGCTCGACCTGCGGGCGGATGTATTCCTGACTCAGCATCCCTGCTTTGTCTTTTGAATAACGCCTTTTGATCTCAGACAGGGAGGAGACGAGCCGCTCCAGGTCCAAAATCCGGTCTCCGATTGAGATATAGGCAAGAATATTTCCGATATCACCGAATTCAATCTGGATATCGTATTCGTCACGGAGCAAATCATAGACTTCAATCCCCGCCAGACCAATGTCCAGTGTGTGCACCGACAACTTGGTCACGTCAAAATCGAATATCGTATCACCATTCACCCGCTCGGATGAAAAAGCATAGTATCCGCCGATTCTGTTGATTTCCGTCCGTGCATATTCCGCCATTTCACTGACTTTCTGAAAAACTTGCTCTCCGCGCAGCACCAGATTGCGCCGCGAGATATCCAATGAAGAGATCAGCAGATACGAACCACTGGTTGTCTGAGCCAGGTTGATAATCTGACGGACATAACCTTCACTGAGTCCGTTATTGACCAGCAAAAGCGAACTCTGAGTCAGCGACCCTCCGGATTTATGCATGCTGACTGCCGCCATATCGGCGCCGGCGGCCATGGCAGACATTGGAAGGTTTTTACCAAAGTAGAAATGTGTGCCATGTGCCTCGTCAACAAGCACGCGCATATTGTAACGGTGAGCAAGATCCGTAATGGCCTTCAAATTAGAGCACACGCCATAATAAGTCGGGTTATTGATCAGGACTGCCTTCGCCTCGGGATTTTCAATGATTGCGCGCTCCACATCCGTCAGCGACATGCCCAGTGAAATGCCCAGTTCCTTGTCCACACCCGGATTGACATAGACGGGGACCGCACCGCTTAGAATCAGTGCATTGATGGCGCTGCGGTGCACATTGCGCGGCATAATAATTTTCTCCCCGCGCTTGCAGACACTCATCACCATGCTCTGGACGGCTGATGTAGTCCCGTTAACCATAAAAAAAGCGTGCTCCGCCCCAAAGGCTTCGGCCGCCAGTGCTTCGGCGTCCTTGATCACCGATACCGGGTGGCATAGATTATCCAGCGGTTTCATCGAATTGACATCCACAGTAAGGCACTGAGCCCCCAGAAATTCGGTCAGTTCGCGGTTGCCCTTCCCCCGTTTATGCCCGGGAACATCAAACGGTACAACCCGCATCGATTTATAGCGTTGCAGCGCCTCAAGAACAGGCGCTTTATCTTGTGAAAGATGGTTCATCTTTTTTCCTCATTCTCCATGAATCAATCGCCCAAGCAGCAGCGCTGCCGGATGGCGTAAATTTTTTTAATCGAAAATATTGGCACCACTGAAAATTTCGATCATCTCCCGGCGCAGACTGCTGCTGATTTTCAACCGTTCTTTCGGTGGAATCTCCAGCACGTCCCGGTTGAACAGATAGTTTTGCAGTTCCGGCTCCTTAATCAACATTTTTGTGTGAAAAAGGTTCGCCTGATAAACATTTATATCGACTGCATCGTATTTATCGAGTGTTGTTTCGTCAATATAGTCCTGAATCGAGGTCATGGAATGATCCATGAACAGTTTCTTCCCGTTGACATCTCTAGTAAAACCGCGCACACGATAATCCGCCGTAATAATGTCAGAGTCAAACCGGCCGATCAAATAGTTCAGTGTATTAAGCGGCGTAATTTCGCCGCAAGTAGCCACGTCAATGTCTACCCGGAATGTGGCAATTGCATTGCCCGGATGAAATTCGGGGTACGTATGCACCGTAACATGGCTTTTGTCGAGATGACCAAGCACTGTATCGCGGCCGGTGAATTGATCAAGCTGTCCGAGATTGCAGGAACGGTCGATCTGATCCTTCGGGAATTCCTGTTCGGCGATCAGTATCGTGACGCTTGCGCCCTGGGGATCATAGTCCTGCTTGCTAATATTCAGGACGTGAGCACCAATCATCTCCGTTACCCGGCAGAGGATATGTGTCAGCCTTTCTGAATTGTACTGCTCATCGATGTAAGATATATAGTCACGCTGCTCACGCTCACTCTTTGCATAGCAAACATCATAAATGTTGAAGCTTAGTGCCTTTGTGAGGTTGTTAAAGCCGTACAGTTTCAGCTTATCCTCCAACCCTATCCTCACAGCCTTTCCTTTTTGATCGGAATCTGAAGAGACGATTTGATAATATATAGGGGAATATCTTGAAATGAATGAATGAATTCCTGTGAGTAGAGAAAAACTTTCGTGATTCTCCGAAATCCTCTGTTTTTCTTAATTTTACTATAAAAATTCAATCTTAATTATATACAGAACAAAGGCTAAGTCAAGTTTAAAAATTGCGCAAGCCTGCCTGGCGCACACTGCCTGCACTACCCATCGCTTCACTGTCCAAATAATCCAAAACCTGTTCCAGCATTTTCCTGAAGATTTCATTCCAGTCTTTTGCCTGGGCGCTTCCTCTGCGCTTCGCCACTAAATCCTCATGATTTTTCAACGATTCCATCTGCTCGCAGGCCCGCACAAAAGAATCAGGATCATCTGTATTAAGTGAAGCGTATACACCTTCTTCGCTATATTTTTGTGTCGATGGCAGATGAACGCCGACTGCCGGTTTCCCTGCTGCGAGAAACTCAAAAAGTTTGAGCGGGAAAACAGCCTGATTATATGGAGACGGTTTATACGGCATGATACCGACATCCACCAGTTTCATATATTCCGGAACATCTGCTGGCGGCACACTCCCAAGCCAGAGCACATTTTTTTCATCAAGCAACCGGCGAAACGCGGGATCATCGCCTGTTCCGTCAGGACCTACGAACAGGAACAGCCAATCGCGCTTTTTCACCGCAGCCTGTCTGATCAGTTCGAAATCAAGCTTAGGCTTAATGCCGCCGATATAACCCAGTACTGTTCCAGCGAAATTTTCCGGCAAGGTTTTCACAGCTGGAAGCTCTCTGGAAAACAGGTCATATTCAACACCATTTTCTGCTGTGAAAATCCGGGAACATTTGTCGATCTGCACTTTTTTCAGCATCTGTTCGTGCAGATAATCCGAAGTACAGAAAATCAAGTCGGACCGGCCAATAATTCGCTGTTCTGCTCCAGAGATCAGCCATTGACGAATCAAATAGACCGGCGACAGCTCCCCACTGATTGGCGCAGACCACAGATCACTGCAGTCATAGACCACTTTATCCCAAGGAAAAAGATCAGAGAGCAGCGGAAATTCGGGGCAAGTATACCACAGATAAAATTTAAAATGTCCGTTCAGCTGAAAAAGCTTTGAGAGCAACAATTTCAACTTGGGCTGGTAAAACAAATCGACAAATCGGCCGAAGCGGAAAATCCGGTTTGGCAAAAGATCCTGAACCGCAAACTCACGGATGCCGTTTTTCAACATCGTAAAACCGGAAAACTGACGGTCAGGTGTCGGACAGATCCAAATGACTTCCTGTGTTTCCGGCTGACGCTGCAGAAATTCAGCCAGCCGGTGGCGGCGATATCTGAGGCCGTCCTGTTCCCACATGCCGGTCGCGATGATTACATGTATTTGTTTCACAGAATCACCTCCACAATCAGAACCGTTTAATCAATGCGTGTGCCGCATAGTGGCAGAAATACCAAAAGGACAGCAGCATAGGCAACTTTTCAACCTGACGATAAACAAACCAGGTTTTGCGTGCAGCCTTCCATTTGTTTCCTGAAAGTGATGTTTTTCCGCTGATCCGATACTCGGACAGCGTTTCATTCAGGCCATAAGCGACAATACCTTTTTTCAGCAAACCCAGCCATGTAGCCAGATCCTGGCGGGAACGTAAATTGGGCATTGAGAAACGTCCTGCCTGTTTCCTGTCGATCATTACCGTCAGACAGCCGACAATCGTATTTTTCAGCATATCCTGATAAACGACTCGGGCAGGCGCTTTAACTACTTTGTGGAGCGGCACACCGTCGGAATTAATATATTCGTAACCCGTAAAAGAGAACGCATAGCCATTTTTCTTCATAAAATCCAGCTGCTTTTCAAGCTTCTCAGGTTTCCAGCAGTCATCGCTGTCAAGAAAAGCAATGTAACGACCTCTTGCAAGATCCAGTGCCATGTTGCGTGCTGCGGCAGCGCCACTGTTTTTGCCCAAAAATACCGTATGGATCCGTTCATCGGCAAATTCGGCGGCCGCCAGTTTCATCCGGGTCCGGTCGGTTGAACAGTCATCGGCAATAATCATCTCCCAATCCCGGAAAGTCTGTCCCAGCACTGAACGGATCGTTGCCTCAATTGTTTTTTCCACATTATAAGAAGGCGTAATCACCGAAACTTCCGGATCAATGTGCGGCATTACATACCCTCCTCTTTTTCTCTGACAAACTCCGGAAAAACTGCCCAGAGGAAAACAAGTGTCAGGCCGAGCATGATACCAAGTACTGCGCGCTTTTTCGGTGAAAAAGTATTGCTTCCTTGACCGGTTCCGGCAGTTGCCTGCTCCAGAAGTGTCGCCGGTTTCATCTTTAATTTATCCGATCCAAGCTGATAAAGAAAACGTTCCCGGTCTATATCCGTGTTTCCGTTCGTTTTCGACTGATTGACCGCCTGAATGGTTTGATCTGTCAGCGCCCGTCTTGTTTGATACCGTTCCTGATCACTTTTCAGGAAAGCCTGAGCAATGCGATTGACGGTCGCGGCTGCATTGACCTTTGAAGCTCCTGAATAGGTCAGCTGAATCAGGTTTCCTTTTAACGAAGTGACATTCAAGTGTGAAAGCAGACTCTGCTTCTGGTTATTCCATAATTCCGGTAAATTGTTCTGATAAAAAGGTCCGTTGGTGAGAAGCTGAATAACGGGCTCCGGTGTATTATAGTCATTATTCCAGTACATTCCTAATGAAAGGGTCGCACTTGCCTGATAACTTGACGAATCGTGCGCTGCAGGGATAAACCAGCCGATCCCTCCTAAAATAACGGGAACCGCAAGAACGATCCAAATGTACTTTTTCAGCCGTGCCCATATTCGCCGTATGACGTTCATCTTTTTGCTCCTCCGATGTTTGTTTCATTCATGCGCCATTCTTCTTGCAGCACGGAAACCAGTGTAATCACAAATCCAAGGAAAACCCAGTGAAAATACAGATTGCTGACCGAGCTTGGGCTGATGCTTGAAATCAAAAAGGCAAGTTGCCCGGATAAAGCTGCTTCTACGAGCATCCGCCGCTCTTTTTCTATTAATTTGCGATGCAGGCGATACAGACTGAAAAACAAAGCGGCATACATCGCCAGATAGCCTGCACCAATCAGCAGGCCAAAATTCCCTGTAATTTCCATCAGCCAATTATGCACTTCGTAAATGCGGTCGGTGTTGAAAACCGGTTTGAATTCCAGATAATAAGAAAGATTTCCTGCTCCAACACCAAAACCGTAGCTATTGGCAATATAATGCACTGCACTTTGCAGCAGATGCGTCCGGACAACATTGGAAGATGTTACATCGTTAACTGAAAAACCGGTTTCCTCTGAAAAAAAACCGCTCAGCTTTGCAGCTATTGATCCTGAAAACAGGATCGCTCCGCCAAGCACGGCCAAAGCTGCGGCAACGAGACTGAACTTTTTTGCCCGGTCCGGAAAAATTAAAAAGACAAAAAATGCCAGTCCTGCCGCTATACCAAGTAAACCAGCCCGTGACTGTGTTAAAAAAATCAGATACAGACAAAGTGCCGCCATCATCCAAGCCACTACTTTATATCCTGAGCCCCATACATTTTTTGCACAGGAAAGATAAAAAAAGAATGAAATACTCAAAAGTGTGGCAAAGTCATTCTGATTTGTAAAAACTGCAGTTGGAAAACCAAGTTTGTACGCCGGTCCGCCATATAAAGTCGAAGTAGGCAGTTGTATCTTTGCAAAATGATTGACCAGACCTATTACAATAAGTATTGCAGTCATCACAAGCCAAATGCCATAGAACACGGTCAGTTGCCTGACCTTTGTAAATGAGAAGACAGCAAGGAAGATAAACAGGATACCGATTCCAAGCAGAAAGAGATACTTAATGCCATCTGTGACCGACTGCACCCACAAAAGCGAAACACCGCCGTAGACCATCCAAAAAATCAGGAAGAGCAGCACGCCTTTGACATTGATCTGTTTCCAGATATCATAGAGCCCCTTTCTGCCAGTCGCCTGAACAAGAAGAATGACCAGAGAAACGATCAGCATCAGCCTGTAAATAAATAGAGAGAAAACACCGACTGACAAGCTCAGCGGAGACTGATTTAAGAATGTGGTGGCAATAAATAAGTACATCGCACCGGCCAACACCTGCCCACCCAGATGCAACACTTTTATTAACAGACATGCAGCAATCAGTGCCCATATCCAGCAAAATAAGAAAAAAAGCTGTATCGGTGCAGAACCTGACAGGCAAATACCAACCAGTCCCGCAAGCAGAACTGCGAATATTCCCGTAATTTCCCCGGTCGGCAGATTTTTAAGATTTATCATGCGATCTCCTGTTTTCTCTATGTTTAAATGTTTGAATGAAATACAGCATTCCTTGCACCGGCAATGCTTAGCGTTTCCTGTAAACCGCTCGTAAGATTATAAACTGGTGCCCAATCCAGCAGCATTTTCGTCATTTCATTGGACAGCGTGCTGTCGCGTATATCCCCTTGGCGTTCAGGCCCATAAAATACTTCTATATCGGAATGAGCAACTATTTTCATCAATTCAAACAACCGATTAATTGACACCGAAGAACCGGAAGAAACATTGGCGCAGATATTCTTTTCAACGCTTAAGGAACGGACAACAGCGGATGCCACATCTTTTACGAAGATAAAATCCCTCGTTTGTTTTCCATCACCATAAATCATCGGCGGTGTCCCTTTGCGGATCCGATCGGAAAAAATAGAAATAACTCCGCCCTCTCCCGCGGCATCCTGCCTTGGCCCGTAAACATTACTGAAACGCAGAATACTGAATGGAAGATGATACAGTTTGTGATACAAGCGCAAATAATTCTCTACCGTCAGCTTTGTCAGTCCATATGGCGATTCAGGATCCGCCGGGTGGGTAGCCAGCACCGGGAGTGACCTGGGATTGCCATATACGGCAGCGGACGATGCAAAAACTACTTTCTTCGCCCCAACATATTTTGCGGCATTAATCATGTTGAGTGAGCCAACCACATTCGTTCTGGCATCAAATAGCGGATCCTTTACCGACTGGGCGACACTGACCTGTGCTGCAAGATGTACGATAAAATCAGGTTTGAGAGATTGAACAAGATTAATTACTGCGGAATCGGCTACATCACAGATATACACTTTGACCGGGAGCCCTGCTAGATTTTCATGATGCCCTGTAGAGAAGTTGTCGATCACCAAGACTTCGTAGCCCTGCCGGATCAATTCTTCAACAACATGTGATCCGATAAATCCTGCTCCACCTGTAACAATCACTTTATCCATCAGCATTCACCCGATTCTCATTTTTTTCGAAACAAATAACCGGCCCTCTGATTTTCACATAGATAACTTCTGTCGGTATGAGACGTTTCATTGTTTTATTTTATTCAATGAAGTTTGTCCTATTCTAATTGTGACCATTCGTGAAATTTTTTCTTAACGTGCGCCCTCTCCGGTCAGAACTACTCTCACTGTTTTCAGCAGAATTTCAAGTTCCAGTTTTGGCGATAAATTGCGGATATATTCCAGATCATACATTAGTTTTTGTCGCGGGGAGAGATCATAGCCACCGCTGACCTGCGCCAGCCCGGTCAGCCCGGGTTTCACCATCAGCCGACTCTTGAATCCCGGAATCTCCCGTTCAAATTTTTCCGTAAACATCGGGCGTTCAGGACGAGGGCCAACCAATGACATATCACCTTTAAGAACGGAAAACAGCTGCGGCAGCTCATCAATCCGTGTCTTTCGGATGATCCGCCCGATCCCTGTAACACGCGGGTCATGTGCCGCTGCCCACTTTGCTCCGGCTTTCTCGGCATCCTTGCGCATCGATCTGAGCTTAATCAGCAGAAATTTCTTTCCATTTTTCCCCAGTCTCTCTTGAGCATAAAAAATCGGGCCTGGTGTTTCAATCACGATTAAAATGGAAAATACCAGAATAATCGGTATAGCAAACACTAATCCTGTAGCCGCCAAAAAAACGTCGGCTAATCTTTTTAGGTGCAGATAAGGCTCGGCCCCCGCCGGCAGTGCCGCTTTTGGCACTGCCATGATCGCATAGCCGCCGCCCATCTTTATCTGTTTTTCTGCATTCACGAAAGGACACCTCTTTACCGCTCAATTCTTCTTTAATACATTTTTTTATTATAGAGAGCGGTTGTATAGGGATCATGGTATTTCGTTAAAGGTTTTGTAAAACGCCTGATGAGGGCACAGAGACTGGATATTGTATGACACGGAAAGCCGAAAAAAGGAGCAGACAGCTGCAAAGTCTCCGGAAATGAATCATCGTATACTTTTAAAGAAAACTTGCCGATTGGCAAAGCCACAGGACGTACTTCCGTAGGATGCGGTGACTTCGACGTTGTGCACAGAACCGTGCACGTTCTTAGTCGAAGATCCGATGTCTATTCGGCTGTTTAATAATCCTTTAAATCTTTATACTTTCTTAAAGTGACCATCAGTTCTTTGAGAATTTTCGGGTATTCTTTCTGGCAAATGCAACAATCTTGATCCTGCGTATTGTACCCGCCTGACTGACAAGCACCAGTATCATCATGCCCAAATTCAAGAGAAGAATATACTTAAGAGGAAAAGCATTCACGAGCGCACCCGCAAACATGATCAGGATCACCGCAAAGTGAATACCGAGAGGAAAACCTGTCCAATTTTTATTGGAAAAGTGGCTTCTGCCCCAGAAGAAAAAAACATAGGACACTCCCGTCGCGCAAGCCGCACCGGCCGCGCCGTAACGGGGAATGAGCACCGCATTCAGGACCAGGCATGGCAGAAGCGAAATCAGGCTGACCCAGATGTTCAGGTAGCTCTTTTTAGAGAAGACAATGCCAAGAGTGGTTGTTTCACTGATCGTGTACATCACCGGCTGGAGACAAAGAAAGCCAAGAATATAAATGGCGTCACTGTATCCGGGCGACAGCAGCCAAACAATTAAGTTCTTAAAAATCAGGATCAGGAAAAACAAGGTGGACATGAATAACAAAACACTGTCGCTGACCACTTTGTAATAAAAAATATCTTTGTGCTCACTATACCAGCGATAAGCGGTCGGAACCCAGAAGTTTGTAAAACTCGTCTGAACAACGGAAAGTGCCGCTGAAATTTTTACTGTCGCCGTGAAAATACCTATCTCGTAAAAAGTGCTCCAAGTCCTTAAAGCAAGACGTCCGGCGGAATTTAAAACAGAAGCAACTGATGCAGCAATGACGAGCGGGATTCCAAATTCCAGAAGCTGCCGGATTAGTATGCTGTCAAGATGAAAATTCTTATAAACCAGCAGCCTCCGATATCTGAAAATCAGGTAGGCGTCTCCCGCAATCTGGCCGATCGCCGCTGAATAGACGACAGCGAGAAAATCCCTGCGGATCAGCAGAACAAATAAAAGCGTGGCAAGCAGAATCACCAGTTTGATCAGGATATTGAATACCGAATACTCAAACGCTCTCTCGTCCATCCGTATGGAGAGCAGGATAAATCGTTCCATGATCATAAAAACCAGCATCACGCCGAGCAGGATAGCTGCAAAATGATAACTGTTCTTTCCGAAAAGAAGATAGGATATCCAGCCTGAACTCAGGGAGATGGAAAACAGCAGAATGACCGACAGTGCAAGCGGCAGAAGCAGCGCATTTTTAAAGAGAGCCTGTCGGTCTTTGGCGTCGTTATATTCGCGAGTATAGGCCTGATCGACGCCCAGATATAGAAGTGTGACCATCAAAGTCTGAAATACAGTAAACATGCCAGCCTTTCCATATTCATCGGGAGAGACGAAGTGTGTGGTAAGCGGAATTGTGACAAATGCTATGACCGCGCCTCCAACCGGACCGATTGAAAAGCCAAGTAATCTCTTAATAAAACCATTCATAACGGCTTTTCCCCTTCAAAGATCTGTATCAGTTTCTCATTCTGACGGACAATGTTACATTGACTCTCCACGGTCCTGCGAGCATTTCTAACAAGTTCTGGCCATTTATCCGTGTTTTTCATGATGCGTTCAATCGTGTCCGCCAGCCCTTCAGCATCTTTTTCCATGACCAAATAACCATTTTCTCGATCATGTATCAACTCAGGAATACCACTGTGAACCGTGGAAACGACGATTTTCTCCATGGCCATCGCCTCCATCAGCTGAACCGGAATGCCTTCCATATCTCCATCATCCGCTGTCACACTCGGCGCTAAAACAATTTGGGCGTCTTTCATGATTTCTATCCACTCGTCCTGAGTTTTCCAGCCGGCCAAATGGACATGATCTGCAAGAGGACGCAACGAAATAAGACCGTTCAACTTGTCCTTCAGCGGACCGTCGCCTGCAATTTCATAATGAACGTTATAGCCTTTTTCAACGAGCCGGGCAACAGCAGCAATCCCGTATTCCAAACCTTTTTTTTCGACGAACCGGGCGGCCGATACAATTCGGAGCAGCCGCTCAGGACGCGCCGGGTAGCCACTAAACTTTTTCAGATCAATCCCCATGTGGTGAACCGTAATCCGTTTGGGATCCGCTCCCAGTTCAATACACCGTTTTTCCCAGAAGTTGCTGATTGGCAGCAACACAGCCGGCGAATGAAACAAATCGCGATAAGCATCTTTGCCTTTTTCATTAATATAACGGAGCATGTCATAACCGTGAAAAGCGGTGAACAGCCGGCCCTTCAGGAGCCCCATTTCAATACATTTGCGCGCCAGGATGCCATTCGGTCCAAAATGGGCAAGAATAACTTCGCGGTCAGACAGGTCTGTTTTGCTCAGCGTACGGATCAGAAACACCAAATTAGGATACCTGATCAGTTCTTTCAGCGATACGCGTCCCGTAACATTCTTACCAAAAAGAAGCGCGCCTGAAAGACAAGAAAAGTTTTTAATCAAGCTGAAAACCTTTTGCAGTTTGCCGTTCTTTCCATTTTTATCGTAGTAAACCGTCTTTTCCGCAAGGCGATAGCTTACTGCATCCGCATGGACCCGCTGGCCGGGAGCACTTCTTTTAGCAATAATTTTTATATCATGGCCGGCATCAATCAAACCTGTAATCTGGTTGAGTATAAAGGTTTGCGAGAGTTTAGGAAACTCACCGACAAAAAAAAGAATTTTCATCTCATACTTCCTTTTTATGGATGCATCCAGACATAGAGCCGCCGGATGCGCGCAAAGCGATGCAAGCCTATGGCCTTTCTGGATTCCTATGTATACATTGATCACATATTGTAAAAATTTAATAAAGAATATCCTCATACAATAGACAATCCGTTTTTTTACAACTAAGATTCAGTTTATCCGGTTTCCTACCGGCAGTTTTTCACATCTTCCTTTTAAGGAGCATATCATGTCAAACCTTCTTAATCGAACTATTGTTTATTTGTTTTTAATCATTCTTGCATTCATTATCAGCCTGAATATTCTTTTTACACGAGGTTACCAGTCCATTGGGCTTTCAGCGCCATTTCTGTTTAAAGCTGCCACGCTGCTGCTTTCATGCCTGATGATCGCATCGCTTTATTATTATCGCCGGCAAATCGTCAGACTGATCCAAAGGGTCCCCATGAACCGATCCGCAGCCGTCCTTCTGATTTTCAGCGTCTGTCTGCAATTTTTAGCCGTTGTTTTTTTATGCGTGCACCCTTCATGGGATTTCGGGGTCGTGGTCAAAAGTGCGAGACTGCTTGCCGAAGGTGGAAAAATTAATCACTATTTCGAGTACTACCCGAACAATTTACTGGTCGTCATCCTTCTGGCATTAATCGATAGACTGCCTGTCTCTCCAATAATCAGCGACCTGGTCTTCAATATCGCCAATATCACGTTCAGCCAGTACCTGATCTATCGGATAACCGCGAAACTGGCAGGAAAACCGGCAGGCATTTTAAGCCTGATGGCCAGCGTACTCTTTTTCCCCTTTATCTTCTACGCACCGATTGTCTATACGGATACTCTGTCACTTGTTTTTCTGCTCATTCCGGTCAGCCTGCTTATGGAACGATCAGGGGCTTTTAGAAGCGGATTTAAGTTTATCATAGCCGCCTCTTTCATCCTGGCACTGGGCGTGCTTCTAAAGGGCTCTATGATTGTCTTCGTCATTGCCTTCAGCCTGACCATGCTTATTTCTTTCAGAAGATGGAAAAAAGTCTATGTATTTCTTCCTCTGATCACCCTATTCATCATTCAGTTCATTTTTAATTTCTGTATTTATGAAAGCGGCGTGGCCGACCGCCAGCAGACCGAACAGCTCAAATTTCCAGTGACACATTGGCTTTTAATGGGACAAAATCAGCCGCATTATGGAAAATATCTGGAGAGTGATGTCCTTCGCACGAAGCGGCAATTACAAAAATATCCGCACAAAGAAGTTACCCGTATTCAACTTAATGAATTGAGAGAACGCATTTCCAAAAAAGGCTGGCAGGGAAATATCCGTTTTCTGATTGAAAAAAATGCAGAAACATGGACCGATGGAACATTTTATACTCTGAACGTACTGAAGCGAAAGCCTGTTTTCCCCCAGAACTTCAAATTTCTGATGCACCATCCAGTGGACTGGTTCGTCCAGGGCTATGCACGCATTCAACTTCTGGTACTGCTTACGGGTGTGTTTCTGGCCGGCATACCCTATTTAAAACGAAAGTCTGTCAGCCCATTTTTAACTTTTTCAATGGCGTCGGTGATCGGTTTTTTTCTGTTTCTGATTATTTGGGAAACCCGTTCACGCTATCTTGTAAGCCTGACTCCGATTCTGATCATAATCAGTGTTGTCGGTTATTTTGATTCATTCTTTAACGGCGGTCAAACAGAGGACAGATAAACGTTTGCTCCATCTACTGGATCAGTTCAGGTATCTGGCTCGGGCGACCTATTGAGTAGTACTCAAGGGCAGATTTTTTTACCTTGCTCAGGTTATAGCAATTGCGGCCATCAAAGACAATCGGGCGCTTCATCAGTCTGCTGTAAATGGAAAGATCCAACCTCCTTATGTCCTCCCAGTCGGTAACGATCACGGCACAGTCCGCCCCGCGCAGCGCTTCGGTCACATTCTCCGTGTAGGTAACTCTCTCGTCCAGTCTCTTCTCGGCATTAGTCACGGCAATCGGATCATAAGCGGTGATTTCAGCGCCCAGTTCGGCAAGCTTTGGAATCAGGACAAGTGCCGGAGACTCTCTCAGGTCGTCGGTATTTGGTTTGAAGGCCAGTCCAAGAACCGCAACTTTCTTCCCTTTAAGTGTACCAAAACGTGACAATATTTTATCGATCAGTAGAACCTGCTGATGATTATTCACTTCAATCACCGATTTTAGCAAGTTAAATTCATGGTCGTGGTTACCGGCCAATTGCACCAGCGCGTTGGTGTCCTTTGGGAAGCAGGATCCTCCATAACCAATCCCCGCTTTAAGAAACTTTGACCCGATCCGGTGATCCAGACCCATGCCCCTGGCAACTTCATTAACATTGGCCCCCAGTTCTTCGCAGATGTTGGCAATTTCATTAATAAAACTGATTTTTGTCGCCAGAAACGCATTTGACGCATATTTGATCATCTCACTGCTGGCCAAATCGGTTTTCAGGATCGGAATGCCAAACGGACGGTTGATTTCCTCCAGAATATCCGCAGCCGCCGGGTTTTCGGTACCGATAACAATTCGATTACCGTTGAATGTATCTTCAACTGCCGATCCTTCACGCAAGAATTCCGGATTAGAAGCAATATCGATCTGGATTCCGTCTTTCGTCGCGCCATTGATTAGTCTCTTTATATGAAAATTTGTGCCAACCGGAACCGTGCTTTTAATTACAACAATCACCGGACGACTGATATTCTTAGCAATATCACAAGCCGCCTGCTCAACATAATCAAGATTTGCTGATCCGTCCGGGCGCTGCGGTGTGCCGACAGCTATGTAGACGACCTGAGCATCCTCAAGGCCGATTTTATGTTTTGAAGTGAATGCCAGGCGGTGATTCGCCATATTTTTCTGTATCAGTTCCTGCAGTCCCGGTTCATAAATCGTCGGTTCACCCTGATTCAGCCTTTCCACTTTTTTCGGATCAATATCAATGCATGTCACCGCATGACCAATTTCCGAAAGCGCCACACCAGTCACCAGACCAACATATCCCGTACCGATAACAGCGATTCTCATGCCGCCACTCCTCCAATATCTCTCATTATTTTATAAAATATCCGTGATCCGCCTGTTTCATGCATAGAAACAGGCATTTTCAATTGTAGAACCCGAATTTGAAGCACTTGTAAAATACGGACAATAATCGTGTTAAATTTTTATAGAGTCTTTTGATTTATGCGTCATTCTCAGAAAATATGCGCCATTCCTTTCATTCGTCAAATACAAGACGATAAAAAGTTCCTTTTCCCTGACCAAAAGAGTGCATGCCCGGCGACTTCAAAATTCTGCAAACTACATTTCTCGATTCCAGCAGCAAAAACTCCCGGCATCCTCTATTAGTGATCAGTGGCCTGAAAAGCGGGTGATAGTCTTTAAATGCCTGCACGTGAGCGCCCTTTGACAGGTGTCCGCAGGCGTGACGATGCCACCTTGCTTTCAGCCGGTGCATACCGAACTTGCTGCATGATGGGCACTGAACACCGCAGATGATCTGATTCGGATGAACGTGATAAGTTTGAAACACATTTAATCCGAGCGGTTCGTCTGCGTTGCATATGTTACGGGTGATTGTTCTGAGTTTTTTCCTCGAAAGAAAATGTTCAGGATGCCAACGGCCGATTTCAGGAATACGCGGCGAAAGCCGATCGGGGAAAGTAACGGATTTGAAGAAGTCATCATCTGCCTGCTGCGTCTGCAGCACGGCATGAGGTGAAGCCATAACAACAAGCTTTTCAATCGACGCTGGCTCTGTTTTATTGACAGCAAGCCAGTGCTGCAGCTGATCCCGAAAACGATCCATCCGTCTGTACAAATGGATCCGTGAAGTGTCTGTTTTCATGATCCATTTTGCAGAAAAACTGGTGAATTTTTCAATCGAAGTGAAGGGTTCCGGCAATGTTTTTGACTTCCACGATAAGAAAAAAGTAAGTGTTCAGAAGAAGGCAATCCATTTGGAAATGATGCAAACTGTTTCGAAGCCTTAAATTGTGGAGAATCAGGAATTCTTTTTCCGGAAGAAAACCGAGCTGATAGGCAACGGCGGCTTCTCCTTTGCAGCTGACCAGATATCTTTTCAACTGTTTTCCAAGTTTATCTTTTTGCAAAATGTCTCCGGAGAACCTCCTGCACAGAGCCTGAAGCTATAAAACATGCAGCGGTGTTTTGAATGTTTGATGAACACGGGGTCACCTCTTTTTTAAATGAGGATAGAGCACAGAATGTAATGAGAGGAAAAAAGAAACTATTTAATTTAATTAATTCGACGGACGACCAAACATCTCCTTTTCAGCGAAGTAAAAAAAGAACTCTCCGTTCTTTCAAAACGAAAAGTTCATAATCCGGTCGATTGCTCGATTCCCTCTCTATGTAAACCGTCATGCATTCAGATCGATTGCTGTTCTGGCTTTCAGCCGGACGATGAACTCGCTGCCAACCGGTTTAAGATCTTCAACCCAGATCTTGCCCTCATCAAGTTCCACTAATTCCTTAACAATTGCCAGACCCAGCCCGGATCCACCGGCTTCACTCGATCTGGATTGATCCAGCCGGTAAAAACGGGTGAAAATCTTCTTTTTTTCCTCATCAGGTATGCGCGGCCCCGAATTTTGAACGCGGATATAAGAAAACTGGTGATCTCCGTTGACATTAATTTTGATCCAGCCATCGTCCGGCGTGTATTTCTTCGCGTTTCCGAGCAGTGAAACGAGGACTTGGTGAACATAGTCTTCATTTGCCAGCGCATAGGTTCCATCGGCAATATCAGCCGTAAAGTGCTGAGCTACACTCGACGTGTAATCGGCAATCACATTTTTTGCGATCATCGACAGATTCACGGTCTCAAGGAGCTTTGATCTTCGGTCAAGGCGGGCAATCATCAGCAGCTGTTCAATCAGGCGCTGCATGCGTTTAGATTCCTGATCGACAAAATGAATCGACCGATCGATGACTTCCGGATGGCCGAACCCGTGGCGCTGAATCAGCTCGACATGGCCCCGGATCGCGGAGAGCGGAGTCCTCAATTCATGTGACGCATCCGAGACGAAACGCCGTTCGCGTTCGATCTGACGATCCAGCTGATTCATTAACTGGTTGAAAGACAGTGCCAGATCATGCACTTCTCTAGGCTGATCCGCAACAAGCACGCGCTGCTTCAAATCTCTGGTCTCAGTCACCTGATGAATCATCTCCGTGACATCCATAAGCGGCCGGTTCAGTCTTCGGGACAGCTGATAGATTGCCAGTGAACCGATCACAATGCCCAGAATGACGCAAAGCGCCAGCACCCTGATCATGATAACAATATAGTTATGGATGCCGTCCATCCGGACATATAGATCGAAGGTATAGCCATTATATGATGCGCGATGATGGTAAATCGGAATGAATTTCTTTTTAAAAGAAATGGAGGAGAACAACGATAGCTTGATCATGTAACTGTTCTGATCCGTGATGCTTTCACTGCCCTTAGAATAAATCGTTTTCGCATCCGGCGTTTCAATCCGTACATACAAATCCGGATGTTGATCGTAAAGGATGTTTGCAATGGTATCAGTCCAGTCCGGGTTTTTCTCCATCGACTCCTGCACCAGCTGATTTTCCACGTACTGGACTTCCTGCTCTGTCCCCTTATACAACTGGTAACTGATAATGGACAGCACGGCAACGCCAATAAACAGCACCGTTAAGAAGAGAGTCAGAATATACCAAAAGTTCATCTGAAAAAGCATCGTCTTCCTTTTCAACCTGAAAGCTGCCAGCCATGCCCTCATTTTTCAACCCTTAGTGCATAACCGACGCCTCGTACAGTATGGATCAATTTTTCAGTTTCCGAGTTGTCGACTTTTTTCCGAAGATAGCGGATATAAACGTCAACAATATTGGTCTGTCCCATATAATCAAAGCCCCAGACTTTTGACAGCAGTTCGTCCCGCGTCAACACCTTACCCTCATTTCTCATCAGTGTGGCAAGCAGATCAAATTCGCGCTGCGTCAAGTCAAATGTTTCATTATGCCGCGAAGCCGTCCGCTTTTCAGTATCCAGAACCAGATCCCCTGCCGTATAGACATGACTTGCCGGTGCTGCCGAATAACTTTCTCTGCGGCGAATAGCCACGCGGACCCGGGCCAGAAGCTCTTCAATTTCAAATGGTTTGGTAATATAGTCATCCGCCCCGCCGTCAAGGCCGGCCACTTTATCACCAATATAATCGCGAGCAGTCATGATAATGATCGGTACCAAACTTTTCTTGCGAATACGACGGCAAATTTCAAGTCCGTTCAGCTTAGGCAGCATCCAGTCCAGCAAGATCAGATCCCATTTGGAATCATCCTGAAAAAATAAATCCAGCGCCTGTTCCCCGTCATAAGCTTCCTCAACTTGATAATTTTCAAAGCTGAGTTCCGTCGCAACAAATGAAGCTACACTTTTTTCGTCTTCGACAAGCAGAATATTTGTTTTTCCCATGATGAATAACCCTTCTCTTTTACTGTCAGAATGCATGCCAGCGTCTGATTGATCCACATGAATCCAGCTTCTATTATATAGAATCTCCTAATAAGCGGTAAGAAATGTGACGTGAGAATTTAATGAGAAAAATCTCATCATATTTTCATTGTGAATTTGTTACTGTGCAACAAAGCAAGTTTACCATAAAATTTGAAAAACAACGGGAAGCAATTCTTTATAAATATTTACACACTGATTTTCTAACGAGACATTCAGGAGGAAAAAATATAATGGACACGCCTATTCTGACAATTGTTGTGCCCTGCTATAACGAAGAAGCCGTGCTGGAAGAATCCAGCAAACGGCTGCGCGCTGTATTAGCTCAAGTGTGCCAGGAAAATCTGGCTTCATACAGCAGTACAATTCTCTTTGTTGATGACGGGAGCAGCGACCGGACCTGGGAAATCATTGACCGGTACATACAGGAATACAGGGAAATTACCGGACTGAAACTCAGCCGCAACTTTAGCCACCAGAACGCGCTGATTGCCGGGATCGAAACGGCGCGGCCTTATTCAGACTGTGTTATCACGATTGACGCGGATCTTCAGGATGATGTGAACGCGATAAGAAAATTTTTGCTCAAATACCATGAAGGTTACGACATTGTTTATGGTGTGCGCGACAAACGTGAAACCGACACTTTCTTTAAGCGTAACACCGCGCTTCTTTTCTACGGTATGATGAAAAAGTTAGGCGTCAAAATGGTGCCGAACCATGCGGATTTTCGTCTGCTCGACCGGCGGGTGCTTGATGAATTCGTGAAATATCAGGAAGAGAATATTTTCCTGCGCGGCATGATTCCGCTGCTCGGATTCAAGAGTACTGAAGTGTACTATAACCGTGCGGAGCGCTTCGCCGGGGAGTCCAAATACCCGCTGAAAAAGATGCTGAATTTGGCGATTGACGGTCTGACCTCTTTTTCAATTACCCCGATCCGAATGGTGACTTATCTCGGCGGATTAGTAGCCGGGATCGGCTTCCTGATCGGCGTGTATGCTCTGGCCCAGTACATTTTCGGTCACGCTGTTACAGGATGGACATCGATGATCATCTCGATATGGATGATCGGAGGCTTGCAGCTCATTGCAACCGGAATAATCGGAGAATATGTTGGAAAGATTTTTAAAGAGACAAAACACCGTCCACGTTACACGATTGAAAAACGCCTTTTAGAGTTCGGCAGTGAAGCATTCGAGAAAAAGGCACTCTGAGATGAAGTTCAAGGTCTATCAAAGTTACGAAGCACCCTATCTGAAAAGCGCTACACACTGCGTCCTGTTCTCACTGCCCTCCTGATGCTGCTTTTCTACGGTTTCATGACTTCAAGGAAAAGGATGGGGAAACAGATGATATCTTCGGAAATACAGCTTCTCCAGGCGATCCGAGTCAGATTGAAAAAGCGCATGATTAAACGGAACAGATTATAAGAAAGCTGCCCTTGAAATCAGTCTCATGATTTTAGGAGCAGCTTCTTTATTTTTGTATACGGATCCTTTTGATGTAGCTTTAAAATTTCGTGCCGTTTGACGCATTAGTACCAGGAAAAAGCAGTCACTATTACATAGTGCTGACCGTTTCTCTGCTTTTCCTTCTATTTAAAAGAGTGAGAACCTGGCCTAAAGCAGTCTAATTGGATCTCAATTTTAATAGAAAAGGAAGTGGATTATGAATGAAAGCCATCGACTGTGCGTCAAAGTTAACAGAAGCCTCCATAGAACACCTGAAAGCATCGGGTGTTCAGGCGATCGGGCGTTATCTGGGACCGGAAATATCATGGAAGACAGTGAATCGTGCTGAAGTCGCGCATATTCTTTCCGCAGGTTTGAAGCTTTTTAGTATCTGGGAAAAGAATCCAGTCAGCAGCTTATATTTTACAAGGGACCAGGGAGCAAAAGACGCAAAAGAAGCGGTGCATTTCGCCTCAGGAATCGGTCAACCCGCGGGAACGCCAATCTACTTTACAGTTGACTATGATGCTACCAATAGGGAAATGGATTTAATCATCAATTACTTTCGTAGTATTAAATCTGTAATCAGTACGTATAAAGTTGGCGTCTATGGTTCATTTGCCGTGATTGAAGTCTTGGTCCGCTCGGGAGCGGCTGATTTTTTCTATCAGACCTATGCCTGGTCCAGGGGAAAGTTGTCGGCCTATGCTCATATCTATCAGCACGACAACGGACGGAAAATGGCTGGAATTCTCGTAGACTTTGACAATGTTCTTAAACCATCGGGTATTTGGGGCAGTATCGCAGCAACAAAAGCTGACAGTGTCGATTTAAAGAGAAAGGCAGCCAGACCTGATTCTATACAGCAGTCAACCATCGTCCCTTACCCGGGTCAGTTAATCAGGCGCGGTAGCAAAGGTAAAGATATTGTGAGCATTCAGAACGCGGTTGGCGTTAGGGCAGACGGAATTTTCGGGCTGAAAACGGAACAGGCGGTCATTAACTACCAGAAAAGGCATGACCTGATTCCAGATGGGATTGTCGGCCCAAAAACGTGGAGCGTGATGTTCTGACCTGATCCGATTATGAGACATCGCAAAAAACCTATCACTGCGGGAATAATCATCAACATGGTATAGAATTTTATTCCGAAATAGAGTATCATTATTCGGTGGTCACTCGTATCGACAAATTTCTCGGGAAATAATGAAAAGGATTGAAAAAAATGCGGAATATTGACGATAATCCATCCAGATCCAACGTGAGAAAAAGCAAGAAAAGGCACAAAGTACTGCGCAACGTCCTGCTTGTCTTGGTTCTGCTTGTTGCCATTGCAGCAGGATTCACAGCTTATGAGATTCATCGGCTGAGCCCTGATAATCGCTTCAGTAACTTGAAAGTTATCGGAGGCGATGGGAATGTAAAACAAGCACCAGGCGCTTTTAATCTACTGCTGATCGGCTCGGACGCGCGGAAGGGTGAATCAATCGGTCACACCGATTCCATGGTGCTGATACATGCCAATCTGAAAAATCATACTTATGATATGTTAAGCATTCCTCGCGATACCCGGGTTTACATGGACGGTTACGGCTACACAAAACTCACGAGTGTCCAGTATGTTTCCCAGTCTAAAAATGGCACACAACAGGGAATTCTCGATGCAGTAAAAGCTGTATCGAAATTGACAGGCGTACCAATTAACTTTTATGCTGAGACTAATTACTGGGGCCTTCAGGATATGGTCAACTCAATCGGTGGTATTGAAATGAACCTGCCTTTCAAAGTGACACTCACACATCCATGGAATGGAGCATTTGCGGGAAGAACCTATCAGCCAGGTCTCCAATCTTTTGACGGTCAGACAGTGACTGAGTTGGTTCACGAACGCTACTCGTTGCCAGGTACTGACTATGGGCGGCAGCAATTGCAGGAAGCTGCCCTAATCGGCATCGCCAAAAAGGTGATGCAGCCCGCCAATGTAACCAAGCTACCCGCATTGTCAAACTCGTTGCCAAAATTCCTGATTGCAACTAATATGTCATCGGAAGACATGCTCAGTGTAGGATTAAGCGCAAAGAGCAGTTTCCATCCGGAACAGCAAATCCATTACCGTCAGGTTAAAGGCACCAACGCTGTCATGTATGACGATGTATTGAAAGCGAATAACGACGAGATTATTCTTGATTCCAGTCAGCTGCAGTCAGTTATCAAAAAATATTTCCAGAATTAATATGAGATAAATTCAGGGATATTACTGATACGAATATGTATCCTGTTTAAAATATTAGGGAGATTGCATGGTATCTTTTAGACTACCATGCAATCTCCCTTTTTTGTTAGTACTAGTTTTTAAGTATCCGGTTAATCGAGAACAAATTTTGATACAGCTTTCAGTACACCTTGATTCCGATTGCTGCCAGCAACATGCATCGAACGTACTTATTTTATTGTTTCTTTGCTGAGATTCAGCGTTGCTCCCTTTGAATCAATCACATCCCGGTACCAGTCAAAACTTTTCTTCTTCCGGCGTTCCAGTGATCCGTTTCCTTTATTGTCCCGGTCCACATAGATGAAACCGTAGCGTTTCTCCATTTCACCGGTGCCTGCACTGACCACATCAATCGGTCCCCACGTGGTGTAACCGATCAGATCGACACCGTCTTTAATGGCTTCGGCCACTTGAACCAAGTGATCATTCAGATAGTTGATCCGATAATCATCATGAATTGAGCCGTCGGGTTCAATCTCATCCCTGGCACCCAGCCCGTTCTCAACAATAAAAAGTGGTTTCTGGTAACGATCGTACAAGAGGTTCAGCGCATATCTCAGCCCCACCGGATCGATTGGCCAGCCCCAGTCCGATGCCTCAACATATGGATTCTTAACAGGTTCAAAAACCTCGTTCGCAAGTAAACTCCTCTGATCCGCGTCAGTCGTAAAACTCATATAATAGCTGAACGAAATGTAATCCACGGTATTCTCCCGGAGCACCTTCCGGTCTTCATCGGTAATTTCAAGTTCGATACCGTTCGCTTTAAAAAACCGGTTCATATAGGACGGATAACAACCCCGCGCATGCACATCACCGAAAAAAAGGGTGACCCGATTCTGCTGCAGTGCGGCGATCTGATCTTCCGGTTTGCAGGTATTCGCGTAGAAGGGTGAAAAAGCCAGCATGCAGCCCATTTCAGCATTCGGAACAAGTTCGTGCAACAGTTTGGTCGCTTTCGCACTCGCCACCAGTTCGTAGTGTGATGCCTGGTAAATCGCCTGTTTCTTATTAGGAACATCATCAAGTACCAGCGCACCCGCTATGAAAGGACTGGTTACAATGCAGTTGATTTCATTGAAACTCATCCAGTACTTCACGCGGTTACCGTAGCGCTTAAAGAGCGTTTCAGCGTATCTCAGATAGAAGTCAATGAGCTTTCGATTAGACCAGCCGCCATACATCTTAACCAACCCGAGCGGTGTTTCATAATGTGAGATCGTCACGACCGGTTCAATATGATACTTCTCCAGTTCGTCAAACACCTGATCATAAAACTTAAGTCCTTCTTCATTGGGCTCTGTTTCGTCACCATTGGGGAAAATTCTTGCCCATGCAATAGAAATTCTCAGTGCCGAGAAATGCATCTCACCAAAAAGCCTAATATCTTCTTTAAAGTGATCGTAGAACTCAATAGCCCTGTGCGAGGGGTAATACAGATCATCCCTCACTTGCAGATATTTTTTAGGATGCTCCAGCATTTCTTTTCGTTCAGGACCTGCCGGCTCCACATCGACAATCGACAGGCCCTTTCTCCCCTGATCAAAACCACCTTCATACTGATTTCCCGCTAGAGCACCGCCAAAAAGGAAATGATCCGGGAACAATGCATCATGTGGCATATTAATTGAACTCCCTTCTATTCACAGATATTTTCGCACTGAATACTATGTCAAGTCACAGTCTGATCTGGGATATGCTTCATCACAGATCACGGCCGTTACTGCTGATCACCCTTTGATACCAATAGAATGAGTCCTTCTTTAAACGGTCTAATGTCCCTTTCCCTTCATCGTCCTGATCGACATAGATAAATCCATAGCGTTTACTCATCTCTGAGGTAGACATGCTGACCAAATCAATCGGGCCCCATGAAGTGTAACCGATTACTTCCACACCGTCACAAAGCGCTTCCCCAATCTGGCGGATATGCTCACGTAAATAGCTGATCCGGTAATCATCATGAATCTGGCCATCTTCAACTTTGTCGTAGGCTCCTAATCCATTTTCAACGACAAACAGTGGCACGCGGTAACGGTCATACATATCATTCAGTGACACTCTTAAACCAATCGGATCAATCTGCCAGCCCCAGTCGGAAGTCTCCAGATAAGGATTGACCTGTCCCTGAAAAAGGTTGCCCTCCGAAGCTTCCTCATTTCGATGGGTTGATACACTCAAGGACGTATAATAACTAAATGATAAAAAGTCAACGGGGTGGCACTTCAGAATTTCATCGTCTCCTGCTTCCTTTTGAATGTTGATCCCATTTTCCTCAAAATACCGATCCATAAAGGACGGGTATTCACCGCGAACCTGAACATCAGTAAAAAAAAGATTTAAGTTGTTTTCTTTTTGCGCGAGCAAAATATCCTCAGGATCATTAGTTCCCGGATAGATTTCACTTCTAGCCAGCATACAGCCGATAAGGAAATCCGGATTGATCGAGTGTGCAATTTTTGTAACAAGGGCACTGGCCACAAATTGGTGATGTGCTCCCTGATAACCAACACTGATCGGATCCTTCGCCCTATCCGTAATAATGCCTCCACCGGTATAAGGGCTTTTAGTAATCACATTAATTTCGTTAAATGTCAGCCAATATTTCACCTTATTTTTGTACTGATTAAGCACAGTTGTCGCATAGCGAATAAAGTGATCAATGACTTCGCGGCTTTCCCACCCATTATATTTTTCAATCAGTCCAACAGGTGTTTCGTAATGAGACAGAGTGACCAAGGGCTGAATGCCATATTTACGGCACTCATCAAAAACGCTGTCGTAAAAAGCTAACCCCATTTCATTCGGTTTCTCCTCATAACCCTTTGGAAAAATGCGCGACCATGAGATTGAGATTCTGAAAACTTTGAAACCGAGTTCAGCAAAGAGTCTGATATCCTCCTTATAACGATGATAAAAATCGATACCGAATCTTTTCGGATAAATACCATCCTGATCCGCCAGGTTATGCTCAAACTGCTTAGAGGTCAGATCCATATTGATTTTACCCTTGCGCTGCTCCTTAACGACAAAAGGCATCAAGTCCTGAGCGTCTAAACCTTTCCCATCTATGTTGTACGCTCCCTCAATCTGATTGGCGGCTGTTGCACCGCCCCAGAGAAATTCTTTCGGAAATGGAACCGTATTATTTTGAGACATCATGCCACCCCTTATTTTTCAGTAAATTTTTTATCAATATAATCATATAAAGCAACAATCTCAGTGGCCAGATCTTTAACCGTCATGGCATTCATTAAATGATCCTGACCATGTACTTCAAGCAGAGAAACAGCGTTTCCTCTATCCTCTGAGGCTGCTTTGATTTCATCCTGTAATGCTTTGGTCTGGACATGATGTGCCTGAACCAGTTCATCACCGGCTTTTTTCAAGCTTTCCTTTGCTTCTTTGATGTTACCGTCTTTTGCCTGATAGATCGCCTCCATCGCAAAACTGCGTCCGTTTCCGCCATGCAATATCAGCTGAAAAGTTTCTTCCTGTCTCATCGTTAACACCTAATTTCTTTATTTTTTTATGCCTGTAGTGTCTCAGCAGGAGACCCGACTGTGATGTTGTGCTCTTTGTTGTATTCCTCTTCTTCTTTCAACTTTTGCTTGTCAACAGCACGAAAAAATGGAAAATAGATAAAGAATGTAATGACAATGTTAACCAATTGAATGATCGCTCCGGAAATGTGGCCGCCGGTTGCCAGATAACCGGAAATAATAGGCGGTGTTGTCCACGGTACGGCTATGCCTGCTGTTAACGCAACCCATCCAAGCTTCATTGAAAAATACGTTGTGGTTAAAGCAACGATTGGGCTTACAACAAAAGGAATAATCATCATCGGATTCATTACAATGGGCAAGCCAAACAAAATCGGTTCGTTAATGTTAAATATGGCCGGTCCAACCACAAGTTTTCCCAGTGCCCTCAACTGCTGGCTCTTGGCGAGGAAGGCTATCATAAATGCAAGAGCGATCGTCGTTCCTGATCCGCCAAGATTAATAAAGTTATCGAAAATCTGCTGCGTGATAATGTTAGGTAACATGTGGTGTGCCTGAAATGCGACACGGTTAGCATCCATCGCACCATACCAGATTGGTGCCATGATACCACCGACAATATTGGCGCCATGAATACCAAAGGACCACAGGAACACGATACAAAATTCAGCAATCAAACTTCCTCCGTAGCTGCCGCCAACCATACTCAATGGTTTTCCAATAACGGATGTAATGACATTGGGTATACTGCCGATTGAAGTATTCTCAACTAATATCCGCAGCACCCAAACCAGCAGAACAACAGCAAATCCGGGAATTAAAGCGGAGAATGATTTGCTTACTGCAGGAGGTACTGAATCCGGCATTTTGATAGTAATGTTTTTCTGAATAAAAAAGCGATAAATTTCGGCTGATCCTAATCCGAAAATAATGGCCATGAACAATCCCTGGCTGCCAAGTAACGCTAAAGGGATATCGCTAAGTTTATCCAATGGAATAGCAAGTAAAAATGCGGCGACCGAAATAATTCCGGACGACAGAGGATCCACTTTATAACTCTGCGCCAAATAATAGGCAATACCAAAAGCGGCTACAAGTCCCATAATACTGAATGTCGCATTAACCGGATATTGTGCAACAGTCGCCCAGTTCTTTCCAAATATTCCTGCCATGAAATTCTGATAAGCTTGAATGGGGAAATTCGCTATGATCAGGAATAATGATCCGATAATGATTAATGGCATGGCCAGCATAATACCGTCACGAAGCGCGATAAGATGCCTCTGACTCGCAATCTTCCCGGCTATCGGTAACAATTTTTCGTCAATAAAGTTGCCTTTTGTTTCGCTCATTTCTTTTCCCTCTTTTCCCGCATCATTTTTTTATTAAACGCTCAGCTTGTGCAAGCACTTTTTCGCCGTTCATCGTGCCATATTCAATAGAACCGATCACATCAACCGGAACATTTTTTTCTTCTCCAAGTTTCTTGAATTTAGCAAGCAGATATCTGACCTGTGGACCAAGAAGAAGAACATCTGCTGAGTCGATTTCTGAAGGCACTTGTTCAGCAGGAATAGCTATTATTGTATTATCCTTATTCTGTAATTTTGAAGCCGTTTCCATTTTCGAGACTAATAAACTTGTTGACATACCAGCAGCGCAGCAAAGAACAATTTTCATAAAAACTCTCCCCTTTTCGCTCGGAATGTAATCGCTTTCTTTTAACAAATACAGTATAATTTATTGGTACCAATTAATCAAGTACCAATAAATAAATTATTTTCATAATATCATTGCTTTACTCAAACAATTTATGGTATTAGTTGAATTATATGGAGGGATCAAAGTGGCGAAATATAAAGAAGTGGCTGAGGACATGCAAAGAAAAATACGTGCTCATGCGTTCGGGAAGAAATTACCTACAGAGAAAGAGCTTTTAGAAATGTATAGTGTAAGCAGAAACACGATTCGGAGTGCCATTAACATTCTGGTCAAACAGGGGTATATTCACAAAATTCAGGGCAGTGGCCTTTACATCAATAAAAAAACCATTGGAGACAGAAATGTTCTTAATTTAGCTGTGAAAATCGGTCTCAGTAGAGTGTTGCCGGAACATAGCATCACCTCTAAACTATTGAATTTCGGTCTGATCAGCGCTGATAAAAAGTTAGCCAGCAATTTCTCGTGTGACATCGGCACGCCGATTTATCGGGTCAAACGATTACGATTTATTGATAACCATCCTCTTTCAATCGAAGATTCTTATTACAATAAAAATATTATCAAATACCTGAACGAAGACATCGCGAAAAACTCGATCTATTCTTATATTGAAAATGACCTTAAATTGGAAATACGCTTCTCAGATGAGTACATTTCAGTTAAGCCTCTAACCGATGAAGAATGTGAACATCTAAATGTACAAAAAGGATCCTCAAGTCTGATGATCCGGGAAATTAATTACCTCAAAAGCAGTATCATCTTTAATATATCTGAAACGTTGTACAACAATGATCAGATCGTTTTGTATACGCCTGTGCAGCGTGACTAAGGACAAACACTTTGTAAAATCATACAAAAATTTCGGAAATCGCGCATGTCACTTTTAAATCATGCTGTAACCAAAAAGCCCAGCTATCTGAGATCCATTTTAACAATGGAATCGGCAGACAACTAGACTTTTTGTATTTTTCAAGTTCATTGTTTTGCAGTTTCTTTGCTATATTTCAGCACAGCCCCTTTTTATTATACATGATATTTTTGTGAACGTTATACCCTCTCGTTCTTAAAAAATAACACCCTTCCGTCGTTACTATTCCTGAAGGGTGCTAAGAGCAGGTCTGCTATCTTTTCCATATAGAAGTTTAAAAGTCATATTTCAGATTGATAAATTTCACATTCACATACTCTTCAATGCCCTGGTGCCCGTTCTCACGGCCCAATCCCGAATGCTTTACACCGCCGAACGGTGCCTGCGTATATGCAACCGTATTGCTGTTGACGCCGACCATGCCATACTGGAGTTTTTTGCTGACCTTAGCGATCCGTTTCAGATCTGCTGTATAAAAGTAGCTGGCAAGCCCGTATGCAGTGTCATTCGCCATGGCGATCACTTCATCGGTACCGGAAAATGTGATGACCGGGATCACCGGTCCGAATGTTTCTTCATAAAATATTTCCATTTTATTTGTGACACCAGTCAGAACAGTCGGTGCATAGAAGTATCCTTCCGCAAAAGCGCCGTCTGTCAGCCGTTTGCCGCCAGTCGCAAGCTTTGCCCCTTTAGCAACGGCGTCTGCAATTTGACGGTCAATTTTCGCAATCGCGTCCTCCCGGATCAGCGGACCGGCATCCACACCGTCCTCAAGCCCATAGCCGACTTTCACCTGTCTTACGGCAGCTGCGAGCTGAGTTGTAAATGTTTCCACAATCGACTGATGAACAAAAATCCGGTTTGGGGACGTGCAGACCTGACCGTTGTTCCTGAATTTGGAACTGACCAGATCAGCAACGACTTTTTCAACAGGCGCATCTGCAAAAACAATAAACGGAGCGTGTCCGCCCAGTTCAAGCGAGACTTTTTTCACTGTTTCAGCAGACTGGCCGAAGAGCAACTTGCCGACTGCCGTTGATCCGGTAAAAGCAATTTTTCTCACAGCATTACTTTGTGTCAGTACCCTGCCAATCGCAGGTGCATCACCTGTAACCAGATTGACGACGCCGTCCGGAAGCCCGCCTTTCTGAAATATCGCCATCAGAGCAGTAGCAGAGAGCGGTGTTTCCGGAGACGGCTTAAGAACGATTGTATTTCCTGCAGCGATTGCCGGGGAAATTTTCCGCGTGATCATCGAAGAAGGAAAGTTCCACGGTGTAATCGCTCCGACAACCCCCAGCGGTTCTTTCTGCACGAGGAACAGCTGCCCGTTCGGTCCAGGAACCGTTTCACCATAAATGCGACGCAATTCTTCCGCATACCAGCGGACACTCTCTGCACCGGCGAGCACTTCACCCTTTGCCTGAGCCAGCGGTTTTCCCTGCTCAATAGTCATAATCGCGGCCAGCCTGTCAGCATCGGCAACAATCAGATCAGCAATCGTCCGCATAATCTGCGCCCGCTGATCAGCCGGTGTTTCCGACCATTCAAGAAAAGCCAGGTTCGCCGCCGCAATCGCTTTTTCCGTATCAGCTGCACCTCCACGGGCGACGCGGGCAATCACCTGTCCGGTTGCCGGGTTGACGACTTCATCTTTCTCACCGTTCTCAGCGTCCACCCATTGGCCACCAATAAAGAGTTGAGTCGGTGCACTTTTCAAATAAGTATCGAATTCTGTCATGATGCCACCTCATTCAATTAAAAATTGCTGTATCATCAGGATCAAAATGAGCCACCTGCGACTATGTGTGTAGCGTACAGGATAGCCAAATTAAGCATACCTTATCGCTTATCGACTTTCCACAGCTCCGCCTCGTTTTTCCTGGTACACGCACCCCAAAATGCCGCCTGCAAAATGACAGGCGGTGAATAAAAGGACATCCAAAAGTTTGCGTGGCTGTCTAAACGTTTCTGAGGCATAAGTTAGTATTCTTACCCATCATGAATCAGCACCCCACACTTTTCTTAATTTAAACGGCTTGTTCAACGTTCTGACACTGTCACCACCAACCAAAACTTCAAAGCTGCCTTCATCACTACGATAACTGAGATCAGAGTGATAATATCTAAGCATGGGTTCATCAATCGTAAAACGAACTGTCTGGCATTCACCGGGCCGAAGCACGATCTTCTTAAACATTTTCAATTCTTTCAGGGGGCGCACGACTTCGCCTGTAACATCCCGGATGTAAAGCTGCACAACTTCTGATCCGGTAAACGTTCCGGTATTACTGACATCAACACTGACATCAATCGACACAGAGTCTGTAACCTTTTCTGAGGAAAGAGTCAGTCCACTATAACCGAAATTTGTATAACTCAATCCAAATCCGAATGGAAAAAGTGGATCATTCGGACAATCAATATATTTTGAAACGTATTTCTTTGTATTAGGATTTTCTGATGGAGGGCGCCCAGTATTGTAGTGATTATAATAGACCGGAATCTGGCCGACTGTCCTTGGAAAAGACATACTCAGTTTTCCCGACGGGTTAGCTTTCCCTGTCAGCAAATTGGCAACAGCCCGCGCTCCATCGGATCCCGGATACCAGACCTCCAGCAATGCATCGATGTCATCGATCCACGCGGTCAGATCAAGTGGCCGCCCGTTAAAAAGCACACCTACCATCGGTTTATGTTGTTTTTTTAATTCACGTATCAGTTCGAGTTGGCACGTCGGAAGCCTAATATCCGCTCTGCTCGATGCCTCGCCGCTCATTTGCGGTGATTCTCCAACGGCAAGGATCAACAAATCTGCTGCATTCGCAGTTTCAACTGCTTCATTCAGCAGTTCCGGCCGGCGCTCTAAAATTCCTGAACCCCGGGCCGAAGAGATTTCAAAGTCATCTTCAGACTTGAAAGCTCCGGAGAGAGACTCTGTGGCATTCGGATCTCCACGCCAGGACCAGGCGCCTAGAATATCACCGCTGTTCGAGAATGGCCCGATAATGGCCAATTTCTGCTTCTTTTTCAAAGGCAGGGTACCATTGTTTTTCAGCAGAACGCAGCTTTGTTCGGCAATTTTTCTCTCCATGTTACGGTGGGCAGGGCAATAAACCAACTCTTTTTCCCTGTCTTCATCGGCACCGCGAAACGGATTTTCAAAAAGTCCGAGATCATTTTTCAGCTTCAGAATCCGCCACGCAGCCTCGTCAAGGAGTGACTCTGGAATCCTTTTCTCATCAATCAATTCTGCTAGATGATGCGTATAGCAAAGCGTCATCATTTCTATATCAACGCCGGCTTTTACCGCCTTAAGCGCTGCTTCCTTTTCATCTTCCGCCACCCCATGCGGGATCAATTCGCGCACAGCATCCCGGTCGGAAATAACGACTCCGTCAAATTTCCATTCATCCCTGAGCACCCGGCGCAGGAGCCATTGATTCGCAGAAGCAGGGATCCCATCCACTATATTATAAGAGGTCATAATCAGCCTGCAGCCGGCATCCAGCGCTGATTTGTAAGATGGTAAATAATCCTGCCTCATCTGACGTTCCGACATATTCACTGTGTTATACTCACGCCCGCCTTCAACCGCTCCGTAGCCGGCAAAATGCTTGACACAGGCTGCTGTCCGGTTCAAATCATTCTTTAGATCCTTTCCTTGAAAACCGTTAACGAAAGCTTTGGCGAATACTGAATTCAGATAGGGATCTTCACCGGTCGACTCCATCACGCGGCCCCATCTCGGATCACGCACTAGGTCAACCATTGGGGCAAAAACAACATGGACACCGGAAACAGAAGCCTCACGTGCAGAAATTTCAGCCGCTTTTTCCACAAGAACCGGATCCCAGGAGCAACCCATGGCCAGCGGAATAGGAAAAATCGTTTTATACCCATGAATCACATCCGCCATAACAAGAAGAGGAATATGATGCCTGTTTTTTTCCAGCTGTTTTCTGAGCATTTTTTTAATCTGCCTGGCTCCGGAAGCTCCCAAGACGGATCCGCTGTTTGCCACAAGCTCGTCAGTCACGCCCATTTCCACCATGGGTCCGGTCACTTTCCCATCCAAATCCGGATAGAAATTACTTACTAGTTGTACCAGCTGGCCGACTTTTTCTTTCAGGCTGAGTTTTTCAAGCAGAACTCTGAGTTGATGTTCTTTCAAAATACCCTCCTTTCCATAAGAAGACAGTACCAACGTTTTCATAAAGAAAATCAAACTTTCAGATTATCTTTTTACCCTTTTCTCAAAATTTTTTCCTAATTTGCAAAAACGAATAGAAGGAGATATATATAAATGCTGGGTGAAAAATGCACGTCTTCTTGATTATATTCTTATCGTTGTTGCGTATTTCTTCACGGACAACGAACCAAAAAGAATAGGATCGAGAGGAAGTGGTTTTTAGTGTTCACTAAAGGTCTGATTTATACAGAAAATCCATTTTTGTTGATTCGAATCTGTTTTTCATTGATATTGTCTCCAGGATTCGTTGATATGGGACTCTGATTGGACAGAAAGGGTGACTCATCAGATCTTTTCTCTAAGTTAAAACTGAATCAAGCTCCTAACAAAGTGCTTGCAACATTTTGCCGTGTATTTTCCTTCAATAGGCGAAAAAAATTTATGCTTTCTGATCCAAAAAACGCAGACATCTAAGTCTGCGTTTTTCACTGTTTTATGTGATGAAGTTCTTTTTGATTAGCCAAATAAGCCAGTGGCTCATGATGAATAAACCGGCGGATATTTTCCACCGTCACCTGAGCTACCCTATTGACACTTTCCTTTGTCGTTCCACCGATATGCGGGGTGGTGATCAGATTATCAAGATCGGGAAGCAGTTCTGCAGGCGGCTCAGATTCGAAAACATCAAGTGCGGCCCCGCCGATTTTTTCCAGGCGCAGAGCATCAAACAAAGCCGGTTCGTCAATCAGTGCTCCTCGGGAAATATTGATCAGGAACGCAGAAGATTTCATTTTATCTATGGCCCGGGCATCAACCAGATGATAATTGGTTTTCTTCAGTGACGTGCTGACAACAATATAATCGGATTCAGCAAGCAACCTGTCCAGTTCCACGAATGATGTACCCAACCTGGCTGCGGCATCATAATCCTTGTGCACGCCATAGGCAATCACTTTCATATCGAATGCACCGGCAATCCGCGCAATTTTCATGCCGATGGAACCAAAGCCGATAATACCCAAAGTCTTGCCACTGCACTCAAACCCGTTGCTGTGGAGCCAGTGGCCTTCTTTCGTCTGTTTATCCAGCTGTGGGATCTTCCTTGAGATTGCGACCATTAACCCGATTGCGAGTTCTGCGACCGACGTCGCGTTCTCACCAGGGGCATTACTGACGTAAATCCCTTTTTTCGTCGCATAGTCAATATCAACGTTATCGAGACCGGTACCTGTTTTTAAAATGTATTTAAGCTGTGGCGCGGCATCAATTACTTCACGATCAGCGGGGGCTACCGCAGTGATATAAACAGATGCATCACGTATTGCTTCAATGATATTCTGTTTGCTGCGTGCCTGATCGAACATCAGGCAGTTCACTTCCGCGCCAATGGCTTCAAGCTGGCTGACCATCGTTTGATGAATTGGAAAATAGGATTTTCCAACACAAAATAAAACTTTCATGCCCTTGATCCTCCCTTCAGGACAGTGCTGCTCAATCATTCAAGCCCGCAAGTCCCATGGGTTTTTATATATCCATTTTAACAGGTCTCAGGCAATCTTACCAAGCAGCACGGCTTTTGCGTTCAGCTTTCTTTCAACAAGAGGGAGCTTAAAAGATCATTATTGCCACTAATTTACGTTGGAATGAACAGACAAAGAGTAAGAAAACTCTCATTCCGTTTTTATACTGTTTGCCGGATTCACGGCAATCCCAAATTTTTCATCAACTTCTTTGATTCCTATTAGGCGAAATCCATCCTAATCAGTCAACAAGTCAGCTACAATCTCATACCTCCTCCACAAAAGTTACCGTTTCGCTGATTTCTATCGATGGATTTAATGATTGAACAACGGGGCAGTTCTTTGGAATCAGATGCAGGTCTTTGGTCGCTTTTGTCTGATCCTTCTGACTGACTCTGATGTGAAAATGGACAAATATTTTTGAAATAGGCTGGGTTTCCAGCTCCGTGTTTCTTTCATAATCCACATCAATGCCCATCATTTTATATGGAATTTTTTGCTTGCTAAGGATTCCTTCATAAACATATGTACTGCAGGCAGCAGTTGCAGCAACAACAGTCTGTATTGGAGAAAATCCGAGTTCCCTCAGCAGAACCCAATTTCCATTTTCATGAATGAGTTCAACGTGGCCTGAATTGTCAATGAGCTGCATTACGTGATCCTCCTTTTTATTTTTTTAAAGCATTGTATTTACGGTGATAGTCCGCAATTTCATCTTCCAAACAAAAGACAAAATGTTTAGGAGAAATTTCGTACAGTTTTCCGGTATCTCCCTGCTCTTCTCTCCATTGATAGTCAATGCGCTGACGCTTTCGTTCGAATATCGGATCGGGCTGTGGAATGGCGGACAGAAGTGACTTTGTGTACGGATGAAGAGGAGAGCAGTAGAGTTCATCTGAATCAGCCAGTTCAACAATTTTGCCTTTATGCATCACTGCAATTCGATCGCTTATATATTTAACCATAGATAGATCATGGGCAATGAACAAATAGGTCAATCCTTTTTGGCGTTGAATCCTTTTCAACAAGTTAACAACCTGCGCCTGGATGGATACATCCAGTGCGGAAATCGGTTCATCGGCAATAATCAGTTTCGGGCTGACGGCGAGTGCTCGTGCAATACCTATCCGCTGCCTCTGGCCTCCGGAAAATTCATGAGGATTTCGTTCTGCATGCTCGCGCGTCAGACCGACCTCTTCCAGCAAATCATAGACCTTTTGATCACGCTCCGCCCGTGTCTTGTATAGATGGTGGACATCCATGCCCTCTGCAATAATATCTTTCGCAGTAAAATGAGGATCAATAGAAGCAAAGGGATCCTGAAAAATCATCTGAATGTCCCGCCGGAGTACATCCCGTTCAGAAGCGCCCTTCATTTGAAACACATTTTTCCCATTAAAGAGTATTTCCCCGTCCGTTCGATCATAAAGCTGGATAATCGTTCTTCCCGTAGTTGATTTTCCGCATCCTGATTCTCCTACCAGCCCAAATGTCTCGCCCTCATAAATATCAAAAGAGATGTCATCAACCGCGCGGACTTCTTTACGGGTTCCCGGAGAAAAATACTTTTTCAGATGCCGGATTTCCAGCAACTTCTTTCTGTCCTCACTCATCAATGATCTCACCAGCCTCCTGCAGCTGTTTAAAAATCTTCTCCCGGCGCACAATTTCCTCAGGCGGATCAACCTTAGGCGCTCTCGGATCAAGCAGCCAAGTCGCTGCATAATGAGTCTCTGAAATTTTAAACATTGGCGGTTGTTCTTCTGTATCAATTTTCATTGCATAGGGGTTGCGCGGAGCAAATGCATCCCCCTGAGGCGGATCAATCAAATCAGGGATCGATCCGGGAATTGAATACAATTCCTTGTCTTTCAGATTCAGTGTCGGCATCGAACTGAGCAATCCCCATGTGTAGGGATGTTTCGGATTATAAAAAATTTCATCGACCGTTCCGACTTCCACAATTTTTCCGGCGTACATAACCGCAACACGATTGGCCATATTGGCGACAACACCCAAATCATGAGTAATAAAAATAATAGATGTCTGAGTCTTTTTCTGAAGCCCATTTAATAGTTCGAGAATTTTTGCCTGAATTGTGACATCCAGTGCAGTGGTCGGCTCATCGGCAATCAGAATTTGGGGGTCACAGGCTAATGCAACAGCAATAACCACCCTTTGACGCATTCCACCGGAAAATTGGTGAGGATATTGTTTAATCCGGATCTCCGGCTGGGGAATGCCAACCATTTTCAGCAATTCCACGGCTTTTTTTTTCGCTGCGCTTTTTATTAATCGCTGGTGCATCCGCAAAGGTTCGATAATTTGCCGCTCAATCGTCATTGTCGGATTCAGCGAAGTCATAGGATCCTGAAAGATCATGGCAATGTCTTTCCCACGGATTTTTCGCATTTGCCTCTGAGAGACATGCAGCAAATCCATACCGCCAAAAAGAATGCTGCCACTCTTGATCATTGCCTGCTTTTGTGACAGCAGGCCCATAACTGCTCTTGCTGTCACTGATTTTCCCGAGCCGGATTCACCGACAATTGCGAGTGTCTCGCCCTTATATAAAGCCAGATCAATCCCGCGAATGGCCTGTACTTCTCCTGCATGTGTTTTAAAAGATACTGCCAGTTCATTAATTTCCAGTATTTTCTTTTTCGCCATGTATATCCACCTCAACAAAGGCTTGTATTCTGATCAATTCTTTGGTTCCAATGCATCTCTGAGTGTGTCACCTAGAATATTAAAGGAAAGAATGACAACCAGGATGAGAACACCCGGGAAGACAGCAAGATATGTCGCGGTCCCGATGTATCCCTGTGCATTATTCAGCATGCTTCCCCACGAAGACGCGGGCGGCTGAACGCCAAGTCCCAGAAAGCTTAGGGCGGATTCGGTCAAAATCGCATTAGCGACGTTCAGGGAGGCGGCTACAACAATGGACGGCATGACTCCGGGAACGATATGTTTAAAAATAGCGCGCCACATTCTTACCCCAATGGCTCTGGCATAAAGCATGAACTCCTGCTCTTTAATACTCATTGTCTGCGAACGGACAACCCTGGCAACATCCATCCATGAGAGCAGCCCGATAATGATAATGATATTCTGCACGCTCGGTTTCAGATAGGCATTAAGGATCATCAGTACAAAGAACGATGGAAGTGACATGAAAATATCGAGAAACCTCATAAAAAAGCTGTCAACAAATCCGCCGAGATATCCGGATACCGTCCCAACTATCGTCCCAAGAAAAACAGCAATTAGCATAGAAAACAGCCCAACCGCGAGCGACACTCTCCCGCCATAGAGGACACGTGTAAAATAATCCCGTCCATGATCATCTGTCCCAAACCAGTGAGTAGCCGAAGGTAAAAGCAGCTTGTCCTGAATTGACAAATAGTTGGGGTCATAAGGTGACAGAAAAGCAAACAAGCAAAAAGCGGAGATAATAATCAAAACGATGCACGCAGCGATCGCCCGTTTGTCATGGCATAGCCGATAAAGCACGGACTCACGGCGTTCTTTATAAGCTACCTGTCCGGATGACTGCGCGATATTGGGCAGGAGTTCAAAACGTTCATCATGCATCTATGATTCACCTTACTTTCGAATTCTTGGATCGACAATTTGATAAGTAATGTCTGCAAAGAGATTGCCCAATATCAGCATCAATCCAGAAAATAAAGTCATCGCCATAATCACCGGATAATCCAAGCTGAAAATGGCGTCGACACTCAACAGACCCAGTCCTGGCCACGAAAAAACACTTTCCGTAATATACGCACCGGAAATAAGCATCGGCAGCGACATCCCGAGCAGTGTAATCACAGGCAGCAATACATTTTTCAGGACATGATTCCAGAGTATCTTCCAATCAGGCAACCCTTTGGCATAGCCAAATTCTACATAACTTTTCTTAAGTTCAGATATCGTATTTGACCGGACATACCGGTAATAAGCGCCGCACCCTTGGAAAGTCAATGTCGCTATCGGCAGAATGGCATGCTGCACCAGGTCGGGAAAACTGTTGACGCCGATCGTCCTCATACCGAGAGAAGGCAGCCAGTTCAGCTGGACGGAAAAAAAATCAATCAGGATGATACCGAACCAGAAAACAGGAATAGAGATGCTGATGTATGAAAGCAAATTCAGTACCTGATCCAGCCAGGTATCAGCATATTTCGCCGCCACCAACCCAAGCGGGACAGCAAAAATCAGAGTCAGCACGAGTGATGATCCCATTAAGCCGATCGTTGCCGGAAGTCTCTGAAGAATCTGCCCCAGAACAGGCTGGCTGTTTTGAAGAGAGTAACCCAGATTCCCATGTAAGACCTGAATCAGCCAGCGGATATACTGCTCATAAATGGGCAGATTGAGCCCTAGGCTTCTCCGGATCCGTTCGACATCTTCCGGATGCATGTTAGGTGTCACATACATTTTTACCGGATCACCGGGAGCGAGCTTAGCCAGAGCAAAAGAAATAATGGAAATTACGAACAGCATTGGAACGATTTGAAGTACACGCCTTGCTATCATTTTGCTCAATCGTTATTCCCTCCAAAAAACAGACTTGGTGTTTCCACCAAGTCTCTAATCCATCTCATAAACTGTATTTCATTATTATTTCAGATAGAGTTTTGACAGATCTCTGAAAATAGTTACCGGTTGCGGTTTTGCTGCCTGTATGCCACCAAATTTTTTATTTATAGCGAGTATCGCATCATCGTAAGAGATTGGATAGATGACCGCATCATCTGCGATTTGTTTCTGAATCTGATCATAATAAGCTGCGCGTTTGGTCTGATTGGTCTCAACAGCGGCCGCGTTCCAGAGCTTATCCAATTTGGAATTGTGATAGTTGGCGTAATTATAAGGTGAATCCGACTGATAAAGTACTTTATACACATCGGCTTCCGGCCCCATGATATAACCGTTTAACAAAATGCCGTAAGCCTTGCTGTTCCGGTCAAGAGTAATATTATTCAGTGCCGTAGGATCTGTTGGTTTCAGCTGAAGATTCAAGCCGATTTTTTTAAACTGTTGCTGGAAATAAAGGGCAATGCTTTCCTGAGCCGGATTATTATTCAGGTAAATAATAGAAAGCGGTTGCTTCGTATCCACTTTGCTCTTACCCAAAAGTTGTCTCGCTTTTGTCAGATTATAAGGATAAGCTTGGACGTTCGTATCCTGGAATTTTACATCGGAAGTAAAGATCGATGAGGCAGGCACGCCGTACTTGCTCGACCCATATGCAGATTTGATAACGTCCTCACGGTTAAGCGCATAGGACAATGCCTGGCGGAATGTTTTGTTTTTAAATGCCGGCACATTCTCATTGAAGACTGCATAGTTCAAGCGATATTCAGGATATGAAATAACTTCTGTATTTCCCCTGCTAGTCACATTCTTTACATCAGCCGGCTGAATGGCTTTCAATTGAATACTTCCATTTTCAAGTGCAAGGTTGGCTGCATTTTGATCTTTTGTAATCTGGAAAATAACTTTATCAAGATGTGCTTTCCCGCCGAAATAATAGTTATTCCGCTGCGTTTCTACATATTGGCCGGATTTATAGGTAACAAACCGGAAAGGGCCGGAACCGACCGGATGATTATTCTTCGTACTCTTCTGGAGATCGCCTTCGTTTTTAAACACGTGCTGCGGAATTGGATAAAGCTGTTCCAGACTTAGCGGAAAAGCCGGTGCCACCGTGGGTAAGGTGAAGACAACCGTATTTTTGTTGATCGCCGCAACTTTTACAGGTTCGTTGTTAAAGACAAAGTTCCCGCGGAGATCACTGTTCTGTTTCGTGTCAAGGATCGAATTCAGCGTGAAGACAATATCATCTGCCGTGAGGGGCGTACCGTCACTCCATTTCAGATTTTTCTTCAGAATCAGCGTATATTTCAGTTGATCCTTTGAGGCGGTCAGCTTATCCGCCAATGCCGGTGTAACGTTTCTCCCGTTGATGTAAAACAGGGGCGAATAGAGCGCCTGTTGAATCGTCAGGGTTACTCGGTCGCTGGCGTAATTAGGGTTCAGAACAAGTGGATCACCGGGTACGGCAACCGTTAACGACCCTCCGTTTTTACTATTGTTTGATGCTGTATTGTTTGACCCGCATGCGCTTAACGTTAATATAAAAATAAGAGCCAAAAGGACAACCAAAGATTTCTTCAAAATCAACTTCCCCCCGCTGTTAACACAATTTCCCCTCTGAAATATAGTCTCTCTAGAATGCAATGGCGGCGCAGGCAGATGATTGATATCTCTATGTCCTCTGCCTACGCTTTTTTCAGCGGCAAAAAAAACAAGCCGCAAAGATAAAAAGGCCTGTTGTTATCCGTCCCTCTCATCTTTTGAACACCATCGTGTTCCTGGAATTAACACCGTGCACCATGTGCTGGTTGTCGGGCTTCACTGGGCCAGTCCCTCCGCCGCTCTAGATAAGAATTATATTCAATTGAGTTGATGTAACTACTATAAAGGGTAAGACTGACGCTGTCAATCATTAAAACCTATTTATTTGATAGAATTAATTTGTATTTTGACAGTATCAAATAACAGCTGATATTTAAATCCCGTTCAATCTGTTTTTTCATAACTGATTTTCTCTTTTTCTGCCCTCAGAATCTTAACATCCCTCGGTGCCAGTTTGATTAGTCTACTTTCCTCACGTCCGGTTAAAAGATCAACAAAGATCGGATCAATGGCGAACATTTTTTCAGTATCGGAATGGTTGAGAATAAAATAGTATTTTATATTGTGGCTTTCACGCACCGTTACTTCCACATCTTCAGGCACGCTCAGTGGCGGGAAAACTTGAGTTCTTTCCATGATGCCGATAAGCAGATGTTTCAGATAGACTGTATCGGGATGAGTGCCGACATAATAGGCCTGTCCCTTTCCGTAGGCATGGCTGGTGACTGCAGGCATACCTGTGAGATAACCGTTTTTGAATGTCGCCAGTGCGCCAGCTCCTCGCAGTTGAATGTACTCTTCCCAGATCCGGATCGATGAATCTCCCCATGGCGTTGCGATTTGGTGAACCTGTCCTTTCTTCATTGGTGCGAATTCCTCAACGTAGATGCCGAGCAGCTCTCGGTATGCCCCGGGATAACCGCCGAGATAGACCCGGTCGGAAAGATCGACAATCCCGCTGAAGAAGTTGGTCAGAAAGATTCCTCCATGCCGGACATATGCTTTCACTTTTTCAGTAAAAGATTGCGGCACCTGATAACTGGCCGGCGCCAGTACAACACGATAAGGTGTTAAATCTTCTTCGAAAGGGACAAAATCAGCACTAATGTTCAGTTCGCGAAGAGTACGGTAATAGGTGCCCAGTTCGGAGGCATACCGGACGAGATTCGATGGTTTTGAACTTTGCTCCAAAGCCCACCAGTTTTCCCAATCAAAAACAATCGCAACTTCCGCCTTGAATGTTGTGCCAACCAGCTCGCGGCACTTTTTCAATTCCTGTCCAAGCGCAGCCACTTCCCGGAAACTGCGGCTGTCTTCATCATTGGAGTGGGGAACCATTCCGCTGTGAAACTTCTCCGCTCCTCCCTGTGATGCCCGCCACTGAAAGAACATGATGCCATCCGCTCCGTGAGCCACCGCCTCATAACTCCACAAGCGCATCTGCCCGGGTGTTTTTACAGCATTTTGTTCCCGCCAATTGACCGCACCGGGCGCCTGCTCCATTAACAAAAAAGGTTGTTTCTTCAGGCTCCGTGTCAAATCATGTGCCATAAAGTATTCATAAGGGACATGCTGGAAGGGATCCGGATAAGCGTCCCATGTGACTAGATCCATCTTCTTAGCCCACATAAAACCGTTGATTGGCTTATGCAGCCCCATCAGATTGGTCATCACCGGAATCCGCGGTGTATAGTTTTTGATGATATCCCGTTCCATTTTAAATAAATCCAGAATGGAATCATTCATAAAACGTTTATAGTCCACCTGCTGATTCGGATTGTGCTGCGCCGGCATTTTCCCTGGAAGGTTGATTTCTTCCCATGCGTAATATCGCTGACTCCAGAAATCCGTCGACCAGCTTTTATTTAATTTTGCGATCGCACCATACTTTTTCTTCAGCCATACTTGAAATTTAGCTTTGCACGTTTCGCAGTAACACTCGGAAACATGGCAGCCGTATTCATTATTGACATGCCACATGGTCAGTGCCGGATGATTCCGATAGCGAAATGCAAGCTGTTCAGCAAGAGCCGCCGCCAATCTTTGATAATCCGTGCTGTTCGGGCAGTAATGCTGGCGTGATCCCGGCAGAAGCCGTGTTCCGTCAATCGAAACCGGAAGCGACTGCGGATACTTGCGTGCCAGCCAGGCCGGGGGTGCGGCTGTCGCCGTTGCTAGATCAGCACGAATAGCATTCGCGGCCAGCATGTTCATGATTTTATCCAAAGTACCGAAATCATAGGTTTCCTCATCCGGTTGAAGGCTTGCCCAACTGAAAATATTAACGCTGACATAATTAACGCCGGCTTTCTTCATCAGCCGCATATCTTCAGCCCATACCGATTCATCCCATTGTTCCGGATTATAGTCTCCGCCATAATAAAAGGCGGTTTGTACACTCAGCATGCCGGACAGTCTCCTTATGAATGAGCTAGAGTAGATCCAGGAAAATTAGCTTAATTGCTATGCTGCAATCCTGTCACTTCAATGTACATATTTCTTATGAAACTTCTTACCTGTATCTTGTCTTTTTACAGCTTACCAGCCATTCCTTCTGCCGGTTTATCAATTTGGATTTGGAATTTTGCCAGCCGTATCCGTCAGCAGTGTCGTTGCCGGTCATTCGGCGAACGTCACAGATTCATTAAGCCTGATACGCGGATGGAGAGACTGGATGACCGGACAGTTCCCGGGAATTTGCATGAAAATTTGTTTGGCGGCTTCCTGACTTGCTCGTGGCACATCAATCAGGAAGCGGACGTCAATTTGCGAGATTGGATTGGGATAGGCAGTACTCTCCTGATAATCGAAAGAGACGTTGATCAGCTGATACGGGATCTGTTGTCCGTCAAGTAACTGTTCAAATACATAAGTACTGCACGCAGCCGCAGATGCGGCGATCAGCTGAACCGGTGAAAAACCTTTTTGCCTGCCGAGCAGCCAGTTTCCGTTTTCATGGACAAGCTCGATGGTTTCTGATTGTTGAATGAGTTCCATCACGATCACCTCACAACTAAATTTCTATATTACATGGCATGTGAACTTCTACATGATCCTCTAATAAAACGTATGACAGGCAAAAATCTTTTATGTCCAACCGAAAACCAGTTAAAACAACACCGATCATCTGCCAGTTTTATAGTGAAATGGGCAAAGCCTGCTGATTTTCCAATCAGCAGGCTTTGCCGAAGTTAGATGTTTTTTTGAAACGAATATTACTTGTTTCCATGAGACTCCTTATAATGTTGAGACTGAAGGTGGAAAATTCTCAGGAGGATTTTTGTTATAGGGTAGAAAAGCCGCGAGTATTTACGGATAATCCAGCTTGAAAAAAGTCCGACAACGATGCTCCCAAGAATGTCCGTCGGCCAGTGAACGCCGGTATAAATTCTCGAAAACAGCATAATTGCTGTAAAGGTCGTAAGAATACGGTTAATCCACTTGTTTTTACCCCAGGTAGCGGAGGCAATGGCCGTGCCGCCCGATCCGTGATCGCTTGGAAAAGAAGCATCGGGAGCATGGGGAATAAGCTGGTGAACAGTACCATGAGGCAGCGCAACAAACGGTCTCGGCCGCGCCCATATATGCGAGATGATTACATTGATACAAAGCGCGAGGATTGCTGAAAACACGGCGAGTATCAAGGAATGGCGCCCTTCAAACTGTGATCGGGGCAAGCTGAACCAGAAAACAATGAAAAGAAGCGCATAAATTTCGGGCGAATACTGCGAAACGAAAGCAAAGAACATATCCAACCAAGAGACATGCCCTGCCAGATTATTAATTGCATGGAATACAGTAACATCAAACGGATTCATTGAACATTCCGTCTCCCTTCTTAACACCTGATAAAATTCGAGCACCCGGCAGGATTTGTGAACGCAATGTTAAGAAATGTTAAAAACGCATTTACAAATAAGAATTAAAGTGGGTCCCATATTCTGAAAGGGCTGTGCTTACAGTGATGTTCAGTTAAATATTGGTTTTATTCCGGCAGCAGGCGGTAGGTTTGCGTTAATACTCCCAGGTTCCTTGATCAATCAACGCAACCCTCTTTCCGGAGCAAAAAAATCTAAATCCTGTTATTTTTCAGATTGTTTCTCGTTTTGGCTGGCCCTGTGGATACAATCTTTGCCCCTAGCCCCCCCTTAGAATTTGAGTGTCAACTACGAAGTATAAAATGCGAACCATATCCATGTATTTAATGTAGTGGCCATTATTCGAAAAGAGTGAAGTCTGTGCAGAAAATAATCGGTTGATGAAATTCAGCATGGTTAACAAACAGCGGGTCGATAATCAATTCCTGCTCCTGCACTCTATTCCGGATTAATATTTAATCATCAAGGATCCGCGAATGATTAAAGGCAAGGAGTCAATCATGAAACGTATATTGAATCAGTCTAATTTAGTTTATTTGTTATTCACAAGCGCTTTACTGGGTGTTACCTTTTACAATCTTTTCTACAATTTGGGCAGTTTTCCAATTGCCAGTTTTGATGAAGCAAGGCATGGCGTCAGTGCATATGAAATGCTCATATCCAGAAATTTTATTGTAAATACATACATGTATAAGCCGGATTACTGGAATCTGAAACCTCCTCTCAGTTTCTGGACGATCATACTTGGTTACAAAATAGCCGGATTCAATGCACTCGGGCTCAGACTGGTCTCAGCCGTCTGCGCTCTGCTCACAGTCATCACGGTGACGCTGTTTGTCCTGAAAAGGCATGGAAAAGTTGCTTCTGTCGTATCGGCACTGGTGCTGACGACATGTCTACAGTTTTTCACCAATCACTGCGCCAGAACGGGGGACCCGGATGCCCTTTATCTCTTCCTGTTTACGTCGGCCATTCTTTCACTGCTTCTTTCAGATAAAAATAACAGGTGGATTTACGTTTCCGGGCTTGCATTCGCATTGGCTTTTTTAACAAAAAGTTGGCATGCAGGCAACATTATCGTTATCATGGGTCTATATTTCTTTTTTTCAGGAAAATATAAGAAGCTGTCGTTCAAAAACTGGTTCATTCTTGGTTGTTGTCTATCAGTGCCAATCTTGGTATGGGTAGTTCTAAGGTATCAGTATGATGGATTTACCTTTTTCAAGGAAATGATTGCCTATGATCTGTTTAAGCGTTCAACGACTACAATTGAGGGCCACTTTGGGGGAAAACTTTATTACCTTAATATTCTCTCACATTATTTTATTTACTGGCTGGTCATTCTGTATGGTCTGATCTTAGCCTATGCTAATCAGAGAATAGCCTTCAAAAAGATAATTTCGGCACAAAAAGCTTATTGGATCTGCATTGCTGCCTGGGCAAGTGTACCTTTATTCCTTTTTTCCCTTGCGCAAACGAAAATCAGTTGGTATATCATACCTATTTATCCTGCATTGGCCATTATAATAGGTGTGCTTTCCAGCCGTTTTCTGAGAAGCGGAAAATTAGAAATGAGAATCATACTTCTGGCTTCTCTCTTGTTTGTTTCGGCTTCTTACGAAATGAAAATTTATCAATACGTCACTCATCCTCCGATTAATTCACAGCTTGTCCTGATCCAAAAATTGCGGGAGGTGAAAACAGTCAGGGGCGCCACGCTGTTTAGCTACGACCGAACAAAGCCATGGTCGCAGGACGCTGTGTTAACAGCAGAGCTGTCAGCCAATTTACGGGTTAGCAATGGCAACTTTAGAGATTTTCTGAATACACAAAGAGCCCTGCTTTTCATACAAAAAAAATATGACACCGCAACCTTTATCAAAACGAATAAATTACGGACTGTTGCCTCCGATACATGGGGTTATATTGTATCAAGAAAAGCCATTGATCCTAGCCATCACAGTGATCAGGGAACTGCCTTGGATAAATTGACATAATATAGAAACGTGAAAAGAAGAAAAACGATTGAAGCATTGCTTTTTGTACTACATCCAGCTAGTATGCAAAGCGGACAATCGATGTCTGTGCTGTGATTCCGTTCGTATCTGGAAACTCCATATAATGAAAATAAGGACCTTATAGCAGGAATAATGATGTAAGGTCCTTATTTCTATTCAAGAAACTTCTCATTTCTTTTTAAGAATGATTGTCCATTGCAATGTCAGTATTCTTCAAAGTCAGTTATCCCGTAGCCATCTTCCGATCTCAGCGGGGAATCATCGCCATTACCTGAGTATCATTGAAATCAATGACTGCCTGTCTCCCTCTGCTAGATCAATTAAAACAGTACCGTCAGCAATCCGACATATTCTTTAATCGCTGTAAAAGTCACGCTGCCATCGGATGGAACGAACTGTCCCGGATATATGGCAACTTTTTTGCTGGTAAGATAATCCGTTGGATAGGGCTGCACTTTGATACCGATTTTGCTGAAATTCCGGGCAGCACGAGGCATATGGAAAGCGGAAGTCACTAGAATCGGCCGGCTGTAATGATGCCGCTCAAGCAACTTTTTTGTATATAACGCATTTTGGCGTGTGGTAATGCTCTTATCCTCAAGAATTATTTTATCTGCGGGCATGCCGAGTGCGATCAGTTCGCGCTTCGCAATCACTGCCTCGATACCGCTGTCCGGATAAACCTTGCCTCCCGAGGTAATCACGGGAAGCCCGGTTTCCCGATACAGACGAAATGTGGTGATCAGCCGATTCGCTGCGTCTCCGGACAGCTGGCCTTCCCCATTCATATCCGGGGTGCCCAGCGTCGCCCCGCCGCCCAGCATGACAATCACGTCACCACGGACATGGGCAGGCGGCTGATAGCTGTTCTCGAGCGGATGGATAAGCAGAACTCCAGTCAGCGGAATAAAAGAAAGATAAAGGAAAAAAGTAAATCCACCGACCAAGAAAGAAAGCGTCCGATTCCGCTTGTACAGCCATATGCTTAGAATAATCAGCAAGGTTACAAACAGGCCCGGAGGCAAAATAAATCCATAAATAAATTTGATGACGTATTCCATCGTGAACCTCCGCTCTTCGCTTCATCCATAAGATCATCGTGCTTCAACGGCTCTATTCCTAATACATGAAATCAATGTCCACTTTTTTAAACAGATTTGACACCTATATTATTCTGATGAATCAAAACAGTCGTGCCGGTGAAGCGCATCGATTGCCACAAATAGTCATTGTGAGACCAATTAAAAGCTCGAACCGGAAGATGAAGCATTCGATGTATCCTGCCGGTTGGTTATTTTCTGACCGACAATTTTCAGTATTCCGGGCGCCGTTTCTTTAAGCTGGTAAGTGTCAGTATAGGAAAAGCTTTTGCTTGTCTGACTACCTGAGTTCGGATCAGTAATCGTTTCATCCCAGCTTTCATCAACAGTTACACTGAACACCCCGCCGCCGAGACTGATCACGCTATTGATATTAAACGATGTATTCGATTCCGAAACGCCCTGTTTGTAAAAGTTATCCGCACTCTGAATTTGAGCCTTCGCATAGTCTGTGCCGCTTTCAAAATAATTAGCGAAGTTCGTTGCATCATCCAGAGACACCGCGGTGGAAAGCGCATCATAAAATCCCGGAAAATAATTATTCAATGTGCTAATATTCGCCTGCTCATTTTGGCTGTCCAAAACGTAAAAGTTTCCCGAATCTACCTGATTAAAGTTTAGATCAATACCATCCGTTTGAGCCTGGTCGAGAGAAAAGCCGGTACCGAAGCTTGAGTTTCCGCTCGAAACCGAAACCGGATCTGTCTGAATCGATTGGCCATTAACGGTATATTTTGCATAGAATACGGGTGTGTCATTTTTCTTGAATGGTCCGTACGCTCCGGCCTCCGCAATCGTTTCCCCTGTATCCTTGCCATTCACATACAACTCGGCATCACTGATATTACTTCGGACCTGAATATACACACCGGAAAAATCCACATTTTTGCCGGCAGAAGTGAGACTAACCATCTTTGACGTATTCAAGACCTTTGATTTGCCGTAAAAAGTATATTCACCCGGTATCACCGGCCCAACATCAAGAGTCTGCGGTGTGTTACTATCTGCCTGATCAGCGATTTTCGAATGACCGACACCTAAGATGCCGACTTGCATTCCCTGCAGATTTGTGGTTATTTTTGCTTGAATGGAATTCGTACCAATTCGATAATTGTCAAAAATCAAATACTTTTTGCCGGATTTTTGTAAATAATAGAGCATATTATCCGGCTGGATGATATCCGGTGACTTTGCCGACTGATTTAACGAAGCAACAATGGCTCGATATGTATCAGGCTGACTGTCGAATAGACGAAGCATCGCTTGAATCTGATTGTCGTTCACATCCGCGTGTTCATTCGGCAGAATCAGCTTTTTCAACTCATGTACATTCTGATCGCGAACGGCCTGTTCAAACGCAGCAACAGTTCTGCTCGGATCAGTCAGGTATTTACCCGTAAAGTAGGCCACCGCACCCAGAATAACCACAATCAAAAGCGGAATCAACCAAAGTTTTTTATGTAAACGCGTTTTAGTTTCAGGCTCGTCGAAACGTGTTTCGCGCTGTGCGGTCGCAGCAAAGACGTCAGAAAACACGGCCTGTTCCTTCAGGTTACCCGTCTGCTGTTCCGGGATCCGCAAGCCTTCCGGAGGCCTAACCATCTCTGGCCTTCTGATCATTTCCAGATCTTTCACGTCATCGGGTATCCGCGCTTCACCCGGAAGGCCCGGAATAATGGCGGCATCCGGTGCTGCCGAAACATCTGCAGATATCGGAGCTTCTGCTGCCACAAGAGGTTCGGATATATTTAAGGTTTCAGAAATCTTGGGTTCTTCTGAAACGCTTGGAATATCAGACATTTTCGGCTCTTGAGATTGGGCTGGGGCATGCGGCGCAATGAGTGACGCACCGCAATTTGCGCAAAATCTTGCGCCATCAGGATTCTTTGCGCCGCAATTTCTGCAGAACAAATGACAAACCTTCTTTCTGTTCATTTAATAAAAAAAGGATAAATGCAGATTCATTATACATGATTAAATACAAGAGAGGGGAGTCATAGCGTTAATATTTTATTAGCGGCCATGCAGCATTTAAGTAGTATTTAAAATAACAACAATTAAACTGAAGCACAAAAATGGGGAACAAGCTAACGAATTTCCGTAATTGAGCAATCAGAAAAAAAATCACCGCGTGTCGATCTACATAACGGTGAATTTTTTTAGTGAAGCTTCTTTTATGTCGATAAACACGGCATGCCGACGCTCAGTTTTCCAACTGTTTGATCGGCAATTCATATTTAACGTTTTTCGTGCTTGGCATGGATAATTGCTGCACCATCACGCTCTGATCCTCAACGGTGATAATTCCGTATGAACTGTCATCCGTAAATTTATGGAGATGGACATTCGAACAGTCAATGCCATAGGAAGCTGCGGCGATCACTGAATTCATCAGACCTGAAAGATTAAAAACCGCATTAAAATGGATGTGTCCACTCAGGACTGCCAGAACGTCTTTACCCTGAAGCACAGACAATAACTGATCTGTATTCTGAAGTATACTGTATTTCATATAATCAAGATTCTTGCAAAACAATGGATGATGCACAATGATCAGTGTTCCCTCAGGATTAGGTTGCATTAATTCCTGATTGAGCCAGTCCAGCTGCTTTTCGGAAATGACGCCTTCTTCATCGGTTCCGTTCTTGCTGTCCAAAAAAATCAGTCTTAATCCCTGAACCATGGCAGAATAGTAATATTCGTCGTTCTTATTTTTATCACCCTTGTATCCTGCCCAGAACGGTTCACGAGTATCGTGATTCCCAAGGCAGACAAAGACAGGCACGCCGAATTCCTGCTGTTTCTGCTGCACAATCTTATGCAAGTACCCGTAATCATCCTCAGTCCCCTCGTGAATCAGATCACCGCTGATGACAAAACAGTCCGGATGAATATTTTTCTCTTTGACATCATCAAATAAAGCTAAAAATTTACTAAGTGTATCAATGCCCATCCCGAAGATATCCTTTTTAAAAACCGGGTTAAGATGTATATCTGAAATATGAACGATTGTTATTTTATGTCCCACTGCTTAGCGCTCCAATTCAATAGTTTCTTCTGAACGGGAAAATTCATCTGGATACCCAATGGTTTGCGTTGATGCATGATCGAACAGAAACATCTTCTCCTGATCGATTGAGAAGTAGATCTTCATATTTTCTTTCCAGTCTCTGTCCTCACTGATCGCTGTCATTTCAATTCCATCAAATTGAAAAATGACGCCCAGCTGATTCCCGTATTCTTCTGTACGAATAACCACACCCGTCAAAGCATCGCTTGTCTCCGCCAGCTTGATGTATTCCGGACGAATGCCTAGATACAGATCTGTGATTCGGGATTGTTGAATCAAGCGGATCCATGGTTCTATCAGTTTAATTGACACGTCTTTAAAATGCAGAAAACCATCTTCAAAGCGGGTTTCCAGCATATTGGTCGACGGCGTGCCAATAAATTTGGCCACAAAAACATTGGACGGATGATGGTACGTATTGTAAGGCGTGTCGAGCATCTGCAAGGCACCGTCCTTCATCAGCGCGATCCGTTCACCCAATGTCATCGCTTCAATCTGATCATGCGTCACATAAATGAATGTCTGATGATAGAGCTGATGAATTTTCAATAATTCTCTCCGGGCGCTGATCCGCATCTGTGCATCCAGGTTCGACAGCGGTTCATCAAGAAGGAATATGCTGCTTTGTTTGGCAATCGAACGTGCCAACGCGACACGCTGCCTCTGGCCTCCCGACAAATCCCGGGGATAGCGTTTTTCAAACCCTTCAAGGTTCAGAATTGAAATCACTTTTTTCTGCCTGCGCAGTATTTCTTCACGATCCATTTTGTTCACTTTAAGTGCATAAGAAATGTTTCTTTCGACAGTCATATGCGGATACAGCGCATAATCCTGGAAGACCATTGAAATACCGCGTTTTCCAGCCGGCACATCATTCATTTTTTTGTGATCGATAAAGAGCTGGCCGTCCGAAATATTCTCCAGCCCGGCAATCATTCGCAAAGTTGTTGACTTGCCGCAGCCCGACGGTCCCAAAAGAACCAGCCGCTCACCCTTATTGATGGTTAGATTCAGTCTTTCAATAACTGGTGTCTTCCCATACTTTTTACAAATATTTTCAAGTCGAATATATGGATTCTGCATGTAACGATCTCCTTCATTCACTTTACTTAATCCCAGACTGGCTGAACGTGTTCAATATATACCTCTGAAAAAAGATATATAAAATGAGTGGAATGATCATCGTCACCATTGAAATCGACATGGCAATCGGAAAATTGGTGCCGCCTTCCGAACTGATAAACATTTGCAGTACGAGCGGCAGTGTGAAATTGGCCTGGTTCTTCAGAATCAGAGTCGGCCATACGTACTCATTCCACGAATTGATGAAAAACATGATTCCGATTGAAACTACCGCAGGCCGTGTCAACGGAAAGACGATGTCTCTCAGGATACCGAGAGTGCCGATGTTGTCGAGCTTTGAAACCTCAATGAGCGATTTGGGAATCGTCCGCATCGTCTGAGTCAATAGAAATATCCCTGTGGCGTCGCAAAGCTGCGGGAGGACAACGCCGTATATGTTATCCAGCAGGCCTATTTTCGAGACAATTAAATAGTTTGGAATCATGACAACAGTGAATGGAACAAAAATGGTCGCCACAAAGAGAAAATAGAACATTTTCTCTCCGGTAAACCGAAAAAAAGTAAAGGCGTAGGCTGCAAAATAGCTGGTCACAAGTTTGAAAACCGTCACGAGTGTCGCAATGATAAACGTATTTAATATGATGTTAACCATAGGCAGTGTCGTAAAGATCGTTACATAGTTTCCAAAGGTCGGCTTCCCCGGAATCAGACTGAGCATCGAATTATATGATTCGCTCAAAGTCTTAAAAGAATTCGAGACAGCAAAGAGAATCGGGAATAGCGCAAGGATCAGGAAAACAAGCAGCAAAAGGTGCCATAACAGGGCATTTCTTGATTTATTTGCCGGCATAGTACACCTTCTTTTCCACAAACTTAAACTCCAACCAAAGCAGACAAACAAACAACAGCAATGTGATGGTTGACAAAGCGGCTGACTCCCCCGTTTTGTAAAGGACAAAAGCATCCTGATAGGAATGATAGATCAGGTTCGAGCTGGCATAATTCGGGCCGCCCTGCGTTATGACATTGATCGGAGTGAAAACGTACTGCAGTCCCTGAACAATAGTCATGATAAAGACATAGATCCCCGTGGCGCTGCTCATCGGCAGAACAATCTGAAGAAAAATCCGATAAAGCGGAACGTTGTCCATTTTTGCTGCCTCGATGACACCGGCCGGAATATTGGAGACTCCAGCCAGCAATACGATAAAATTGTAGCCAAACACTTTCCATGAAGTAATCAGGCTTAGAACAACAAGGACCAGGCCGCTCGTATTGCTCCAAATCGGTAAATAGATCCCCATATGCTTAAAAATGATCGCAACGGGACCGGAAACAGGATTCAGTATCCAGACATAAAGCATTGAACCAACGACTAGAGAAACTATACTTGGGATGAAAATAACCTTTTTATAGAAATTTTTCCCTTTTGTAATGACGTATTCAAGAACAAAAGACAGTATATAAGGAAGCAGGCAGTTCAAAATAAGCAAGATACCCAGATAGATAAATGTATTGATCAGTATTTTGTATGTGATCGGATCCTGAAAAAGGCTGACGTAGTTATTCAGCCCGACAAATTGCTTTGTCGGAGAAATCATATTCCAGTTCAGAAAGCTTAAATAGAATGTGTAGAAAACCGGCCAGATCAGAAACACAGCAAATATGACTAGTGACGGAATAATAAAGACATAAGCAATCAGTTTGTTTCGGTTTATGGACACTCTTTCCATACGGGAGTCTCCTTTTATCATTCTAAGTAGTTAAGTGCTATAAATGCGGAAGTGCGCAGCTTTAAAATTGAAAAGCGCTCACTTCCCGTTTTTTAACTTCTTTTATTTTTCCAATTGATTGATCTGGGTTTGGGCATCCTTCAGCGCTTTGGCAACTGGTTCCTGTCCGCCAAGGATTTTATCGCGCGTATCAATCATAGCCTGTTCGGCCTGCAACCCGGAATTTCCAGGGAATGATGTCCACGGAACGGCTTTGTCCATCTGGTCGAGTGCCGACTTGATCATCGGGTTCTTGGCGACAAAATCTTTCAGCCCGTCTTTAGCATCCGCGACATCTTTACGCGGCGGTACATAGCCCGTTGCTTCTGTCCATGTTGCCATTGCCGGAACACTGTACAGGTATTTTTCAAATTCCCAGGCTGCCTTCTGCTGGGCATCAGTCTGAGCAGTAATGGCCAGAAAAGAACCACCAGCCGGAACCTTTGCCGGATGGCCTTCAAAGGGAGGGGAAGGGATCGCCGAAACATTGAACTTCGCGCCTTTTTCCACATTGCTCATTTGTGCAACCGTGGTATAAAGCATGCCGACATTACCATTAATAAATGCGGTAACTCCTTGGTCCCAAGGAACATGCAATGCTGTTTTATCTTTTAAGACCATATCTGCATACAGTTGATAAGCCTGGATACCTTCTTTTGAAGCAAAAGTCGCCTTCCCGTTTTTATCAATAATCTGCGCACCATTGCTGAGCATTAACGACTGCTGAGCCCACGTATCGGCAGGTTCCTGAACGTAAAGCCCGTATTTCTGGGTTTTGTCTTTGATGACTTTGGCAAACTGCTGAACTTGCTGCCAGGTTTTTGGCCCATTCTCGCTCAACCCTGCTTGTTTCAGTATATCTTTGTTCAAATACAGAATCGGAGAACTTAAAGAATAGGGAATCCCGATCTGGCCTTTTGACGTTTTTGCTAAATCAAGTATGTTAGGCAAAAACTTGTCCTTCAGAAAATTTTTATCGCTCGGATCAAATTTATTGATGGCCTCATTTGGATCCATATAGCCGAAATTATTGGAGAAATAATCGAGATAAGCCCAGCCGACCTGGACCAGTGCCGGAGTTTTGCCTGCTGCTTTTTCAGCCTGCAGGTTCTGCATCAAGCCTTTATACATGTCCGGATTATATTTGGCAATCACTTTGACATCTTTGCTTTGCGCGTTAAAGTCTTTAACCAGCTGATCAACAGCCTGGCCACCCTGTGTCTGTGCGTTCACGTGCCAGTATTCAATCACCGTTTTTTTATTGGCAGCCCCTGTCGCATTGCCATTCGAGCCACATCCTGCAAGAGGGAGAATTAATACAGCAGCTATCAGTAATGAAAGTAAACTCATTCTTGTCCATCGGATATTCATCATTTTCCTCCCCAATCGTAAATGGTAAAGCATCTCTGTCTCCTGATTTTTCAAACGAGCAATACACATTCTTTCTTCGCTGTTATAAGCAGATTAAGCGCTCCATGCTCTGCGGCACTCGCCTCCTTATAGGTAAGCAATCAGATGATCCGGCCTGACGATGGTCAGGTTATTCCGGCTGTAATGGATGATCCCTCTGGAACGCCATTCATTAAAAGTTTCGGAGATTGTCTGTCTGCTGCAGCCAATAATGTTGGACATCTCCTCATGTGTCAGTGAGAGGTGCAAAGACCAGCCGCTTTTCATTTCATCATGGCACAGTTGATTAATGAGCCAGGCCAGCCTGGACGAGGCAGATTTGCAGGCCAGCTGTTCCACGGTATATTCCTGCTGAATGAGCCGGCGCGTCAGTGTCTGTAAAACCTCCTGGTTGACCTCAGGGTCTGAATAAATTTTTTCGTGCAAAATCTGTGCCGGAAGTGTCCAGATTTTGCTTGTGCGAAGACATTGCGCATAGCAAGGATGATCCTGCTGAAGAACTACTTCAGCCACACCAAAGAACTCATGGGCATTCCGGATGAAAAAGGTCACATCCTGACCTGTACAGGTCGTCTGGCATATCTTCAGCAAGCCGTCTTCAATAAAAAATGTTTCCCTGGCCATATCTCCTTTAACGAATACAAATGAATTTTTCTTGAACTCTTTTAAAGATCCAGATTTTCGAAACAAACGATGTAGCGCGCTGTCAGCTGTTTTGGCAATCATTGTATGCTGCTCCTTTATCTGAATATTCAGTGTCCCGTAACATAATCGCTTAAATTCGAAATTCTGATCTCTGAAGCGAGTATAGCCCAGCGACTTCTCATATTTCTGTCGGATAACCGACACTTTGCAGAGTCTTAACACTATCCATAAAAATCATTTACAACCTTTGCATAGAACAAAAAAACTGCCGGCTTAGGACCGGCAATTCTGTTCCCACGTATTCAGTTTAGCGAACTACATTAAAGCTCCAATTAATTTTGCATCAATTTTCAGTAAACAATAGATTAGGTAGTGGGCTGAAATGATACAGCGGTAATTTATCTGAACCTGTCAGCCGAATATCTCCCCTTGCGTGTCGAATATCAATTATTATCTTTCTCCCGCGTCCGTATAACATAGGCATCCAGTATAATACGGGCAATCACCATAATAGGCAGACGGGAGTGCACTTCATAATCTGGAAAATATGAGATTTGTGATTTGTACCCGACAATGGAAATTTCCGACAGATCACAGAGCGGGCTGTTCCGGTTCGCCGTCAGTGTGATCGTGCTGACGCCGCTTGCTTTACAGTTCCTCGCCGCCTCAACAAGTTCCTCCGTTCTCCCGTTCAGAGAAATGAACATCACCAGATCAGTGGGCCGTAAGCGCTTACTGATAGTCCGGATGATATTCGGATCATCATGCATTTCGCTGTATTTTCCCAGGAGCTGCAGTTTAATCATCATCTCTTTGCCAATCAATTCGGAAAGGCCCCGTGCGAACAGCATGATTTTATCGGCATGAATCATTTTCTGCAATGCATCCTCAATAGTCCCGCTGTCAAGCATCCCAATCGTTTGAACTACTTCACGCTCGTTTTTAAAAATTGCTTCTTTAATCTTGTGATCCACTTTTTCTACAGCGGTAAATTTAATGTTCTCCGCGTGCTCATCTTTCAGCCGAATTTTAAAAGATGTAAAACCGCTGTATCCCAGTTTCTGCATAGCTCTGACAATTGTCGCTGTCGAAACGCTGGCTTCCAAACTTAGCTGTACAATCGATAATTGTGAAATTTGATCAAGATGATTTTTGATGTATTCAACAAGATATTTTTCGCTGCTGCTCAGTAGATGTTCGTGCTCATAGATTCGGGTCAGGAAAGTCGATGTCAATGGAATATCCCTTTCTCTCAACAATGTAAAGCCTTACAGCAATTATATCATGATCTGAAAATCTTTTCGCCAAAGTTATGCGATACTGAATACATGGACGACAGGGAAAGGAGTGACAACCGGATATGATCTATACATGTACCATGAATCCAGCCATCGATTTATTTTCAGAATTTGATACATTCAAACCCTTTGTTGTCAATCGCAGTCATTATGAAGATTATCAGGCAAATGGAAAAGCGATTAATATCTCATTCATGTTAAAGAAAATGGGTATCAACAGTGTGGCTACTGGATTTCTTGGTGGATTTACCGGGAAATTTATCGAATCAACATTGAAGGAAAAGGGTATCGGAACCGCGTTTGTTCATGTCGACGGCATCACGAGAATTAATACTTTTATCCGGACTGGCGAACTGGAGTATAAAGCCGTCAACCACGGCCCTGAGATTAGTAGAATGAGCCAGCAGGAATTGCTGAAACTGATCAGCGGGTTCAGCGCAGCGGACAGCCTGTTTGTCTCAGGTTCCCTGCCTAGAAACGTTGATGACAGCATCCTCATCGAGATCGCGCAGCTTTCGAGACAAAACGGTTTTTCTTTAATCCTGGATGTCAGTTCAAAAGCATTGCTGGAATGCCTGCCTTACGGTCCAAAGCTGATCAAGCCAAGCGACGAAGAACTGGCGGCCTTCCTGAACACTGATCCCGATGCCCTTTCCAGTGATGAAGAAATCATTAACGGAGCCCGAAAGTTGCTGAAAATGGGCGCTCGACACATTATCGTTTCGCGCGGATCAAAAGGCGCCATTTATCTGGATGAGAAGTACACTCTCGTTGCCAGCGCACCAAAAGGCCATGTTGTTAACACGGCATGCGCCGGTGACACAATGCTGGCCACCTTTATCGGCTCACTAATCAAAGGTAAAGGTCTGGATGAAGCACTGGCGTTTGCAACCGCAGCAGCTTCCTCAACGGCTTTTGCAGCGGGACTAAGCAGTCTTCAGGATGTCCCGTTTTTGCTTCAGCAAGTCCATGTCACAAACAAAACTGAAAGCGGGGTTTGAGGAAAATGGAAAAGAAAATCATTGCGGCCACTGGTTGTCCAACTGGTATTGCTCACACTTTTATGGCAAAGAAAGCTCTGGAAGATGCGGCAGAGAAAAAAGGCATTTCAATCAAGGTCGAAACCCACGGACAGGTCGGTATCGAAAATGCGTTGACGGATAAAGAAATTAAAGAAGCTTATGGCGTCATTATTGCCGCTGATAAAGATGTCGATGAAGACCGTTTTATTGGAAAACGAGTGATTAAAGTTTCTGTATCCAAGGGCATTAAAGATCCGGATGAACTGATTAACAAAATACTTAATGAAGACCTGTCACCTTTCAAGGAAGGAAAACAGCGATCATCAAATGCTGGCCATGATCGATCGGAAAGTGAAGATTCTCTTCTGCACAAAATTTACGTTTATCTGATGAATGGTGTCTCCCATATGATTCCTGTCGTTGTCGCCGGCGGTGTTCTTCTGGCTATTTCTTTTATGTTTGGCATTCATTCCGCCGAACCGGGAAACCCGCAATATAACCCGCTTGCTTTTCAACTCAATCACATTGGTGCCATTGCTATGGGGCTGATGGTGCCGATTCTCTCCGCGTATATTGCGCAGGCCATTGGTAAACGCCCCGGACTTGTCGTCGGCTTCATCACAGGGATGATTGCTTTCACTAACGGTACCGGTTTTCTGGGCGGAATTGTAAGCGGATTCCTTTCCGGTTATATCATTGTTTTGCTGGAATACTTATTGAAAAGTCTGCCCCGGCAACTGGACGGATTGAAAGCTATTTTCCTTCTGCCTGTACTTGGCACTTTTATTGGTGGCCTTCTTATGTTTTTCCTGTCATCGCCGATGTCGGCCATTAACAAGGGCATGATGCAGTTTGTCTCCGGTTTGCAGAACTCAAGCCCACTCATTCTTGGACTCGTCATTGGCATGATGTGTGCATTCGATATGGGCGGCCCGGTGAATAAGGCAGCGTATTTGACCGGAACGGCGTTGCTTGCCCAAGGCAACTATTACTTCATGGCCGGTGTTTCAGCGGCCTGCATTGCGCCGCCTCTTGCCACCGGATTTGCCGTCTTATTTGCAAAGAACGCTTATACAGCGGAAGAACGGAATGCCGGATATGTAAATTTTCTGTTAGGATCGACACATATTACAGAAGGTGCCATACCATTTGCAGCCAAAAAACCGTTGACAGTCATACCCTTTCTCATGGTTGGTTCATCCATAGCAGCAATTCTGACCTATTATATGAAGATCCAAGTTCCCGCACCTCACGGAGGTTTCATCATTCTGCCGATCGTCAACCATCCATTTCTCTGGGTTATGGACATTGTCGCAGGCGCTCTTGTTGCCGGATTCCTGATTGCCTGGGATCAGAAAAGAACCGTTCGACAAGAAAACAAATCTGGAATCAACTTCACCTCTGGATCTTTAAAAAATGAATTTCAAACTACTGATGAGCAGGAACCATCTCTGTTGACCGTCGATAATATTTACCTGGAAAATGATCAGATTCAAAACAAGGAAGAACTCTTTCAGTTCATTGCTGATAAAGCTTTTGATAAAGGATACGTTAAGGACCGCAAGGCATTAATCGAAGCTTTTAACAAACGAGAATCGCAGAGCTCAACCGGAATGGAAGGCGGTTTTGCGATTCCGCATGCACAGTCGCCGACTATCGAAAATGCGGCTATGTTTGTCATCAAGACCAAGAGAAAAATTAATGATTGGAAAACATTGGATGGTCTACCGGTATCAATCGCAATCGCCTACTTGATACCTGAAAACGGAAGTAGCGCACATATGCACTATCTCTCGGACATGGCACAAAAATTGATGAACCAGTCAATCGTCAGCGCTCTCCAGAACGCCCGAACGAAAAAGGAATTATTTAATGCTTTAAATGCGTAACGACTTTTTCCTAAGTTAAGAGTATATGGAATTGTCTCACTTGCGGATTCAAAAAACCGAAATGGAATCTCTATCGATTCTGTTTCGGGTTTCTGCTTGAATTTATTATAAAAAATTTGCTATCGTGTAAATGCTTATTCGTCAACCTTAAATATTTTGCTAATTGAAAGAGCGTCAATTGATCAGCAAGGGTTAGAGAAAACGTAAGCCGGAAAGATATTTTCCTATTTTTTTCTTTGTCCAGACAACTTCAGCTTTGACCAGATTTATTCGCGCTTTATTTGATGACAGTACGATTTTCTGATGGATACCAAGGGAAAAAGTGCTTTTGATCTGGCAACCGGTTGTACTGATATCAATGATCATTACTGGTTTTTCCATTGGGCGTTTGCGGGATTCATCGAATGCCGTATCTTGTTCAAGAGCAGCCGCAGCCTCCAGTACCGCCAAATCAAGTTTGTTCGATGATAAGGGGAAGAGCTGGCCGTCGGCATGAATCAATTCACGGATGCTTTTTCGGTGACGGGCACGAGTCAATACAAAGGAATGTGTGAAAAAGCGATAAATCGTTGAAACAAAATCTGAACGTTGCTCAACAAAGGGGCGGCGTGGGTTATTCATATTGAACAGAAGCTGAATGACACGGATGTATTGAGCATCGCTCAGTTCTTCAAAATGAAGTCCGAGAAACGCCCCACCCGTTCCGGAATCAGGCATCATCCAAACCACATGGCAGGGGAGGTCACCAACTGTTTCAATTGCTAAAGATTGAAACGTGGCCTTCGCTGTTTTACAAATTTTCCCATCGATGATATAAATCCGCGCACCTGTCTCACTCATATCAACGACCCTGGCTTGAGTGACATGTTTCTGCCGCTCACGAGTGATGTACTTAACCCGGGCCGGCTGGCTGACCGAAAAACGTTCAGCTCGCCGGAAACGGGGTCTGTTAACAGCAATCGTCACCGATATGACCAGTCCGATCATATTGTAAAGCGCCCAAAACAGGTTAAAACTGACAATACTGATCCTGATATCACGAAAATAAAAATAATCAACCGCTGTTTTCGAAAAGGCAACAACAGTGAGCGCAAGCAAAATCAAATGTGGCAAAACCGCCGTCCACTGGAAATCTTTTTGGTCGGTTCTCTTTCCTTTAGGTGTGACTTTAAACTGAATCTGCTTGTTGAAAAAAAGTTCCATCACCACCGATAGTGCCAACCGGGGTGCCATTGATGTGTCGTAAATGTGACTCCAGATCGTGCTGCGCTGCCGTTTTGAAACAACACGAAAAGCAAGCATCGTGCTAAGAAAGAAGGGTATCCAGAAAGTGATAATGGATAGAATATCTGTTTTCAATGAATAAATGCCAAACAATAGAAAAGCCAGCGGTGCCGCTATATACACCAGCTTAAACAGACCAAAGAACCAGTAAACAAGGCCATCCAGATAAAGCAGGCGCTGCATTGGCGATAACCCCTGCAGCATCAATGGATTCCATTTTTTCGCGCATTGAATATTACCTCTGCACCACCGGTCACGCTGTTTCAGCAAATCGCCCCACGACTCCGGAGCAAGACCCATAGCCAGCACTTCACCAACAAACCGCGTTTTGAATTTTTTCGCTTGCAGCATCATCCCCGTCGCCATGTCTTCCGTGATAACGCCTGTAGCGAATCCCCCAATTGCTTCCAATGCCTGCCGCCGAAAAACAGCATTGCTGCCTACGAACATCACAGCGTTAAAACGTGCCTTCCCTGATTGCAATGTTCTCATAAAAAAGTCTTGCTCATTGGGTACATGATGGGACGAAAAGGTGTTGTACTGATAGGGGTCATCATTATAGAAAGCCTGGGGTACCTGGACAAATGCCACATCCGGATCGACAAAAAGGCCGAGTGTCCTGTGCAAAAAAGGTGCCAGTGGAACCATATCGGCATCCAGTGTGACGACAAACTCGCCTTTCGAATTGTGCAGTGCGTGATTCAGATTTCCGGCTTTAGCTGAAGTGTGGTCTTCCCTCCTCACATAGCGAACATGAAAATGGTTGGCTAATTCTTTGACTTCCTGACGGTCACCATCGTCACATAGATAAATCGTGCAGCGGTCAGAAGGATAATCCAGATTCAGACATCCGGCTACTGTCCGTTTCAGAACAACGATCGGTTCATTGTAAGTTGCAATCAGAATGTCTACAGTTGGAATGCTACCCAGCCGTTCCAGCGGTATGTCATTTTGTGGCGCTGGCTTCCAAACAAGAGTATAAAAAACAAGCATCTGCAAAAAGCCGATACATTCCGTTATTAGTAAGATAATCCCTGCCACTTCATTCACAATGCCCTGCCCAGGCAGTGTGAAAAAAAATCTCCAACATAGATAAATTGCGCTTGTCAGGCAGCACAATAGTATCAGTGGTTTCTTAAAGATTTGCTCATCCCATAAGGCTCCAATAAAGAGCAAGATTAACAGACAGATTGCTCCAACGGGATAGGCCACATGCAAGAATTCCGTATTGTTCACCCACTTGTGCCGACGAAACCGTAAAACAGTAACATCCAGATTCTGTATTGAAAACGCCAATTTAAAAGTTTAATAATTTTCGACAGAATCTTGCAATTTTTGACCGTTACAGCAAAACAAATACATGAATTGGCGAAGAACAGATCAGCGGCAATCAGGTTTCGTCATTTTCTGGCTTCCTATTCCCTCTCTTTGATTAATAACTTCATACTGATCAATCATGGTGCCTGCGAAGCTGACAGTCATAATTGTGAACATTGTTTGACGACATTTATATTTTTCTGGAACCGGATACAATTTCTTTAAAAAATCTAGTGTTTTCATGCTATATATTTAGTAGGGATTCTTTTTTACCGATTATTTAAAGTTATCTCATTTCAGTTCTTCATAACCTTGGCCTTTTCCCCGGATTTCTACATTCCACTTCACCCCGCATGCTTTACGAATGGCTTGACCAAATCTAAAACGAGAGGGAAATGACAGTGTCGTATTCGGATTTGTTTGCAAAGAACTGTGGTTCAAAAGAACAGACTTTTGAAGTTTTGCATGAAAAGTATCGCCCGCTGATCTATTCACTGGCCAGAAAAGCGCTCAATAACAGTTCACTGTCGCTTCAAAACTTCGATTGGAAAGACATGATTCAGGAGGGTGTGGTTGCCATATGGCACGCAGATCAATCATTTGATGTTAGTAAAGTATCCTCCGGCCGTACTGCTGAATCTGTTTTTCAATGCTACTTGAAACGGACTGTCCAGCGAAGCCTCAGGAGGTATATTCAAAACCACCAAAAACATGCAGCCGCCAACAGACTCATTGACAGTCACGAACATTTTGACCACATCGTCCATTCCGTACCTATTTCTGCACAGCTGACCCGGTCGATGATCCGTTTCACCCTGTCCCATACTGAATATAGTTTCTACCGATTACATATCCTTCATGGGTATTCTATCCGGGAAATTTCCGAAATCCACGGTGTTTGTCCCGGCACCGTATACCTCTGGAAAAAGCAGCTCATATCCAAAATAAGATACCTGGCCCTAACTTTATAAAACGATCCATCTTAAATGGACGTCTGGAATAACAAGCAGACGCCCGTTTTTTTTTAACTCACAGATCAAACTCCTACAATGTAAAAAAAGCAAAACTTTTACTCACCGTTTTCAACACCCATTGACTATATACAATATGAAAGAATCGTTCAGTTCCATTTTCCCTCTGTCAACATTCTCCCCACATTTTTTCTCTATTCAAAAAAACACGATCCCCGAAAGGAGCCCCGATCTTGCCATTCACTGATCTATTCGCCGTACCCGCCGAATCTCCTGAAATTGCCTTTGAACGATTGCTTAGAAAATATGAACCTAAAATTATCAAAGCGGTCCATAGTTATTATGCTAGCTACGCATGCCATCTCCGCGGCGCTGCTGACCGGGATGACCTGATGCAGATTGCACGAATTGCTTTCTGGGATGCCAACCTTCTTTTCGATCCGGATAAAGTCGATCCAGGAAAGCACCCCGAAAATGTCTTCATTGCCTTCGCCGACCGAACGGTGAAAGGCCGGCTCTCGGACTACCTCAGGAAGCTTCATCGCCATAAATGCCGCGAAACCCTGAACCCCTTGAACTCCGCTCCTGAGATTCCATTTATCCCGCAAACACCCATAAGTAAACAGCTGCATGCCCTTTTAGCAAGCTATCTGTTTCTTCTCAGTCCCCGCGAACGCCTATACTTGCAATTGATTCTTTTTAAAGATTGGGAAACCTGCCAGGTTGCTGAATTCGCCCACGTCTCAGAACATACTGTACGCTCATGGAAAAAAAGTCTGCGGAAAAAGCTGCTGCCTTTGAAGGATTCATTGATGAAAAATCAATAAGAATATTTTCATTTGAAAAATGTGGTTATCTTTTTGTTCCGAATTTCTAACCGAACAGGACGCTGCTCTTCACTCGCCAACTTGTATTTGACGGGTGTTGATACGGATTGACAAATGCTTATTGTCCTGGCTAAATACAGATCAGTGATTCTCGTAACGGTAAAATTAATATTCGGATCACAGAAATTCACGGTGATCTATCCGGCTGCCGATTAGTAACCGGGGAATTCATATTAATCCTGACCCGGATTATTTATTGTCACACCGACCTACTCGAACCGTTGTTCCGTGTTGAGCCGTAACGCAGGCCTGATTGGCAACCAAATACCCGATCTTATATGTGCCAGGTTTTCTCGTGTTGACCGTGTCACCCGAAACGGTGATAGCCAATGCCAGATCGCCATCTTTCGGATCACTTGCCGCAATACCGTCAAGTGCGTTGAAGGCAGATCCATAATTAATCTGTATCTCATTCGGGCCGGTAATTGTCGGATTGTTGCCCAATTTGTTATTAGCATTCGTCATCCATTAAAAAAGTGTACAAAAAAAACGATCTGCTCCGCTTTATTTGCGACAGATCGTTTTTTGCATACTGCTTAATTCAGCCCTTCCTGCTTTTTGAAGCGAGGGATTTCTGAATGGCATCCAGGCGCTTCGTCAACTTTTTTTCAGAGCTTTATTTTTCAGTTTGCCAACCAATGGACGGGCTATAGCTACATCGGTCTGAGACAGGTTGGACTCTACCTGTTCCACTGCGCTTATTGCTGCCTTTCATTGCCGCTTTTCTGCTGATTGTAATAATCGTTAATGCCCAGAATGTACGATCCAGAGCCAAATCCTCCCATCGGTACCGAGCCAGCGTAATCTTGGGTATTATAGTCAAGCAGTTCCGGTATCAGATTGTAATTTGCTGATGCCTGGCTGGTCATCCAGTCGAGAAGTGTCTTGGCTTCGCCGTCTCTGCCCATCTTCGACAGTGCACCGGCAATTCTCAAATCAATGAAACCCCATTCTCTCGAATCGTATAGATCCCCATCCTGATCGCGTTTGAAACCAGGCGTACTGCCCGTTGTAATATGCAGGTTCTGATTAAAAGCCTGGATCATGCCAGAAGCCAGGTTGGATCGTGGATTAACTAGCCCGAAATTGATGGCTTCTACTGTTGAACCATCATTATAGTGTGAAGGGTCGTTCTTTCTCTCGAGAGATGATGCAATCGTTCGGTATCCGTCAGAATGAACGACGAGATGATTCAGCACCGCATCCTTGATCGACGCTGCAGCATCACTGTACTTGTTCTCAGATCGTTCATCGCCCATCAATTTAGCAAGATCTGCCGCAGATTTCAGTCCCTGATAAGCCGTAATATCCGTATAGGCAAATTGCTGCCGTGACGGTGCTGTGCCAAGAACATTAAATGGCGTCCAGTGCTCTTCCCAAATAGAGGAATCCGGCTGGATCAGTCCATTCGCAGGATCGATCAGCTCAATCAACAGATCCGCATCCTGCTTAGTCAGCTTGTTCCAGTAGTTCTTATTATTATCTGCCAGAAAACCGGTATCACCGGTTGCTCTGACATATTGGTCAACACTCCAAAGGAACAGGCCCCAGCCGTCAAATTCAATATTTGGACCGTTATTGTTCCAGTCGGATTCTTCTGTTCCATTCCCAAAGTAGCGGCAGACTGAGATCAGATAGTTGCTGCTCAAATGGACACCCAGTCCATAAGTTGGGGGGCTTGTATCCGTACTTTCAATGAAATTTTTCTGATAATAATTCTCTCCCGAACCATCTTCAGCCTGTCTCATTTTGGCATCAAACATGAACTTCAAAGCATCTCTTGCCTCTTGATAATGTCCCGATTCAATAAGCGCCTGAATGGAATAATTTCCGTCGCGCGCCCAGGCGATACTCCATTCCCCAGGTATCAGGCTGGCGAGAACCTGCCCATAGCTCGATCCGGATTCTCTGCTCTGAGACATTTTCAGTACGGCTGTTGACTGTCTGTAAACCTGCTGTTCCTGTTCAGAGAGGCCGGCGGGCATTTTTTCTTTGCTGTGCCAGTTGGCCCACCAGTCTTTTTCCTGAGTCAGAAGTGCCTCGGGGCTGCTCAACGCTGTGTTCGCAAGTGACAGTACATCGTCGCTTAAATTGCTTTCGTTTCTGTCTTCGTTCAGGCCGATAATGACCCCGTACCATTTTGACTGGCCGGCCGCCAGTTCATTCGTCCGATTTTCAAACCCTGCGGAAATATCATTTCCTTCGCTTACCACATGATCGTCAAGTTTTCCGTTGTTTGCAGCATCATACCAGGGATTATTGCCCGTCCCGCTGCCTGATATTCCCGTTTCATGGTGTTCATTGGAAAGATTCAGATTTTTATAAATGGCAATACTCCCGTTTTTTCCGTTGAATTCCTTCAAATAATCATTATTCGCGTTGTAGGCAGTCTGCTCATCTGTAGTTCCATAGTCCGTTCCCAGATGAAGATTTTCTGATGAAAATACAGATACTTTTTTATCGGTGCCGCTGTTATTGGTTACTTTCATCAGCAAAACCAATAAGCTGGATTGATGCTGATTCTTTCCTGAAAAAGGTGTGAAATAATAACTGTCGAACTGCAGACCGTTATCGTTCTGAACGGCATTAATAATATTGGTACCGTTTACATATTTAGCCGAGTCAACGGCAACATTATTCAGCCAGGTCGCTTTGCCTCCATCAATACCATAGCCAAAATAGGAATCCCACATAAAGTTCGGTGTGGTACTGTTCGCATCAACATGGCTGTAAATATGCCTTTGAAAACGAATCAGTTTCCCTTGTGCCGCGGAATAAATGGCTGCCGCAAGACCATTGGATGTCGTCAACTGACTCCAGGAATTGTGACCCGTATACACAGGCGCAGCCGCACTGCCGCTGTCTGCACTTACCTTCAGCGGACGAATTCCTGCCAGCGCCGTGCAAACAATCAGAGACAATAGAATAATAAAAATCTGCTTTGATTTTCTTCTTAATAAATTCATCAAATATCCCCTTCCCTCTTTTATTCATGACTCTACCTGCAAATTATGTGCCAGAATTTTGCACAATTTTTTGCACATTTCCCATTACTTTCCTACTAATCATTCAGTCTTATAATAGAAAAATAGGAACAAAAAATGGTTATTTAGTCAGGTAAAAAGAGAGAAGAGTTCATAGATGTGTGCAAAAGCAACTACACACATGTGAAATATGTGCCCTTAAAAACTATTTGCTTTCCCCTGCTTTAAGCCGCTTCACCTGTTCAGCCAAATGAAGCAGTTCAACAAGCATCTCATGGCTTTCTGCCTTCAAGTGATGCTTTTTTGCTACCTTAACGATATAACCGTTGATATAATCCACTTCGGTAGGCCGGTTATTGACCATATCCTGATACATGGACGGATGGTGGAGCGGATTGACCTGTGAGCTTTCATGAAAGATGATATCCGCCATTTCTTCACGACTCTGCATGAATCGAACACCATCCGCGAGACCTGCCGCATAGCCCTCATCAATCAGCCGCCGTGTTAAATCGGCAGCCCCGGAGTAGGCAACGTACTCACCCATCGTGATATCCATGAGCGTGCAAAGCGTATTAATCACTGAATTCATCAATAACTTTCCCCATAGCGTGCCCATATAGTTGGTATGCAGTGTCGGATTCATACCGGCTTTCTCAAATTCCTCAACAACCCGGCGCGTGAACGCATCCGGCTTTTCCGTCACGTTGGCCAGATGAGTGTGCCCTGCCCCCTTTGCTCCCATGAAATCGACTTTTCCAGGCGCATCAAGCACGGTCGCAATCAGTGCGATACCAGCAATAATATGCTCATCCGGCACATACTTTTTTATGATATCGACCGATCCAATTCCATTCTGATTTGTCAGCACATATGTATTCTTGCCAATAAAATGGCTGCAGGCCTCCATCGCTTCTTCCGACTGCATCTGTTTGACAAATAAAATGGCCAGATCCGGCGTCTGATGATACTCTGACGGCAGATAGACATTTATCGGCACAAGATGCTGGTTCTTGTAATCTCTCGAAACGTAGGCGCCGCCCTGCTCCCTGATTGCACGATAACTCGGCTCCCATGGTTCAACAAAATCAACATCATTTCCCGTTTCCTGAAGCAGCACACCGTAGCGCAATCCCATAGCTCCGGCACCGATGACCGCAATTTTCATATGGCTTCCATCCTCTCTGTTTGCAATCTCTTTCATTCAAAAATAGACCTTTATTTTACAACATGCAAATTTATCTGCCATTTTGTGCGAAAGCCGCTGATCCTTCTTGATGAATGCGATTAAAAAAAGCGGGTCATTTTCGTACCTGCTGTGGGATTAGGGCAACCCCGTCCATAGATTAATCAACGATCCATGGTGAGTTATCCTTTTCATCGAGCATGCACTGATTCAAAAAGATCAGCTCTCCATTAAAAAATTCCAATGAGATGCCAGTAGAATCCGCCAATTCCAAGCCAGATAATCATGTATACAATCGAAAGAACTAAATTCAGAGACCACCATTTTCCCTGCGAGACATAGCCGGAACCAAAGAGAATCGGCGCAGGACCCATACCGTAATGGGAAGTCGAGCCCATCAGATTGCTCATAAAGCCAAAAACGAGTGCAGCCAGCATCGCCGGAACTCCAGACGCAATCGCAACTCCGAGAAATGCGCCATACATTGCACTGACGTGAGCCGTTGCGCTGGCAAACAGGTAATGGCTGTAAAAGTAAACCAGAACGAGGATGAGCAGAACGAGCGGCCACGATAAGCCATGAACCACGTGAACCATGAACTGACTGAACCAGGGAATGAGACCCATCTTATTCAACTCGTCAGCCATCATAATGAGAACAGCGAACCAAATCAGAGTGTTCCATGCTCCCTTTTCACTCCTTACATCTTCCCAGTTCAGGACGTGGAGCAACAGCAAAAGTGACAAACCAATTAACGCTGTAACTGTTGCGTCGACACCGATCAAGCTGCCGGTTATCCAGAGAATCAGGATCACAATAAAACAAAAAAGCATGCTCTTCTCCGATTTTGAGAGTGGTCCCATTTTCTGCAGTTTCGTCTCAGCGAACTGAACGGCATCAGGAGATTCCTTGATTTCAGGCGGATAAAGCCGGTAAATCAGCCAAGGAACAGTAATCAGGCTGATTAAACCTGGAACCAGAGAAGCCATCAACCATCCCATCCATGAGATATGGACCCCCATACTTGCTGCCAATGTTGTTGCCAGTGGATTCGCCGCCATTGCGGTTATGAACATTGCGGAAGTAATCAGATTTCCCTGAAAAGCACTGTAGATGAGAAAGGACCCCATCTTCCTTTGCGTATGATCTGAGGCTTTTGAGCCGAAAGAGTCCGCCAGAGATTGAATAATCGGATAAAGGATTCCCCCTGCTCTGGCAGTATTGCTTGGCGTCGCCGGAGAAAGAATTAAATCGCAGGCAAGTAAGGCGTAACTTAATCCAAGTGTCTTTCTTCCGAAGAGCCGGACAAATAAGTAAGCAATCCGCGAGCCAAATCCGGTCTTGATAAATCCTCTTGAAATGAAAAAAGCCATAACAATCAACCAGATCGTCGGATCACCGAAGCTTGCCAGAGCAACATCCGTTGGCACCGTCTTAGTGACAAGTGTCATCGTCAGCGCAATAATGGCAATCGCACCGATCGGCATCGGTTTAAGAATAAAAGCGACAATAGTTGCAACAAAAAGAGCCAGCATATGCCATGCTAAAATATGGATCGCAGCGGGATGCGGAAATACCCAGATCACGATCACTATGAGAACCGGGATCAGGAATCTCATCTCCGGCATAGCGCCTTTCTTTATTTTTTCGGTCATGAAACAAAGTCCCTTCATTAAAACGGTAAAGTCGTCTGGTACGAAGCCCATTGGACGAATATTTAATGTACTAATTTTGAATTATTGGTTTAAAAATATTTTTCCTCAGTACCGGGCTTTCCAAATACACTGATCTACAGCTTGTTCCGGATCCTCAATATCCACTCTGTTGACGTGATCCTTCACTGCCTGTGTGACGACCGCAATTGCGACTTTGCGGGATATTTCTTTCAGCAGCCCGACTTCAGGAAGGATCGGTGCACCTGGCCGGGTATAGTCAATGATATCACCGACTGCTTTTGCCGCGGCAATCAACATGTTTTTATTCACCACTTTAGCATGGGCGACAATTGCTCCGAAACCAATGCCCGGATACACCAATGCGTTGTTCCCCTGCCCGATCTTATACGTTACCCCGTTCCATTCCACCGGATCAGATGGAATACCTGTGCAGACAAGTGCCTTGCCGTCAGACCACTTAATCACATCCGCCGCCTTCGCTTCCACCAGCTTGGTTGGGTTGGAAATCGGGAAAATGGCCGGTCGTTCCGTATGTGCGGACATTTCTTTCACAACCTCTTCTGTGAAAGCGCCAGGTGCTGTCGATGTGCCGATCAATACAGTTGGGTGCACTTGTTTCACCACATCGATGAGCGTTTGCATGCTCAGATGATCAAATTTTTCAGAGGGGCGTGCGTATTTTCTCTGCCCTTCTGTCAGGTCGGCCATATTATCAAGAATGAGTCCCTGCCGGTCAATTAAATAGAAGTGCATTTTCGCTTCTTCCGGAGCCATATGGCCATCACGCACCATTGCTTCGGCAATCTGATCAGCAATCCCGCAACCCGCTGTCCCCGCACCAAAGACGATGATCTTTTGATCCTGCATCGACAACTGGGAAATCCGCATGCTTCCATTCAATGCAGCAAGAATCACAACACCAGTACCCTGAATATCGTCATTAAATGTGCAAAGCTTGTCCTGATATTTCTCGAGAATATTTGCCGCATTTGACCGTCCAAAATCTTCCCAGTGAAGCAAAGCATCCGGAAAAAGTCGTGCCACTTCCTGAACAAAGCGGTCAATGAACTGATCATACAGTTTCCCGTAAATCCGTTTGTGACGGTTCCCAAGATAGTTTGGATTATCAAGCAGTTTTGGATTATTTGTACCTACATCAAGAACCACCGGAATAACCTGTTCCGGATTGATACCAGCCGCAGCTGTGTAAACTGCAAGCTTCCCGGTCGCAATTTCACCGCCATTCAGTCCCCAGTCACCAATACCCAGGATCCCTTCCCCATCTGTAACAGCAATCAGCCGGATCATTCGACCGTCAGCGAAATGCTTCAGAGCTCTGCCGATATCATCCGGATCATCAATCGATAGATAAACCGCGTCGGCTGATAAATATAAATCACTATATTTTTCAATCGACTCGGCAACCGTTGGATCATAGACAATCGGCATAAATTCAACTAAGTGTTCTCCCATCAGATAATAAAACAGTGTCCGATTGATCGCGTAGACATCCATTAGGAACAGCCTTTTTTCCAGATTATCCGGTTTAGACTGATAATGCTGATAAACACGTTTCGCCTGCTCTTCAATCGTTTGTTTCACAGGCGGAATTAAACCGTTCAGCCCAAATTTGTCCCTTTCTTCCTGTGTAAAAGCAGTCCCCTTGTTTTTCAAGGGATCGCTGATCAGTTCATTTGGAGTCACGTCCAACTTATTCCCTCCGTAACCAAAGTTTCTATATAAAAATAGGGTACCCTTACTTCAATTTTATAAAAAATATTTTTTAGTTCCCTATAAAAGAATTTATTTACTGCCGGTCCACAGCGAAAAATTTTTCATTTGAGGGGGAGATAATGGAATAAAAATAGGAATGCTAAACCCTGTTAACTACGAGTTTACGTAATCACAGTAATGCCTATCTATCAACATGAGATGCAAAAGTGGAATTATATTTATTAAACCAAGCAATAATCTCATGAAGTCGGGCTAAACGGTTTTTCGGGCGGCCGCTTCTTGACAATTCATGATTTTCTCCTTTAATACGTACAAAACGCGTCTCAACCCCTAATCGGCGAAGTGCCATGTACCATTGTTCCGCCTGTTCAATCGGGCAGCGGTGATCTTCTTCACTATGAATAACGCATATAGGCGTAGTCACTCTCGGAGCATTTCGAATAGGTGAGAAGCTCATCAATTTTTCTTCGTCAGTCCACAGATCTGCACCGTTAAAATATCGTTTCAGAAAATAATAACCAATATCGCTCGTCCCAAAAAAACTATAAAGATTGCAAATGGATCGCTGAGTGACGGCAGCAGAAAAACGATCTGTCGTACCGACAATTGTATTTGTCATAAAGCCACCATAACTGCCCCCAGTCACAAATTGACGTGACCGGTCACAGACCAGGTAATGATCGAGCACATAATCAAGCCCTCTAAGAATATCTTCTTTATCTTTCCGTCCCCAGTCGTTGTAGCAGGCACCACAAAATGCAACACCATATCCTCGGCTGCCACGCGGGTTTGTAAAAACAACAGCATAACCTTCAGCAGCCAGACATTGAAATTCGTGATTGAAGGAATAACCATACGCGGATGCCGGACCGCCATGGATTTCAAGAACGACAGGTATTTTATCTTCAGTTTTTACAGACTTGGGCGGAAACATAACCCAGCCATCTATATCCCAGTCATCTGCTCCTTTAAAGGTAAAAGGAACAGGTTCTGCCAGATCAAACTCATCGAAGAGTTTACGGTTGTGATCACTCACTTGTTCCGCAGTTCCATCATTTCCGATGAAATAGAGATCACCCGTCGATGAAGGGGCGGAAATAACGGCGGCGATCATCCCTTTCTTAGCATCAAACGAAGTGATCACTTCGTTTTCTTCCATATGTAAAAGAGACGCATTGCCATCAAGATCAATACATTTTAAACCGGAAACAGGGCCATTCTGGACGAGATAAATGAGTGATTGTCCATTCTCATTCCAAAGAAAAACCGGGCATCCTTCATCAAAACGAGCATCTGTACCAACATAATTTCCAAGTGATTGCTGCTCATTTTCAGTCAAATTTCTGACTTGTCCACCTGTATCCGGCACAAGCCAGATCGCAATGTTCCCGGGGCTGCATTCACCATCCTCTTTTCCTGCAAAAGCAATCAGATGTCCATCAGGCGAAACCTGTATGTCAAAAATACCCCCTTTTGCTTTATAGAAAAGAGATGTTTGATTCGTTAAAAAATCGTAAACGTAAATGTCACAAAGATAGTCTGTTTTGTCTGGCTCAGCCTTGCTTTGGCAAAAAAACAGCTTTTTTCCATCGGGGGAAAAAGCTGGGTTGAATGCGTTACGCGCCTTATCTGTCAGCAGGATTTTCTGCCGATTCTGAATATGATAAAGAACAAGTCCCTCATTGGACGAGATAATACCCCGCCCGTTTGCCAAATAGCGAAGCCGATTGACCACTGTGACGTCATCGTTTTCAATCTGCTTTTCCTCCTCGATTGGAGTCTGACAAACAAGCATAGATTCATCCGGAGACAGGACAAAATCAGAAACATCCTCTTTAAAATCAGTCAGAACCCGAGAGTCCCCTCCATCCAGAGAAAGCAACCAAACCTGGCTTTTTCCGGTGCGATTAGAGAGAAAATATATTTTATGCCCATCCTTAGAGAAGCATGGCCGATGATTTTTGATCGATCTGTCACCAGGGCGATCATAAGTCAGCTGTCTTGGCTCTGACGATCCGTCGACAAAATAGAGCGAGGAAACATAATCGTTATTTTTATTATCCACGCGTGTCACAACATACACAGCACTATTATTGTCTGGCGATAATGTCGGCGAACCTGTGAATGTAAATTTATTCAGATCATCAATTGAAATTAATCGTTTTGTCATGTTTCTTTCCTCCCTTAATTTTCTTGCTACTGTGAACTTTATTAATAGTAAAATGAATGAGTCTTTTCTTTTCAACAGGATTCAGGAAAAATTGTCCATTGATTATACGAGTTAACTGGGAATCAATAAAATTTAATGTTCCTTTTTTAAACGTCCATTCAGAATTGTAAAATATCGCAGGATTATCCTGAATTACTGATCCTTAAGGAGATGCTTGAATAGCTACAGCCATTCTGTCAAGCAACAATTTTCGGATCCGTTCGGTACCTGTGACAAGTCTTTTCAAAAGTTTTCTTGGCGCGGAGACGCTGACGCTCGGTGCAGCAATGGATGATGAGATGGCCCATGCTCCGAACGAGTTTTATCGTTTAACTAATTTTGAGCGTGTTCAAAAAATATATTGCCAGTTTCTGCAGGCAATGAGTCGATAAGAAAGGCCTGTGCTTTACTGAACAATAAATCTGAAATAGCCGGAATCATTGATCCATAATTGATCCGTGCGTTTTGAAAAAGAGTATCATTTACCCACAGTTGCAGTGAATGATACCCTTTTAATTCTTGAGTTTTGTTAAACTAATCTGTTGATTTTCGTTCCATGTGTTCGCTTTCCGCGGGAGCCCACGCACCTTCCGCTCCAATCAACGGAGTGGCGAAACCAATATTGAAATTTAACATAGCCAATTTTTTAAGAATATGATCAATATACTGATCATTCAATGACTCAGTTCGCTTTTCACCCTAAAAAAGTGTGTTACTTTTCCGGGGGTTTGATGTCCTCAGGAATCAGGCAGTCATAGGCTTGTCCTGAAAGACGCTCTTTAAACTCTTGTTTCGCTTTCGTCAATAATTCGCTGTCTGTCATCGTTTGGATCGCCGTGCAGGCTATAGCTTTCCCGGCGAAAAGCGCAGCGTTTAGTGCATACGGATGAGTGCCCTGGGCGACAACCTGCCACGTATGAGGGACCGTTCCGAACGCCCATGTCGCTGTCATGCATTGTGCAGTCGGCACATTCCAGCTGACATCCGAGACATCGGTTGACCCTTCCATAAATACATCCTTTTCCGGAAGGGGCATGATCCAATCCTCAATTGGTTTTTCAGAAACAGCAGCTCTTTGCCCCGGATCAAGGTGGCTAAGTGCGTATTTTTTCTCATTTTCACCCAGCGAATGATATATAGCTCTGACAAAGTCAAGATCTTTTCCGCTAATTTCCGGAAAACCGATTTTTTTCATGTATCCAAGCATCACTTGATGAAGTGCTGTGTTGGGGATCAGATTGTGGCATCCGCCTTCAATTTTGTAGGACATTTTTGTTTCTGTCATTAGGGCCGCCCCACGTGCCACATTAACCACACGTTCAAACAATGTCCGCACATCGTTGGGTTTAGGTGATCGGACAAGATAAAGTTCTTCAGCATGGGACTGTACAACGTTGGGTGAGCTGCCACCGGTATTGGTTACTGCATAGTGAACCCTCGCTTTGTCCGGCATGTGCTCTCTCAAATAATTGACGCCCACATTCATGAGTTCAATGGCGTCGAGCGCGCTTCTGCCTAATTCAGGCAATGCGGCCGCATGGGCACTAACGCCATCAAAAGAAAAGCGTGCCTCGATTACAGCATTTGATGAGGATTGCTGGACCACATTGATTGACCCCGGATGCCAGGAGAAGGCAGCATCTATATCTTCGAAACAGCCCTCACGCGCCATATAGGCCTTACCGTTTCCACGTTCCTCAGCAGGACAGCCGTAGAAGCGTACCGTTCCCGCTAAATGATGCTGCACGAGATAATCCTTTACAGCAAAAGCAGCCGCAAGAGAACCAACACCCAGGAGATTGTGACCACAACCATGGCCGCTGCCATTCGGTGTAACCGGATCATGAATGGTGCTGTTCTTCTTCTGACTCAATCCTGCCAGTGCGTCATATTCGCCCAGAATGGCAATAACAGGTTTGCCCGATCCAAAGCTGGCAATAAAGGATGTCTTTAATCCTGCGAGACCACGTTCTATCGAAAAACCTTTCTTCTCAAATGTTTTGATTAAAAGATCCATAGATTTTTGTTCTGCGAAGCTCAATTCAGCATAGGACCAAATTTGTTCGCTTAAACTACCGAACAGCTTTGCCTGTCCTTCAATTAAACCGTTCACTTCTCCCATGATATCAGCCACCATCGTTCATCCCCCTGCCTGTCAGGTTTCCGCAAATTCTTTCAACAAATAAACCATGTGCAGTGTTCCGTCTACATAATCTTTAATTCTGATCGATTCATTTGGGGCATGGGCCTTGGAATCTGCCCAGCCAACACCTGTACTGACAATCGGCAAGTGTAGACATTCATTGAACAGATACATCGGGCCGGTTCCTGCTGAATTTGGGTAGAGAACTGTGCCCGTTTGATAGGCTTCTTCTGCAGTCGTCTTCACAAGCTGTACAAAAGGATCACTGATATCTGAACGAAAAGCATTTTGAGACTCAGTGAGCTCAACCTTAACATCCGAAAATCCATGGCGCTCAAGGTGGCGTTTGATACATTTATATAAATATTCGCCGGTCTGGCCGGGCACCATACGGCAATCCAGTTTTGCTCTAGCCTCTTTAGGCAGGACTGTTTTAGCGCCTGCTCCGGTATAACCGCTGACCACGCCGCAAATCGTCATTGTCGGATAAAGCATCAGTGCATCACGTGGATCCTCACCGCGCGCTTCCGTGATCAGTGGCCGCTTTAGTCCGAATAGTTTCTCGTAAGATGCTTTGTCAAACGGAAGATGGTGAACTATTTTTTTTAAATCTTCGCCGGGTTCCTCGATTTCATCGAAAAAGCCTTCTACCAAAATATCATTATTCTGATTTTTCATACTTGACAAAGCTTGAACAAGCCTCCAGGCAGGATTGTCTATACACGCCGCCAGTGATGAATGGATGTCGATAGCCGCGCTTTTTACTGACAACTCAAAATATGCGGATCCTTTAATTCCGGCATAGAGGTTAACCCGTTCTTCAGCATCTTTGCTGCCAAATTCCCAAATGCAGGCATCCGCCTTGAAGAGATCTTTATATTTACGCAGATAAGGTGTCAGACTTGGGCTGCCGATCTCTTCCTCACCCTCAATCAGAAACTTGACGTTACAAGGCAAATCTCCCTCCTGTTGAAGAATCTTGACTGCGGACAGTCGCTGTATCAGTGAGCCCTTATTGTCTGCAGTCCCTCTTGCATAAAGAATTCCGTCATTCCGATATGGCTCAAATGGTTTCGAATGCCATTCATCGAGAGGTTCTGGAGGCTGCACATCATAGTGGTCGTAGAATAGTAATGTTTTGCCGGTATTTTCTTTTTCTCCAGCTGGAAAATAACCGTAGATTACAGGATTCCCTCCAAGGTCATCCAGCACTTTTGTCTCTCCGCCCAAGGATTCAATTTTATCGCAAACGAATGCTACCGTTTCCGGAATCGCTGAATGCTGCGCCGAGATCGATGGAAGTCGGAGATATGCGTAAAGTGTCTTTAAGGAAAGCTCCATTTCTGACTGGACAAGATCTTTTAATTTCCTTTTTTCATAATCATCCATGTACCTGAACCTCCTATACTAATAAAACAGCTAAATAAATTTTCAGAAAAGCTGAAACAGCTGATCAAGAAGAAAACCAGCTGTTTCAGTGATCATACCTATTTCGTTTAAATTAATGGCAACCTGTGATTATTTCTTAAAAGCCCATTTCTGGAAGTTGGCAACTGTACCGGGCCAATAAGGAGTAGGACCACCGTAAGAAAGATCCTTGCTGATCGAAACAATCTCATTATTTGAATAAAGCGTCAGAACTGGCATATCTTTTTCCCAGATTGCCTGTAGCTGATTATAAATAACCTTTCTCTTCGCAGCATTAGGTTCAGCCTTACCTTCAGCAAGAAGTTTCGTTGCTGCCGGATCGGAATATTTCATAAAGTTGTACGTTCCGCCTGGGCCATAAAGTGCGGAAACGTCAGGATCCAAGTTGAATGTGAATCCGATCAGCAGCAGATCAAAATCTCCTGCGGCACCTTTCTGCATGATTGTCGGGAAGTCATAAGTAGTTTCCTTAACTTTCAAGCCGGCTGCTTTAAGATTCTGAACAATGATGTCACCTGACTGTTGGCGTACAAGGTTGCCAATAGGAACAACAAAATTCAGTGTCTTGTTAAAATCCCATCCTGCCTCTTTCAACAATTGTTTCGCCTTCGCAGGATCGTAAGAATATTTCGTCAGGCTCTTGTCCAAATAAGGGCTGAGCGATGTGTACGGACCATCTATAATTTCGCCCTGGCCCTTAAGCAGCTTACTAACGATCTGCGGCCGATCAATAGCATAGGCTATCGCCTGACGGACTTTCGGGTTCGGCAGCGTCTTTGTATTAAACTGCATCGTCTGGAAACCGATCTGCTTATGAATTGTGGTTGTCACGTTCTTAAGACCCTTGGCAGTGCTCAAATCCTGATAAGGTATATCGCCAATGCCGCCAGAAGCGTTCGCTTGAATTGCGCCGGTCTGCAGGTCGGCTACGAGGTTTGATGCCTGTTCAATTTTAATAAAGAATTTAGGTATCTTCGGTTTGCCAAGATAATAAGCATCGTTTGCTTTATATTGGATATAAGCATTATTATTATACGTTACAAATTTATACGGGCCGTCAGTAACGTTCGGTGCCTGCATATACTTGCTGTTTGCCAGATCCTTAGGCGCTATATTTTTCAGAACGTGCTGAGGTAGAGTAATAATCTTTGTCCCAATCATTTCTTTGATGTAATTAGGATCAACAGGCGCCTTCGTTTTGAAGGAAACCGTGTGTTCATCAATCTTTTTCAGGTCAGGAATGGCAGTCTGGCCCTTCGCCAATTTTCCACTTGTATCCAAACCTTCGAGGGTCGAAAGATTGGATCCGACAGCCACGGTACTAGCCGGATTAGCGATTAAATTAAACGTAAAGACTACGTCATCTGCGGTTACAGGTTTACCATCCGTCCATTTCGCTTTTGGATCCAGATGGATTGTATACGTCTGATCATCCGTTGTCGTAATCGAGTTTGCGAGCTTCGGTTGAAATTTCATAGGAGAAGTCATATCAAGAAACGAGTCAAACATGACACGTTCTGCAAACTGACCGGCAATATCACTTGTGTTAATCGGGTTAAAAGACGCTGGTGGGTTAACCATACCCAGCGTGATTGTATCCTTTCCACTGCCCCCGCTACCTGATGAGCCGCTGCCGCATGCCGTTAGCAATACAAGCGTCAGAGCCATAAAGGATGAAAGCAAATACTTCAAAATGTGTTTTGTTGCTGAACTCTTGGACACATTCATGTTAAATTCACATCCCTGTTTGTTGTTATTTTGCATTTTGTGATTCCACAGCATCGCGAAGACCATCGCCAATAAAATTCGCCGACAGCACTGCCAAGAAAATCATCAAGCCTGGTGGAATCCACAGCCAAGGCTGCGATGAAAGCACTGTAATGGATTCGGCCTGGGTGAGCATATTTCCCCAACTGGCTGCGGGGGGCCTAACCCCCATGCCCAGGAAGCTTAATGAAGCCTCCATGATAATTGCCGATGCAACGCCAAACGTCGCATTGACCACTATAGGTGCAAGTGCATTCGGAAGAATATGCTGAAACAATATTTTCGGCGTGGAGTAGCCGAGCGCAACACCTGCCTTTACGTAGTCCATTTCTTTTATTGAAAGCACACTGCCCCTGACCAAGCGGGCAATGGCCGGCCATCCGAGAAAACCGATTACGGCTGTTATATTTAGCAAACTTGGACCAACAATGCTGACCAGCACCAAAATGACCATAAAATAAGGAAATGACATGAAAACATCAGTTATTCTCATGATCAGCATGTCAACCCAGCCACCTAAATAACCAGCAACCAGACCGAGCACAATGCCGATTACCACATAAATGGCGACGGCACCGATTCCCACGATTATCGATACCTGGGAACCATAAATCATACGGCTTAGCACATCGCGCCCTACTGTATCCGTTCCAAGCAAATGGGCACTCGAAGGCGCAGCCTCAAATTCGCTGAAGATCTTATTCGGATCATAAGGAGAAAGGACCGGTGCCAGTAATGCGATCAGTATAATCAGTGAAAAGATAACCAATCCGGCCACGGCAAGCTTGTGTTTGAAGAAACGTCTGGCGATCATATGAAGATAACTTTCCTCTTTTCCCAGTTCTTCAAGTACAGCTTCCCTGTTTCTCTCCAGGTCAATTTCCGGAATGTTTTTATTGGGATTTAAATTCATTGCCATTCTTCTCTCCCCTCCTTTCCTTATTCATACCTGATCCGAGGATCAGCTACGGCATATAGAATATCCGTCAATAAGTTTGAGAGGAGCACCGCGATCGCCGCCAGCAAATTGATAGCCATTAGAGTTGAGTAATCCCTCGATGTAATCGAGTTAATGGTCAGCAGCCCAAGTCCCGGCCATTGAAAAACCTGCTCCGTAACGATAGCGCCGCCAATAAGCATCGGGATGTCGATACCAATGACCGTAATGATCGGAATCAAAGCGTTCCTTAAGGCGTGTTTATTTGTAATCATGAATTGGCGCAGACCCTTTGCTTTAGCAGTTCTGAGATAATCCTTGCCCAGCACATCCAGCATGCTCGAGCGGACATAACGAACCATATTGCCGGCGATTCCTATCGCGAGCACCGACGCAGGAAGAATCAAGTGACTGACCGTATCAATAATGCCTCCGTTCCCGCCAAGCGTATTCATACTTCCGGTGGGAAGAATATTAAATTTGCTGGCAAAAACATAGATCACACCAAGACCCAGGAAAAAGTGCGGCACAGAAATTCCGAAAAAAGAGAAGCCAGTAACTAGATAGTCAACCCAGGAATTCTGCTTTCGCGCACAAAGGATTCCTAGGGGAATAGCGATCAGATAACCGATAATCAGCGCAGTTCCCATCAACAGAACCGTCGGCCCAATATGCGCGGCCAGAATCTGAGTGACTGGTTCCCGCGTTGCGTATGAATAGCCCAGATTTCCGTGAAGAAGCTCGCCCAGCCAATGTATGTACTGCACCCAAACGGGTTGATCCAGACCGAGAGACTGCTTTTCCATTGCAATCTGTGCCGGCGTCGCTGAAGGGTTAACCAGCATATCAACAGGGTTGCCTGGAGCAATGTTGATGATAAAAAAATTAAGAACGGTGACGCCAAACAATACCGGAATGGCGATCAAAATTCTCCGGACGATGTATTGAAACACTTGATATCGCTCCCTTCCATTCTGAGATTCAAGCTAGTGGAAAATGACAGGCGACTAAATGACCTTTTCCATTCAATTTTGGTATCTTTTCCCGGCAAATGTCCTTGGCAAACGGACACCGTGTATGAAAAACGCAGCCCTTTGGCGGATTAGCTGGGCTGGGAACATCGCCTTCCACAACTATTTGTTCGCGATCACGCATATGTGGATTTGGCACTGGATACGCACTGAGCAGAATCTCAGTATATGGATGCAGTGGACGTTCAAAAATTTCCCTAGTGGTTGCCATTTCCATGATTTTACCCAAGTACATCACTGTAATCCGATCACTGATATATTTCACCGCACCAAGACCATGGGCAATAAACACATAAGTCAGATTTAATTCTTTTTGCAGATCCTTCAGCAAATTAAGAACTTGAGCCTGTATCGACACATCGAGAGCAGAAACCGGTTCGTCGCAGATAATCAGCTTAGGATGCAGCATCAGCGCGCGTGCAATACCAATTCTCTGTCGCTGCCCGCCTGAAAACTCATGAGGATAACGGTTCTTATAATGTTTTGACAGGCCTACAATTTCGAGAATATCGTTAACCTTTTTGTCGGCTTCCCCCCTTGTCGCCAGTTTGTGTGCAACCAGGGGCTCCGCCAGCAGATCACCAATCCGTTTTCTCGGGTTCAGTGAAGAATAAGGGTCCTGAAAGATAATCTGCAGATCTGTACGCATCTTTCGCATCTCTTTGTTCGAGATGTTGGCAAGATCTTTTCCTTGAAAAAAGACCGTCCCGGCTGTCGGGTTTTCAAGCCTTACAAGTGATCTTCCGGTAGTTGATTTGCCGCAGCCCGATTCACCAACCAGTCCAAGCGTTTCACCGGGATAGATGTCGAAGCTGACATCATCCACAGCCTTAACGTAGCCGACGGTTCGCGAGATGACCCCTTTCTTAATAGGATAATATTTTTTTAGATGACTGACCTGCAACAATGGTTGCTCCAGCCCGGTTTCCGGCGTCGTCAAATGCTCACTTCCTTTCCGGTTTTTTCTTTATTTTCAAATTCTTCTTCTTCTTTCTCGTAAAGGAAGCATCTGATACTATGAAGTTTTTTATCTTTAATTGATCTTAATTCCGGTTTTTCTCCTAGACACTTATCCATTGCAAAGGGACAACGCGCATAAAAGCGGCAGCCTTCCGGCATATTGTGAGCGCTTGGCACCGATCCTGGAATGGATTCAAGACGCATATCATCCGGATTCGTAATATGAGGAATTGATTTCATGAGACCCAGCGTATATGGATGTTTGGGATTATCAAACAGTGTGAACACGTCTGTCTCTTCGACAACCTGTCCGGCGTACATGACAGCGACTTTATCAGCCATTTCCGCGACTACGCCGAGATCGTGAGTAATCAGGACGATTGACGTTTTAAAATTCTTGCGAAGTTCCTTCATTAATTTCAGAATTTGGGCCTGTATTGTCACGTCAAGCGCCGTTGTCGGTTCATCCGCAATCAGAAGTTTTGGTTTACAGCTTAGTGCCATCGCAATCATGACACGCTGTCTCATTCCCCCTGAAAGCTTGTGAGGATATTCATCGATGATGGCCTCAGCTCTTGGAATGCCAACGCTCTTCAGCATTTCAATCGAATAATCTCTGGCCTTTTTCCTGGAGTAACGCATATGGAGCCTAATGCCTTCTGACAACTGATCGCCAATCGTCAGAACAGGATTTAAAGAAGTCATCGGTTCCTGAAAAATCATCGAAATTTCATTCCCGCGGATCTTGCGCATCTCTGTCTCCGACAAGTTCACCAGATCCTTGCCATTGAATACAATCGAACCTTGTGTAACCGATCCGTTTTTATCCAGAAGGTGCATGATCGACAGTGAAGTAACAGATTTTCCGCAGCCTGATTCTCCGACAAGACAAATCGTTTCCCCTTCCTTCAAATCAAAACTAACCTCATCAACAGAAGTAACAGTGCCCTTTTCGGTTTTGAACTCGGTCTTTATCTTGTCCACCTTTAACAGTCCAGCCAAATCATTTAACCTCCTCAGGCATTAGTTAATCAGCTTTCTTTTAGGTTCTCACTCAGAACAGGAGAATCCTGCAAAGCAAGGTATTCATGAACCAGTGAAAGAAAAGCTTTTCCAGCAACCAGCATGACGCGCTCATCAAAATTGAATTTTGGGTGGTGATGAGGATAACTGGCACCAACCTCGGGATTCCCCGCTCCTGAGAACCAGAACATGCCGGGTTTCTCTATCAGATAGCTGGAAAAATCTTCTCCGCCCATCTGTGGTGCGATTTCAACTGCTACATTTTTTCCAAAAGCTTCGTCCATGACTTTTTGAAAAACATCGGATTCTTTTTCGTGATTATAGACCGCAGGATATCCGTCTCTGTAATCAAGTGCGCCCTCCGCATGGAATGCATCGCAGACATTTTCAATAATGCTGGCCATTTCGCTTTTGATCTTGCTCCGTACATCCTCATTGAACGTTCTGACTGTTCCTTCAAGAACTGCTGTATCCGCAATGACATTGGGTGCGACACCTGAATTGAATTTCCCGATGGTCAAAACTGCCGATTTTGTCGGGTCAACCTCCCGGCTGACGACCAGCTGCAGTTGATTGACTACTTGTGAAGCGACAACGACAGAATCGACGCACAGTTGCGGTGCGGATCCGTGGCCGCCTCTGCCCTGTATTTTTATTTTGAAATAATCAGCCGCTGCCATAAAATAGCCCTTTCGATAACCGATCGTCCCATACGGGACAGTGCTCCATAAGTGGGTTCCGAATATAACATCGACTCCCTCGAGACAACCGTCTTTAATCATGGCACGCGCGCCTCCCGGGGGAAATTCCTCAGCAGGTTGGTGAATCAGAACAACATCTCCTGACAATTCTGCGCGATGGGACTGAAGCACTCTGGCAACACCAAGAAGTGTTGCTGTGTGTCCGTCATGTCCACAGGCATGCATGACACCCGGCACTTTGGACTTGTAAGGCACTTCCGTTTCCTCCTGTATCGGCAATGCATCAAAATCCGCTCTAAGTGCCAACGTGATTCCTGGTTTTGCCCCATGAATCTTTGCAACGATCCCAAAACCTCCAACATGTGTTTTGATATCATCAATGCCGAATTCTTTGAGTTTCTCATAAATAAACGTCGAAGTTTCTTTTTCCTGATAGGACAGCTCGGGGTGCTGATGCAGAAATCTCCGCCATTCCACCATGGTATCGTATAAGTTTTCTAAATCTTCCTTCCATGATTCACTCACCCTTGATCCCCCCAGAAACAATTTTCAAAGAAGTATCGAGCCCCTATTTGACCGATTATTATAAGTCATTAAACAATACAATATTTTCAGAATTCATAAAAACTATAAAATTATTATAGAATAGCATCTGCCAAAAATAAATAGCACATTTTTGTCGTATAATACTTGATTTTACACAATCCCTTCTTCTTCAAAATTATTAGCAATAATTTTCAATTTTCGTTTATAATATATTATTATAATAATAATTTTTTAGAATTTAGCAATAGTTTTTTTTATTTTGATCATTTTTTGCCTTTTCAGCATTGTTCAAGAAAACGGTCTAGTGTATTCTTAGACTATTATCCGATATTGAAGGGATTGCCTGTACATAGCGGCTTGGCGGTCGAGATAAAAAAGCGGATCTGCCGATGGTGTTTTTGTCTCCACACTTTATCACGTTACCTGATTAAATTTGGGAGTTGATAGTATGCCTAATAAAATCATTATTTCAGACGAAATAAGTCAATTGATTACTAAATTGACTGAACTTGCGGAAGTAAAAAATGCAATGTCCTTTCTTGAAACGGATAATGAAAATACTGCAGCCGAACAGATTCAGCTGACCGAAATTCCGGCACCATCTTTCAAGGAGGATAAACGTGCTTCTTGGATTGCTGAACGTTTCCGGGCGCTTGGCCTTAAGGATATCGTTATTGACGAGGAGGGAAATGTTACCGGCCTGTACGATGGAAAGCTGCCGGGTCCAAAAATAGTTATTGCCGCCCATTTGGATACGGTCTTCCCCGAAGGAACAGACACCAAGGCTACAATCAAAAGCGGCACAATCTACGCTCCAGGAATATCCGACGATGGTCGAGGCCTTGGCGTTCTTCTCTCGATTATTCGGGCCATTCGAAGTTCCGGGATAAAACCGCAGCACAGCATCCTCTTTGTAGCGGATGTGGGCGAGGAAGGTCTTGGCGATCTGCGCGGAGTTAAAGCTCTTTTCAGAACACACAATGATATCGGCGGCTTCATCTCAATCGAACCAGGGAATCCCGCCGCGCTAACCTGTACAGCTGTCGGCAGCCATCGTTATCACGTCCGATTCAGAGGCCCCGGGGGGCATAGTTTTGCAGCTTTCGGCACGCCGAGCGCCGTTCACGCACTTGGTCGCGCTATATCTTACATCAGTGACATGAACGTACCGGAAAACCCAGTGACCACTTTCACTGTTGGGACGGTTAAAGGTGGAACGTCAATCAATACGATCGCTGAAGATGCGGTCATGTCTCTGGATATGCGGTCTGTGTCCATGGACTCTCTGCTTGCTCTGGAGAAGCAGGCATTAAGCTTGATCCGAAAAGCTGCTGATGAAGAAAACAAGCGCTGGCACAAGGAAAGTGCCATTGAAGTCTCATTTGAAAAAGTCGGAGAGCGTCCGGCTGGCACTCAGGCACCGAATCAGCCCATCGTGCAAGCGGCGGCGGCAGCTGTCAATTTTCTCGGTTATTCACCAAGATTGCAAGCTTCGAGCACAGATGCTAACGTTCCGATCAGCTTAGGTATCCCCGCAGTTACAATGAGCGGCGGTGGAATCAGCGGCAAGGAGCACACACTTGGCGAATTTTTCAACCCTGAGAAAGGATTTCTCGGTGCACAGGCTGTTTTGATTACATTGCTGGCTTTGACTGGATCAGGAAGTACGGATTCATTGATCCTTTAATGACTGAATTCAGTCGAACAACGTACGCGCAATTGTTGTGACAAAACAAGATTGATAGCAAACTCCGCTTTAGGCCCGATCGATACAAATCTGACAAGGGAGATCCTCAAATATGGTCAAAACAGCAGAAGAAACGAGATTGGAACAGCAGCTGATCACTTACCGCCATCAGCTGCATGAATATCCGGAACTGTCGTTTGAAGAATACGAAACAACGAAAACCCTTAAGGGTTGGCTTGCCGAAGCAGACATTGAAATGCTTGACCTTCCGATGAAAACCGGTGTTCTGGCTGTTATCAGAGGCAGGAAACCTGGACCGACGATTGCTCTTAGGACAGATATTGATGCACTTCCAATTCAGGAAAGAACCGGTCTGCCTTTTGCCTCCAAAGTCCCCGGGAAAATGCATGCATGCGGCCATGACTTTCACACAACATCGATACTTGGGGCTGCTCTTCTTCTTAAACAAAGAGAAGATGAAATTGAAGGCACGGTCAAAATTATTTTCCAGCCGGCCGAAGAAAATGGCGGGGGTGCACTGAAAGTCATGGAGACCGGTGTTCTTGATGATGTAAATGCGATATTCGGTATGCACGATATGCCGCATATTCCAACGGGAACGATCGGAATCAAGCCCGGCGCTTTAATGGCCGGGGTCGATCAATTTGTGATTGATGTCGAGGGGACAGGAACACACGCTGCTGCACCAGAAAAAGGCATCGACTCAATCGTTGTCGCTTCTCACATCATCACCGCTCTGCAGACCATCGTCAGTAGGAATATTTCTCCTTTAAATAATGCTGTCATTAGTGTTACACGGCTAGAAGCAGGTAATACATGGAATGTGCTTCCCCAGACAGCGCAAATGGAAGGGACTGTCCGTACATTTCAGGAACACGTCCGGGACGGTATCCCTGCAAAAATGAAGCGAGTTGTTGAAGGGGTTGCACAGGCACTCGGCGCAAAAGGGACTCTCCATTTCACAAAACTGGGACCCGCATTGATTAACAACAAAAAATATGCAGACTGGGCCGTCGAAACTGCCAAGAAATCCGGCTTAAATGTGATTTCTCCAATCCCGTCCTCGGCTGGCGAAGATTTTGCTGAATATCTAAAAAAAATTCCGGGTGCATTCTTCTTTATGGGTGTCTCGGGGACATCAGGATTACATCACCCGGATTTGATTATTGACGAAAAAGCGATTCTTCCCAGTGCCAAATTTTTCTCCAATCTGGCAGTTGATATGCTGAAAAAAATGAAGAATGAATGATTTTCAAGTGCAGGCACGCGGACAAGCCCGAAGCGCAGAAGATCACTTCTTCGAGTTTGTTTCATGTTTGTGCTTTTTAAAGTTCTGTTGCCATTTTCAAGACCTTTGGACGCTATTTATGCGGCGCATATGTTCGGTTATTAACAGGTGAGTCGAAGCGTCAGGAGCGGTTGCCTGAGACGCTGATTCATCTCAGCAATAAATAGCCGGATTTTCTCAGCTGGCGACTTGTAAAAAAACAAACGTTGATCAAACCAGAACACATGAAAGAAATAAAAAGCCCGAAATCAATGAACTGATTTTCGGGCTTTTTATTTGAGAATCTGAAAACCATTATCTGCTAGTGCTCATCGTGCTCAGTAGATTACGGAAACCACGAGAAACCCGATCAGCCCCTTCAGCAACAACCGATCGGGGAGCAGCAACGTTCATTCTGACGAATCCGCGACCAGCCGGACCGTAAGTACTCCCCATCTGAAGAGCGACACCTGACTCGATCAGTGACTGATTGATTTTATCTTCATTAGAGCCAAGTTCCCGGCAGTCAATCCACATCAGGTAGGTACCCTCATTTTTCATACATCGGATATTGGGGACTTCAGAGAGTTTGATTCTGACTTGATTCATATTTTCCTCAATATAAGGAACCAGCTTGTTCAACCATGTTTCTCCGTTTTCATAGGCTGCTGTCAATGCAGCAATCTGAAATGGCGTAATTTCTGGCTAGACCATTTCTTTCTGGAACTCTTTTATTGCTTCGATGATTTTCTCATTAAAAGAAAGGATAAAGGAAGGTCCGATGCCGGCAATGTTGAACGTTTTCGTCGGTGCCATCAAAGTAACAATATTTTCGCCTTCGTCACCGGCAAGCTTTGCAATGGGCGTATGCTTCTGACCTGATAAGATGATATCCGAATGAATTTCATCCGAAATGATGGCACAGTGATAGCGTCTGCTCAGGTCGAGTACTTTCTTGAGCTCGCCTTCCGACCATACTCTTCCACCGGGGTTATGAGGAGAGCATAGCAACATGCAGCTGATTTGCTCCGTGCTCAATTTTGCTTCCATATCCTCGAAATCCATGACGTAGCGGCCGTCTTTGATAACAAGATCCGAAAAAACCGGAACCCTCCCGAGCTGATTCAATTGTTCAAAGAAGGGATTGTAAACAGGGCAATGAACGAGTACTTTATCATTTTTGCTCGTCAGCGTCCGGATAGCCAGTGATATACCGGATACAACGTTATGATTAAAAATGATATTTGCGTTATCAATTTCCCATTGATATCTTCTGGAAAGCCAGGATCGGACAACAGCCTTTAAGGAATCCGGGCATTGTGTATAGCCGAATACGCCAAACTCCGCACATTGCTTCAATGCATCCAGTATCTGAAAAGGCGCCTGAAAGTCCATATCGGCAATCCACATCGGCAACAGCCCGGACGCTCCATATTTTTTTTCAGTTCCATCCCACTTGACACTGTCCGTATGTATACGTGAGATGACTCTATCAAGGTCGTACATGACGCAACACTCCTTTTTCTTATTTTAATTGAGAAATTACTCAGTTCAGTTTGCTTTTTTAACTTTGCTGAGATAACGATAAATCGATGCTTCCGAAGTACTCAGTTCATTTGCCACAATACTGACAGTGCCTTTCAATAGAAAAATTCCGTTTTCGTTAAGTCTTTCAATAATCTCCAGTTTTTCCTCCTGAGACATTCTTTCAGGTGGAATATTCATAGCACCTACAATTTCTTTAATACTTGCCGCAGCAAGATCTTCGATTGACGGACTGAGATGCTCAATGGGATGCTCTTTTTTAATTTCCCGTTGCGGATTAACGCCTATAAAATCGCTTAAATAGTTGATTACTTTTTCCATCTTTTGATAATTTATATTAATACATAGCATCCCGATAATCTCATTCTCATCATTACGAATAAAAAAAGTGGAGGACCGCAAAATCGTTCCGTCTTTAGCCATCCCTTCATAATTTGTAATGAAAGATTTGTTATGCGATTTACCTTCCTTGAGCATCTTCAGAATAAGATTTGTGACCGGAGATCCGATCGTACGGCCACTTAAATTAGTTTTGCTGATAGCAACAACAGAATTCTCAAGGTCCGTCACATCATGAAGGATAATTTCTACATCATTCCCCATGACTTCACCAAGAAACGTAACCAATTCTTTGTACTTTTCTAACTCTGCTTTAATAAGATCACCGCCCATCAACTGTATGATCAATATAATAATTATTTATTATAATAATAATAATTTTTAATCACTAAGGCCATTCTCGTATACTTTTGTAATGTTGTCAATATGATTCTGCAGTAGAATTTTTTCCTATTGGAAGGTCAGATGAGAGACAGAATCTGCAGTGAGTTAATCCATGCTTTAAAAAATACCGATCAGGCATAAAACTACCCGTTCACGCCAATTACTATAGGACTTTAAAAACCTGCGCTCCAGATGTAAGTTTCAAAAAAAAAAGGAAAAACTCCATGCCTGAAGAGACAAAGAGCTTATCTATTATTCCGAATCAATCAATTTCGCCCAAGAAAGGAAACAGCAATTTTTTTATAAATTTCAATGGCATCAAAAAAAGCATCTTTCTCAATGTACTCGTTTGGCTGATGAGAAATAGGAGGATAACCAGGACCTGTCACAGCGATAGGAAATGATTTCTCCGACTGTGAGAAGTAGGCTCCATCGGTATATCCGGAAAAACCATAGGGTACAACCCGTTTCCCGCGTACAGTACTCACCACATCTATCAGTTCCATCACAAAGTCATTATCTCCTGGTGTTTTGACAGGTTTCATGTCATTAATGACTTCAATTTTGGCATTTAAATCCGATATGTCCTCTTTAACAGTATCAATCAGTTCATTGACCTTCTTGACAATATCTTTATGATTCTGTGACGGCAATGTCCTCATATCAATTTCCACTGTACACTTATCCGGAATGACATTTGTGCCACTGCCGCCATGCAAAACATCGATGCTGGAAGTCGGTTCACTCAACATATCGTCCGGCTCGAAATCGAAGGAGAATTCAGATCGGAATTTAGAAAGAATGGCTATCATATGCTCGTTGGCGTTGACTCCGTGGCTGGGCGTCGAGCCGTGCCCTGTTTGTCCGTTTGTTGTGATTCGAAGCCACAGGCAGCCCTTCTCCGCAATCGCAATCTCATTTCCCGTTGGTTCTCCAATGAGTACAGCATCTAGATCATCAGCATATCCTTCATTCAAAAGCTGCCGGGCACCAATCGAAGATGTCTCTTCTCCTACAGTTGCCATAAATTTAAGCGTCCCTTTAAGCAGTGTGTCTGCTTCTTTCAGTTCGACAATGGCGGCAACCATGGCAACTAGCCCGCTTTTCATGTCCCCGCACCCCGGCCGTATATTTTCCCGCCCACTTCTTCGGCACCGAAAGGATCATGAACCCATGGAATCTCACCAACTGGGACAACATCAAGATGACCCGTAAAAGTAAGTGTCTTGCCCCTTTCTTTACCAGCATATGTAGCAATCAATTGCTGGCGGCCTTCACTATAATCCACGATTTCCGTTTCAATGCCTGCTTTTTCAAAAACGGGTAAAAGCCGCTTAACCGCCAGCGCTTCATTTCCTGGCGGATTTGTTGTATTGATTTTCAGTATGTCCTTAAGTAATTCAATAGCTTCTGTTTTGTCCATTCCCCATGCTCCTTTAATGTAAGGCCATTCAGATACTTCACCCTAATATCCATCCCAATGCAGAATAGTTTATTAAAATATAAATATTTTTTATAGATTAACTATTTTGAATATAATATATAACTAATCCTAAATCTTGTCCATCTCCTCTAGCCAGTCGGTTTCTCTCCCTGTCAGTATTCGTATTTATAGTTATACCTCAGTTCACTCCGCCTAATAGCAAAATAAAAAACAGTGCAAGGCATTGAAAAATTTTGATGATCATGATACTGTTCAGTCAGTATTATTGGGTTCTGTATTTTCTGAACTTAGTTATTAATCTATTGATGAAGGAGCATGTTATTATGACACTAAACATTACAGAACCAATCAAATCCCAGGTCATGGATTTCTTCCAATACTTTCATACGCACGCAGAAATCAGTATGAAAGAATATAACACAACGGTTTTCATCAAAAAAAAATTAGATGAATTAGGCTACAAGACAAAAACTTTCGATGATTGCCCCGGTGTGATCGGTGAACTTGGCAGTGGAAAGCCAGTTGTCGCGCTTCGTGCAGACATGGATGCACTGTGGCAGGAGGTAAACGGGAAACTCCAGGCGAACCATTCCTGTGGCCACGACGCACATATGTCGATGGTCCTCGGCGCCGCCATGCTGCTGCAACAGACAAATCTTCCAGAAGGAACCGTTCGTTTGGTTTTTCAGCCTGCCGAAGAAATCGGACAGGGAGCGCTTGAACTTTGCAAACGCGGAGTTTTGGATGACGCTGATTATTTCTACGGAGTACACCTCAGACCCGTAGAAGAAACGAAAGATAAGCGAGCAAAGCCCGCCATCCTTTCCGGCGCCTGCCGAACGATCAAGGGCGTAATTGAAGGAGAAGACGCTCATGCTTCCCGCCCTCATCTCGGTCAAAACGCAATAGAGGTTGCTTCATCAATTGTCAGCGAACTCGGGCACATTCATGTCAATCCGATGGTTCCGTGCTCCGTTAAGATGACGAATCTTCATGCAGGATCGGCAACGAACATTATTCCCGGACATGCCGAATTCACCCTCGACGCCCGGGCTCAGAGCAATGAAGTGATGCGAGACCTGACTCAGAAAGTGGAACGTGTCGTCCGCGCAGTTGGTGACTGCTACGGGGTCAGAATCAATCTTAAGATGTCACATGGCAGCCCCGCGGCTGTATCAGCTCCTGAAGCGATAGAAATTATGGGCGAAGCTATAAAGGATGTTCTTGGCCCTGAAAACTATGACCCTCCGATGCCATCCAGCGGGGGTGACGATTTCCATCAATATGCTATTAAATATCCCCACCTTAAATCAACCATGCTTGGCCTTGGATGTGATCTTAAACCAGGATTGCATCATCCATATATGACTTTTAACCACGAAGCTATGTTTGCAGGAGTCAGTATTCTTGCAACAGCTATTTTAAAAACACTGGAAAAAGCTCACCACTGAGCTTCAGAAAATTTTTATACTCAAATGACGAGACTATTTTCCAAAAGGGAACAATTTGGGAAATAGCCTCAGCTTTTTCCTAATAAGATCCGGTGCAATGGCGGTGTTGCTTGGATCATCTGCAGCGGTGTTTCAACAAAAGCAGCACCCTTCACCGTTTTTTTAACTTCATTAACATTGGAAAATTGCGAGAGGGGCCCATCTGATTTCTTGCAAAAATGCTGGTCGTGAGGCTTTGCAACTGTTTCCAATGCATCCGTTATGATACCTAGCATTTTTCCGAAATTAATATAAACTAATAGTTAAGAATTTTAAAATTTAATGAGGCGATATTCTGATGACACAAACCGTCGAAAACAACGTTCTAGCTGAAGCAAAAAGCATTCAGGACTGTGTAGAAAAGTATAGAGTGGATTTTCATCGCCACCCGGAACTTTCAAACGAAGAGTTTAGAACCTCTAAAGTCGTTGCTGAAGCTCTTGAAAAACTGGGTATTGAAGTCCATCATGTTGGCAAGACAGGGGTTGTCGGCATTTTAAAAGGAAAGTTTGATGGAAAAGTAATCGCACTCAGGGCCGATATGGACGCTCTGCCAATACAGGAACAGACTGGACTGCTTTTTGCGTCGGAGAATCCGGGCAAAATGCATGCGTGCGGACACGATAACCATATTTCAATGCTGCTCGGAGCAGCCCGGCTTTTATCTGAAAAGAAGGAACAACTTCATGGTACTGTGAAATTCCTTTTCCAGCCGGCCGAGGAGATCGCTGAAGGGGCGAAAGACATGATCAACGCCGGCGTGCTTGAAAACCCCCATGTAGATTATGCTTTCGGAATGCATATTTGGTCGGATATCCCTGTCGAACAAGTTGTCATGCCCACGGGCGCATTTATGGCCAGCGCCGATCTTTGGAAATTGAAAATCAGAGGTCAATCCAGTCACGGTTCTGCGCCTTGGCAAGGGCATGATGCACTTGTCTGCGCCGCAGCGGTTGTTCAAAGCCTTCAAACCGTCGTCAGCCGCATGAACGATGTTCGGACACCGGTTGTCATTAACATCGGAACATTGAAGGCTGGTGAACGCTTCAATGTTACACCCGGCATTGCGGAGATGGATGGAATGAACAGAGCGTTTGACGCGTACGCGAGAAAGCAAATACCCAAGTGGATGGAAAAAGTGATCAAAAACACCTGTGCCGCCTACGACTGTGACTATGATTTTGATTACAATTTTCTCTGCGCGGCAACAACTAACGATGTCAAGATCACGCCGCTCGCACAAAAAGCCGTCCGAAAAGTAATCGGAGACGAAAATTTGGTTAATTGGGAGAAAATCATGGGCTCTGAAGATTTCTCCGCTTTCAGCGAAAAAATACCGACAACTTTCATGTTGCTGGGCTGCAGAAATGAAGAGAACGGCTGCTGCTATTCCCAACATTCCGAGCACTACAATGCAGATCAGCGCGCTCTCCCTATAGGTGTTGCCTCGTTCGTTCAGACGACATTAGATTTTTTATCTGAATAAAACGTGATCAAAGCTTAGGGGGTCTCCCTCATATTAATGGTGCAGATCTCTTGTCCGATTAAGAAATTGGTTTTTAGAACGTGAAGAATCCTAACCCAGTGAAAAAAGTTGCAAATCTGTATATTCACACAAGGAAATCAATTCATGTATGGAACTGAATTTCAACCAATTCTGAGCGATAAAGGACCCGCTTCATGTTCACCATCATGGCATCGTAAAGCAGATCCTTTTTAGCATTGCTAAAATGTAATTTTGGAATAGCCATTCCCAGCTCTTTCTTAATGAGGCATTCACTTAGCGTTTGTCCTGAAGTGGCCTTGAAGCGGACGTTGTTTTATTCAAAGAAAAAAAGCAGAGAGAAGAGCAACAACTTTTCACTCTGCTTCTTCGAGGTACTTCACAGCCAAAGCAACATAGTAATGGATCGACGCAATAAAGTTTTCAACATCGACCCACTCGTTAGGCTGATGTGCCATATCAGGATTACCCGGTCCGAAAATGAGTATTGGAATATCTCTATTTTTAATTGTGAAAATTGATCCGTCGGAGTAGTAATTTGCTCCACCAAAAGCAGGTTTTTTATTGAAGATCATTTGTAAAGTATTTGCTGATATTTTAATAAAAGGGTTATCTTTAGATGTGCTGACTGGGAGCATATCGTTCAATACTTTTATCTCATACGTAATTTTCATATGATTTGATAGTTCATTTAAGAGGGCTTTTGTTTGGTGTAAGATCCCATCACGTTCCTGACCGGGTACCAACCGAATATCAAGTGTAAGTTTACAATGATCGGCGACCATGTTAGGAGCTACACCCCCGTTTACGATGCCTAAATTTATTGTAGATTTACCAAGTATTTCGTGATCTGGAAGGGTCATTTTCTCCAACTGATTTACAAACTGGTGCATGGCTGATATGGCATTAATACCGTTTTCGGGCCATCCCGCATGTGCTGTTTTTCCGCTTATTGTAACCTCAAGCCAGAGTACGCCCTTGTGAGCGATAAGCACCTCGTTATTTGTTGGTTCACCTATAACCATTGCTGTTGCATTTTCTATTATCCCTTCCTTGGTGACAGATCGAGCGCCCCTGCCATCAACTTCTTCTCCGGCGGTTCCTAAAAACGCTAAATTCCCCTTTAATTTAATGCCCGATCGATGAATACACTCCAAAGCAAGGACCATTGCTGCAACCCCGCTCTTCATGTCCGATGAACCCCGTCCATACAGCCTTCCGTCTTTTTGGAAAGCGCTCCATGGATCGCTTTCCCATTTTGTGTTACCGGTTGGAACTGTATCAAGATGCCCGCTAAGTACAAGACTTTTAGAATTCTTAACTTGTTTATTATGAATCATTTCCACAAAAAGGTTGGTTCTGTCCATTTCAAAAGTATGCAATTCAGCTTTTAAGCCAGCTTTCTCTAATCGGTCTCTTATTACCTCAGCCACTCTTTTTTCATTTCCAGGCGGATTTACACTATTTATTTGTATTAATGATTTAAGGAATAAAACAGCATCGTCTTCATCAATTAAGTTAAATATATCCTCAATACTCATGAACACCACTTCCTCTTGGCATAAATAAATTGCCTATTTAAATTCTTTTCTTGCCTCTTCCAAAGAAATAAGTATTGACAATAACAGCAGATAAAAGAACGGCTCCTTGGATAATTTGAATGATATAAGGAGATACGTTCATTAGGGTTAGCCCGTTATTAATAATACCAATCAGGAATACTCCAATAACTGAGCCAAGCATTGTTCCTATTCCTCCAAAAAGTGATGTACCACCGAGCACAACTGCAGCAATAACATCCATTTCAAAGCCTGTCCCAACGTTCGACGACCCGGATCCCAGGCGTGTAGCAATAATGATTCCTGCAAACGAGGCAATCATGCCGCTAAACATGTAAGTTAATAATTTTATTTTTTTGATATTTACTCCAGAACGTCTGACAGATTCTTCATTGGCACCTATACCGATGATGTATGTGCCAAATCTCGTCTGAGTAAGGACAATCCAGCCAATTATTACTACCAAAATAGCAATAATTGCTGAAATGGGAATATTAAAGAGGTCTCCACTTCCTAAAGACATTAACCATCCGCTTCCACTAATTCCGATTGAATAACCACCAGTTACTAACAGCGCACAACCTTCAACGTAGATCATGGAAGCGAGTGTCACAATAAACGGTGGTATTCTCAGATAAGAGATAATATAGCCGTTCAATAATCCGGCAACCGCCCCAACGATAAGCACAAATATAAAGGCCATGAGGCTGTCCCATCTGGCACTTAATAATACGGCAATTAAAGCACTGGCAAGAGATAATATCGATCCAACTGAGAGGTCAATACCACTTGTCGTAATAACAAGCGTCATGACGACCACTACAATAAGATTGGGAGCAAGCTGCTGAAGAAGATTCAGCATATTACCCGTCGTAAAAAAAGAGCTAGTAGAGAAAGAAAAAAATACTGATAACAAAATGAGTACCGAGAATATTCCGATAAGCTGTTTATTATCAGAAATCCATTGCGATGTTTTTATTGAATTCATAAATTCTGGTTTATATGATTTCTTTTCCGATTTAATATTTCCACCTGCTTCAGCCATTATTTAGCCTCCTTAACTTCACCTGTTATAGAATTACTTAGACTTTCCATGGTAAAATCCTTAATAAGTCTGTTATCAATAATTTTTCCTTCATATAATACAGTGATCCGATCACAGACCTCGAAAAGATCTTGCAAACGATGCGTAATTAAAATGACACTGACACCTGTTTCTTTCACCCTTCTGATCAGGCTTAAAACCATTCTTACCTCCTTAACACCTAATGCAGCTGTCGGTTCATCCATAATTAAAACCTTAGGCTGATAAGTTACGGCTCTGGCAATAGCTACAGATTGTCTTTGTCCTCCCGACAGGTTTTCAACTGCTGAATATGTTGAAGGGATAACAACGCCCAACCGATCGAGCTCTTCTTTTGCAAGAATATGCATTTTCTTTTTATCAATTAAGCGATGAAAGAAACGTAACGGTTCTCTCCCTAAAAATAAGTTACTTGCTACATCCAAAGTGTCACAAAGCGCCAAATCTTGAAAGACAGTTTCTATCTGAAGCTTCTTCGCCTTGAGGGGAGTATTAATATTTATTGGTTTACCGTCAAACAATATTGAACCACTGTCTGGAACATGAACACCACTTAATACTTTCATCAAGGTTGACTTGCCTGCCCCATTGTCTCCGACTAATCCCAGAACTTCCCCGGCATATAACTCGAGATTGACCCCTCTCAACGATTTAATGCTTCCAAAAGATATCATAATATCCTTCATTGCTATTCTTGGAACATTTATCATAGAATTTCTCCTTTTCATAAATAATTACTAGCTTCATAGTTCTAATTTTTGATGCTCAATCAGAAAGGTGAGACGTGAATCTAATAATTTGGGTGTTAATCAATGATTAACACCCAAACACCAAATATTTATTTAGATCTATCTTCGTATAAAGGGCATTGCTCATTACTTGAACAGACTTCTGAATTGATCCACATTACTTTTTGTCACAATCGTAACCGGAGCATTGATCGTCTTTGGAACGGATTGCTTCTTAGCTAATTTTACAGCCGCACTGACCCCTTCACTGCCAAATTGTTCCGGATGCTGCTGAACGACCGCTTTAACCCATCCTTGATCAATACCATCAATTGCCTGTTTCGAAAGGTCCCATCCAAATACAGCAATCTTGTTTTCTTTGTGCTGAGACTTAACAGCTGCTGCCAAACCAATAAGTGCGGGTTCTCCAGTGGCAAATGCCGCATTCATTTCAGGATGTCCGATCATTTGGTTTTGTGCAGCATTCATGGCTGTTTGTTGTACATTCTTACCATCAACAATGTTAACTATTTTCAGATTTGATGTTTTCTTCACTGTGTTCAAGAAGGCATTTTGACGGTTAACCTGTATGAAAGAGTTCAGCGCACCTACAACGCCCATTCGTACAGGTTGTTTCATATTTTTCGTTACATAATTATTAAAATATTCTCCAAGTTGCTCACTACTTTTAGCGTTATCGACACCAATTTGTGTGCTCACCGCTTTACTATTTACAATCGCATCAATTGCTACGACAGGGATTTTTGCTTTGGCAGCTTGCTCCATAGCAGGAATAACGCCCTTAACATCGATTGAATCAACAATAATAGCACTTACACCTTGATTAACCAAATCCTCAATGTCATTATTCTGTTTTACAGGATCATTGTTCGGGTTATCGACGATTAAATTGACTCCAAGACTCTTTGCTTCTTTTTGTGCCCCTTTAATAGACTCAGTAAAAAAATAGGCTTCGGTATTTATTGTTACCAGGCCAATAGTAATTTTTTTACTGTTTTTGCCTGAGCCAGTTGATCCACTATTTGATGAACAACCTGCCAGAACCATTAGTACTCCCAACATTACGATAAGAAGCGCTTTTGTTTTACCTTTAATAAAAGCCATGTTAACCCCTCCTGATTTTTGACAAATTCAAATCTATAAATTGGATTTGTTTATATGCAGTAATTCTCGTCACCATTAGGATAATAACGACTCTATTTGACGGCAGATTCTATCCCGCACCACGTCACTATAAAGTTAGCGTATATTTCAATCAGTGAAAGAAATTGATGGACAGGAACCGACTCGTTCACGCAGTGGCAATGTTGCGGATTCCCGCACCCAAGTATAATAGCCGGTGTCTGCCCGAATTCTGACAAAGTTCTCGCATCACATCCTGCAGGCATTCCTTCAATTACCGCTCGATCAATAACCTTATTCAACGTTTGCTTCATTTCCTGCACTAAAGGATGGCTTAGTTCTGTTTCAAATGGAAAACCTTCCTGGTAAATATTTACTTGCGGTGGATTTTTTTTCAACCACGGATCACTATCAGTGGCTAACTTAACGGCTTCATTCACTTCCCCTTTTACTCTGTCCCGTGTAACTTCCTTCGATTCATTTTTCTCAGGATGATAATGGAGACAAAACTTCATGGTACAGGAATTAGGAACAACCGAGCCAGCAACACCTCCTTCAATAACTCCTAAATTAATGGTCGGACCCGGTAAAAGCGGATGTCTTCGCGTCATAAGCCATCTTCGCTCAAGATTTTTTAAAGCACGATAGATTATTAATGCCTTGTCAATAGCGTTAACCCCCTCCCATAATTGACTGGAATGAAGACTTTCACCGGTTACTTTGATATCATGAAAGAGAAAACCCATATGAGCTGTTTGAAGATGCAATTGTGTTGGTTCACCTACAATAGCACCGTCAGCCCTGTACCCTCTTTCAACACATGCCATCGTCCCGTTTCCGCCGCCTTCCTCATCAACTATCGACTGAATAATAAGATCACCCTTCAGACGAAGGCCCGAAATCTTAATTACTTCAGCTGCCAGAATCATTGCTGACAGCGAACCTTTCATATCCGTAGCACCCAGTCCATAAATTTCATCATCTACAATCTCACCTAGGAAGGGATCCTTTGACCATTGCGATTTATCACCGTAGGGCATTGTATCAATGTGCCCATTTAATATCAGGGACCTTCCTCCCCCTGAACCTTTCAGAACACCAACAACATTTGGCCTGTTTTCATTCTGGTGTCCCAGATTTGCACCAGGAAATTTTTTAATCTTGTCATCTTCAACATCGAATTCATCAACATCAAAATTTAAATCCAGAAGTTTCTGCTTAACCATTTTCTGACCAAATCTTTCATTTCCACCAAGAATACCCTGCCCTTTAACCTGCGTATCTGTTTTAACCATTAAAGACAAAAAATCAACAAATTTTTCTTTTTGCTCCAGAACTGTTTTTTTAAGATTTAATTCTGCCATTCTTTAATCAGCTCTTTCTTGAAATAAATTGTAAAATGCGAATCCACAAACTTTTGTATTGTTCCCAATCAACAAATTCCTTTGATCCCCAATGAGGTGCGCAGTCACTTGCAAAACATGCTGTTTTTCCTTTACCATAATGACCGGTAACAATAAACGGATCGTTTTGGATTGTCGCTAAAACATCCGAGTCTGTTTTAGCAATAAATCTGTTATATCCTAGAAAGGGGGGCCATTCAGTCAGTCCCCTCGTTATATTTTCCTCTTTAACCGTAACAGGATGGACTCCCTGCGGCATTTCAATCCGATCATCCGTGCTCAACAATTCTACCGGGAGAACGTCAGCAAGCACGGTATTTTTGTAATTTGCTTTTCCTTCGACACCAGTGAAAGATAGATATCCACCGATCATCAAAAAACCGCCGCCATCTTTTACGAACTTTTTGATCAGTTCCAAAGCATTGGGCACTATTTTCATCTCATAAAATGTCTCATTCCTTAGTAAGAAAGTATTGCTGCCAATATCGCTCAACACAATGGCATCATATTTTTCTATTTCCTGTTCTGATTTTGGAAATCTGACTTGCACTTCATGAGAAGGCATGTAATCAACTTCAATACCTGAATCTCTTAAGCACTGAATTAAATAGGTCGCCCCCTCTTCATATTTTGTTGAAGTAAAACTGTCATACCCCTTTGTATGAATCATATGTATGACCCAAGACTCGCCAACGAACAATAACCTCATATCTAATCATCCCTTTATATTTTCAACACTATGTTAATTTTAAATTTTGCAATAATTATTTCCAAAGCATATCTATGCAACTTAATATCAATCTTGTTTACTTGTCCACAAAGTGTTTTCTCTTATTGCCACTTCTTATGATTAATGTTGATTCCCGAATATTTAACTTTGTCTTGAGCTCAATAGTTTCTTTTTTATATGAAGGATGATTAATCCTAAAAATTAACTTTTCAGCTGCCAATTCTCCCATTTTATAAATAGGCTGTTCAATAGTTGTCAATTCCGGATTGGTAACCTGTGTAAGAAAGATACCGTCGAATCCACAAACCGCAATATCTTCGGGGACCTTAACCTTAAGCTGGTTTAATTTTTTTAATACACCTATAGCCATCAAATCGTTGCCTGCAAATATTCCATCTATATCAGGGTATTTATTTAAAAGATTTTGAGCCGCTTCCGCTCCTCCATTTATTGTAAAGTCACCAGCTGTTAGTATGGCTGTTGCCCCCAAAGTGCCACTGATCACTGCCTTATAACCTTCCAATCTTTCTTTAGCAGTAGAATCGTACTGAGGTCCATAAATATGAGCTATCTTTCGACAGCCGGCAGTTAATAAGTGACGGGTTGCTACCATTGCTCCATAATAGTTGTCCACTTTAATCGTGCAGGCATTTTCGATATCATTATCCATTTCAAGCACAACCATTGGTGTGTTTTCCTGCTCTTTTAATATTTTTGTATCAATATCATGCGAAGCTATGATTACGCCATCTATGTATTTATTCATCAGTAACTTGACGTAATCATCATCCTGATGATCCATACCTTTTGTGTTTCCCAATAATAATGAATAGCCATTTAGATAGGCGATCTTTTCAGCTCCTTTCGCAAGTTCTGGAAAAAATGGATTGGCAATGTCTGTGACGATTAATGCAAGGGTTTTTGACGTTTTTTTTGCCAAGCCTCTAGCAACTTGATTTGGTTCGTATTTCAACTCCTTTATTACTTTTTCGATTTTTTCTTTTTTTTCTTCACTGACATAGCCCTTATCATTCAAGACACGGGATACAGTTGCGGCCGACACGCCTGCCAATCTCGCAACATCTCTTATAGTGGACAAAGCAACGCCTCCTGCCAAATTAGAAACATTTTCTAAAACCGGTTTCACATTGAATAAAAATTAAAATTGGTTCCACATTATTTGTAAACATTCTATAAATCTGATTAATAGGCTTAACTAAAACCGGTTTCACACGATCTCAAAAAATCATGTTTTTAGATTAATCTGTTTGTATTGAAAAGTCAATCGCTTTTTCTTGAAATATCTAATTATTTTAATTTTACTTATACATAACTAATATGGGAGATTGAGCAGAAATTATGTTATTATCTAACAAAATAGGGCTCTTTCTTTGATTGACAGTACATATAAAAAGAGTTGGCGATGCAGTAAATTGCTTAGTTTGTATGGTAAATTATCTTACAAGCAAATTGACATTTCACAATATAGTGATATTTTATTATTGCACAATAATAAAATATGGAAAGAAGAGGTAAAATGTTTAAAGATGTCATTAACTTGTCCGTTGTCACTTTTAATGCTGTTTGGGGAGACAAGGAAAAGAATTTGAATCGTATTAAAGGGTATATCGAAAGTGCCGCGAAAAAAGGCAGCGATTTTATTGTATTTCCAGAAATGTCTCTGACGGGTTATGATGACGAAGCTGAAAAACCTCTTGAAGAGAAAATGCAATATAAGCTCTCAGAAACAATACCGGGTGAATCGACTGATGAAGTTGCCGAACTAACCAAAAAATATGGCGTTTATGCTGTCTTTGGCATGCCTGAAAAGGATTCTGCAGATCCTTCTAAACTATATAACGCACTGGCTGTCTTTTCTCCTGATGGATTGGTCGGATCCTATCGTAAAATGCATCTTCCTGCACCGGAGCCAAACTGGGCTGTTCGGGGCGATAAACCATTTATATTAAATACACCTTGGGGTCCTGTAGGTTGTGCCATTTGCTATGATACTTATTGCTTTCCCGAGTTAATGCGATATTATGCTGCTAAGGGCTGCCGATTGTACATCAATAGTACGGCACTTGCTAAATGTCATGGCAAGGGATTAGGCACCACAACACTGGAAGCCGGTGTTATTCGTGAGGGTATTTATATCGCATCCGCCAACCTAGGTGGCGTGGATCTGTATAATGACTTCTGGGGAGGCAGCAGCATCATTGGCCCAAGCAGAAAGACATGGGAACCCTATTACTTTGCCGGGCATAAGTTTACGGATGACGTTGCCGGCGAATCTGAGATGTTTACCGCGACCATCGATCTGTCACTTGCGACGCGGTTCCTGTTTAAATACAATTCATCAGTCGAAGGTACAGACTGGAGACCTGATAAATATATTAAAATGTTTGAGGACGCATTAGAAGATACTAAAAACACTACTTTTGTAAATAAATTGTAAATAAATAAGATCTAGAAAATTTACTGATCCTAATATTCAAGACCTGTTTCATATACCATACCGCTGCAACGGTATACGAAGTAGGCCTGTTTTAGCATTGTCAAAAAATTAAAGAAGGCACACTAATATTTCCAATTTTACTCATCAGGTGTATCTCCACAAATACTGTTCACAAATCAATCTGATTATTAATCACGATGCCGCCCTTGTCGTAACGATGCCTCGACCGAGAATATTCGAAGGGTACACCATTATCCAGATATACTACCTGTTCCACTTCGAGAATCGGATCATCAGTTTTGCAGTCCAGATAGGTGATATCCAGTTCATCCGGCTTTACGGCCTTGATGATCCGGTAACTGCTGCCTATTTTAAGGCCGAGGGAGTCCTGGATATACGAATAAATGGAATGAAAGAGTATTTCCTTGTTTACTCCGGGAATGACATCAATGGGCATAAAAGTGTGCTCCAGTTGAAAGGGTTCATTGTCTAAGTTGCGTAACCGGATAATATGATAGATTGGGCTTGTTTCTCCCAGCAACAAGATTTTCTGAAGTCTTGAATTTGGAAAATCACTTTCAAACTTAATAATAGCACTGGATATTCTGTCTTTTTCCTCACCCATGGTTGCTGTTAATCCCGTATAGCTTTTACCGCTGAAATTCATTTCATTGATAAGAGGATTGGACATAACGAATGTCCCTGATCCACGATTGCTAACCAATAATCCTTCAGCGATTAAGGTATCGATGGCTTTCTTAATGGTCACCCTGCTTGTATTAAACTCATCCGCCAATTCATTTTGTGTCGGAATCTGGGATAAGGGAGGGTAGACATGGTTTTGTATTCTTTTTTCAAGAATGTTGGCTATATTTTTATGCTGTACCATCTTTGAATCCCCCTCACCCAATTAATAAAAGATACAGGGATATTATATCAATTTTCCGTATCCCTGTACCATCGGAATAAATTTTCAGCTAATACCTAATTTGTTGATCTTGCCATAAACTTCAATGAGCTCTTTAACCAAAAGTTTCACTGTTTCGGCACTCATGAATTGGTCCTCTGCATGAATCAGCAAAAGAGAAATGCTCTCACCCTCTCCCGATGCTTCCTGCTGTACTAATTTGCTATGAATTTTATGCCCTTCAATGAGAAACTTATCTCCATCTTTTATTAGCTGATTTGCCAAAGATATGTCGCCTTTTTTGCTCGCATTCAGTGCTGCAACATATCTTCCTTTGGCTGTGCCGACATTGCTGATGATTGTAAAAATTTTCTCCTCTAACCCTTCCATCACTTGCCGCCTCCAATTAATTCAAGTGCCTGATTCAATACCGCCTCTCCATTCATCTTTCCGTAATCCATCATATCAATAACTGCCACAGGAATTTTGTTATTCACCATAGTCTTTACTTCATCCTCAAGAAAACTTACCTGTGGCCCGAGCAGTATGACATCCACATGATCCTTCTCATTTTCGACTTCAACCTCAGGAACAGCCCAGATTTTGGCTTCAATCCCCTTGTCCCGTGCCGCTTTTTCCATGTTTTTGACAACCATGCTCGTCGACATGCCCGACGCGCAGGCCAGCAAAATATGAATCATGATCGAACACTCCCCTTTTAGGTTTACTTACTTTTTTTCTGATTCTTCAGCCGCCTTTTTCGCACTTAATTCCAAGAGATGATCATGAACCTTCAAAAATGGCAGATAGATCAACGTAAGGACAACGATAATAAACAATTGGACAACGGGGGCCCTCCAGTCACCCGCTGTGGCCAGAAACGAATTGATAAAAGGTGGAGTCGTCCAGGCAATCATCACCACGCAAGGTCTCATCCATCCAAAATACGTTGCCAGATAAGCAATAACGGATGAAATAGCAGGTGACAAGATAAATGGAATCATCATCGGAATATTGAATACGATCGGCAACCCAAAAATGACTGGTTCGTTGATATTGAAGATACCAGGTGCGATCGAAAGCTTGGCAACATCCCTTGACGCCCTGTTTTTGCTAAAAATAAAGATTGCGATGAGCAGGGCAAAAGTTGCTCCTGATCCACCCATGATCGAATAGATATTGTGGAATGAATAATTGATAATGTTCGGGATGTGCTGCCCAGCGGCAAATGCTTTCATATTTTCGTTCATATTGGCCAGTAAAACCGGATCAAGCAGTGGCCCTGAAAGCACCGCCTGATGAATGCCGACAGAAAACAGCAGATTGCTACAGGCCACAATCAGTAGATATCCAGGCAAACTTGTGTTGACTGCTTTAAGCGGCTGCTGAATCAATATGCCGACCAAAGCCACAAAGTCCATGTGTACATAGACCTGTAGAATAAAAGAAACAAAAGAAAACAGGCAGATTGAAAAGATAATAGGTAGCATGACACGAAATGAATTGGCGACAGCAGGCGGCACACCGTTGCCCAGATTAAACTGCAGTCTTTTTGACTTTGACAGCTTCATGAAAATCTCTGTCCCAAGCAGGCCCACAACGATTCCGGAAAACATGCCTTGCGTCCCGATCTGTGCATAGGAAATGGCTCCTGAAACCTTCACAAGCCTATCCGGCTGAGCGATCGCAGCAACTTGAGCGACCAGGGGCAGCATCACAACGGAGCACGACAGGGCGTTAATTACTGCAGCAATCGGGTTTTTAAATCTTTTATTGACTGCCAGATGATAGGCAATCGCCCCAGCGATGACTATTGAAGACAGGTTCATCGTCCCGTTAGTAATCAGGTTTCCCCAGGTCTGCCATTGAGTCAGTACACTGGCCGGTACGATTTTTGACATAAATCCAGTGGGTAAAATAACAACATTATTAAACAGGACAGCCAAGCCTGCCAGAATGAAAAGAGGCATGATCGTTGCAAATGCATCGCGCAGAGAACGTAAATGAACCTGGGCGCCTAGCTTCTGCGAAAAAATCGTAAATCTTTTCAAGAAACCGCTTTCAAAATTCATTTTAATCCCTCCATGTTATTTGATCAACGGAGATCTTCCCCATTTGTCATGACCACTTTTTGCATCCAGTAAAAGCTTTTTTTAGGGATTCGCTTCAGGTCTCTGATTTCACTGTCATCGCGATTGACATAAACAAAGCCATATCTCTTCTTCATCTGTCCTTGAGAACTTATGATATCTATTGCACCCCATGAAAGATATCCGAGACAATCAATACCGTCTTCAAAAATAGCCCGTTTCATTTCATCAATATGTTCACGATGGTAATCGATGCGATAGAAATCATTGATCTGCCCGTCTTCATCACGTTGTTCATTAACCCCCATTCCATTTTCAATCGGAAAAACCGGAAGATGGTAGCGGTTCGCTGTTTTAACAAGTGCCAGACGGAAACCAATGGGATCAATCTGCCAGTTCCACTCGGTTGTTCCAACCAGAGCATTCTCTATCTTCCCATACTGATCAAATTGAAAAAAAGGGAGATTCGGCGGAATACGATTGGCACTGATGACACTGCTCGCATAATAACTGAAAGAAAGGAAGTCTGCCTTTCCATCTTTCAAATCTTTTTCATCGCCTTGTTCAAATTGTGGAAAGCAATGGTGATTTTTTAAGTACTGAACCATATAGTCCGGATACTTTCCGTTGGCATAGACTTCAAAATAAAACTGGTTCAGCCGTTCATCAATCTCCTGAGTAATCAGCTGATCTTTAGGCAGTGTTGTTGCCGGGTAGCGAAGCTGATAAGCAATCATTCCACCGGCTAATGCATGAGGAACTTTTTGATGCAGGTAGCTGACGACTCTTGCGTGAGCGATCAACGCATTATGATTCACCTGATAAATAAGCTTTTCGTTTGGCGGTAAATAGCACCCGCCTATCGAACTGTCCCACCCGAAAATATTCTGTTCGTTAAAAGTCAGCCAGTACTTGACCTGATCTTTATAACGATCAATAATGATCTTCCCATAACGAACAAATGCATCGACGACATACCTTGAGGCGAAGCCATTATATTTCCTCGCTAAATGTGCAGGCATATCAAAGTGATACAAACAAATCATCGGTTCAATATGATTGTCCTTTAACCGCCGAATCAGACTGTCGTAAAACTTCAGACCTTCCTCATTGACGGCTCCGTCTCCCGATGGAAACACCCGCGACCACGATATTGAAAAGCGGTAACAATTAAAATGCATTTCTTTCATCATGGCAATGTCTTCGTCATAGCGATGGTAATCATCAGTAGCTATCTTCCAGTCCGATGCTTTACCTCTGACACAAAGATCTGGTTCGTCATAAACTGATGGACCCTTTCCCCCCTCATTGACTGCTCCCTCCGTCTGCATCGATGAAACAGAAGTCCCCCATAAAAAATCATCTTTTAATTTCACCAGCACAATCACATCTCCCTTCATCCAACATGTCAATTGTAAGCGCTTTATAATAAAATGTAAATACATTTTATTATATTTGTGTTTTCTTTTTTCCCACAAAAAACCCATTTAGTTTTAGGGCATTATTTCGTCCTTTTTTTAAACTATAAAAACAGTGCCTCCCTGATATTTACAGGAGGCACTGTTTTTTTCTGGTACGCGCGCTATTCTTTATTCTCCTTTGAAAGCGGCATACGTCTTACTGCTCTCTCTCATATGGTAATGTGTGATTGTCATGTAAATGTGACCCTTGCCTCGTCCAAGCTGGCGGATATATAAAGTGACTGAACTGCCACCTGAAATCTTTTGCGCAATCAATCTGTTTCTGGAATTGTAAACTCTGATGTCGTCGCCCTTTTTAATTCTGTAGACTCTGACTTGATCATAGCGGTGTTTATAATTATATACTTTGATCTGGCTCGATCTTAAGGCAGCGGAGATTTCACCGCTAAAGTACACCTTTGTCCAATTGCTGGTCCCCAAATGAGGATGCGTGACTGATAAATAAACATTCCCGGACTGACTGCCCAGCTGATGAACGTACAGTATAGTTGAGCTCCCCTTGGCCGTCTGGGTTTTTAGCCAGTGTTTCTGGGAATTATAGAGACGGATTACATCGCCCTTCTGCAGACAGTTGACATAAATTCTGTCATCTGCTCCTCGATTATTAACAATGCTCACCTGAGAACGGCTTAAAGGCTTCGAGCTTGCAATAACTTTAATGGATTTCGCGCCGCTTTTATTCCCTGCGGCGTCTGTCGCATAGATTTCGAGCAATGTCCCTGCCTTTAATGTGGGAATCGGAACTTGATATTCTCCAGTGCTATTCGCATTGCCAATGCTGATTTGCCTGCTGCCTGATGTTACCGTGATTACCGACCGGGTTTCTGCTGTACCCGTAACCGACGTGTTGTTGTCGGCCACCTGATACACTTTTGGGATAGCTGGAGAGGCCGTATCATTAAAACGGCCGTCTGCAAGATTTGTATAAGTAATATTTCGCTGAGGTGTCTTTGGAATGGATGAAAGCTTCATCCATTTGACAATAGCCCCTCCACTCCTCAGACTGACTGAGGAACTGTCGTCAGTATCAACCACTGGATCGATATTTTGAAATCCCGGTTCATTATGAAACCCAAACCTGCCCGTGCTCCTTTTCAAATATAATGCTATTCGAAAATCGGTCATAAACTTTCCGAACGACATTTGAGGATCGATATATTTATGGATCAGGTCTTGAACCGCCACATAATTGCTGTGCGGATCGTTGATTAATTGCCTAAAGATACCGTTTCCCTGACCGCACTGAATGCGCAGATACTCCATAAACAGATAGGACAATGAATAATTGGCAATCGTATCTCCACTATTATCCCAATAAAGAAGCGAATGTCCATCGGCAATGTCCGGATCGTTGTTATAGTCATCAATTTGATCCTGCAGGACAGCGTTAGCATTGACTTGCTCTGCGTAGATCTGCTCTGCAGCCATCGAAAGTCCTTCGTTCATCCATGTATCCATAGGATCATGCTGCTGTACCAGAAATTTTTGATTAAAATTAATCATATGCTGGAATTCATGAGCAAGCGTTGAAAATGCCTCAGTCACATCTTTGGTTGGCCCCGTCCCCATTGATGGATTGGTATCGATATAAAAAATTTCCGTCTGATTTGAATTTTCTATATAGGGCGGGTCGTTCGGGAATAAGTCTCTAGGATCAAAATATCCGGCGTCATAGTCGGAATAACCATTGCTCGGGTCAAATCCATCCTGAATGTCGAAGCAAAGAATGTTTATCTTACCACTCCCATCAACATTCGGCGCGCTTCCGAAATTCGAAACGTCCAAGGGATAAATAATCCGGTCAAATTCCTGGCCAAGTCTTGTGGCGTCGGCTGAGGTAAACTGTGGATCACCGACCCAAACATCGGCATGCGACCCCACATATTCTAAAGTTGCTTTTTCTGGATAGTATGTATTGGTTACAAGATTGGAAGCTTGAAATGTGCGTGAAGCGCCAAGCTTCTCAGATTGTTTGACAGAGCGAAGCAACATGCTTTTTTGGAGCATGTTTTCTTTGACAACTGGAGGATTAAATGGCTTTACATAATCCAGCCGATGAGCACTTTTCTCAACAGAACGGATCAGATTTGAGCGATCTTTCTGGTCAAATGTTACAGTGTTTGCTGAACTATTCCCGTCTATCGATTCATTACTGATCAAGACAGGGCTCTCTGTCCCGGATGACTGTGCATACGCTTGATTGTAGTCGACTGTGCTTAGGGAAAAAGAAAAGATAAACAACGAAGCGATCAGCATGAAGAATAACTTTTTTATTTTTTCCAAGCCGTCCACCTCTTTCCCTAATCATATCTAAGCAAGTTTTTCAGATTACTAGATTAAAACTATTAAAATTTATTGAGTTCACTTTGCACCGTTTGTATAATCACCGGTTTGTCTTTCGGATTGAGCCATTTCATAATCCTGACGACATTTTCTTCCGACACCGCAGTGCATCCCAAGGTATATTTGTATTTTCCGAGCGCGATATGGAAAAACACCGCACTGCCCTTTCCCCTCACCCGTTGCGTATTATAATTGATGACAAATCCATAATCATATTGAGGAATATTCATTTTTTCACTGTATTGATGAACACGGTACATATTTTGCAGGGTATTGTAATATTTCGAGTGAACATTATCGACCCATACATCCGATTTGCTGATTCTATGATATGGGAGATTGGTCCCCGGATTTTTATAACGTCCAAATGCCTGTGTAATCGTATATTTGCCAACCGGAGATCCTTCCGACCATTCCGAGAAACTGTGCGTAAATCCACTCTTACCTATTATTCCTGTAGTGATCAGCACACGCTGCCATTTATTATTTTTACCCCTGTTAAAGGTTTGGACGGTCACTGAGTCTTTATGATATCCGCTTGCCGTGACGAGAATAAGTTGTTTATTTTCCCTTATTGTTTTCATTTGATCGACAATCTGTTCACTCACTGATTTCGAATATATATTATTTTGCGCCTCTGCGTCGGATCCATTAAAAAGCAGTACTACGACAAGCAGGCATACCACGAATAGCGAGACTATTTTTCTATTTGACTTCATATGGGCCATCCTTCCAAAAAGCAGCAATAACTTGTTGTAACTGTTTTTATTATACATAAATAAACAAGTGGCACCACTTGTTTATTTTTTCAAGGGCTAAAATTCTTTCAAATTGTATGATAGATCTATTAATTGCCTCTCATTCTACAATTTTCCAATACTGATTACACCGCTACCGCTAGCCTTGTAGCCGACACAGAAATGCTTAGGGCTTAATCAGCCGTGCTGTGAACTATTTATCGGTTTCTGTATCAATTTATCAATACATAAAATTATAGCCCAGCTATGTTCTCACACTGCTGAGCGTTCTTTCATATCTATATAAGCTCCAATTCTTATATTTCGGCACATCAAATTTTATCGGACAGCTCGACCGGAGACCATACAAACCTTGGATCACCGAACTCTGTTTAACCGCCAGCCAATATTCAAAGCATATTGATGGGTTGCAGGACTTGCAGGGTTCCAGCGCATTTTATATAGGGTGTCCTGATGGTCGGATTGTTAATATTATTGGCTGCCGATAAATTTTGCGGCGGCAATAATTGCGGCTTCAGGGTTGAACCAGCCTTGCTTGTAGGCTTATCCGGACCCCCTCTGATCAGGATTCGAATCCACAGCACCAATTCCCGTAAATGTTATAAATGATCTGCGGTCTGATCGCTTTTCTGCCGGCGCTTGTTATCCGAATTCCTGTTGCAAGCGACAAAGACCATTGCCAGTTTCCAGCATTGCGTGAGCGGTCAGAGAATTTTATTGATGCGTCCTTGATTTGCAGCTTGTATAAAGCAGATGCTTTTCCAGCAAAAATACCACTGCTCTTCAGCATTTTTGGTTCGGTTCGCCTGCACTGACCAATGTCGGACTCGAAAGATTAAGAAACTGAAAGTGCGCCGCTGCTCCCGGACTTAAAATTAAACGAAATGAGATAGTACTGCACGTCAGAAGGCGAGCCGTTCACCCAGCTGGTGTTGAAATCAATAAGGTACCCGGCTAACCATCGCAATGCTTTTTGTCTGCATCATTGTCTTTAATTCACCATTAGCTGGGCTCATTTTCTGCTACTATGTTTATTATAAGCTGCTCGTTGCTAGTCACACCGGCACCCTGTTTCCCAGCTGCTAATCTCCGCCTATAATCGAACAGATTCTCTCCGCAATATGATCAACGACATCCTCTGAATCTTCTCCTCGGTTCTTCTCCTGCCCGCCCATTTCCTGATGGATTTCTTCCGTAATCTGAAACTCATGAAAATCCTCCCACCTTACAAGAACACATCTTCCCGGATGACGCAAATAAGCGACTGTATCATTGTCCTCTCTCATCTGATCACGAGTAACCAGAATCAGCTGTTTATGAAGCGACACAGCCTCCGCAACTGTCCCCCATCCCGGTTTTGAAATGACAATATCGCTGGCAGCAATATAGTTCTGAGATTCAGTATCCTGGCCCGGTATGGGATGAATATTCTCACCTATGACGGCCATATTGCTGGAAACAAGAAAAACACAGTCTTTACTTCTCCACAATTTCAAAGAGGCAAGATTATCTGCTTCTATTTTCATGCCCAGTCCAAAGAATACAATCGTTTTGACAGCTTCTGGATCAACCAGACGTTTAATCCTTTTAACTTCTTCCAGCTGTATATTACGTGAAAAGAATCCAAACGACTCGTTCCCTTTTCTCCCCCACAGTCTTTCCCTGCTCCCGGCCAATGCAAAAAAATAATCCATATCCTGATAACTGTCCAGCAGGGGCTGCCGTTCCTCTTCTGTCAATAGACCGCTGTATGCAGTGTACCAGGTGAAATTGGAGATTCCAATTGACGGAACGGATGCCGCCCTGGCTGCCGTAAAAGGGACAGGTGGGATATCACTGATCACCAGATCAACATGATTTTTCTTTAGGAATAAGGTTTCCTTGCGGGCAGATTCGGAGAAACCACGAACAAATTGTTCGTACTTTATCTTTAGACCATCTGCATCGGGATGCAGATCGTACGGCTTAAGAACATATCCGATATCATTCGTCAGCCTCCTCATAACAACTTGGTCTTTGCTGATAAGATCATAAAGGGACTCGTTCAGAAACTCATAGGCAAAAGAATGGCAAATTATTATTTTTATATCCAAATTTTTTTCCCTGCATAACCTTCTGATAATCGCCACACTTCTGGCTGCATGGCCGTATCCATAATCGGAAATATAATAGGCAATTGTTATGAACCGGCGGCCTCGTGGCGCAGTTGCTTTTGCTATCATCTGCATTCTCTGTCCTTCCGGATGGAACAGTCTGAGGAAAAAAGCTTTCTTTAATTAGGTATTCGGCATCGTCAATGGGATGTCCTTCCGATTGACGGACTGTCTCCGGTAACGGCGATGTAATGGAATGAATTGTAAGATAATCTGGTAGACAGTATCCTAAAAAAATGGGAGGAATGATTTGATGGAATCCTATTATACCAGGAGAAGAGATTGTGACACAGTTGAAGTGGATGATGAAGACAGCTTAATGATCATCAATACGGACGATTCAACCGTAACCCATCTGAACGGTACCGGAAGCTGGTGCTGGTCGATGCTGGAAGAACGGCAGAACGCCGATTCATTGGCACAGTCCTTGCTTGAAAGTCAGCAAAAATCGGATCAGAGTGACACGGATTTTCTTGAGCTGAAAAAAGATATTCAGGCGTTTCTTGATAAGATGGTGACTTGCGGGTTAATTGAAAATGCTTGATGAACACCGCCGCTTGTCTGAAAAAAAAATAGCCTCTGCAATCCGTGATGAACTGAATCGCCACGGGCAGATGATTCTGACTGCAAACGGACAAAGCATGTTTCCGTATATTCAGCAAAGCGACATCTGCACTTTTTCCCGGTTGGAGAAAGATTCTGCTCTAAAAAGAGGCTGCATTGTCCTTTATCAGAATGATTCCGGAAGGCTGATTGCCCATCGCTATCTGAGAACTAATGTCAGTCCAGACGGCTGGGAATACTTTCTCATCAAAGGAGATTCCAATCTGTATCCTGATCCTCCTGTAGCCCCTGGACAGCTGATCGGTGTATTGACAGGAATGAAGGCGGCAAAGCATCGACTCCGCATCTCGCATCTGTCCGATCGTGCATGGTGCCGGATGATTCTTGATGTTCCAAGGTTATCATGGCTCATCAATAAGTATCTCAATCTGCGAAGCCGCGCTAAAAAAAAGATTACCATCGATTTTAAGCGCGATTTTAAGCGATCCAAAGTTTAGCCGGTTCTGCCTTGCGGAATAGCGCGACCGGATCCTTTCAGAGGGTGAGAACAGTGAAGATGATTGAGAAATTCGGCCTGAGTAACTTCAAACTGACATTCAAACTGATTTGGCCTTTTCTGCTGAAACACTGGCCAGCTTATGCCGGCCTGTCCTTTACAATGGTCACCCGGATATTGCTGACGATCATATTCGCTTCTTTCTTCGGAAAAATCACAGACGCGGCAACCAGGGGCAACCTGGTCGGTCTGTCTAGGCTGACCTTCCTTGGTATCGCTCTGCTCCTGTCCATAATTCTGATTGGCTATCTGGATACATTTTTCGAATGTGCGGCGATATACGGCGTGAAACGCGACATGAAAATCGCTCTTTTCAGACATACGCTTCTCCTGCGTGCCGAAACAATCTCCTCAATCCGTTCGGGCGATTTTATCTCACGGTTCGATAACGACATGAATCAGATTGAAAATATGCTGGGCAGCCGTCTGGTCGACCTGCTTCGCCTTCCGCTGGTTTATCTTTGTGTTTTTATTTATCTTTTTCATATCAATTCTGTACTTTCACTGATTAGCTGGGCGATCGCACCTGCCGCGATCGCCGGGAGCGCGGTTTTTGGACTGCTGATGCGGCAAAACAGCCGTCAGATTAATAATCTTGCCGGTGACAATACCCAGATTGTAAGTGAAACGCTTCAGGGCTTTTCAGTACTCCGTTCCTTCGTTCTTGAGCGTGTTTTCTTTCAACGGTACACCAGACAGAATCATAATTTATACCATCTGGAGATGAAAAACGCAAATCTGCGCGGTCTTTATTATGCTGGCGGCCAGACCGCCGTCAGTGCAACATTTCTTGCCAGCCTTTGCCTTGGCGCCTATTTTGTTTCCAGAAATCAAATGACGGTCGGCGCTCTAGTCACCTTTATCACGCTCGTCGACCAACTGGTGTATCCTCTGACCGGTGCTGCCGGGAACTGGGCCGCATTTCAGAAGGCATCAGGATCGATCGAACGGATCCAGCATGTCTTTGATCTTCCGCTGGAAGCAGGCCGGCTTCCCGATCCAGGGACACTTCCCGCGATTCATCCTGTTTCCCCTCAGTCGATTGAATTTGATCGTGTCAGTTTTTGCTACAAACCAGACAAACCGGTACTCACTTATTTTAGCCTTTCAGTCCCTGCGGGGAAAAAAACGGCGATCGTCGGTTTCAGTGGTGCGGGAAAATCGACGCTCTTTTCTTTGTTATTAAATTTTTATCAGCCGCAATCAGGCGTCATTCGCATGAACGGGCATCCGATTAATGAAATGCCGCTTTCTGAACTGAGAAGATGCATTGCCCATGTGCCACAGGATCCCACGCTGTTCAACGGAACCATTCGGGACAACCTGCTTCTTGGCCGGGAAAGAAGCAGGTATGAAATTGAGCAGGCGGCCAAATCCGCATCCATTCATGACTTTATTCAATCTTTGCCCGATGGCTACGACACGCTGATCGGAGAACGGGGATTGCTTCTTTCAGGCGGTCAGAAGCAGAGACTGGCCATCGCGAGAGCGATGCTGAAAAATGCGCCGATTCTTCTTCTGGACGAGGCCACTTCATCTCTGGACGGGGAAACAGAGATGAAGGTAAAATCGGCCATTGATCAGCTTATGGCCGGCCGGACGACACTTGTCATTGCCCATCGCCTTTCGACGATTCGGAATGCGGATAAAATTGTGGTCATGAATAAAGGGGAAATTGTTCAGGAAGGAACTCACGAAAAATTGATGGCTGAAAAAGGTCTCTATCGAAGACTCCATCAAGCCGATTTTGTGAAAGAAAAGCAAAGCCGCGCATTAATATAATCTGATAATTGTCTGACCAACTATGTGCAGTCAGATCACTCCTTAATTTAGATACATTGCTGACGGACTTTTTACTGTGCCAATTGGCATTTTTGCCACCACATTCAAAGGAGAAATTCAGTATGATTAAAAAAATCGCGCTCGTGGACGAGCACCTCATTCAAATGACCTGTGATTCTACTAACCTTTGGGAGTTGATTGAACCTAACTTCCAGTTTGTCAACTCTTCGGCCTTCGGAGCGATTAATGTCACATTAGACATTTTGGGGAACTACGGGTCCCCTTTCAGTGACTTCCACGTTGCAATCAGCGACGCTGCCGGCGGAACTCTCTATAGGCGGACAGATTACCTGTTGGAAATCGACAGGGATTTTAAAAAAGCCGTTATCCGTGCCTATGACAAAACAGCCCTAAAGCACGCCTTGCTCAATTTTTACAGCAGTTATCTCCTTCATCTCAATTGGGGGATCCTGATTCACTCCTCCTGTGTTATTGACGGCGGACAGGCACATTTATTTGCCGGTGAGTCGGGCGTCGGCAAATCGACAGCTGCACGCCTGTCGAAGCCGCGCCAGTTGCTTTCAGATGAAGCAACACTGATCAAAATTACTCCGGCAGGGATCACGGTCTTCAACTCACCTTTCCGCAGCGATATTCCTGCGAATAACATTGAAGATTCCTGTCCGCTCAGCAGTATTCAGTTACTGCATCAGAGTTCGGAGAATAAAAGAATTCAAATCAAAAAAAGCAGCGCTCTGCTGCAATTATATAAACTGGCATTTTATTGGACGAACAAGCCGGAAGATATGCCGAAAATCCTTTTGCTCTTTAAAACAATGATTGATCAGGTTCCGGTCTACGATCTATATTTTCAAAAGAACAATTCATTCTGGCAGCTGATTTCACAACCGGATTATCATCAGGAAGCAGTTGAAGCCAGAGCGTAACGATGATGTAACGGGAAATAATTATACTGGAATCATGGAGTATTGATACAATGCTTCAATCTTATTATTGAATGCTGCGAATCGTTTTATAAGGGAGGTGAACAACCATGGAGAAAACAATCAGCAACGAAGCAAAGTCTCTTCGACCGCTTGTTCTCAGTCATGAAAACATTCAGTTCCATGCCGATGCCAGCACAAACTCTTTCGGAAGCAAGCCAAGTAACTGTATAAGTTAAGCGGCTGTGGTTCCGGGATAACGATTTTCCTGCCTCATCCTACCGTCAGTACAGCAAAAAGGAGGTGAACGATCATGGAGAAAACAGCCCGCAACGAAGCAAAGTCTCTTCGCCCTCTTGTTCTCAGTCATGAAAACATTCAGTTCCACGCCGATGCAAGCACAGGTTCTTTCGGAAGCAAGCCAAGCAGCTGTAAGAATTGAATCGGCTGTAATTCCGGAATGAACTACAACGGCCAATAACGGTGAAACGGAGGTGAACGATCATCGAGAAAACAGCCTGCAAGGAAGAGAAGTCTCTTCGTCCGCTCGTTCTCGGTCATGAGAGTATTCAGTTCCATGCTGATGCCAGCACAGATTCTTATGGAAGCAAGCCAAGCGGCAATAAGGGATGGTAATGATTTTCAGATCAACCGGTCTCTGCTGTAGACAAGGAAACGTGCCCCCACGTTTCCCTTTTTTTACCTTTATTGATGAATAAAGTGATTATATCAAAATGTTTCCAATTAATCATGGTAACATTAGTGTAACGTCCTAAACCATATAATGGAATCACAGGATACAAACTGCCATCTGAGAATGCAGCCCTACATAACTTTCATAACGAGGAGAGTCAGTCATGCTGAAACTTCTGCGCGCACTATTCGATCCACAATTACCGGTTCCGCAAAGCGATGCATTTTATCGTCATGTTCTCGATGATTCACAGTCGCTGTTGATCTCTTCACAGCTCTGCTTTCTGCTGAAGGTCCGACACAGGTTAGATGAAACGCCGTTATTCTTCCAAAATGAATTAAAAATTCGATCCATGCGAAACATGATGATCAGCGCCGTTATCGCTAAAGAGATGGAACGGCTTCTCGACCTGTTTGAAAGTCTGGGGATCCATGTGATTCCGTTTAAAGGGCCGCTGTTTGCCGAAAAATACTTCGGATCGCTCAATGCCAGGAGCACTTCCGATCTCGATATACTTGTGAAACCGCAGCAAATGGATGCAGCTGCGACCGCGCTGGGAAGCCTTGGATTTAGTTCCGGCATCCAATACGAACCGGAACACTTTCACAAAGTCTTTCACAAAGTCCTGCCCAAATATAATTTTGACCTGTACGTCGAAGTGCACTGGCACATCCTTAGAAAGGGTACCTCCTCTCTGAATATGGACGCTCTTTGGAAAGATTCTGTTCCTAGGAATCAGGCCAGCTTCGTAAGAGAACTTTCAGACCTTCATATGTTTTTTCTGATCTGTCTCCACGGATGGAACCATGAATTCAACAACTGGAAATATTTCATCGACATCATTCAGATGATACACAGTCTGGATGGCAAGCTTGACTACAAAGATCTGCTTGTTTTTGCCAAATGTCAGAAGACATACCGGCGTATCGTCCACTCGCTGATCATCGTTTACAGGGAATTTCCGCATCTCAACGTGACGCTGCCACTGCCGCTCAGAACCGGCAAACGGACGTGGTGGGACAAAAGCATACTAGGCACAGACAACGACCCGGAGGCAACGTGGCCCACTTTGGTCAGACGGATGAAACAACTGGACGATTACGACACCTGGCAGCAAAAATGGACCTTTTTCAGGCGCGAGATCTTGCCCGATCCGATCACGATGTCGCGCACAATGCACTCATGCGATGAACGATATCCGCGGATGATTCAATATATCCTGTTGTATGCACATCGCTTTAGCGGACTGTTTTCTTCAGATTCTACCCACCTGAAAAAAGGCAGGGCGGAAAGAGAAAAATGACCGGCTCCTCCCACCCATATCGATCAGGGGGTCTGGATTTGCCGACCATCTTGAACTTTTACTTATAAAATTTGTTTTTTTGAAGCTGAGCAGGCCAGTTAACGATTTTGTGGTAGAAATTTGATGAACTGACTGCGAGTTTTCCACCGACTGGCCAGTCCGTATTATAAATGGCTAACCCGCTGTACCATTTATTGGACTTGTAAAAAAAGCTGTGACTGACATTGACATTGGCTCTGGAGAGCACGGCAATATCCGCTTCCGGGCTGCCTGGGTAGTGGATATAACCGTTATTCTGGAATTTACTGTTCGTAATCGCGACCTGTGAATGATCTTCAGCATGCACGGCCTGTCCTGCTATATTATTGAATGTCGAATTCTTAATCACAATATTCTTCGCAGACAAGGCTGCGCCGACACCAAAGCCCGCCGACGGTGTATTGCTCGAAATACCGCTGAATGTACAGCTGTCAATCGTCCATCGCTGACTTGGTGCATTAATTTCAATATCGTCTGAATAATTGTTCAGGAATTTGCTGTGGCTGATTGTCACATCATAGCTCGGATGCTGATTGGAAAGGATCGAGTATCCTGATCCTGTGAAAAGCGAATTGACAACTGTAAAATTGCGCACCGTTGAGGCCATTTGAATGCCCTGAACCGAGCTTATAAATTTGCAGCCGTCTACTTTGATATTGTTGCCCATCGGCCAGATACCGATTTTTGAAATGAATCCGATATTTTTCAATGTTTGATTTCCCCGCAACGAAAAAACATCGTTAATCTTCCGATTGGTCGTTTTAAATGTTGTCTGTGTTCCGCCCGCCCCCACGATCGAAACATATTGCGGTATCTCAATCGGATAGGAAACAAGATAAACGCCCTTATTAAAGTAAACAGTTCCATGGACAGCCGCTGCCGCATTAATCGCCCTGCTGATATTATCCGCATCGTCTGTCTTCCCGTTTCCTTTCACATGAAAATCTTTTGCCAGTATGATTTTTGGAGAAGACTTGGCATCGGCTTGCTTGCTCTCAAACAGGAATCCTCTATGTACATTAACGGCCCACGCGGCAAACAAAAGAGTTATAGTCGTCACAGCAATAAGTATCAGTTTTTTTTTTGATAACACCCTTGACATCAAAATCACCTTTCAAATTGGGATGGGTTGAAGATCAGAGTCCATGGAAGGCCCTGCCCTTTTGCAGAGCCTTTGACGCAGCCGCACACTCGGCTGTAGCACTCCTCCCGCCTTTCCTATGAAAATATCTTTCTAGCAATACTCATGGATTGTATTCTCTTGCGACATATATTGCAATAATTCGACAAGACTGGAGTGCACTTATTCTTTTATTTCATAAAATATCCATATTTCTTCCTTATTTTGTTCACGTTGATTTTTCGGATTGGTAAAATTAGTCCAGCAGAGGAAAAAAATTTTCATATTAATTGGGAAAAAGAATGAGGAAATCTTTGCGTCTGCAATACTCAGACACAATTTGACATGCAGTAAAAAGATGGATTCATGATAGATGTTTCTAACCTTGCTTATTGGATAAACCGGTTACTGGCAGAAGTGATCGGCGCCCCGATACTCTTGTGATAGAATTTTGAGGAATTAACGGTGACCGAACCGCCAACAGGCAGATCGGTATTATAGATTGCCAGTTTGCTGTAATTTGAGTCGGACGCCAGAAAGAAAGAATGATCGATGAAGACCTCTGCTTGCGAGAGTACGGCAATATCCGCTTTAGGACTGCCCGGGTAGTTCCGAAAGCCATTATTTCTGAAGGCACAATTGATAATCGCTACCTGGGAATGATCTTCGGCATGTACGCCCTGGCCGTCAATCCTTTCGAAAGTACACCCTTTAATCACAATATTCTTTGCGGAAATAGCAGCACCGACACCAAAACCAGCATTGGGCGTGTTACTGGAGATGCCGCTGAATGTACAGTTTTCAATCACCCACCCATCGCTTGACGCGTTGATTTCAACGGCATCTCCATAGTTATTGATGAAACGGCAATTAATCACTTTCACATCATAGCTCGGCTGCTGATTGGAAAGGATGCCGTATCCCGATTTTTCAAACAGACAATTGATCACAGTTAGATAATGAACAGTGACAGCGTTCTGAATACCCTGAACACTGCTCATAAATTTACAGCCATCAATCGTGATCCCATCACCTGCGGGCATAATTCCGAGTCTGGAATCAAAACTGACGTTTTCTACAGTCTGGTTGCCGCCGAGCGAAAAAATATGGTCGTTGTTCCGCTTCGCTGCTTTAAAAATCGTCTGATCTTTGCCTGATCCAATGATTGAGACATTACTGGGAATATCGATCGGGCCGGACACCAGATAGGTGCCCTTGCCAAAAAAGACGGTACCGCTTATCGCTGCCGCGGCACTGATAGCCTGCCGGATATGATCCGTATCATCCGTCTTCCCATTCCCGGCTACATGATAAGACTTCGCCTGAATCAAAGCGGGATTCGAATGGATATCCAGAGTCTTTGTCACCGGTTGGTGTCCAGGAAAGGCAGCGTTTCTGTGAAAGCTGAAAATGCTGTAAATTTCCAATCCGCAGATCACGGCCAGAGCCGCAACTAAGAGAACACTGATCCTTACGCTTCGTGACATCCCGTTTACTCCCTTCAGGCCGCTTTGACCATTGTTTTTCTAAATCCTCTTATACTAGACTAGAAGACTAAACCTCATTTATCCAACCCATCCTTTTCTTAAGCTCGTTCAGCAGGATCCCGCCTTTCATGAAATATTCACAGACCATGATGATCATTAAGTAAGAACAGGAACCCACACCAATCTGGACAACGGTCGTGATTATTGACGATCCTAAATACTGGCCGGCCGCTCTCACCAGAAGGTACATCACTGCTCCCGCGAAAAGATAGATCACCGTTCTAGGCAGAATCTTTTTAAAAGGAATGATGTTCTTAATAAAATAGATCTGAACGAGTGTCACTGACAGTTCCGCGGCAAGGGTTCCGATTGAGGCGCCGATAGAACCGAATGACCGGATCAGAAATAAATTAACAGTAAAATTGACAATCGCTCCTGCATAGAGTGAAAGGGTATACTCTTTCATTTTGCCGAGAGGCACCAGATATTGCGAACCGAAAACCCCGCTCCATGCCATCAGAAAAATGGTCGGACTGATCAGAATCAAAACCGTGACACATTTCATAAAACTGTCGCCCATGTACCAGGGCACAAATTCCTTGGCGATTCCGGCCAGTCCGAACGTGATCGGAATCCCGAGCAATGTGGAAAAGTCCAGGGACTTCATGATGTAGTGCTTTGCCCGATTGAACTGGCCGGATGCAAAAGTATGGGTCATTCTCGGCAGCATAACGGTCCCGAGAGAAGTAACAACAGAGAGCGCCATTTTTTGAATTTTATCCGAGTAATCATAGATTCCGACTTCGCTCTTTGTCGATAAGAGCCCGATCATCGTTTTATCCAATACAAAGTAGATTTGGAGTGCCACTTCCGGCAAAAAATAGACCAAGGTCGGCCGGATATGTTTCAGAACTGATCTAAAGGAAAGGTGAACGCGTACAATCAGTTTGCGGACATAGAACCACATGACTAACTGTCCGAGAAAAGTCGACAGGCACATGATCCAGGTATACAGAGCCAGGTCTCCTGCATGTTTAACAAAAATAAAGATAGCAATCAGGCCAACGACCTTGATCAATGTATTTCTTAGAACGATTCCCCCGAACAATTCAAGTCCGCTGAAGAACCAGGTACAGTCAGCCAGCGTCCCAAGAAGCGCGATCGTCTGAATCATGGCAATCTGCCGTTCTGAATGAATGAATAAAAAGACAAGTGCCAGGTATCCCAGAATAGATAAGGCCGAGAGAAAGATCTGCAAACAGTAGATGCCAAAAAAATTCCGGCTCATCTCTTTTTTATCATCCCGGCTCATAGCGATTATCTTATTGCCATATACCCCGATGCCCAGCATCCCGATCAGTGAAAAGTATTGAGCGATCGATGATGTATAAGCAAAAACACCGATTCCTTCCGGGAGCAGAACGCGGGAAACGTAAGGGACCGTAATTAACGGAACCAGCATAACTGTGCATTGATAAAGAACCGTATACATATAATTTCTTCTCACATTCAATCGGCTCACCTCAACACGACCTCTCTTTTGAACTCGCTTGCTTCCAATCTTCCAGCAGCCCGACGCGGTAAATAGGCGATATCGAGATTAGCAATAAAACCGCTTTGCAGCATCGCGATCCAGAAATACAAAGGGATCAACGACAAAGAATCAAACTGCAGCTGGGAATACAGAAGAAGAAAAATCATCATTTTTGAAAAATTCCTGCCTCTGACGTTCATCACCAGATAAAGGAGGAGTATGATGAGAACAATCCCGAGAATACCCATTTCCGACGCCAGTCTGGCAAACATATCATAAGTATGCAGATTATAATCGGTAAGCGCGCCCAGCAATTCCTGTGCCTGATTGACCAGATCGGGAGAAATCTCATGGAAATGGGCGACATAAGCATAATGGTAATTGCCCAGCCCGTAACCGATCAGAGGATGGTCCGCAAAAGACTGAAACCCGATCATTGTGTAGGTCGACCGGATCTGAGTGGAGATGTCGCTGCTCGCCGCCGACGGATGAGTAATCAGATCTGCCATTCTGTAGTAATGATAAGAATGCAGCCCGAAAATATTCTGAACAAAGATTAAATATGAGAGTGTGACGATGGACAAACCGGCCAGCAGCACAGTTAGCGACCGTTTGACAAAAGTTTTGGAATTCGTGGTGAAAAACAGATAAGCCGCCATAAAAACGATAATGTCTATATATAATCGAATTGATAGTGCAAACAGTGAGAGAAAAAAGAATGCGCCAACGATAAATTTATGGGTGCGCGTCAACATGCCTTTCTTTTTCAGGATAATGACGGCAGGCAGCAATAACAGATTCGTGTGAAGGCTGATAAATGAAGGCTCCGAAAAACTGAAATGAATGCGGCTGTTGGTAATAAAGTCCGTTCTTTCGACAAAAAGGTGGATCAATGAAGCGATTGCTCCATTCGCTGTGATATAGATATAAACAAATTGCAGAAAACCAACAAAAACCGCGACACCATAGCCGCGGACAATCCACAGGAAAAGCTTTGTATATTCCGAGGGATTATTCTTGGTTTTCTCGACAAACAGCTTAAAACCCAGATAGCAGATAATTCCGGCAAAAACCGTTTCAGTGGCATTGAGCAGTCCGTCAAAACGGTAATGATTCATGATCACCTGGAATAGCGAGACACAGAGACAGATCAGCATAAAGACAAAAATATAGAATTCAAGCCTTTTATACCTCAGACGAAACAAACCAGGCAGATTGGAAAGAACATAGAGCAGGATGAAAATGACGGATATCGGTTTATAGCCGGTCCCGAACATGAACGGTGAATCATCTAAGCAGAAGAAAAAAGCTGCGGCATAAATAAAAATTTTCATCCGAACCCATCCTTTTCAGTTTGAGAGTCTCTTGCGCTGCAAAACGAGATACTGTTGCACAAACTTCCGGATAACTAAAGTAACAAAAAAGATGTGGACAGACCTTTTCAATAAAAACAACATGAAAATAATTTTCTTTCGCTGTCCGTACAGACTGTAATATTGACCGACCAGTATTCTACTTGCCGCCTCTGCAAATTGTTTCTTGCGTCCCAAATATTTGCTGTAGAAAATAATCTCCCGCGTCATCCGATTGATTACCGGTTTGGAATCCGGAACCTTTTTGCGATTAACGAGCAGTTCCTGAAGATGCCAGATATTGCTGAATAAATATTTTATCGAAACAATAGGCAACGCCTCGGGTTCCTGCTTTTCAATGAACTGGATCATTTCACTGAGCGCCTCACAATGGTCAAGCGATTTAAGCGTAAATGAGGCATGGGCAATGCTCGTCTTTCGCTGGAAATAGTAATAGAGCTTCCGGTCGATGACGGCGACACGGGTGCAGGCATGAAACACTTTATAGGTCGTAAATTCATCTTCAAATAATTTACCTTTCGGAAAACTGAAGGTATCCCAAAGCTCTCTTTTATAAAGCTTGTTCCAGGCATACGTAGTACATCTGTGATTTACAATCCCGCTGACGGCTGCCTGCCTTCCCGAATAAACCGTGACCCTGCCGGTCTCATTATTCTCCTTTTCAGCGACGTCACTGTAGGCTTTCAGAAAACCTGCTTCAGCAATATCGGCGGTGTTTTCGATTAACGTCCGATAGAGCCAGTAATACATATCCCGATCAATAAAGTCATCACTGTCGACAAAACCGATATATTTCCCCGTTGCCGCGCGAACGCCCATATTTCGGGCATCGGACAGCCCGCCGTTCTCCTTATGAATGACCCGGATCCGATCATCCCTTTTCCGGTACAGATCACAGATCCTTCCTGAATGATCGGTGGAGCCGTCATCTACCAAAATGATCTCCAGACTGATAAAAGACTGTGCCAAAACGCTTCTGATGCATCGCTGCAGATAATGCTCGACATTATAAACGGGAACAATAACGCTTATTTCAGGACGCATACACCGGGCCCTCCTTATTAACGCTTAACCGTCGGCTAGAGCCGTCAGCATTTCCCCATATTTCGCAATTGAGTGCTCTTTCTTCAGGTTCTGCTCCAGATAGGCCCGTCCTCTAAAACCGATTTCCTTTCTGGATTCCTGATCGAGGTTGTAGAAATAACGGATTAACCCGGCAACTCCCTCATAGTCCTGCGGCTCGACCACTCTGCCGCAATCGGAATCGGAAATCAGCCGCTCTGCTTCGCTCCCTCTTTCTAGTACACCAAGAACCGGTTTGCCCGCAGCCATCACGCCGTATATCTTGCTCGGAACCGAAACCCCCTTGATCCCTCTCTGGTTAACCACCAGATGGACATCCGCAGCATTGAGCGAATACCTGATAAATTTCTTAGGCTGAAAGGGCAGAAAGGAAACATTGGTCAGTGCCTCCTCATCAACATAGTGCTTCATCTGCGGCTTGACCGCCCCTTCACCAATGAAAACAAAAACGAGATCCTTTATCTTGGAAAAACTGCGGGCCACCTTGATTAAGTTTTCCAGATCATAATAGAGCCCGAGATTTCCCGAATACATGACGATGAACTTCCCCGACAGTCCGTTTTCTTCAAGAAAGCGAGCAATATGAACCTCTGATTTTGGTAGAGGCGCGATATCGCTTTCGTCCGTCCAGTTGTTGATGACTTGATAACGGGGAAGCTTACCGCTCATAAAGCGGTGCTTTAAGGTTTCTGCCATATCATGACCGACCAGAATGATATTGTTTGCATGCCTGCAACTGAAATTGTCAACCACCCTGGCAGCCGTATAGATCAGATGATTCTTCGAATAGCCCACTGCCTCTGCCTGTTCCGGATTAAAATCCTGAATGTTGTAAACGTGTTTGGAACGTTTTAAAAATTTGCCGATTGTTCCGATGACCCCGCCCAATACCGGTGGTGTCGAGATTGTGTAGATGATAGCTACAGATCTTTCCCTCAGCAACGCGATGGTGGCTAGAATAAAATACATCAGAATATATTTTATTCTGCTCAACTTTGAAGCCTTGTTCAGGCCTGGAAGCTTCAGACGGATAATACGGATCTGTTGCAGGGCACCTTCTTCAAATAATCCCCCCGCATATGCAGATGTCGCTGAATTATTTCCCGGCTTCGCTGCAATCACCGTAATTTGAAAATCGTGCTGAAGTGCCAGGCAGAGTTCCGTAAGCAATTGGCCAGTTGACGCTGGATCGGGATAGAAATAATTGATTACAAAAACGATCTTCTTTTTCACTTCAGTCACCTCGGTTGAATGTGGCTATTAATCCGCCAATATAATGATCCAGAGTATAATGACGTAAAAAGTGCTGTCTGCTGTTTATCGAAAAACGACGATATAGATCCCGGTCAGTCATCAGTTGCTTAATCGCCGCCGCCAGGCTTGCCCGGCTGATTTCCTTCAGTGCCACTCCGTTCCCTTCAATCAACTCGGGGATCGCTCCCTGAACAGATGAGATAATCGGCAGGCCGGACGCCATGCCTTCGATGATCGAGATAGGCTGTCCTTCGACCGGATATTTTGTTGGCAGCACCATCACGTCAGCATCGCTAAGCAATTGTTTTTTCTTCGCTCCTGTCACCGTTCCCAGATAAACGATCTTCGAATCATACCCGGCCGCTGTCACTTCGTGCATCATTTTGTCAAACAGCTGCCGATCATATATCTGACCGGCCAACCAGAGTTCAACCTGATCATTTTCGTTTAATAAATCCATTGTAGCCAGGATCAGTTGGGCAAAGCCCTTTGATTCGATCAGGTTGCTCAAGTAGAGAATATGAAATCGAGAATCATGAAGCTTTTGGCTTCTCGCCGATTCGACCTCTTTCGCCGTAAAATACCCGCTATCAATGCCATTAGGGATGATCTCAATGTGGCTGGGCAGGCCCATAAAGTTAAAAGCCAGCTTCCGGCTGAGGACGATACCTGATTCGACGCTGCCCAGCGCATTAACAACAAATTTTTCCATTAAGGGGTTCATTGAGGTCAATACATTTCTCAGATTATTGCCGTGCAGATGGGCAACCACTCTCCCGGCTTTCTTACCGGTCAGGCGAATAAGCAGTGTATCACGCAGCAGACCAAGTCTTGTCTGTGATAGGGACAAATACATGATGTCGACAGGATTTCTCCTGACAATCCTTAGGACATGAAGCATGATACCGATATCCTGAAAGATTTTTGTTAATGAGAAATGCCCACCTTTATTCGTCCGCTTTCTGTTTGTATTGACAACTGTCAATCGGAACGATGTTCGCACATCTTCGGATTCGATTAAGTGTTTAATCGCCAGACTTTCACCATGAATCGGAGGCGGAACAGGACCGATGACCAACAGATGGCGTCTTATCATCTTCTTTCACAGCACCATTCTGCGGTCTTCTACATTCGCCTGATGGCGTTCCAGATCATGATCGACCATCATATGGACCAGAGAAGTAAATCCGACACTTTTCTTCCAGTGCAGTTTGTTCTCCGCTTTGGAGCAATCACCAAGAAGCAGGTCGACTTCTGCCGGGCGCATAAACCGTTCATCCTGTACAACATATTTTTTCCAGTTCAGAGCTACGTAGGAAAATGCAGTTTCCACAAATTCTCTTACCGTATGTGTTTCCCCCGTTGAAATCACATAATCGTCGGCATGATCTTGCTGAAGCATCAGCCACATGGCTTTGACATAATCTCCTGCAAATCCCCAGTCACGCCTAGAATCTAGATTGCCAAGACGGAGTTCGTCTGCTAGCCCGAGTTTGATTCTCGCGACAGTGTCCGTGATTTTCCGGGTAACAAATTCTAACCCGCGCCTAGGTGATTCGTGATTAAACAAAATGCCGGAGCAAGCAAACATATCGAAACTTTCCCGATAATTGACAGTCATCCAATGGCCGTAAAGTTTGGCCGCACTGTATGGGCTTCTTGGGTAGAACGGTGTCGTCTCTTTCTGCGGCACCTCGGCCACTTTCCCGAACATTTCACTAGTTGATGCCTGGTAGAATCGCGCGTCGGGTTTGATCAGACGGATTGCTTCCAGCATGTTCGTCACACCTATACCTGTGATCTCACCTGTCGCAAGTGGCTGCGACCATGATGTCCCGACAAATGACTGTGCCGCCAGATTATAAACCTCATCAGGTTCTGAAATTTGAACGGCCCGGATCAATGACGCCAGATCAGTCAGGTCCCCGTCAATCCAATTCAGCCGCTCCTTAAAGGATTCCACATTGACATAGATTGGCGTGCTTGTCCTTCTTCTCAGCGCAAAAACCTTATAGCCTTTATTTATCAAAAATTCCGATAAATAAGAACCGTCCTGTCCTGTTACCCCAGTTATGAGCGCACGTTTCATGGTTGATCCCTCCCACTCTTATTAATTGCTATCTATCGACAATTTCATTAAGGTTGAGCAAAAATTCCCTATAGGTTCTTTCCAGTCCCTGATCCAGAGAAATAGTTGCCTTCCAGCCCAGGTCGTTTAGTTTCGACACGTCAATCATTTTCCTCGGAGTGCCATCTGGCTTTGAAGTATCAAAGCGAATTTCGCCTGTATAGCCGATTATTTTTTTGATCCGTTCAGCAAGTTCTCTGATCGTCAATTCTTTACCGACACCGATATTCACGATATCCGGACCGTCATAATGATCCATCAGATAAATACAGGCATCCGCAAGATCATCTGAATGCAGAAACTCCCGTTTCGGCCTGCCCGTCCCCCAGACCGTGACGTACGGATCACCGCTCCTTTTCGCATCGTAAAATTTTCTGACAAGAGCCGGCAGCACATGGGACGTCACCTGGTTATAGTTGTCATTCGGACCGTATAAATTAGTCGGCATAACCGATATATAGTTAGTACCGTACTGTTTGTTGTAAGACTCGCACATCTTGATCCCGGTGATTTTTGCCAAAGCATACGCTTCATTCGTCGGCTCCAGTGTTCCATTCAGCAATTCGGATTCCCTGATCGGTTGTTCGGCCATCCTTGGATAAATGCAGGTGCTGCCGAGAAACAGTAGCTTTCGCACACCGGTTTTGTACGACCAGTCGATGACGTTGATCTCGATCATCAGATTCTCTTTGATAAATTCGGCAGGATACTGGCTGTTTGCTAAGATTCCGCCGACCTTCGCGGCTGCCAGAAAAACATAGTCAATATTTTCCGACTGGAAAAACTCGCCGACTTTCTGATAATCGGTCAGGTCAAGCTCATCATGTGTGCGGCAGACCAGATGATGAAATCCTCTGTCCTGAAGGTTTCTGACGATCGCCGATCCAACCAGACCCTTGTGGCCGGCAACGTAAATCCTCGCGTCCTTCTCCATAGCGTCCGCTCCTTCTCTCAATAAGCATTTTTTGATCCGAATAACAGAAAGATCGTTTTGGCAATTAATTTCATATCAGTCGAGAAATTCCGGTGATGGATATAATACAAATCAAGTTCGACCATCTGATCGAAACCGAGACTGCTTCTGCCACCGACCTGCCAAGGGCCCGTGCAGCCTGGCCTGACTAGTAGCCGCTGCCATTCGTAAGCTGAGTAGGCACTTACTTCCCGCGGAATGGGCGGCCGTGGCCCGACAAGGCTCATATCGCCCTTCAGAACATTGAACAACTGCGGAAGCTCATCTACGCTTGTTTTCCTGATAAAACGGCCGATTCGTGTAATCCTCGGGTCTTCCCTAATTTTGAACATAAGCCCATCCGTATCATTCCGGTCAAGAAGTTTTTCCAGCAGATGTTCAGCATCCGGAACCATGGACCGGAATTTAAACATCACAAACTCCTTTCCGTTTTCACCGACACGTGTTTGACTAAATATGACCTTCCCCTTCGGATCATCCAGTTTTATCAGCAAGGAAACGAGCAGAAAAACCGGGGACAGAAGAACAAGTCCGAGAGACGACAGCACAATGTCGGATAGTCTTTTAACAAATAGGTAAAGGTTATGGCGTTCCATTGATTCAATGACCAGTTTCGGACTTTCAATAACTTTTTCATTTTGCAGGCCGCTATCGTTCGCTTCTAATCTGGATAAAGCCATCCCTGTTCCCTCCATAAAGACAAATAATCGAAGCAGCATGGTGATAAGCTTTCAACACTTCACGGCATTAATATGTTCCCATATTTCTTGCTGGCATGCGCGTCATTAAGCACAACGCCCAGAATTCTGGCTCCGGCTTCAGAAAGATTTTCTGCAGCCATCATGGCTATGTCGCTCTCGGTGGTCCTGCTTTTGATTACAAAGAGAACCCCGTCACAGCAATTGGCAATCACCCGGGTATCCGCGACTTCCAGTACCGGTGGTGAATCAAGAATAACAAGATCGTATAAACCAAGTGCCCGTTCGATAATCGCGTTCATTTCCAAAGAACTCAGCAGATCTGCCGGATCCGATACCTCAGGACCGCTTGGAAGAACAGACAGATTATTGACCTCCGTCTTCTGAATCACATTGAAAAGCTCCCTGTTATTCCTCAGAACCGAGCTCAATCCCACATTGTTCGTTTTTTGAAAAACAATGTGCAGCACCGGTCTTCTCATATCTGCATCAATCAACAGCACTTTTTTCCCCTTTTGTGCCATAACTACAGCAAGATTCGCGGCAGTCGTTGATTTGCCTTCTCCGGACCGGGAAGATGTAACTATGATCGACTTAAGAACCCCCTTTTTTTCAAAGGATTCAAGGCTTGTCCTAATCGACCGGTACTGTTCCGCAAACAACGACCTTTTTTTCATTCTAATTATCAGATTAAGCGGCTTTCCGAATTTTTTTCCCCTATTTAGCTTCCGCATGTTCCGCACCTCCATTTACATGATGATGTGACGGAGTAGCAGAAAAAGAATTGATTCTTTCCATCTGTTGCTGACGCCTGCCCATATGAGAGATCACTCCGAGAACAGGCAGCCCAAGTTTTCTTCTGACATCTTTTTGCGTCCTGATGGAATCGTCCAGATAGTCCAGAAGAAAGGCCAGTCCGACAGACAGCATCAGGCCGAGAGCCAGAGCAATGGCTGTGTTCATCTTAAGGTTGGGGGCAACCTTGGCAGAGCTTGAAGCCTGAGTCGCCGGTGAAAGAATGCTGACGTTGTCAACTTTCATCACATTCTTCACCTGCATCCTGAACACTTGTGCCACATTGTTGACAATGCGTACAGATTGTTCAGGACTCCCTGTCTTCGCAGTCAGTGAAAAGACCTGCGAATTCTGTACCGGACTCACCGTCAGCAGTCCCGCAAGCTGCCCGGCGGTCATATTAAGATTGAGATTCTGAATGACCTGGTTCAGCACCGAAGGATCATCAATGATCACACTGTACGTGTTCACAAGTTCCGTGTTAGTCTGTACGGCATTTGTTGTATAGAGAGTCGATTGTCCGCTATTCAGTTGGTTTACAAGGATTTGGGTAGTCGCATTATATTGCGGATTAATGAAATAATGTGTAAACAATGCCCCAACAGCCCCCGAGAGCAGTGTAATTCCAATAATGAGCAGCAGCTTTTTCCTGAGCACGAAAAAGAGTTCTTTTAAATTCAGCGCTTCTTCCATAATGGGCCTCCAGACATAATGATAGGATTTTCAGACTCGGTTCTCTGCTTTCTCAACGCATTTTGCAGATGACGGAAACGACGTACAGCATCCGGATGCTGTTTCTCTATGCCTTACTAGGCTGAAACTCAGGCTATTGATTATTGATATCATACAAAAGGCAGCGTAACATCTTCATTACAGTCAGCAGGAGCGGGGGTTACGCGTCGGATAAGCTGTGATGATAAGGTAAAAAAAAATAGGGCGACTCTTTCATTCTATTAAAGAATGAGAGTCGCCTTTAACGATCACAAAACAGGATTCACGTGATCACTCATCATGCCGTTCCTTGTGAAGGATCCCATAAATTTTTTCTGAATTATCCTGGTTCAATTTCCTCTTGATATACGAACGTATATTCTATATAATTAACATATAGAGAATGTATGTTCGAAAAATGATCTACATGACCAAACAGAATCAGATGTGTTTTTTTGATCTTCAGAACCGATTTTCTAATGAATTTTCCTGTGAGACCCATTTGTTTCAGGTCAAATGGCAGGATGGGTTCACCTGTCCTGTCTGCGGTTGCTACTTTTTTTATCGTGGAAACTTGTCATGCTGGAACAGAGGGCATCTTCAAGTCCATCTCAACACATTCTGTTACCGGTTTGACGGCACTCTGAGGAGGAACTTATTCCATCGCCTACTTCCATCTGTACGACGACACCGACCGTGACTTATTATGAACTAACGGGATAATTAATAAATTTTTTTGTCGATATAATGTTTGATTACACATTTAGTTCATTTTAAATAGGCATATTTACCTGTATAAAATAAACAGTAATCTGTTTGTCACTTCCACTTCAGGAGCAAACAATTCTCATGTAAAGTTGGGAGCGCTTTGTTTCATGCTATGCTTAATAAAAACAAGAAATAATTTAAAATTGAAGTCACAGCTTTGTAACGTTTGTGTAATGGAGTAAAATATAGGATATGGGATAAACAAAGAAGAAAATACTAAAAGAAGCCTGAAAATTCACCAAAAGGAGAGAAAACATTCAGTCGTTGTGTCAAAAATAGTACGTTTGCAGACAAATGTCGAAACTATCTATCTTCTTTATCGTACAAATTAAAGAAATGTTTAACTTTTTCTAAAAAAGAGCTATGGAAAACATTACGTGCACCAGCCGACAAAATCAAACAAAGGCCTGAGAATTCAGGCTTAACTGGCAGAAGAACTGCTTTAAACAGCCGGCTCATGCGCGTAAGCGTTTGAAACTTGTGTTCTACAATTAAGGGGGAGCAAAAATGCACAGAAATTACACGCTGGTAGGAGAACATACCTTTGACATTCAAACCGATTCCGCTAACCTGATGACGATGTACACTGATCATTTCCGCTGCAGCAAACAAGCCCCTAAAGATCCGGTCAATATGACTGTCAGAATACACAGTGGGTATGGCACTTTTAAAAACAAAAGTAATTATAGCACTATTCATAATGAGAGTAAACTTATATTTCGACAAGACGACTATTTAATCGACATCGAAAACGACTACCGGTCTGCCAATCTTTATGTTTATAACACCCGCGCATTGAAAAGAGCCTTTGAGGCACTTTACTGCCTGTTCGTTACGCATTGCGGCTGGGGGATTATGATCCGCGGCAGTTTTGTGGATGGAGGAAGAAAGGTGCGGATTATGTCTGGAAGTCTGGGGAACAGGCTCGCCTCCGAAGGTTTCGGAACCGAGGCTCTGGAGCCGGCCGCACTGATCAAAGTGTCACAGGAAGGTGCAACCGTATTCAGTACCTCGTTCAATAACACCGCTTCAGGAAATGTTCCGCTGGAAAGCATCCTGCTGTTTCATCAGTCATTTCAGGACATGCAGGTCAGGCTGAGCCGGACAAAAGCACTGATCCAGCTGATCGATTATGTGCTTTACTGGCCGAATAACACGGAACAGATGAGGAATGTCATCTCCATGTTGAAACAACTGGTCGCCGTCACGCCGACATATCAGCGCTATTTTAATAATCACCGATCCGTCAGCGAGCTGACATCATGACCAACTTCTACCCGGGAAATACAAAATTTGCAGCAACGGAACCACTGACTGTGCAGCAAAGAACACTGGTGGAAACCATCTTAAACATACCGCAGACGGAGGTTGACCAGCTGATCCTCAAAGCAAAGAAATTGCGGGAAGTGCAGGCAAAATGGTCTATTGCCATTACTTTTCATCATTCAGAGAAGAAGCCGGCTGTTTCTATCCGGCGCATTGATATGGAAGAAAAGACTGGCAGAAAAATGATCCATAATCATTACGGCATTGACCGGGGCAGATCTGGAACCGGCAGAATTGACATCTATTGCTAAAAAGCAGCATTTGGGTGGCGCGGAACCATGTCCCTTAAAAATTACTTTCCTGATCCTCTATGACGATATACATGAATTCTTCTTCATTGTGTGGACCATTTCTAGAAAAATAGACGTAGTACTTATTGCTTGTTACTTTTAGCAATCCGCAATAAACTGATTCATAAAGAATTGAAAATTTCTGCGCCGCCTGTTCAATGCTGTTCGAAACAATCACACTGAAAAACACCGGCGAATGATGGTTTATGGCTTCTCCTTTAGGATGTAAATAAAAAACAAATTTTTTCATGAAAGAGTATACTCCCTTTCTCTTCATTTAAGTGTATCAGGAAGATAAGTCTTCCCTAGTTATTGTGCTGATTCCTGGTACTGAAAATTTTTGACTGTTTGAGACCCTGAGTTTGAAAGATATGGGATCTAAGTCTCCTCTGATCCTAACACTCTAGCCATTACGGAATCGTTTCAATCTGCAAACAGTATGCGATCCGGCAAATGTCCCATTCCCGGATCGCAGCCGAATTCTGCACCTTAACAGAGAGGTAACGAAAATGGAAACACTTTCAATGAATGATTACCAATTACACTACTCTTTCCATCTTTCCGGTCCAAAGCTGCCGACTTTACTCTTTATCCACGGACTGACTATGGATTCCAGTCAGTGGTCGCTTCTGATTCGCTGTCTCGGATCACAGGTCAATACCGTCACCTACGATTCATATGGGTACGGACCGACAAAGGTTCCCTATGTACCTGTAACCGTCGAACGGTTGATCTCGGAAGCACGCGCACTCATAGAACATCTCAGGCTCGATCAGGTCCATATTGTGGGATGTGGAATGGGCGGCAACCTCGGTTTTGAGCTGGCCAGAAGATTTCCGTCGCAAGTGGCTTCTCTGACGATGATGTCTTCAGTATTCTTTATCCAGAAGAATATTTTTGGAAACCGGTTCGGTTTGCTTAATCAATTAATTGACGTCGACCGTGACCTGATGACACAAAAATGGATGACAGACAGCTTCTATACCCTGACTGACAGGAAAGCGGCCCTCTTTGAAGAGGCATTTCAACATATTCCTGCGCGCGTTATCAAGGATAAACTCGCTGTTTTGCAGCAACGCTATGACCCGGTATCCTTTCATTTTATCGATGAACTCGCTAAGATAAGTGTCCCAACCCTGATTCTACACGGAAGTAACGATGTCATCTTACCGGCTCAGCTGGCAGCAATATTTTCTGCTTGTATTCCAAATAGCCGTTGGCAAATCATTCCTGACTCCGCGCAGCAGATCCCACTTGATCAGCCTGAGACCTCCGCGCATCTCCTGCTGAAATTCGTTACAGGTGAAAAAGCACCATTGCCAACATTCCCGATCCATCAGGAGCTGACTGATAAATATCTGAGGATCCTGAAGGCAGGCCTTGAGCGCTCGCTTCCTGACCGGCATCTGCTCAGAATCAATGTGCTTCGCGATGTGACCGTATTATGGAACGACGAGCCTGTTGACGGGAAGTGGAATCAGCGGGGTGCCAAAGAATTACTGCTCTATTTGGTTCTGCACCATGGACGTGCCAGCCGGGATGAACTGATCGCGGCCTTTCTACCGGATCTCCCCAGAGAACGTGCCAGAAACAACCTGCGTGTCCGTATCAATCATCTGAATCAGATCTTCCACAACTTTCACGATCCGGATGTGCATGAGATACTGCTCATAGGTGAAAGCACCGTTGCTCTGAATTCAGAAACTGAAAGTGATATCGATGATTATCTGGCCCGTCTGAAAGCTTTTCCTGAACACGGCTTCACTTTGAAGAAGCAGGCGATCGCTTTTATTGACCTGCTGCGCCAATACGATCCAGCCAATTTCTCTTCTTTTCGGAGCGACTGGATCTTCTCTCTTGCAGAGGAAATTGATTCCATGCTGGGGAATGTGCTGGAGAATCTGGTCCCGAAGCTGAGAGCCAAGAATATGTTTGAGTTGGCACGGGAAGTACTTCAATCCGCAAGATCGGTTGAACCATATGATGGTTTCTGTGATGAGCAGCTGACTGAAATGCAGCATTCCGGTGTATTATGACGTTTGGAGCAACTGAACCGCACAGGTGAGTGGTTGGTTTCTCGTGAAGACTTGGACGGAGCCAAGGGGGGGCTGGTTATCAATGGCGACTTTAATATTTGAAAATTACGAACTTAATTATACTTACTATAGAGCAAAACCGGACAATCCCACTGTACTATTCATACATGATCTCTGCATGGAATCAGCTATGTGGCAGCCTTTGCTGCTGGGGATCGAGAGACAATTCAATATTCTGACCTATGATTTTTACAGCCATGGACAGAGTACCGATGGCGAGGCAGCCTTGTCGCTTGAACTTTTGTTGAAAGAGCTGACTGCTCTGCTCCGTCACTTGCATCTTCATAAGGTTCATGTTGTCGGATGCCGGTACAGCGCCATTGTCGCATTTGAATTGGCGATTCAAGCGCCTGAATCTGTTGCATCGCTGACGCTCATGTCGATGCCGTTCTATGTACAGAGTCACAGTTATGCCCGCGAAGCGGCAACAAACGTTCAGTTGCTCCTTCTCGATCATCAGCTATTTGAAAAAAGGTACATGATGCAAAGCGTGCATCCCGTTTCGATCGCTAAATCGCGTACGATTATTCATGCCCTTCGTTCTGTGGCAGACAGGCATGTTATCTCGGCCATCCGTGAGCTGAACAGTCGTATCCAAACACCGGATTTTAATCTGATCGGCAAACTGAAACGGCTTCGCATCCCGGCCCTGTTCATGCATGGAGAATATGATCCGGTCTACCCCGCAGCTCTGGCCATGATCTTCAGCGGATACGCGCCAAACCACCGATTCGTGCTTGTTCCCGACGCTTCAGCTTTGATTCCGCTTGATCAACCTAAGTTTGCGCTGGCAGCGTTCAAACGGTTTATGGATGACAAGATGTACTCAAATTCCCTTACACCAGACGGTATGAAAATGATCAACGGGTTAAATGCCATTGTTGAGAAAGCCTTAAAATCTCAGGTTGTCATGCATCGAAGTTTGCAGCTATCCGTTCTGAATGGCCATACATCAGTCTACTGGAACGGGCAGGAACTTGCCGGCAAGTGGAATAAGCGGAATGCCCAGGGACTGCTCCTGTTCATTATTCTGAATCACGGAGCTGTAAAACGCGATATGATTATCGATGCCTTCACACCTGATATGGCAGTCAGCCAAGCGAGGAATCACCTGCGTGTGCAGTTGAGCTATCTGAATAACCTGTTCCGGAATCAGCCTGATCCCGCTCTGCATGATCTGTTGATGATCAGCCGTGACTCAGTCGCACTGAATGCCCGTGGAGAAAGCGATATCGGCATATTTATCCGCAATATCGAAAATCTTCAGTGGTCCAAAAAGCCAGCAGATGAACGCAGCCGAATTTTCCTTGCCTATCTGGAGGATTACAGCCCTGAAACGCTGAGCACATTCAATGGAGACTGGTCGCGACAGTTGGAATCAAACCTAAGGAACAAGCTTTCACGGGCCATGGCCCAGATTCTGCTTGATCTGAGAAATGAAAAAGATCATCTCAGAATCCGAAAAGTATTGAAAAAGGGCAAAATCGTTGAACCTTACGAAGGATTCTGCAAGAGTTGGATGGAAGCTCTGAGCGGTGGGAAATAACACGGCAACTGAACATGTTTCAGATGCCCCACTTTTTTCGTCCTGTCCTTTCATAATTCTGCCCTTTGGAAGTTTGTTATACATGCTTCTACAGAGCTTCTGGAAATTCAATAAAGTGTATCAGGCATTGTCGACTTACTTCAGAATTTCTTGCAACGTTTTTTATTACGAAACCTACCTGGTTAATAAATTAATCGGCAGACACAGTCCAGAGAATCAGAACAATTGAACGCATCGATCCAGAAGACTTTTACCATGTTTTAGAAGCGTAACGTCTCAACGATTTAATTAAAAAAAATCTAACGATCACATTAATGAGACCCGCGACAAAACTTCAGGTCTCTTTTTGTATCAAATTATATTGAAAATATGGCTCTGATAAACAACTAGTTAATTGTTTGAACAGCATACAACTAGCAAGCTCTTCGTCTGCGGCTAAGATCATTTTACAGTGATCTATGCTTTCTGGTGGTCATCAAACCATTTTTTCCGGACACGTTCTCATTGCCTTCTTCTCCATTTATCCCAAGAAAGGTGATTTCAGATTTGTTGTTTTTAATATATTCATGCCGTCCAACCCGTGCCCCTTCTATCTCTTAATATTGAGCATAGTTCTTTAAGAGAACAATCAGATCCTGCTTGTCGGCCTCCAGTTTCTGTCCAATATTCGTTTCTCTGACTTTTATCCGTTGCGCTTCTTTTTCAACAACCCTTTTGGTAGAAATGATATCCGTTCCATTTTTTATAGCATCACTTTTGCCCGTAAAGGGCTGATGAGAGGCCAATTCCATTCCATAGGAATTGTACAGGAGCGTATACCCTGCAATGCCCGTTGTTGCCTGATAGGCTTTTGAAAACCCGCCGTCAATGACAATCAGCTTTCCATCCGCCTTAATCGGATTTTCTCCGTTTTTTTCTTTAATCGGTGTGTGGCCGTTAATAATATGGCCATTTTCAGAGTCCAGATGAAATTCAGTCAATAATTTCTTGCAAACATTCACATTATCCCGAAGCTGATAATAGGCGTTTTTTATTTCTTTATGTGTTGAGGAATCTTCAATAAAATAGCGTTCAAAAGTTGTCATTTCCTCTTTTCCGAATAGTGAAGAACATTCACCTGTCCACAAATACCAGATCATATCTGTGTCGCTGTCATAATGAGTGTCGGGATGTCTGTAACTGCTGCGGATACCCTTTTCAAAGAAATCTAGCAAGGTCTTTCCGGAACGGGTGACGCCATGAATCGTCAATGATTTCAAATCACCATTCTCATGAAGAGGCACACAGCCATGAAGCAGCAGATTTCCATTGTAGACGAGATAAAGGCTTCCCTTTTCCATTAAGAAGTCCATATGTTTTTTCAGAATCGGCGATGTCTGAAATGATTGAAGAAGTTTCTCAATCACTTGTTTCTCCTCTTCCATGAGTCGATCCGGCTCATTTTTATCAATGGTCTGGAAACAAGTATGTGATAAATCATAGCTTTTCCCATTAAGAACAATGGTTTGCTTGTTCCCACCAAAATGGACCTTATCCAGAAGCAATCGGTTTTCCATATGGAAATCGGGATTGCGTTTGATTAATTGCGATTCCAATTTAAACTGCATAATAGCGACAGCCTGATGAATCTTTGTAATCTGTAATTTTTCAGTCAGAGATAATTCCTCATTGTCAGAATCCTTTTTGGGATAAAAAGCCGGATTATCTCCATAGAATTTCTCAGAAAAAGTAAACAGAGGCCGTAGATTAATACCATAATAGTCTTCCAGTATATCCAGATTATTGTATCGGGCGCAAATTCTTATGACATTAAGCATGCAGAGCGGTGAACCTGCTACCGCGCCGATCCACGTGACGTCGTGATTTCCCCATTGAATGTCAACTGAGTGGTAATTCATCAGTGTGTTCATAATTTTCGACGGAGAAGGACCACGGTCATAGATGTCGCCCACAATATGGAGATGATCGACAACAAGACGCTGAATAGTGTAAGAAAAACTGGCAATCAGCTCATCTACTTTTCCAAGACTGATCACCGTATTAATGATCGATGTATAGTATTCCTCTTTGTCGCCTGTCGCATAATTATCCCTATATAGCAGTTCCTCAGTGATGTAAGAAAATTTAGGATTCAGTGCCTTTCTGACTTTGGAGCGGGTATACTTTGTAGACGTATAAGAAATCAAATTGATCATTCTATCGATTAATTGAAAATACCATTGGTGCAAATCTTCATCGTTTTCAAAAGCATTCTTTTTTTCCGCAATCACTTCTTCAGGGTAATAGACAATACTGATTAATTCTTCAATAGCTTCATGTGACAGATGATCGCTGGAACACTCCTGCACTTTCCGCCTCACATTGCCCGAACCGCTCCGCAAGACGTGCTGAAACGCCTCGTACTCTCCGTGAATATCGCTTAAAAAATGTTCCGTCCCTTTCGGCAGATTCATGATTGCTTCTAGGTTTATGATTTCAGTTACAATGTTTTCGACGCTGCCATGCTTTTCTTTTAATAATTTATAGTATTTTACTTTCTTGTCCATTTCAGTTCTTCCTTCGCCACAAGTTTAAATGGACCCGTCATATTATATTTAATTTGCGCGGGCCAAGTGTTCTTTCGCGTGAATCAGATCTGTTAACAAATGATTATATGGCGTCGCTATATGAAGCCTGTCACCCATTCTGCTGAACGCGCCATTCAGAAAATCAACTTCTGTTCTGCGCTTACTGTGAAGATCCTGATACATCGACGGATAATGATCGCCGCCCATTTTCGGATCAAAAATAGTCCCAATTGCCTTTAGTATAGCATCCCGGTCAATCATCACACCACTCGAATGAGCCACCGTGACACATTCGTTAACCAACGGCTGCAGCAGTTCAACCGCATTCTCCAAACCGCCAAACTGACCGATATTGCAGGACAGGATCGTGCAATAAGTATTCAGCACACTGTTCAGTGCCGCTTTCTGCCAGATCGAAACGAGGACATTCCGACTGACCTTCGCGTTGAATCCTGCCTGATTCATCGTATCTATTAATGCTTGAAAAAATTGATCAGAGCCCTCCCCAATTTTCTGCAGCTCAATAGATCCCGATCCGGTCAACGTGACTTTCCCAGGTCCGTCCAGCTCGGAAGTCCACAGTGTCACACCGGCATAAATCTGTTCTTTTGATACATATTTCTCCAGTGTTTCAATATTTCCGATTCCATTTGAAAGAATCAGGATGTTTGTCCGTTCATCGATGATCGGCCGAATGCTTTTCATCATCACATCCAGCTGCATGGCCTTAGTAAGAACGAGTATTAAGTCGTAATGCCCATCTGCCCGATCCGGCAAAACTGCAGGAATTCTGCATATTTTTGTTACACCATTGTCATTCACAGTTAAACCACTTCTATTAATTATCGAAACATGGTCCTGCCACTTATCGATCAACGTCACATCCTGGCCCGCCACTTTAAACATATATCCGAACCGGGAGCCCATCGCCCCCGCCCCTGCTATCGCAATTTTCATGCCGAATCCCCTGCCTTTCCCTTAGATTCAACTTTTCATCCCTAAGACCATTCTAGCATCATTTTGTATGCGCTTCCCAAAATATTTATTGTTCAATCATGTTTACGAACGTCTGATATGCGACATACCACAGTCGATATATATTCCTGTCAATCTAAGAACGCCTCAATTAATTGATGATCACTTTAAAGTGAGGTAAAAAACATCTCTCCATTTTTATCTCAATCCCCACAGCAATATATCCGCTTTCACATTATTATTTTTTTCACCATAATAGAATATTTGTCCATAAGCTGAATATCACTCCATAAACGAGTTAAAAAAAGAGAGGCTTGGACGTTTATGGAGAATGCTTGCGGGATGATCACGCGGTCTACAGCAAAAAAATTATTCAGCCGGAGACAGTTTATCTTTTATTCAGCCATAGCATTTCTTTTGTTTGTGGCTGGCCGTCAAGTCCATCATTAGCCAGGGTTCATCTTCATCGCCACTTCACTTTTTCTACACGTACTTCGTCGAGTTTAAATTGTTGCTCTGGTATGCAGCAAAAAGTTACATACCACCATCCGTTTCTGACGTGATAAAAACCGTCAATTCAGCAAACTTACTCATGTACACAGTACCCATTCCTCGGTTCAGGTGCACCGCCATGACAAAACCGATCAAATATATCGTTCCTTGAATCACACGGTTGCACCCGGGCACTATCATTCCGTTTATAAAAACAACTTATCCGAACTTCATCAGCAATAACGACAGCAAAAGGGAGAGATTCCTATGCGCAAGTCCATCCTCGTTCTTTTTTTAGTCGTCATTCTTATTTTAAGCGGCTGCGCCACTCAACCTGTTGAGACAATAGCGCACAAACATTTGGCAAAGCCACAAAAACCTATGCCCAAATTAATAACCGTGAAGCACCCGTGGCAACATGGCCAGTTTCAAAGAGGCATTCAGCTCTATCTGCATCCCGCCGCGTCACAGGACGGGAGCTCTCAGGAAAAACAATCAATCAGCCGGAATTTGAACTATGTCGTCTCTCTCGGAGCAAACGCGATCGGTATCAGTTTCCCAATTTATACAGACGGTGCAACACCCACACATGTGTATGCGGGTCCAGACACGCCCAATCTGCAGCTGATCCAATTTACAGTCAGTGAGGCAAAAAAAAGACAGCTGCGCGTCATGCTTCGGCCGATTATCGATGAAAAAAACATTGTTGCCGAGAATGCCCTTGCCTGGCGAGGTTCTATCGCGCCAATAAACACTCATAACTGGTTCCAGTCCTATCAATCACTGATCGTTCATTACGCAGAACTATCCAAACAATTAACTGTCGACGAACTAGTGATTGGAACAGAACTGTCTTCCCTGCAGACCCGGCAAAAAGAATGGCAGCAGCTCGGTTCTGCAGTCAGGCATACGGGGTACAAAGGGGTTTTAAGTTATGCCGAAAATTGGAATAATTGGGCTTCCATGCCCTTCAGTGCTTTGGCCATTGACGCCTACCCGCACATTCAGCTGAATGACCAGGCCACGGTCCCGCAACTCAGTCAGGCATTGAGCCACTGGTTCGCCCAATGGCCATTGTCCGTCCGCAAAAATCTGACCATCCAGGAAGCCGGAATTCTGGCCCAATCAGGAATGTATGCCCATCCCTGGCTGAATACCGGCAATGGTTCAATCAAGGAGTCCATTCAGGCAAACTGGTTCGCCGCCATGTATGATGCCGCCCAAACCGCACACACTGAGGGAATCTACTATTGGATGCTTGACGCCAGCCATGATCCCTTCCGAAAATCGGAACGGCAGTCGGCAGGAAGCTTCGTTGGGAGGGAAGCGGGAGCGGTGATTAAGAGAAACTTTGAGAGATAATAAAGTTTCCACTGCACTCCACCCAATTCTCATTTCTAAGGGTGAACATTTCTGAAAAACATCAGATCAAGGGACTGGAAATCATGAAAAAAATTGCTCCATCTATTTTAAATGCGGACATCACTCATCTTGCAGATGAGATAAGCTCAGTTGAGCGGGCGGGTGCGGATTATATTCATGTCGATGTCATGGACGGGATTTTTGTTCCAAACATTACATTTGGGCAGGGAGTAGTACAAGCATTACGGGGTATCACATCAGTACCTCTTGATGTTCACTTAATGATCGCGGACCCTGATCGCTATATTCAGTCATTTGCACAAGCGGGCGCTGATATCATCAGCGTCCACGCTGAGGCATGTCCACATCTCCACCGTACGTTGCAGCTCATCCGCGAATCCGGAGCAAAGGCCGGTGTCGTTCTAAACCCGGCTACTCCCTTGTCCGCTTTGAATTATGTCTTAAACAGTCTTGATCTTATTCTGATTATGACTGTAAATCCTGGGTTTGGCGGACAGGTATTCATACAGGAAATGCTTGAAAAAATCCGGGGAACTCACGATTTAATTTCCAGGAAGAATAAGGAGATTGAAATTGAAGTAGACGGAGGGATTAATGTTCAAACAATCAAGCAATGTGCAGATGCAGGTGCCGATGTTTTTGTGGTAGGTTCAGCCATTTTCAAGCAGGATGATCACCAGGAAGCAATAAATGAGCTTCGTGCTAAAATCGATGCCGAATAATTGATCAATGGTGTTATTTACTCCGTGTTATATTGACCGCCTATGGAATAACTGATACTTTTCTTTGCAGAACTATTTTACAAAATATCAAGTATGACAGGTACTATGTGGGACAATTTTCATCAGATAGAAATAAACGTTCCTAATATCCTGCCGTGCCTGATTTTTTGGCTATTTTAAAGTTTCCTTTACTTCTATAGGAGCTTCGTCCTCGTTGATGTCATTCTTGGCTCTTCTCCACATCCCGATTTACTTATTTCTCATCGGTTCACCCTTCGCTTTCGCCAAAGCCTTTGATTCCAGCCAAGCTAATAAATAATTGACCGCAATCGCCAGACCGGCAACGAGAATCGTTCCCCAAATGATTTCGGGGATATTATCCTGACTCAAACCTTGAAAGAGCATCACACCTAATCCGCCAGCATTAATCCAGGAAGCAATGGTTGCAATGCCGATCACTGAAACAGCGGCAATCCTCATTCCACCAATGATTACAGGCAGCGCGATCACGAGTTCTATATCAAAAAGCATCTGCCATCGATCAAGTCCCATTCCTCTTCCTGCTTCCAAAATGGCCGGATCAATGGAATGGAAACCGGCCACGACATTTCTGACCAGAATAAGCAGACTGTAAGCTACGAGTGCAATAATTGCCGGTACCATCCCCAGACCGACAATCGGTATGAGCAAAGCGAATAATGCCAGGCTTGGAATGGTATAGATGACGCTGAGTAAGGGGAGGACAAATGTTGCAGCCCACCGGCTTTTCGACAGCAAAATGCCCAGAGGCAAAGCAATGATGACCGCTATAGCCAGAGACAGAAAAGTTATTTCAACATGCTGCAGAAAAAGGAAGCCGACTTCCTGCCCATTGTTTTCAATATAATTCAGCATTCAGACCCCCACTTAAATTCTTTTTCCCGCATTAAATCTTCTTCAATTCCTGAAACGATATACAGCCCACAGTGACTTTATCTTTACTTTCTACCCTGACATAATCAGCCTGAGTCCGCAGCAATAAAAGCAGTACGTCCTTCAAACTTTCTTCTTCTCCCACGGCCGGTTCCTGATCACCAGCAACCAGATTGTTCACACCAGTGTTCATGACGTCCCTGGCTTTAATAAATGCCATTCTTTGCAGCAGATCCTCTGAATGAACAAGACTTCTGACAAAAGGGTTGGCAGGATTTTGTAAAATAGCCAATGGTTCATCATACTGCTGGATTTCTCCGTGATTCATGATGATGACCTTATCTCCCAGTTTCAAAGCTTCCATAATGTCATGCGTCACAAATAAAATCGTTTTATGAAGCTTCTTCTGTATACGCAGAATTTCATCCTGAAGAATGGAACGATTAATCGCATCGATTGCACCAAAGGGTTCATCCATAAGCAAAATGGAAGGATCCGCAGCCATTGCCCTGGCGATACCTACCCGCTGCTGCTGCCCGCCAGATAATTGTCCAGGGTATCTTTTTCTAAATTCCTCAGGCGACAATTTGACCAAACGCAATAACTCATCAATTCTTTGATTGATTTTCTGCTTATCCCATCCGAGCACTTCCGGCACGGTTGCCACATTCTGCTCAACGGTCATGTGCTGAAAAAGCCCGACCTGCTGAATGACGTAACCCATCTTTCGCCGCAGCAAGGTCGGCGAGGTTTTGGACACGTCTTCGCCATTAATCAAAACTCTACCCGTCGAAGGTTCATAAAGCCGGTTAACCATTTTCAGCAGCGTCGTCTTTCCGCATCCGGATGCACCCAGAATGGTCACAAAACTGCCTTTTTCAATTTTCAAGTTTGTTTCATAAACGGACGGTTCTCTTGCATTTTTAAACGTTTTACTGATTTTCTCAAAAACAATCGCATATGGATCAGCCACGGGGTACCTTCCTTTAAATAATCTTTTCAATCTCTGCAGTTATTTAATGATACCTTCTTTAATCAAAAAATCTTTGGCCACAGTCTGATAGCTCTGCTTCTGTATGTCTACTTTTGCATTAAGTTCCTGCATCACTTTACTGTCCAGTTTCGATGAAACTTCATTGAGCACTTTTACAATCTTTGGATCATGCTTGATCACGCTCTCCCTGATTACCGGACAAACATAATAGGGAGGATAAAAATGCTTGTCGTCCTTCAGCAAAACCAGATTCTTATTTGTTAATTGTCCATCCGTTGTGAAAGCAACTGTTGCGTCCTCCTTGCCCTGAAGCAGAACGTTGTATTTGATTCCATAATCAAAGAGTTGGTTGCTTTTAAAGTTAAATCCTCCGTACGCTTTTTTCAATCCTTTCAGACCATCCGCGCGGTCATTAAATTCCGGAGTCGCGGCAAATCTGATGTTTGGGGCTTCTTTAGCCAGATCGGAAAAGGTATGAATGTTATATTTGTCCGAGATCTTTTTTGTCACTGCCAAACCCTGTGAATCATTCGCTTGAGTCGGTTTCAACCAAATCAAGTTCCACTTCTTTTTATACGCCTTTGCAACATCGTTATAAACGGCATTCGCATTGGTCATTTCCTTTTGTTTCAAGATATCCATCAAACCCGTACCGGTGTATTCCGGATACATATCAATTTGGCCCTTGACCAACGCTTCGTGGGCAATAAGTGTCCCGCCCAAATTCAATTTTCTGTTCACTTTATAACCTGCATTTTCCAATGCATCGGAATACATTTCGCCTAGAATCAGGCTTTCTGTAAAGTTCTTTGATCCAATCGTTACTGTCTCATTTTTTCCTGAAGATCCGTTTGAACTTCCGTTCCCTTTTGAAAAAAGCGAAATACTAAGAATAACGATGATAACAACAACTACAATAGCGCCAAAGCCAAAAATATAAGCATTTTTTGATCGTCCCACACGCGCACCTCCATAGTTTTAAACGTTGCGATATTTAGTAACCCAGCGTTCGATGATGCTGAAACAAAGTTCGGAACAAATCGCCAAAAGGGCCACCGGAACGGCCCCTACAAGCAGTAATGCAAAATTATACAATCCGAGTCCGTTGATAATGAATGTACCCAGCCCGCCGCCTCCAATAAAGGCAGCCAGTGTTGCACTGGAAATGACTTCGACTGCCGCGGTCCGTACGCCCGAAATGATCAGTGGAAGAGCCAGAGGAAGTTCAATCTTCCCCAAAATCCAGCGACGATTCATGCCCATTCCCTCTGCCGACTCAATGACTTGGCGGTCCACACGCTGAATGCCAAGAAACGTGTTAATGAGGATGGGCGGGCAGGATAGAATCGTTAAAGCGACGAGTGCAGGCATAAATCCCGTCCCAAGAACGGGCATGATCAAGACAAGGATTGCGAGACTCGGTATCACTCTCAAACCATTAATCACGCTCATCACAATTGCCGAAAGCCTGGCATATTTTGCGGATATAATGCCTAACGGCACACTGATGCAGAACCCGATGAGAAGGGCCAGACCGCTTAATTCCAGATGAGTGATCAGCGCCTGATCAAACGCCTGACGATTATTCTGGATGTAGTGCAGAGCGCTGAATAGCAAGTTCAATAACGGACAGCCTTCCTTCTCAGTAACGGATTTCCCTAGTCACATGTAAAAGTGTACATGACATAATTTTTTCTGTCCAATCAGGCGCATTCTGTCTACTAAGTTATGAGATATACCAGGTACAACAAAAAAAGACTCCGCCCTTCCTTGGGTAGAAGCCTTTAAACTGGGAATCTGTAACGTTTCCCGGCTCTGAGTTTATTCTCAGAAATCTTCTGTTTTTGCGGTTTAAAAAGTCACTGACTGTTCATCATTTATTGCTCTTTTTATTTGTGCTAATTATTTTATATAGCCGCCAACCGTCACCATAATCTTTATCTAATTTCGCAAACTTTGCTCCGCTCTGATAGAGATGCGGATACTGTTGATTAATCGCATCCAGTCCATACTTTGATGCCTGACCTGTTGAGGGAACGAGCAGATAATTAATATTATATTTCACAGGATCTTTCAGACTGTTTTTAAAATCTCTGTCACTTGTGATCACGATATTTTGCGGGTATCTCGTAGTAAGAATCACTCTATTTGAACTAAAGGAATCCATCAGAAACTTCGCACTCCTGTTTTTTTGAACCCTTCGATCAATATCACGCGCAATTTTTAACGAGATCCGGGACAGTTGTACGGCTTCACTATCCTTGTAATGAATGGCCTGATATTCATCAGGGGCCATTCTTCCATTGTGCATCACAATAAAAGTTGAAATACTGCTGGCAATCAAGCAGAGAATAATCGCAAAATAACCCACAAAACGAATATATTTCCCACTATTTTTTAAACGCTTAAGTTCGTAGGGAAGCCATGCGAAAATGATTGGCAACGGGTAGACAAAAAATCGAAGCCATCCAAAAGAAGCTCCCTTATAAAGCATGTAAATTTGCATCAAAGGTATGGATAGTATAAGTAACAGGAGCACTAAAAAATCCGTCTTAAACAGATCTCTGCGGATAATACGTATCATGATAATGGCAACTAAGGGGACTAAAAAGCACGCGCTTCTTTCCAGAACAAATAACAGTACAGCAGGCAAATGACCAATTATTCCACTAACCGTCGCGCTATTTTTTAATCCCTCTGACTGTGCAAGATTAGAATAACTTGAGTTTAAAAAGTAGAGTGGATTCCCCATTATAGTGAAGTTAAGGAAGATCCATATCAGTCCAGTGTAAATAGCTGGCGTTAATAAGATTAATTCGCTGGCTTCCAACTTTTGATAAGTTTCTTTATATGAAAGTTTAAAGCCTTGTGAAGTCCTTCTGCTTGCTAGTATATTGATTGCAAAACTGAGTGCTAAGAAAAAACCAAATGCAACAGATTCATACCGTGTTAAAAAGCCGAGCGCTAAACAAAATCCGATCATGACCATCGATATTGTTCCCTGATCATCCATGCTTTGAATCAAGCCGATAACACACGCAACAATGAAATAGATGAAGATCATTTCACTCATTCCGTTTGATCCATACAGAAAGATAAAAGGGTTAAAAATGAACAATAGAATGATGACAGTACTGATTACAAGCGAATGTGTCCATCTGATAAAATTTCGTATCAGTATAAAAACTGTAGCCGACGCGAATATAGCTGTAAGTATCACGCTTGCTATCCCTTCATAGGCCAGTTCAGGCAAAAGGGGCTTAAACAGCAGAATCGGCATTATAAGAAGGCTTGGTAGTGGATTCCAAATAAAACCAATGGCAGACAAGCTCCGATCCCGACTAAAAAGGACATAGTACGCATTTGCAACACGACTTAATGAATCATTCGGAATGAAATGATTCCAATGTGCCATCCAGATACCAAATATCAACTCTGCAACTAAGGTCAGAGCGGCTAAAATCCAGGTTGTAAACCGTTCACTTTTTGACATCGTTCATCACCGTATTCTCTTATAGTACTCAAAACTATCCTTCACAACATTCTTCTCGTCTATTGAAAATATCCATTTGTCATTAAGAAAAAATTCTAGGCGACTTCGTCAAAAACGCCTCATACACCACTGGTAAGAGACCGTCTCTGGCCATTATTTCATACAAGAGATAGTTCGATAACGTCTTTCAAAAATTTCCATTTATCTGATCAACAGTTCACTTACATCGGGCGTCCTCGGCAATGCATCTACCTCTTCGCTGGATCAACCACCCGGTAAAGCCGCCAATCATTTCCATATTGTTTCTCCAGTTTCGCAAATGGAGCCCCCCTGCTGAAGAAGTCATGATAGCGTTCGTTTACTGCGTTCAGTGATGCCACACCAACCGGGCGAGGCACAAGAATATAACTGATCTTCCTTCCAACAGGATTATTCAACGCCTTTTTAAAATCGAGATCGCTTGTAATAATCAGCTGATTCGATCGTTTCATATCCAGAATAATTTGAAAAGCATTAAAAGAATCCATTAAAATAGATGCTTTAGGATCGCTCATCAACCGCTGATCCAATTCATTTGCAACATTCATCGATAGCCGATTACTCGCAAAAGTAGTACTTTGCCTATAATGAATGGCCTCGTGTTCTTCAGGGGCCAGTCTGCTGTTATTCATGAAATAGCCGGTCACATAGGCAGCCCCCCCTAAAAAGATGAGTGTCATGCAGCCCCCGATCATGTAAAACTGACGCCCCCTTTCTTTCTGCTTCTGCAGCTCATAGGGCAGCCACGCGAATACAAGCGGCAATGGGTAGGAAAAGAATCTGAGCCAGCCATATGAAGAACCCTTATAAAGCATGATAAGCTGCATGAGTGGAATGGAAAAAACGAACAGCAACAAACAGACAAAATCCACACGTAAAAGTTTTTTTCTCATCAACCGCATAACGATAATGGACGCTAACGGAATAAGAAAGGGGACACTTCTTTCTGCCACAAACAGCAAGGAATTACCCAGATTTCCTATCACAGGAGCAATAAGCGGATTTTTACTCAGCCCTTCAGACTGAGCTAGATTCGAATAATTGGAACGCAAGAAGTACAGGCCGTCACCCATAATGGACCAGTTCAATAGAGCCCAGATCAGTACGGCATAAATAACAGGAAGCAAGGCTATAAGTTCACTCGCTTCCAATTTCTGATAGGTGGCCGTAATTCCATATGTCGGCTGATCGTTTTTCGGGCGCCGTCTCCAAACAATAAGCATCAGGGATGCGGCAAGTGCAAGCCCGAAAAATATTGTCTCATATCGGGTAAAGAAGGCAAGCGCCAAAGAAAATCCGATTAAAATCATTGAAATCGCACTTTTTGAATCCAGCCAGTCGAGGAATGCCGTCACGCAGCAGACCAAAAAGAAGATAAAAATCATTTCACTCATGCCATTTGATCCATAGTAAAAAATAAAAGGATTAAAAGAGAACAGGATCACAAGAGCGGTACTGAAAAGCAGCGGAGTCCCCCTTCTGAGAAAGCTTCTGAACAGGAGCATAGCGGTTCCCGATGCAAACAATGAGGTCAGGATAATTCCAGCGATGCCCTCTGACGCCAATTCAGGAAACCAAGGCTTGGCAAGCAGAATTGGAATCATCAGCAGACTAGGCAAAGGATTCCAGACAAAACCAATCGCCGCTAAGTGCGGTTGACGGCTGAATAGAACATAGTAGGCATTGGCAACTCTGCTGACTGCATCTCCAGGGACAAAATGATTCCAATGCGCCATCCAGATACCAAACAGCAATTCACTGAAAAGCACCAGAATGCCAAGCACCCAAACAGCCAGGCGGTTATTTTTCGACATCGTGTATCACCGTATCCCGCTCTGTAAGTGATTTGACTTCTGGGAGCATGTACTTTTTACTTGTCGAGAATGTCCATTTGTCGTTCAGGAAGAAGTTCCAGACAATGCCGGCCACGATACCGATTATTCCGCTGATCATCGCCGGAAGGTTGATAAAATAATGAAAAAAAGACACTATTGCACCGGAGACGCAAAGCCCTCCTGAAGCAACAATAACATACTTCAGTAAACGGGTTCCCCAGGAAAACCAGCCGCCCGATCCTTCCATCTTCCAGGTAAATGAGTTATTCAGAAGAAAATTTGTGAAGATACTGATTCCGGATGAAAGTAAAAAAGCCACAATGACTGATAAGTTTGACATAAGAAACAGTTTATAGAAGGCAAGATTGACGACAACGCCACTCAAGCCCACAGCGCTGAATAAATAAAACCGCCGATCTTCTTCACTTGCCAGCACTAGCTTGGCAAGATGAATAAGATACCTCAGCTGTTCAACCGCACTCATTTTTGAACTGCCCAGATCCCGCGCATGAAACTGGTAGGGTATTTCCGCGATTCGATCTATATTTGCACGGACAATGATTTCCAAGAGGATTTTCCAGCCAATCGGTTGAAATTCTTTTCCGACAATAGCCTCTTTACGGACAGCGAAGAAACCGCTTGTCGGATCGGTGATCTTTCTCAGCCTCTTAAGAGTCAGTCTAGCTATGATTCTCGCTGTCCATGAAACAAATTTACGATAACTGTTCAATCCTCCATCACTGCCACCCTTGACGAAGCGGGATGGGATGACCATCTGATAGCCCTCTTCAATTTTCTTCACCATTTCCGGGATGCTTTCCGGCGGATGCTGGAGATCGGCATCCATAACAACCAATATTTTTCCATTCGCGTGATGCAGCCCCTCAACAACAGCCTTGGCCAAACCGCGTTCGCTCGTTCGATGAATATAATGAACAAATGGATTGCGTTTGGCCAATTCATTCAGCCGATCTGGTGTATCATCTATGCTGTCATCCATAAACAGGATTTCAAAGGGTCTATTTAAGGGTAAGAGTACTTTCTTCAACCGTTCAGCGATCAGATGGACATTGTCTCCCTCATTAAATGTCGGAATAATGACACTGATATCCATACTTTCACCTTCCTCTTCCTAAACCTGTATTTTTTCACCGGATGATGGAGTGGAGTGGCTTTGCGTATCGAAGCCGTGAACCGTCTTTTCCCAATAGAATGGTTTTCTAATGAGCTGCCAGAGAGCCTTCAGTGAAGCAATGCTCATCATCACCCAGTAGATGGGCGTGAAAAGCGCGTATTTTACTAATCCATAAGAAAGCCAGGTTTCTTTCTTGCGATACAGATCATGAACAACCCAGTAAGTGCCTGCCATATTTGTGTAAATAAACAGAAAGTTCCCGATAATCAGTTGAACGGCTGCAAGATAATAGATTGCTCCGGGAAAGAAATCATGAATCCAGCCCGCGTGTGTCGCATACCAGAGAACGAGCAATGACCAGAAAATCGGATTCAGCATCGGAAGCAAAGGGGACGAGAGAAGCATGAACTGGGCCCCCCAAAAGCCCTTGAATCCAAGTTCTTTGCGCAGCCTCAGAGGATGGCGCATATGAACCAGCCAAGTCTGCATATAACCCTTAATCCACCTGGAACGCTGCCTGATCCAGTTCCGGGAGCGGCTGTTTGCTTCTTCAAGCGTTCGCGAATCCACCACCTTCGTTGTATATTTCTGTTTATACAAGCGAATGCCCAAATCGGCATCTTCGGTGACATTGTACGGATCCCATGCACCCAGCTTTTTCAACACATCTGTTTTAAAATGGTTTGATGTCCCACCTAAAGGTATTGGAACGTTGATTTGCATGACACCGGGAAGCATGAGCTCAAACCAATTACTATATTCCTGTGTAAAAAAGCGTGTTAATAAATTCTGATCACTGTTAAAATAGTTCAGTTTGGCCTGAATGCAGGCTGTACTCTCCGGGCTTTTCTGAAAGGCGAGAAAAACTTTCTTTAACTGATCACGATCGGGCTGATCTTCAGCATCGTAGATGACAATATAATCGCCGCGCGCGCGAATCAAACCATAATTGCAAGCTTTCGGTTTTGTTTTCGGCTGACCATCAGGAACAACAATAGTCTGAAAATAGAGCGGGAGATTCATAGATTGAATGACTTGCTGCGCTTCCACATCATCTTGCTCAATAAGCAGGCGGATATCCAATTTGTTTTTCGGATAATCCAGTTGACTCAAATTAGTCACCAGTTTCGGTATGACATTGCTTTCTTTATACATGGGCACTAAAATCGTGTACATCGGTAAATCTCGTTCATTAATCGCAGCAATCTCTTCGTCCGTGATCCTTAACTGAGCGGTTTCTCTCGTACCGTATAGGATAAGCACAAACTTGGTTATAGACATCCCAAAATAAACCAGCTGGATGATAATATTGATGATAACCAGTGTATAAAACCAATTCCAGAGAAGCGAGGCGGCAATCATAATGCTAAGAATGATCATGCAGACAATCTGAGAGAGCGTAAAAGTCTCGCTTGCTGAGTTTTCCGGCTGCTCATTTTTCAACTTATCAGTACTTTCATTCAAAAATTCTTTCTTGTAAATATCCCCCCACATATCTTCCATTTCCCAAGGGGAAGCTAAAACTTGTGTCACCGGCACATCCAGCTGTTTAGAAAGCGTCGAGAGCTGCTTGCTATTCAGCAGCGTTTCAACCGCGATGACACACCTTTCGACTGACCGGCTAATCACGATTGCATGATACTGACTGGCCAGTCCTTTAGGTATTTTATTTTTTTCAGCGTCATATTTATTGTAAGAAATCAGCCGTCCCACCTGATTCTGCACAGCCAACGCCCCATAAAGCTGGTTCTGAGTGATCAAATTCATGGAAAGCAGGATTTCACCAATATCGCCGCCGATCTTCTCCTGATAGCGCAGAGCTTTCTGCAGCTCTTCTCGCCTCAGATCCCCTGATTGAACTAATTGTTCACCAAGAAGGAGCCTTCGAAATGACTGATCAAGGATCTGCTCTACCTGATCGCGCGTGACATACCCCAGATGCACAAGTGTATCCCCGATTCTTCCCCCGTGTCTGCTTTGATCTTCAAGCGCCTGATTCAATTGTTCGGCGGTGATAGCGCCTCGTATCAGCAAACGTTCTCCGATTCTCAGGCTGCCAAATGCATGGTTTGCCTGTTCACCATGGGTTAGAGCCTCATCCAATGGTTGCGATTGCTCATTATTCCGGAGCAACTTTTCAATTCGAATATACATCTCGGCAATTTTTTCTTTGGACTCTTTAATCCGTTTCTTCGTTCTTTCCCTACTTTGATTTATTTGTTCATTAAGTCGCTGCAGCTCTTTTTCCTTTAACGAAACGTTATAGTCAAATGTGTCCGGTTCGCCTTCATGATTGATACGCTGCAAATAGAATGGATTGATGATTCTCATGATTTGACTCCCAAAATGAAAGTCTTCAACTGTTGTTCAATTTCAACCAAACGTTTTTCATTTTTGATCAGGTTGTTAACCGTTTCCTGCTCGACTCGGCTCAACTTCTCTATTCTGTTTTTGGTTTCCAGAAGCTGCAGATCCAAATCTGCTTCCCTTTTGCTCAAATTAGCGAGTTCAGATCGTTTCTTTCGAAAATGAATCCACTGTTTCAATTTTTTATCCTCCCTTTGAAAACTGAAAAACTTTCACTTCTGAATCACAACACGACTAACGTTTCATACCGAGAAAGAAAAAGACCCTTTCCATGGTAAAAGCCATGAAAAAGGCCGGTTGTGCCAGTAACTCCTCTTGTCCTGGGGCACCCACGTTCAACGGACAAGTATCATCATTTCCTTTTAAACAGAATAAGTAAAAAATATACATTTGTCAATTTTATGAAATCAGCATGACATTTTTGTGGTTAAAATTTAATATAAGAAATAGTTGTCACTATTTGTCTAACCAGCTCAGTCTTTCTTCCTTCGCAAAATTCTGAAAAGATGATCGTAGACTGCCAAGAATGGTAGAAGCTAAGCAAATAGAATCATCACACTGTCAGCACGCTTTGAGGAGAAGCTCTCATTCTCGTAGAATATTTCCTTCCCCCTGTTCTCTCGCGTCCGAAGCCATTTGTTTAGATAACACTCGGATTAACTAAATGCGAGGGTTTCTGATTTTTGCTCAATCGCTGTATCAATTGTTCCAACGTCATTTTTCTAGCATTGTAGAAGGAGTCTTCAGAGACAAAAGCCGAGTGAGGCGTAATAATAGTGTTTTCGAGGGTAAATAAGTCGCTTTTTTCGGTTATTTCATCTTCAATGACATCGACAGCCGCAGCTTTAATTTCGCCTGTTTTTAAAGCTTTCACGAGTGACTTTTCATCGACGACCTTGCCGCGCGCGGTATTAATTAGAAAGGCGCTTTTTTTCATCAGCTTTAATTCTCTCTCTGAAATGAGATGCATGGTTGTATCCATGAGCGGACAATGCAGTGAAAGAATATCTGATTTCGTCAGCAGTTTTTCGAAGGTCTCCGCTTTTTCAGCACCGTATCTCTTCAAAAAAGCCTCCGTTTTAGTCGGCGCGTACGCGAGAACTTTAACCTTTAACGCCCGCAGCATCGGCATCATTGCTTGTGGAATACTGCCGAAAAAATAGAGTCCGACTGTCTTCCCAGCCAGGCGATGGGTTTTATAACCGTATAACGGGTCCCATTTCCCCTGTCGTACGGAGCGGTCAAGAAAAGTAATCTTCCGTGTCAGGTCAATGATCATTCCGATCGTATGCAGAGCCACCTCTTCCGAACAGAAACCGGGACAATTGGTTACACACACACCCTGCTCGGTTGCCGCTGCGACATCCACATTATCTACGCCGATCGCCTGAAGTGCGATAATCTTCAGTTTCGGCAATCGCTCGATGACTTTCCGCGTCATTTGCTGATACTCAACGACAACGCCATCTGCATCCCGGGCATGGTCGACAAAAGGTTTCTGACCATCATCCCTAACTTCAACCAATTCGATATTCTGAATGCCCCATTCAGTGAGCAGCACGCGCTCATAATCCAGGCTGTCGTCGATGTTATAATAGAGGATTCTCTTCTTGACCATAACATCATTCCCTTCCTAATCTCTCTGTACTTGGTTTATGACTTTGTCAATAATAGCAATCCCCTGATCAATCTCTTCTTTCTTCACATTGAGTGGTGTCGCAAACCGCATGCCGTTATCGTGCACACCGCAGGACAGCGTCAGCAACTTATCTTTCAGGCAGCCTTCTCTGACTTTTGACAAAATTTCTCCCCCCGGGGTGCCATCCGGATGTGAAAATTCAATCGCCAGCATTAATCCAAGTCCTCGAACATCGGAAATACAGCTATATTTATTTTGAAGCCCTTTTAATTGATCTTTTAAATACGCGCCCATCTCATTCACGTGATCCAGTAAATGCGACTGTTTGAATTCATCTAAAACCGCCAAAGCAGCTGCCGCACAAATAGGATGGCCGCCAAATGTCGTTCCGTGCATTCCCGGATGCCATTCGGCCATAATCTCCGGCGTGGAAACCACCGCACTCATCGGCAAGCCGCCGGCGATCGCTTTGCCAACCGTAAGAATATCCGGCACAACGTCAAAATGCTCGCTGGCAAACATTTTACCTGTTCGTCCGTAACCGGACTGAATCTCATCCATAATCAATAAAATACCGTGTTGATCACATCGATCCCGAATCTTTTGAACGAAGGCCTTCGCCGGAACAACATAGCCGCCCTCACCCTGAACCGGCTCCATAATGATTGCCGCCACCTGATCCGGAGCAATGAGATAGTCGAAAAGATGATCCAGTTCGTGCAGGCAGAACGCCGTCCGCTGCGCCTCGTCGAATCCTTCCGGGCACAAATCTTTGGAAGGGTACGCGGTAAAATAAACAGAACCAACCAGCGGCTCGTAGTACTTCCGGTATTTGGCATTCGAACCGGTCACCGACATGGCACCGAACGTCCGCCCATGAAAGGAACCCTTAAAAGCAATAATTGCCGGCCTTTGGGTATAGACTTTAGCCAGTTTCAAGGCACCGTCCACCGCTTCGGCACCGCCATTGGAAAAGAACACAGAATTCAGCCGCCCAGGTGTTTCTTCAGCCAGGCGTTTTGCGAATTTCAATGTCGCCGGGTAACTGACTAAATTAAACGAGGCATTGATTAACTGCTTCGCCTGCTCCGTGATAGCTTCGACAATCTTCGGATGACAGTGTCCAAGCGCATTGACCGCAATACCCTGAACAAAATCCAGATACCGATCACCATGGTTATCTGTCAGATAGCATCCTTGGCCGCTTTCCACAATTAAATCCGTCGCTTTCGTCAAAGCCGGACTTAAATAGGGCTGATAATCCTCAAATTTCACGCCTATTCCCCCAATTGATGACGAACGATGCACCTGACGCAAGCCGTCTTATATAAAGGTATTTGGCAACTATGAGAATATGCCACCATTCTGGGGTTGATTCATGAAAATTGGACACGGACTCAACTCTAATTTAGAGACTAAATTTTTCCCTTCAAAAAAGTTTGGTCCGTTTGAATGAGCATTTAGTATAAGCTGAGGCTAAAAATTTTTCGTTTGGAGTGGGAATTTGTTGGACTTAAAATCCAGCCCAAATTTGGATAATTTAAATATAAAATGGAGATATGAGGAGATGAAAAATCATGAACCAATCTGTATTGAAGTGAGTAAAAAAAGCATTGATGAATGGATTTCAATACCGTAATTGATCAGATCATCAAAAATGAGCGCATCACTCGTTAGGCCATAAGCCCGAATCATGGTGGGTTGCTTGTCGTTGGAAGTCATGATGAAACCGGTTTCATCAGAAGATATCGACACAACTGGAAGATCATTATTCCAAAGATGGCCATATTGAAAGGCCATATCACCGCCCAGGGAAATGATTCCCGCAACGATCCTGAAACGCCAGCTGAATTTATTGTAGAAACTGAACCTCGCCACTTACCTTTGTTTTTTAAGGTTGTTAGTTTTATAAGTAAGATAAAAAAGCCCAATGGCGATCCAGTTGATACCCGTTAATTTGACATGACTGTCCATATTGAGCAAAGGGGCGAAGATATTATATAACCAACGCGTTTTAAGACACATATGATCTTAAAACGCGTTGGTTCCAAAAATTGATTTACTTTCTGGATATTCCGTCTGATTTAAAAAAGCGGCGTAGGAGCCAATTGCAAAATTTGAAACTTCCCCCGTTTCATAACTGTCATATCCATAAAGTTTCCCATAGGTGCGCATAACATCTAAGTCTTCCAAAACAACACCCAGTGTGGGAATGATTTTCTCTATCCAGATAAAACAATACAGGTATTCCGCAATTTTCAAATAATAGCATCGATCTGTATCAGATAGCCCTTTCGCACTTCCTTCAATACAATGCCAGCAGTAAAAGTCCCGGTTGAGATAGATGTGTTCGTAGCTTCCAGAAGCACTGTAAGAAAACAAGATCCGTTTCCCGATTAGATCACTGGTCTCCATATGCCTTTTCGTGGCTGGAGAAAAAGGTGCATTGATTTTCGCATGTCGGATTTCCAGGTTGACTGCTGTTAAAGGCAAATTGTACTTTGCACGGTCGATTAATGGAATGCTCATTTTCTCCGCTGTCGGCAAAACAGCAGTAATGATCGTTGCAATGCTATCAACTGTATCCAATATTACAGACACTGATTTCGTGCTTCCGTGCGAAACGACTAAATCCAGAAAATAGATATGCTCACGAGGAGAATAGGCACGATAGCCACAGACGACACTGAACGGTGCATGCTTATCTACAGAACCGGATTCAGTATACCTGAGTGCTTCCGGACCCAAAAAATCCAAATCTACAACATTACCATTTTCCTCAAAAAGGCAAAATTTTTTATGAGCAAGGTAGTTAACGGTTGAAATGATATTGTCACTCATACCCATTGGTACTTCACCTTCACTGATAAATCTGTTCTTGTGTCCTTCTCTTCCCATAATTATGTCCCTCCAGATCGATGATTTACTAAAGTCAATCACGCACTCAGGAGGAATCTATCAGGAATCCTTGCCAAGTGCCTCTTTAGTCGGGAACCAGCACCAACAATTTTGAAAAATCTTAATCACACGCAGCTTTATATTCCTTAATCGTTTTCACCAGCATGGGCAGATTTTCATGCAGCTTTAAAATAGCACTTCCAACGAATACACCATTTGCCCCGGATTCTTTAACCATTAGTATATCTTCAGGAGTGCGAATACCAACCCCGCAATATATAGGGCGATCAATACCTTGATCCCTCAAAAAATCAATACAATTTTTCAGCAACGGGAATCTCTGATTGATGATTCCCTGAGTTGGCTTCGCCTGTAAATAGACGAAGCCATTAGAATTTTTTGCCTGCTCTACTTCCTCATCTAACAATTGATATTGAACATAGCAACTGACTCTCAGGTTATTTCGAATGAGTTCGGATTTTATTTTATCTTCCTTTATACCTACCAAAATAATATCGGCAAAACCATTTTTTAAACAGAAACGTATAAACTTATCCGATCCTATCTCCAAAATAGTATTTTCATAAACCATCAATATAAATTTTGTCTGAGGAAGCCCGTTCTTAATCTCTATCATTTCCCGCATATAAGCATCGTAATCATCACAGTTCTCCAATGCTATTTTCATTCGGTCGGCAATAAATTCATTTTCTAGAAATGGATCATGGCTTGGAAAATCAATTTCAATCACATCACATCCGGCATTAACATAATTCTCCGCCATCATTTTACTTGCATTAAGGGTGGGATATCCATTTGACAAATAACAGATCAGTTTCATAGATTTTCCCCTCCGTAATAGCATTCCATGAACAAATCGGCAAAACCCGATACCTCAGGAATAATCGGATTCGTTTTTGTGCATCCGTCTTTCTTTGCAATCTCCGCCATTCTGTTCAAATTATTCTTAAAATCCGCTTCGTCCGGAATGACTTCTTTTAAAATTTTCTGTATGCCCAAGCGTTCATTCAGATGATCGACGAGTTCAGCCAGATTTTCATTGCCCAGTTTTTTGCCCAGCTCCTTATAAATTTTATTCGCATAGGGCACCTGGCTGTTGTACCTGATAATGTACGGCAGTATAATCGCATCAGCCAGACCGTGGCTCACATGATAAAATCCTCCAATTGTATGAGCCATAGAGTGGACAATGCCTAATGAAACATTCGTAAAAGCCAGACCGGCCATCATGGAGGCCATCATCATATGGTCCCGTGCATCGAGATTTTTCCCATTTGCATAGGCTTCAGGCAAGTAGACAGCAATATCACATGCAGCTTTTGTCGCCAGCATATCAGAAAGATAATTTGCTCTGTTGGAAACTAAGGATTCAATGGAGTGTGTCAGCGCATCCATGCCCGTTTCAGCGGTAATATGCGGCGGCATCGAAAGCGCCACTGCAGGATCGCAGATGGCTATGTCAGGCATCATTTCCATATTTCCCAATCCATGTTTCAGATCCTTCTCATCATCACTGATGACAATTGATCTTGAAACTTCACTAGCCGACCCGCTCGTTGTCGGAATGCAAAGGTATCTGGCTTTTTTCCGTAATTTAGGAAATGACTTTGCATTTAACAGCGCTTCAAGTGTCGTCATTTCAGGATGCTCATAATAGATCCACATGGCCTTGGCCGCATCCATCACAGATCCTCCGCCCAGTCCGACAATCAGATCCGGTTTGAATTGTTTTATTTTTTCCACGCCTTCCCACACGATTGAAAATTGCGGATCTGATTTAACTCCTTTAAATAGAGCAACCTCAGCACCATTGTCCCGGAAAAGATTCTCCACCTTATTCAGGACCCCATTACGCTCCATGCTGGAACCACCTATGACGATAAACACCCGTTTCTCAGGTATTTTGTGTATATACTCGAGGCTGCCTGCCCCGAACATCAATTCATTACCCGCCAGTTTCATTGGTCGCATCATTTTTTATTTCTCCCCTCCTGAATGTAGATACCCTGTAAGGCGACCCGGCATAATAGATCTTCTGCTTCTACTCTTTCATTGCTCTGAAGCTTCTCATTCAGATTTTCCGATACAGTGGCAACGGTTAATACGCAACTCTTGATACCCATCAAATTACCTAATGTGAGAATGCATGAAGATTCCATATCCACACCTAACGCGTGATAACTCTTCAATTTTTCAAAATTAGTCATTATATCAAAATCGAGTTCTTTAGAAAGCCTGGATTCATGCATTTTTGAATAGAACCCATCCATTGAGCAGGTAATCCCGTTATGATAGCTTGCTTTAAAAAATGTCACTGCTTCATTCATGCAATTCACCAAAGCAAAATCGGCGACAGCCGGATAAGACCGTTCAACGTATGTACTGCTTGTACTCTCTCCCCTCATACAAGCCGAGGGAATGATGAAATCTCCAAGCATGTCGCTGTTCAGAGTCATCATGGTTCCCATACGCACGGCAACCTTCATACCCGCCTGATAGAGTTCTTCCATGGCTATGGCTGCTGATGGTGCTCCAATACCAGTAGATGTAACTGTTATCGGAACCCCCTGATAAGAACCTGTGTATGTGTTAAACTCCCTGAAAAACCCCACTTTTTTGGGTTTACTTAAATATTTCTTTAATACTTCTACCCTCCAGGGATCTCCCGATAAAATAACATTTGGCGCGATGCTCCCTTTCGAGAGTTTCATATATAACGTTTCCATAAATTAATCCTCCTCCCTATAAAGAATGACCGTATTTTTCATAACGCATGATCAGTTTGCCGCCGTCCGGTAGATTGGTACAGCATCCTTCAGATTCCAGTACAAAAGAAGCCAGCGTTGCACCAAGTTCTGCACATTCATTGACCCTTTTATTTTCTAAATAGCCATAGATAAAGCCCGACAAATAGGCATCTCCAGACCCTGTCGTGTCAATAATCTTTTTACATTGATAAGCAGAAACAAGACCTTTAGTCAATGTTTCGCCTTCTTTTGTATACCAGACACTTCCGTCTTTGCCGCAGGTTGTAACAATGATATTCGCATGTCCTTCTTTAAAAAATCCGGTGATATCCATTTTAAAAATTTCTTCGATTGCTTTTCTTTCTGCTTCGTTAGAGAAAATGATGGTTGAATAGCATAGCAAGTCCCACAAAAATTCCTTGGGAAACGCATCAAAGTCCAATTTCATACTAAAAACTAAAGGAATTCGGTATTTCTTGCATTTTTCAAAGAAGGCCAAATTATCATCATAGGGACCCACCGTGATAACAGCTAGTCTGGTGCCTGCAAAAAGACTGTCGTTTGGATCCCTGCAGTATTTTTTGTCCATAGCTCCCGGATAGAATAGCGTCATATGGTTTCCTTCTTTGTCTTCCACTAAATAGGAACAGGATGTGTATTCGTTATCAATTTTTGTCAGACCATTTAAGGGCACATGATGATCAATAAGAAAATCCTTAAAACCGATTTCCTCGTAGTCTTCTCCCACGCGGATGATAGGTAAAGCATTCTTACCCAGTTTGCATAACGCAACCGATATATTAATTGAGCATCCACCATAATTAATTTTTGAGTTATCTTTATTACTAATTATTGAAGTAAAGCCTACTTTTGCCGGACTTTGGATTTTTAAAATCCTGTCCATACTGACATAACCTGTTGTCAAGACATCATAACCCATTACAAATCACCTTTTTCCAGCCTGTCGAAGAACTCCTTCATCGATATAACTTCCCCGAAATATTTTTCAATATCGGTTAGATGGACTTCATTTACGATGTCTGAATTTGTAGCCACACATTCACGGATAACAACTGGCTTGTAGTCTAAATAATAAGCATCGGTTACTGTCGCCCGTATACAGCAATTTGTTTTTGTTCCAACAATCACTGTGTTTACAATATTGTTTTCCCTCAGTACAAGATCCAAATCTGTTCCAAAAAAACCACTATAACGCCTTTTTTTGATCACATAATCCTTTTTTTCGTCGACTTCCAGCAGCGGATCAATCTTTTCACCTCCGCTCCCTTCAATACAATTGGGGCGCATATCAACTAGATTTTTATCGAATTTTCCTTTTCTATAGCAGTGCTGCAAAAAAATAATCAGCATATCTTTATTCCTGCAATGATCGATTACTTGTTTGATTTTCGGTAAAATGAGTTTGTTTTGCGGATAGTAAACCAGCCCCCTGGGATTGGTAAAATCATATACCATGTCGACGACAATTAAAGCCGAATTATTCAAGTTTATATCCCCTCATTTTATTGTTTTTGTATCGATAAATAGAGACAACTGCAAGAACCACGGTCATCAAAATATAAGGTACGATATTGAACAGACCGGAAGCTGACCCTGCATATGTGCTCAGGTCAACCGACAAGGCCCATGCCAGACCAAATACAAGGGCAAACAACGATGATGTCACTGGTTTTCCTTGTCCGCAATAGATAGCAGCAATCGCTATGAAGCCTCTTCCAGCTGTCATATTGTTTGTAAATAGCATTAAGTTTTCCATTGAAAGATTGACACCGGCCAGAGCCGAAAAGAGTGCGCCAATCAACACCGCCATGTATTTATAGAAATCTGTATTGATTCCGACACTCTTAGCTGCATCTTCATCCTCACCAACAGTCCTCACATAGATGCCCAATTTCGTTCGGTACATGAGCAGCCATGCGACGAAGATTAAAAGAAAGGAGATATAAGTAATCACGGTATGCCCGCTGATGATTTTCCCGATAAACGGCATGTTGTCGATCAAAGGAATGTTCACTTTGAAAATGGATACATTGATGGTTTTCACATAGATATTGGAACTATTCATAAGCCGCAGAACAAAGGCCGCAATACCCGAAACCATCATGTTAATGCCTAGACCGATGACAATCACATTTCCTTTACAAGTGATACCTAGAAAGGAAAATAATAGACCCAGGAGCAAACCCGAAATCAGTGCGCCAATTATAGCAAGCGGTATATTCCCGGTGAAATAAACGATGAACATAGAGAAGAAAGCGCCCGACAGCATCATGCCTTCCAAAGCAATATTAAGTACGTTTGCCTTATAAGCAAAATTTCCGCCAATGACGCACAATATGATGGGCGTACTGTACAGGATCGTATCAAAAAGAATGGTGCTTATCATCCGTGATTATTCCTCCTCCATGCCGTTTTTCTTATGAAAAAAAGATCTAATTTTATCAAGCGCATGTGTATTTTCGCTGATAAATTTAACTGAAAGGAATAATATGAGAAGGCTTTGTATCACAGCTATAATTTCCTGCGGTACACCGGTGAATATATCGATATCCTGACTGCCATTTTTTAATGCACTATAAAAAATGGCCGCAACAAGAATACCAACTGGATTGTGGCCGCCAAGTAAAGACACCAGCATCCCGTCCCAGCCCATTCCAGGATTAGCGGAAAAATTGAGTGTATAGCTATATTGATCACTTAGCATATAGCCTGCCCCTCCCAGGCCGGCCAGGGCACCGCTGATCAGCATCAATGTCACAATTTTATTACCCACACGCATCCCTGTTGCTTCGGCGAATGCAGGATTTTTACCCATGGCAGTCGTTTCATAGCCAAGCACAGACTTTTTCATCACAAGATACATGATGATAAATACAAGAATAGCGATGACAAAAAAGAGAGTAATTCTTGTGTCTCCAAATCTGGGAAACATCACATTCTTAGGGATCATTGGTGTGGTCACATAGCCGGACCCATTATCACGAAAGATTCCTGTCGTAAGAAATTCCAGAACCGTCGCCATCGCATAGTTGAGCATCAGGGTAACGACCATCTCATTAACTCTAAAGTACGTCTTTAACAAAGCAGGTATTAAGGCGAACAACATGCCACCTGCAATACCGGCGATCAGACAAATAAATTGTGCGAGCCCGCCTGGAAGAGCCTTGCAATATAAAGCAACAATCCCCGCAATAAACCCGCCCAGTATAAACTGCCCTTCCACGCCCATATTAAAAATATTCGCTTTAAAGGTGATGGCGATCGCAAGTCCCGTCAAAATCAAGGGCCCCGCGCCATGTAGCGTGTAAGCCAGCCCCTGCGGAGTGAAAAGTGACTGCTGAAACAGAACCTGATAGGTCGTAAATGGATTCTGTCCAATCATGGCAATAATAATGCCGCCAATTAACAGCGCCAGTATCACGGGCATGATCGAATTTATGATGCTCAAAGGTATCTTTTTTCCTGGCAACTTCTTCATCCCCCTTGCTCATCATATATACCTGCCATTAACAATCCAATTTGCTCCTGAGATGTTTCTTCTGGATTAACACATCCGACAATTTTCCCTTTATACATGACCAAAATGCGGTCTGATAAGGCCATAATCTCTGACAATTCACTCGAAATCAACAGTACCCCGTTTCCGTTGTCCCGATACTGAACGATTTTTGTGTGAATGTACTCAATTGAACCAATATCAACACCTCTTGTCGGCTGGCAGGCAATTAGTAAAACCGGTTTATTTTCAAATTCCCTGGCAATAATCAACTTTTGCGCATTGCCTCCTGAAAGCTGGCCAACCTGTCCATTCCTGTTTCCGACCCGTATGTCGTACTGTTCAATATAATCATCCCTGAGCGCATTGATCTTTTTATAATCCAGAAGTGACCAATGGCTTACTGATTGGTTACGGTGATAACCGGCAATGCAATTATCCGCGAGTGTCATTGTGGCGCACAGTCCTTGAGAAAAGCGATCTTCCGGTATAATGCCGATTCTGCTGCGCCTGCACTGATCGGGCCAGAAGTTGGTCACTTCCTGATTATCCAAAAAAATCCGACCCTGCCTGATGCCCATTAATCCGGTTAAAACATCGATCAATTCCGTCTGGCCATTTCCCTCTACACCTGCAATGCCTACTATTTCTCCTTTTTTTACGGAAAAAGAAATGTCTTTTAAAACTTCACGTCCATATGAATTCGTCACTGATAAATTTCTAACCTGATAGATTTCCTTCTGATCTCCAATTTCTTTATGATGATTGGCGACATCAAGAGTGACCTTTCGGCCGACCATCATTTGCGCTAATTCATTCTCTGTTGTTTCTGTTTTGCTGACCGTCCGGACTACCTCTCCATGCCTGATGACCGTAATGTTATCGGCTAATTCCATAACCTCTCTTAATTTGTGCGTAATCACAATAATCGTTTTCCCATTACTGCGCAGTTCTTTCAAGCTTTCAATAAGCTTGTCCACTTCTTGCGGCGTCAGTACAGCAGTGGGCTCATCAAAGATCAAAATATCGACATTCCTGCAAAGCATCTTTAGTATTTCAACTCTTTGACGTTCTCCGATTGAAATATCCTCGACTTTGTCCAGCGGATTCAGATCGAATTTATATTTCTGAATCAATTCACGTACGGTTTCTATTTCTTTTCTTTTGTTGATCAGAAAACTGCTTTTCACAATCTCATTACCAAGCAGCACATTCTCATAGATGGTTAAGCTCGGCACTAATTTAAAGTGCTGATGGACCATTCCCAGCCCTCTGCTGATGGCATCGGCCGGCGAATGGAAAACAGCTCTCTTTCCTTTGATAAAAATTTCACCGGACGTTGGCTTAAGCAACCCATACAGCATGTTCATCAAAGTTGTTTTACCCGCTCCGTTTTCTCCGACAATACATCTTATTTCATTGTTTTGAACGGATAAGTTGATCGCGTTATTGGCAACAAAGTTTCCGAATTTTTTTGTTAAATTAACGGTCTCAATTATTTTCATATTGGCCTCCAGAGTAATAAAGAGAGCTGGCTAGATCAGGCGTCCATGTAACATATGCTTGAGCAGAAACGCGGCAGCCATATCTTATTCAAATCGCCTCCGCCTTGACCGCTCATGCGGTTGAAAAAGAATACAAGACACCGCCCGTCTTGTATTCACTAGAAGCGTTATTTAAAAGTAACATTTTTCAAGGAAGACAGATCGAATTTTTCTCCAATCTGTGCATTTGTCACTTTTATCTGTCCATCGTTAATTTTCTTGGCAATCGTATTCAATTCCGCTTTAATTTCCTTCCATTTTGCCTCAGCTTCCGGTGTTTTGGCCAAATGCGCCTGAAGCGTCGACATATCTGTTATTCCCGTTGCTCCGGATGCCAGAGAGTAATTCTGGACCCGGGCCATCTTATTGAGCGATCCATGTACCAATGCATCGGTCAATTTATACACCGGAACTTCCGTATTTTTCAGTGTGCTGGTTAATACATAACCTGGCTGCTGGCTGTCTTTATTCGCGTCAACCTGTATCGCCAATTTTCCTGCTTGCTTAGCTTTAGCCGTCACGCCATCCCCGACGACACCGGCACAGGCGAAGACAACGTTAGCCCCTTTGTTATAGAAGCTTCCGGACAGAGAACTTCCAAGGGCCGGATCCGTAAATCCTGCGTTGAAATTCGTGTAGAAATTATAATGAACATCCAACTGTTGTGCAATATAGTTCACGCCTTCGATATATCCGTCCGAAAATACAGTAATGCCATTGGAATTTGTCCCGCCGATAAATCCGACGGCACGTGTCTGGCTGGTTGGTGTAAAATTATAGCCCTTGCCAAACAGCGTTTTCGCATTTTCATTGACCAGCGCACTCGCCGCTCCGGCAAGATAAGACGCCTGATGCACATTAAACATGACAGAGATCACATTTTTGAACAATGTTTTTCCATGGCTGTCCACATTCGGATTGTCATTAAACACAACGAATGTCGTGTTAGGAAATTGTTTAGCAATCGGTGGATTGTTTCCAACGCCTTGAATTAGGGCATTAAAATCATATTCCAACGTAAAAATCATATTGTAACCGTTTTGCGCCAGGACCTGAAGCGATTTGGCCGTACCCCCGTTGGTATAATCAACCACTTTATACTGAACGCCGAGCTGTTTGCTGGCCTTTATTGCTCCCTGGATTGCTGATGCATTGTATCCGTTATCATTTCGACCGGCATCACTGGTGATAATAGCTATCTTCAAGTTCTTGGCTTTTGAAGAACCGCCCGATCCAGATGAAGCCTGTGAACCGCACCCCGATAGTGAAAATGTTAATACCAACATGACTAAAATAAGAAAGATACTGGTGGCCCGTTTTTTCATAGTGATTCTCCCCTTTTTTAGATACTTGTTAATATATGTAAGTAAAGGTAATAAATCAATCGACTTATCCCTTTAATTACGGCACCCAAGAAATCAGTGCAAAAACTAATGTTATATTATTTGACAACGGCATCCAGAATAAAAAACCGATGTGAGCAAATATAACATCTCTATTGATATAACATCATATCATTATAGTAATCGCAAATCAATACGTTTTATAAATTATTCTGAATTTTAGTAACTATATTATTTTTGTTCAAAAATCTAACTCAATAAAAAAACAGGTCTGTAATAGATCTGACTAAGTTTCGATTATGTGAAAAAAGAAGAGAAGACTTGGGGATAAAAACTAGAACAATTAATAGATATTGATCATTCGCAAGATAGTTGCGAGCCAGCAATAATAGAAATAGACTGGGCTGATCTTGCTTAAGATCCGAGTAATTTTTAGTGTTCCGGCAGGCGTCTAAAGACAGAATGCTGGACTCGCGGGTGCATTGCGGACATGAAACTGAAATTCGGTTATTATCCGTAGTTTTTAAGAAAAAGTGAGGCAGAAAATGTGTTGCATTCCCTGCCCCAAGCAAAAATTACGTCAATCCTGTAAGGTGATTTTGAATGAATCTGTACGGTAATAACTATTGACCACTTCACAATACTTCTGAGTACCTTTTTTCATGTAACTGGATACAGCATGCATCTTCAGCAGCGGGAATCCTTTTTCCACTTGCAAATAAGTAAGTAATTTACCCTGTGCCATTACGGCTTCAATACTTCCCTCGGTTATTTCAATATCCAGATGGTATTCATTGCGGATAATATGCGTTAAAGACTGTCCTTCCAGATTCATTTCAGCCAGCCCCTCAAGATCATCAAGAGAAAGATACCCATCAGAAAAATTAATCGGTGAGCCATCTGCATAATAAATTCTGGAGAAATGAAGGACGGGAGTTCCCACTTCCTGTCTCAATTCATGCGCAACACTATAGTCACATTTCACTTCTTTCTTAATCAGCACCTTGCGGGATGGGACCATGTCCTGCCTTCTGATTTCGTCGCTGCAGCTAATCATTTTTTTTGAAAATGGCATATTAGCGCTTTTTACATTACGCACGAAAGTACCACGACCCTGCAACCTGTATAAGTAGCCTTCTGCTGTTAATTCATCCAATGCTCTTTTGACCGTTATTCTGCTTACATTGAACTTTTGCTGTAATAATTTCTCCGTAGGGATCAAATCATCTTTTTTTAATTTTCCCGACTGGATATAATCAAGAACCGCCTTTTTTACTATATAGTACTTGGGTAATACGGTTTGAATATTAGAACTTGAGACATCCATAATTGATACATCCTCTCACTGATTTAAAAACACAGTCAATCATTGCCTGAGTTAAAAACAATTTCGCAGCTTGAAATCAAATTATCGAAAAAATTAAAATTTCTCTTATTACTAATCTTACCAAATTACCATTTCCCTTTCAAAGACGGAAATGGTTCGTATGATCTAAGACAACAGATTCGGTTCAAAATGTTTCACTAAAAAACTATGCCGGTTAAAGACTGCGCATCTCTATTATTTTTTAAATTGACGCACAATTCAAAACGTGATACAATCCTTCTAATGAATCGATATATCATTATATCATGTATCAAGGAGGTGTATCATGAATGAGCAAAATAAAGATCTGCGGTATGCAAAGAAGAGAAGATATCATCGCGGCCAATCAAGCATTGCCGGATTTTGTAGGATTTATTTTTGCCGATTTCGACCGGCACTGTATTACTGAAGAACAGGCGAGAGAATTCAAGTCTCTGTTGTCTCCGGATATCAAATCTGTAGGTGCTTTTGTTAATGCGCCCATTGATGATGTAATAAGGCTGCTTAATGATGGAATCATCGATTTTGCACAGCTCCATGGCAACGAGGACGAGAGTTATGTCCGGACAGTGATGGACAAGACACATAAACCGGTGATCAATGCAACCGGTGTAAAAGTACCGGAAGACATTAATAAAGTTATTTCAAGTTGTTCGGATTTTATCCTCTTGGATGCTCCCGGTGGATGCACGGGGAATACCTTTGATTGGAACTTGATTAAAGATATCCGCCGTCCGTATTTTCTAGCCGGAGGAATCAATACTGCCAATATACAAGATGCAATCAATCGCTTCCATCCTTACTCAATAGATTTAAGCACAGGTGCAGAAACAAAAGGCCAAAAAGATCCGGCCAAAATGATGGAATTAGTTAAGCTTGCCAGAGAGGCCAGTTAAGTTGGAGGGGAAAAATGTTGTCCTGGATAAAAGAAATATTCGATACGGCAAAACCAATCATTGCCATGTGCCATCTGCAGGCACTCCCGGGGGATCCGGAATACGATGAAGCGGGTGGAATGGATAAAGTAATTGTGGCTGCCAAAAATGATATCATTGCACTTCAAGAAGGTGGCGTGGATGGTATCATGTTTTCAAATGAATACAGCCTTCCTTATTTAACAAAAGTTGAAACTGTTACCGTCGCCGCGATGGCTCGCGTGATCGGCGAATTAAGCTCATATGTCAAAGTACCCTTTGGTGTGAACTGTCTCTGGGATCCAATCGCGTCTCTGGATCTGGCCGCTGCTGTCGACGCGCAATTCATTCGTGAAATCATCTCCGGTGTCTATGCCAGCGACTTCGGCCTCTGGAATACAGATCCCGGCAAAACTGCGCGGCATCGAGTACGCTTAGGTGCCAAAAGTGTAAAAATGTTCTACAACATCGTTCCAGAAGCAGCAAAATATCTGGCCGATAGGAACATCGCTGAAATTGCCAAAACAACGGAATTTAATAATAAGCCAGACGCAATTTGTGTTTCCGGCCTTACAGCTGGCAGTGAAACAAACACTCAAGTATTAAAAGTCGTAAAAGATGCTGTACAAAAAACACCTATTTTTTGCAACACGGGCTGTAACAAAGACAACATAGAACGCCAATTGTCAGTTGCTGATGGCGCAATTTGTGCGACTACCTTTAAAGTAGACGGTATTTTTGAAAAGCCTGTAGACTATAAACGTGTCAAAGAATTTATGGATATCGTGAAAACATTTAGAAGTTAGTGTTATTTAACAATAAAATGATCTCTTTCATAAAGGGCCAGAGAGAAATCTGTATTCTTCTCTCTGGCCTCTTATCGGTAAAATGTAATTACTTTGAAAAATGTTGGTGACTTTAATTGATAATGTCTATCATTTATAATATAAGAGGACATAAAAAAACACCTTGATTGAGATCAAGATTAATCTGTCAAATATGATAAATCGTACATGATTTGGGATCCTATGATCAGGATCGTGTTAGAAAGGAGGGTCATCATGCCGCATTTGCCTGCAACCGGATGGCTGAAAGAATTATCTGAAGAAGCCCTTTTTCAGATTGAAACAAAAGGTTCATTTCGCTTTTATCAGCCCCAAGAAACGGTTTTTCTTCAAGAAAAAGAGTTAGACAATTATTATATCGTTGTGAGTGGGCTTGCTAATGCCTATCATCAGAATGACGAAGGGAAAAGGTGGATCGTCAGTTTATTTTCAAAAGGAGATCTTTTCCCGCATGTTGGCTTGATTAATGATGAACACGTTTATCCGGCTAATTCCGAAACCCTGTCGACGTGTACACTTTTCGTCATTCGCCGGGATGAAATGAACACGATTTTTGCTTCGTATCCTGAAATTCGGCTGCATCTTACTCTATTTCTAACCGAAAAGAGCCGGGAACTAATGGATCGTTTTTCGGATTCTATTCTCGGGACAGCTGCCGATCGGATGATTTCCTTTCTTAAAAAACTGGCTATTCACTCGGGTATTCGAAAGACTGACGGCCGATACTTGATTAACCTCGGCCTGACAGAACAGTATATTGCTGAGTACATCGGAGTAACCCCTGAGACGGTCAGCCGTGTTTTGAACAAGCTTTATGCAGAAGGCCGGGCAGAAAAAATCGGAAGAAAGAAGCTGTTGATTCGTTTGAAAGAATGATGCTTTGCTCATAGAGCCCACTTCTTTCATTAACTTTGAGCAACGTGTTCCACTGCCCCATCCACCTCCACCAAGCCAAACTTTGATCGCCCAGCTCCCCCACGTCGGGCGCACCTAAAAAGCCCAAAATCGTAATTTTAGGATTTTGAGCGGGGATTAATGAAGCAGAAAAAAGTCTTCACGCTAATTCGAAAGCACTTCGCATCTATGCTGCAAAATTAAGTTGGAATACCTGAGCAATGGAAACATCCATCCAGCCGGTCGAGCTTTCAGACCAGCTGGATGGATGGAATCTTACTGGCTAAGGAAAAACTTAAGCCCATTCGAACTTAGACTATTGAACTTGTTCAGTCGATTTTGAACCTATTATTCCATTATAAAGGATTTTTGTTTAGAAACCGCATGATTATCGAACATTCATAGTATTATGAATAATTAGCATAGATTAACGCAACGCTAGTATTATTAAACATAAAACCTTCCTCAACTTCGAGGAATTACTTTTTCCTTTTTTTGAGAAGTGTCCAAATGGACATATTGTCTGATTAAATTATCCTAGATTCAATCGAAGGTATTTATCTCTGAGAAGTATAACGAAATCATTCCTCCGTATAATACCGTCAGTTCAACTGAGGTTGGTTACGGTTACGTGATCACTGAAAACAATCTCGAAATCATCCCCTCCTTTTTTTCATCAGTACCCACCAAAATGAGGGTAACTGAAAATTACAGAAGATATTCGCTGTTTTTCGATTGAATGATGTAGCTCTTCGATCCCTCTTCATCCTCGCAGTAGCCAACAATAAACTCTTCTTGATTAATTAATTCCTGCAAATAGTCAGGGACGGCACAATTCCAATTTAAATTTTTTATTTTCCATGGAAAATCACCATATGGATTTGAAGAATGAATATAAACCGCGTCATAGGCAGAGTCATCATCAACTACAAAAATCCAAGACTGATAGGGCTTATTAAAACCTTTTAGTTTATCCAATACACTTCTATATAAGGCTAAATGTGCCTTTATATGTTCTTTTCTAATTCTTAAATGACCGTCACCACGCCCATCATGATCAAGGTGTTCATGCCAAAAATCAAACCACCCGTCATGTCCAAAATCCAAATCATATTCATCTATATTGGCGTTTCTCCATAGACAGCGAAAATAGCGTTTCTTCCCTCTAAATTTCTTCAAGTTCAGACATCCTTTCATTCTTTAAAACAGATTACAAAAATAGATTTACCACCCTGAACATTCGATGATGTCTCACTTAGATGGTTCCTGTCGCAGTAAAAAAATGAGTCAACGATGTTAAATGGCTCTGGTGATTTTTTGAATCACTTCCAGGTTCTTTAAATTTTCAGAAATTACAGTAATGAATGTGAAAAGAAAGATGATTCATTTTCCTTCTTCCCCCATAAATATAAATAATATAAGAACATTGCAATTCTTTCATTTGTAAAAAGAATCCTTACTACTTATAATGCGGTTCCCTATGGGGAAGAAGTGTGGCGCTACTCTCCGAACTTAATATGGAACATTCCCGATTTATGTTAATCCGGATTATCGAAATCAGGGGATTGCCAAAAAGCGGCTAGAAGCGGCTATCCAGTTCGCCCATTCCAATGGAGCTGTCACGCTTGAGGCGTTCCCTGACGATCCGGAAGGCAGAACGGATGACAGCGCTATTTATACGGGAACTGTAAGGACATTCCAGGATCTTGGTTTTTTTGAAGTGGAGCGACACCATCCTCTTAGGCCAATTATGCGATATGAAATCAAGTAGCCCGTAAAAAAATGTTGTTAATTTAAACAGCCAATTCCGCCAAAAGTTGAATACATACGATTAGCATATGTTTGAGAATGGTCCATTCTATATTTTACTAAAAATGCTTTTTTATTTGTTACTCATCTCGTCAATGTAACAGCCGAAGTTCCTGCCTAACAAGTGTGAGCAGGGTCTGACTCAAGGATGCCAGCGAATTATCCTGCGAGCAAACAAACCACAAATAGGTCGTCAGCACCTCAGGATCCTTTTCGATCGGAATAACTTTTATACTTCGCAGATCATCGAAAAAACTATTAAATACGGCATAATGCGGTCCGAATGTAATCGCCATGTTATGACGAACCGATTTGATAATAGCACTCATATTGTTCGTTTTGAACAATACACGAATAGATTGATGCGTTTTATTTTCAATATGACTCACATAATTCAAAATATAACTATCTTGATAAAGAGCAAAGGGATGTTGAATCACCTGTGTATAGTTCAATTTATTATATTTCGCAAGCGGGGATTGTTGATTCACAGCAAAGTAATAGGCTCCATCAGTGAGCTTTATTAAATCAAAAGGCAAATGATAGTTGGGCAGTGAATCCGAAAACCCGAGTAAAGCAAAATCAACTTTTTCTTCCTTCAATGCTTTGATCAAATCCTGTGTATTGAATTCGATCATGTCAATTTCTATTAAAGGGAATTCATGTTGAAGCATTTCTATCGAGCGAACCAGATGATCAATAATCCCTGGAATAGAGCCTATTTTAATTTTTAATTTTAACAGGTGATGGCGATCCGATGTATAGTCGTAAATCTCTTGTCTCTTTTCAAGGATAATGTGTGCTATTCTGATTACATATTGCCCATCCGTTGTTGGAAAAGTATTCTTCCTTGAGCGCTGAAACAATGTCATGCCTAACTCTCCTTCGAGTTTGGAGATCGCCTGGCTTACAGCAGAAGTTGTCATATGTAACCTATTCGCTGCCTTTGAGAACTGTCTTTCTTGAGTCAATATAGTTAAAATATTCAACTGTTCAAAGTTCAAATTTTTCATCTCCATTGATTAACTTTTGCTTAAACTAAATGTAACTATAATTAATTTTACTTAATAAAGATAACTGTGTAAACTTACTAATGAAAGGTGAATATTTATTTGGGGGAGAGATTGAAAAATGTGTACCAGTTTGACATTGCAAACAAAAGATGGGCATCATTTGTTTGGCAGGACCATGGATTTTATGAAGGATTTAAACCAGAATGTCATGATTACACCCCGCTGCTATAAATGGATCAATGTAACTAAAGAAACGATTACTGCAAAACAGGGCGTTGTTGGTATGGGTATTCAGCAGCAAGGAAAAGTCACACTTGCCGATGGATTAAATGAATCCGGTTTGACCTGTGGCACACTCTATTTGCCGGGCTTTGCTTCGTATAACAAAAAAGTGGTTGAAAATAAAACAAATCTGCCGCCGCAAGACTTTGTGCTTTGGTGCCTGGCACAATTCGATTCTGTTCAAGCTGTAAAAGAAGCTGTGGATCATGTTTCCTTTTTAGATGTTCCTCTGCCTGCTCTCCAAACTACTCCTCCTTTGCACTGGATATTATCTGACAAATCGGGAAAATGCATCGTCATCGAACCAACCAAACAGGGCGTTCAAGTATATGATGATCCTGTAGGTGTGTTAACAAACAGCCCTGATTTTAACTGGCATCTGCAAAATTTAAGACAATATATCGGACTCAGATCTAAACAATTTGAGCCGACGCAATGGATTGATTTGAAGTTAAGCGCATTTAGCCAGGGATCAGGCTCAATTGGACTACCCGGTGACTTTACACCACCATCCAGATTTGTAAGAGCAGCATACTTGAAGCAAAATATTACGGAAATTGACAATGAATTAGATGGGATAACAGGACTTTTTCATATCTTATCAAATTGTTCCGTCCCTAAAGGAGCTGTCGTTAGTCCTGAAAATGCCGAAGTTATCACGATTTACACGTCAGCTATGTGCGCAGAGTCAGGCACATATTATTACCATAGTTATGATTGCCGACAAATTTCAGCCATACATTTATTTAATGAAAACCTTGATACCGAAAAGGTTAAAGTCTACCCATTTCACCGCACTCAGCTCATTCATAATGAAAACTGAATTAATTTTCTACTGGCACAAAAGTTTATTGGATATAGAAAAACAAAAAAAGCAGAATTAAAAGTTAAGAGACTGAAATCGTATCTGCTTCTTAAATATAATAATGACTTGATCTATGTTTCTATCATTCTCCTTTATCTTCCGTTCAAACCGCTCAAAGGGTTGGCACTCAATGACCATTTTACTGTCAAAATATTCTGAGGCAATTAATTATGCGGAAGAGAATAGATATCACAGGTCAACGTTTTGGCAGACTGACAACTGTTAAAGAAGTTCATTCCAGTAAACACCGCCGGTATTATCTTTGTCAGTGTGATTGCGGTAATGTAAAAATCGTTAGTATGGATCAGTTAAGAAGCGGCAAAACACAATCGTGCGGATGTTTAAATCAAGAAATCACTTCAAAAACAAATACAATGGATCTCACAGGTGCACGATTTGGGAGATTGACTGTAATCGGAAGATCCAAAAAGCATCATAAAACCCAAACCCATGCGATCTGGACGTGTCGCTGCGACTGTGGAAACGTTGTTGAGGTCATGTCAACTTATCTGATAAATGGTGAAACAAAATCGTGCGGATGTTGGAAAAAAGATCATGGTCGAATTTTGCAAAAATATGACAATAAAAACTTCAGAAAAAACGGTACCTTTATTCCAGCACTTAAAAGCAAAGTAAGATCAGATAGCTCTACTGGATTCAAGGGTGTATCTGTAGAAGAAAACGGTAAATATCGTGCATCGCTGACGATTGGAGGCAAACGTGTTTACCTAGGTAAATATATAAAATTGGAGGATGCTGTCAAAGCCCGTAAAATGGGTGAGGAAAAATATTTTAGGCCAGTCATAACCGAATTTTTTCAGAACATAAATCGTAAACCTTGATGTAATCACCGTTATTGACACCATCTTTCGGTGTTAATAACATCCTCTAGTGACCCAGTCACTGGGACGGAACGGCTCAAAAGCCGGATCAAAAAATTTCAACAAGGCACAACTCACGCGCAACGGACAAGCATAAACTAAAAGCACAATAACCCTTGGTGATTTTTCTCCTCACTTCTGGTAAAGAGAGGTCAAAAAAATTCCAACAAGGGTTATCTTTTTTAATTATTTATAGAGAACTTTTCACTCTCCAGTAATGCAAAAAATACATATAAACAATATTTACTCTAATCATCTTTAAACTTAGAAACCTGTTCTCCGATCTGATTATGTCCGACGCATATACGCACGCACCGTGATAGGTGCAAAAATCGCCACAATGACGGCAGCTCCGATGAGAGAGATGCTAAGATCCCAGCCAATAGTTCCATTGTTGGCTAGATCACGGACAGCAGTGATCAGATGCGAGATCGGGTTGATCTTCACAAACCATTGAAGCCAGTTGGGCATCGTCTTGACCGGCACAAAAGCATTGGAAAGAAACGTAAGCGGGAACAGCGCAATCATCGAGATCCCCTGTACGCTTGAAGCTGTGCGCGCGATCACTCCAAAGAAGGCAAAGATCCAGCTGATTGCCCAGGAACAGACAATTACAAGGAGCCCGGCGATGACGACGTGCCCCAGACCACCGGCAGGCCGATAGCCCATGATATACCCCATCGTGAAGGTGAGCACAGTCGCGATTGTATACCGGACAGTGTCTGCCAGCAAGGCACCCGAGAGCGGAGCAATGCGCGCAATTGGCAGCGACTTGAATCGGTCGAACACGCCCTTATCCATGTCCTCACGCAGTTGGACGCCAGTGACGATCGAGGTCGTGATTACGGTCTGTACGAGGATGCCGGGAATGATGACCGGTAAATAGCTCTGCACATTTCCGGAGATCGCTCCGCCAAAAATGTAGGTAAACATCAGAGTGAAAATGATCGGCTGGAGCGTGACGTCGAATAATTGCTCGGGCGTGCGCCGAATTTTCAACAGACCTCTATAAGCCATTGTTACCGTGTTGCGTACCGACTGGCCGAAGCTCACATAGTTATTGAGCTTGCGATCGGCAGCCGCTTTAATCATCGCACTTTTCATATTTCTACTCCCCTAACTTCATCCGACTCATGGGTTGCTTTTGATGATTCCTCTTTCACACCGTGGCCGGTGATGGTCAGGAAGACTTCGTCAAGGGTCGGTTTCTGCACACTTAATTCGGTCAGTCGGATTCCTGCCTCGCGAAAGGCGATCAGCAAATCAGTGACCCGGTCGGCGTCCGCCATCGGTGCAGTAATCTTTCCGCCTTCCGGTGAGACAGCGGACTGGACCTTGAGCACATGTGCAACAGTCTGACGAGCGTTCTCGATGTCCTGTGGATTTTGGATTCTTAATTGCAATGATGAGCTGCCAACCGATGCCTTCAGTTCATCCGCAGTGCCTTCCGCGACAACTCGGCCACGGTCAATAACCGCGATCCGGTCGGCAAGTTCATCTGCTTCTTGAAGGTACTGTGTTGTTAACAGTACGGTTGAGCCGGTTTTTACCAGCCGGCGGATGGTATCCCACATTTGATTACGTGTGCGCGGATCCAGCCCTGTCGTCGGTTCGTCCAGGAAGATAAGCGGCGGCTGCGCAATGAGGCTTGCCGCCAGATCCAGCCGGCGACGCATGCCGCCGGAGAAATTTTTCAGCGGACGCTTCGCGGCTTCTGTTAAACTAAATTCCTCCAGCAACTTCGCTGCCTTAGTTCGTGCCTCTGCACGTCCCAGCCCAAGCAGTCGGGAGAAGATGACCAGATTTTCGGTAGCACTGAGTGATTCATCGACCGACGCGTACTGACCGGTCACCCCGATCAATTGACGCACGATCTGCGGCTCCTTCACCACATCGTGCCCAAAGATTTGCGCCGAACCTGCGTCCGGCCGCAGCAAGGTCGCGAGCATTCTGATCGTTGTGGTCTTGCCTGCACCGTTCGGGCCAAGCACGCCATAGATCGTGCCGGCACGCACGTTCAGATTTACACCGTCAACCGCATGATTGTCGCCAAATATTTTGACGAGTCCGCGCGCCTCAACGGCCCAGTCGTCATTGACTGACGCTGTTCTATTTACACGTTCCATTTCAATTCCTCCTTCTTTGTATTACTATAATTTGTATTTGTTGCTTTGAAAATGAACCCAAGCCGGGTAAATTCCTCCTTCTTAAGACCGATTTTTCATTTCATTCCTTCTCAGGCCATGACGTTCACCTGCATATTTCTATATCCGACTGATTATACAAGGGATGATAAACCAAATTTATTAATGGACTATGAACAATGAATGACCTTTATTATTCTGAATAAATAAAGGAGAAAACTGATTATCCTAACCCACTTCAAGTAATTGAATAGAAGCAGGAAACCGCTTATGGGTTCCCTGCCAGAATCTATGGAAGGTACGCGGTTGAAAACGCCTTGACTGTCTCTTTCCTTGGTTACCTCATTACCCCAGATATTAACAAACATGCAAAAAGAGAAGGAGAGATCAAAAAAAGATCTTTCCTTCTCAATAATGAGCCAAACGAATGCAATAACATATATTAATGAAAACTTAATCAATGGACGAACGGGTTGTTGAAATTAAGCATTTGAACTTTCGCCAATAAGGCCAATCACTTCTTCGCTTGTACGAATCCTACCAATCCTGGGAAAGATGTAGCGACAAACATAATCATGTTCTTCTTTTGTTGAAGCAGTCATGGCATCTTCCACAAAAATTTGATTGTAGCCACGCTGATGCGCTTCTCTTGCTGTAGTATCCACACCAATTCCAGTAGAAATACCGCATAGCACAATCGTATCTATTCCACGTCGCCGCAGCTGTAAGTCAAGGTCAGTACCATAAAAGGCTCCCCATTGTCTTTTTGTAATAAAGTGGGCATTTGATATGCTTTCCAGTTCAGGCACAAGGCAATCCCAGTCCTCTTCAAATTTGCCCATGCTGATTTTCAAATCTGTTTTTGGCTTTAATATATCTTTTCCATCAACAGATGAAACACGCACAAGAACAACAAAAGCCCCTTTCTCAGTAAATGCATGAACTAATCTTCCTGCATTTTGAACAACCTGCGCACTGGTATAAGGTGCACGCTGACTGTTTACAATGCCATTTTGCAAATCTATCACAACGAGCGCTGTTTTTTCGGCTTTTATTACTTCGCTTTCTGTTAGTGTCAAATTTTTCATTTTCCTTTCTCACACTCAATTTACTTTCTGTCATGCCGCTTCCTGTACATTAAGTTTTCGAAATACCTTAAAATAAACCCATACGGCGTTGATCAGTAACAAGACACTTGTAACAATAAATACATATTTGGTACCAAACCAACCTGCCACTTGACCGCCTAAAACAGAGCCTCCAAACACGCCTAAATAGCCGGCTGACATGGTAAAACCAAAAACTCTGCCCGTAATCGCATCCGGTGTAATTTTCTTAATCAGGATATTAACAGAAGGACTCAAACCTCCCATTGCTAACCCTAATAAAAAGCGAAGTCCCATAAACTGCCAAGCGTTATTTACAAAAGCTTGCGGTATGAAAATGAATCCCGCCACTAATAGTGCAATGAGCATAACCTTCTGCGGTCCTATTTTATCGGAAAGTTTCCCCAGTCTTGGAGCGGCAATGATATTTGCCAGCCCTGCAGCTGAGAATGCCATTCCGGCTAGCAGAGCAATATGACTGGTATTATGAGACAGCTGAGCAATATATACGGTGACGATCGGTTCTACCGAATACAATGCCACCGTTAATATAAAAAAGGTCACAAACAGTGTAATCGTTAAGCTTTTTTCAGGAACGCTCCTCCATGTTTCCTTAATACTGAGCACCCTTTTATCTTGACGATGAAAAGACTCTTTTACAAATAAAAGAGTGGTCAAAAATGAAATCAGCATAAGCAGCCCTGTTATAAAAAATACATTTTGCATACCCAGGTTTTCTTCTATGAACCCGCCAATCATTGGCCCAAGCAAAGAACCGGCAATGTTTGCCGTTGAAAGTGTGCCTAAAGCCCATCCTGCATGTTCCTTATCCGTCTGAGTGGCAATCAATGTCGTACAGGCTGTGCTATAACCTGTGATAACGCCCTGCAATAACCGGAGTCCGATTAATACGTATACATTGGGTGCAAAACCCATGCAGCCGACAACTACTGCCATACCCAGGCTGGCGCGCAATAGCATCGGTTTTCGTCCAAATTTGTCAGCAGCGTGACCCCAAATTGGTGAAAAAATAGCTGAAATGATAAAGGTACTGCCAAAGGCAATTCCTGAAAGCTGAGCAATTAAAGCGGTATTGTCGACGCCAAGATGCCTTATATATAGCGGCAATACCGGCGCGATCTGGCTCATGCCCACACCTGTTACAAACATTCCAAACCAGCAAACCCATAAATTTCTTTTCCAGATCGGCATGAATTAGAAGCCCTCCTTGCTAGTAATGAACGATAACATCCTTCATCTTAGCTCGATAATTAGCTTTATTACATGCATGATCTTATAATCCATGGACATTTTTGCTATAAAATTCTGAGGGGCTTATCCCCTCCATTTTTTTGAATAGCCGGCTGAAATAAAATTCATCCGCAAACCCGAGCACTTGTGCCACTTCTTTTATCTTTTTATTTCTTTCAATAATCAGTTCTTTGGCTTTATCAATTTTTATTTTGTTAAAATAACCAATGACTGAACAACCTGTAGTGTCTTTGAAGGTTCTTGACAAATAGGCAGGTGACAACTGTACCAGATCTGACAATTCGGTCAACGTCACTTTGTTATTTATACGTTGATGCATGTAGTTAATTATTCTTTCCATTTTTAATGAAATCGAGTAATTCCGATTGTGCTTTTCTATATTCTGAGCCGTGGCAATCAGCAATTGCTGAAGCAAAGTCTGAGTTGTAAACTCGTACCCTGGCTGTTTCGCATCCCAACGATCCACTAATGCCTTGAATAATTCTTCAATCGAATAATAATCCTTTAATTCCCAGGTAAAGTGCGCCAGAAGTCTTTTCGCTTCGTTTTTGATTTCCCATTGGCTGTTGTTAAGACGCACACGTGCATAACTGAAATGTACGGATAGAAAATAGAGCGGTTTTTCCGAATCGGATTCGATAACATTCAACTCTATAGAATGAGGGACATCCGGGCAGATATAGAAAAGTCTACCTCCTTTTATCGGATAGCTTTTCTTTTCAATCGTTATGTATCCCTTTCCCCCAGTAAAAAGAATGAGTTCATGATGCTGAATCGTTCTGGTGATTTTCCTTGAATATCTTTCAGATTCATCAAGTTTCCTGCACTTACAGTAATGAATATGAAAAAAAAGATTATTAGCGTTCATGCTTTCCTCCATCAATAAAAAGGTACTACAATTTTCTCAGAAAAACTTCGCTTGTTTTCATCCGTTTCTGATCATGTATTATAGCGGTTAATAAAAAAAACCTACACTTACCGGTTTTTCACCGAGTGAATCGAATGGTGGCCTGTGAAGATACTTCTGGTTTCCAAGGATTCACTCCGGATCTGTTGCAAGCCTAAGTTGCAGGCGTGAATCACTGGGGATTGAAGGACCAAGGACAAACTCTGCTTATTCATTCATTTTACCCTCCTATGTCTTAAATTGCCCTAAAATGGCTTGTAATGTAAAAGTCTGCATTTATGGATGAAAACCTTAGTCTAAAATGTTTCCATGTCGGATAAGTGACACAAACCCTCGTTCACCAAACGTGCTGTCTTTTGACGATATAACGTGCCACCATCCTGAAGGCGTTTAAGTTCTTCTTGTGCGAAATTGACAAGTTGCTGATAAGGCGTATCATTCATGGGCCGCTATCTCAATCAGAATAGATTTTGTTTGCTTTTTCATTGATCTCTTCCTCAGAAGGTAAAGTATACCTCCTCGTGGTTTCGATTGATTTGTGACCGGCAAAACTGGCGACTTCAACAAGATCCCAGCCGCTTTTCAGCATGTTTCGAAAACAGGTATGCCGGAGCTGGTGTACGTGATAACCATATTTTTCAATCACTCTTTGTGCTGATCGCTTCGTCAATCGACGACTGTAATTAGACATAAACAGAGCCGGATTATCATCCAAACGAGTTTCAAGATATTTTTGCGCCGCACGTCGAGCCTCTGCAGGATAAGGTGTTTTTCGCTCCTTGTTTCTGATCCCGGATGGATGTCCTCAATCCCCATCTGACGCATGAGACGCCGGACCGCTTTACGGTTGACGTCACGCCTTCATGGTTCAGCTGGACGGCCATTCGGCGAGAGCCGAAGAACGGGATACCGGGTGTACAACTCATCAATCCGTTTCCGCAGGGCTCGTTCTCTGGACGAGGGAGGAACAGGTCGGTAGTAAAGACCGGAACGATTCAGCGAGAGCAGCTCCGCCTGCTTCTGAATGGACCAGTCCGGTTTGTTCCAGTCGACCAGATGCACCCGTTCATTTCGAGTCATCGTCGTAGCCAGATTTTTTTTAAGCCACGTGGGTTCCGTGGTAAGTCTACCGACTTCCTGGTATAGTCCCCGTTCTGAGCCTTACTGATATCGCTCTTGGATCTCTCCTCTCGATCTTTCTTTTGGAGACTAACTTTTGGCACGGCCTCTCTTATCTTTGAGTTGAGTGATTTTCAATCCAGATGTTCATTTCAGATGCGTTGGCCCTATTTTCCTGATTAGCAATTTTTATCGCGAAATATTCTTTTTTTTCAATGAATTCTGCATCAATTTCTGCAGGAAGGTTCACTTTTTTCGGTTTTTAAATCGTGACCGTTCCGTCATCCAAAATAGTGAAAGTAATCCCATCTCCCACATGAAGATGTTCCAGAACCTTCTGAGGGTAAGTCGTTCCATAGCTGTTACCCATCCGCTTGATTTTTCTTTCCACGTTCGTAATACTCTTCATATTTTTTCTCCCGTTCATTATGTGCAAGTGTTCTTTGTAAACACACTAACACGTTATTTACATTAACCTTCTCGGATAGTTTGACAAAAGTCCGCCCACTCCCCAATTTATTCGCTTCTAGGCACCATTTCCACCACTCCTTCGATCATCTTCAACTCATTAATTTTACTGGCATAATCACTACTTTCAAATCATTTAATAGACCTATCTGAAAAAAGTGGTGAACAAGTTGTTCGAAGAGAAAAGGATGGTATATGTATGGCGGACGAATCAGTAACATCTGTTGTTGGCAGACAACGAACCAGGCCGGCTTCGCCCTTGGTCACGGACACCGGGCTCGAACCGAAGCGTGACTGGAAACTGCTTGGGATCATTACGGGACACCGGACAAGAATCGCTTGCGTCATGACCCTGACTACTCTTGCACTCTATTTCATTCAGAATTGGCTGTGGCCTCACGGTACCCAGCCACATGGGGTAGTCCAGAATATTTACGCCTGGCTTGATTTGTTATGGTGCGGAGCGGTCCTTCCAGGCTTCTTCGGATTTCTGGGCATGATCTCCTATCGCTATCCTGAGAACCTGGACACGGTGCGGGAGATTCAGCAATTCGTTGTCTGGCGCATCGTCACGCGCGGGACAAACATTTCAGCGGTAGCAAGCACTGTCAATCGATGTATCGACGAGATGTCAAGGCATCCTTTGTTCAATTATCTTGTAGAAGTTGTGATTGAGGATGTGCCTCTTGATCAGTTACCCCAAGACAGTCATGTGCACTATCTGGTCATCCCGAACGGATATGTCACACCTAGAAAATCATTATACAAGGCACGTGCTTTGTATTACGCATCCATTTATTCCAAAGTGCCGGAAGATGCATGGATCGTCCACTTGGACGAGGAAACACAACCGACTTCTTCAGGAATTAAGGGGATTGCCAAAATGATTGCTGAAGAAGAAGCATCAGGCGAACTGCGGATCGGCCAAGGTGCCATTCTTTACCATCGCAAATGGCGTGAACACCCGTGGCTGACTCTAGCTGATAATGTGCGCACGGGGGATGATTTTGCCCGTTTTTACTTTCAGCACCTGCTCGGGAAAACAATTTTCGGACTGCACGGTTCCTATATCGTCGTACGAAACGATATCGAGAAAAAAGCGCCCTTTGATTTCGGTCCTGTCGGCTCAATTACTGAAGATGCTTTCTGGGCCCTGGTGCTGATGCAGAAAGGGGTCAGAACGCGTTGGTGCAAGGGCTATCTTGAAGAACAATCGACTGAGTCTGTCAAAGATTTTGTCAAACAGCGGCGCCGATGGTATTCAGGACTGAAGCTGGTTTCACTCCATGCACCGGTCAAACTGCGCTGGCGGATCTGCCTAGGCATGAACACAGCGCTGTGGACCCTGGCCCCTTTTGCCGGACTATATACTTTTGCTCATTTTGCCTTTGGCTATGAGGTCAACCCCGTCGTTCGCCTTTTGGCAAATCTGTCATTCGCCTCATTCGCAACACTTTATCTGACAGGTCTGAAGGCAAATCTGGATGAACATGGCATCAAAAACCGATTCACACGTGTTTTCTGGACCATTGCCCAGCTTGTTTTACTGTGGCCTTTCAGTCTGCTTGAATCCGTCGGCGTGATTTATGGATTTAAGAAACCAAAGGGATTCGATGTTGTAAAAAAATGAGCCCTGTTTAGCTACATTTCCTGAAGTCCGGCCAGATCTGTCCCGGAATCCGAAGAATTCTGTGCAACAGGGGCATTGTGTCATATACGACACCGTATCCGAGATTAGTCGTGATGTTGATCAGGGAGTCCCATTGGAGATTGTGTTGTTATATGCCTGTCCAATGTACGACCCCTTTTTCATTGTCCGGCTTGTAAATTGTTATAGCGCCCATTGGCATTCACTCAAGGCTTGATAGCTGATAACTTATCGCCTTAGTGCTTTGTGCACCATATAAATACTTATCAGTTGATCAATCAGGGGCAGCCATAAAAAATCAACTCCAATAAGGATGGCTCAACTTATGTGGAAAATCATATTGATCATCGTATTGTCTGCAATCCTGATACTGAGTGGTTGCAGCTTAACAAATAAGTCAAGGGAAAAACATCGCATCACAGGGACAAAACCATTGAATGTTCCTTCTACAGCTGTTGTGGCAAGTCCATGGAAAAAAAACACCTTTCAAAAGGGCATACAGATCTATCTCCACGTCGACGGAATGGCTGACTCACTCATAAGACAACGAATTAACCAGAATCTTGATTATATCGTTAAGCTAGGGGCCAACGCTGTCGGTATCAGTTTTCCGATTTACACCGATGGGGTCACGCCGACCCATGTCTATGCCAGTCAGGCAACACCCAGCCAGGGCCAGCTCACTTATGCTCTTATGGAAGCAAAGAAGCGCCAATTACGTGTCATGCTGCGTCCGATTATCGACGAAACAAACATTGTAAAAGAGCAGCCTATTGCCTGGCGCGGATCGATTGAACCAAAAAATACAGAACAATGGTTCCAATCCTACGATGAGTTAATTGAAAAATATGCTAAAATTGCCAAACGTTTTAAGGTTGATGAACTTGTAGTAGGTTCTGAACTGACATCGCTGCAGCCGCAAATAATGGAATGGAACACACTTAAGGCAAAAATATGGGCAACGGGATTTCGCGGCACGCTCAGCTATGCGACAAACTGGGATAACTTCCCGTCAATGCCCTTCGAACCTGGAATCGATGCCTACCCGCGCGTTCATCTGAATGATCAGGCCACGATCAGTCAATTGACTCAGGCATTGTACGACTGGTTGATTCAGCAACCATTCGCCGTCCGCAGGAAACTGACAATACAGGAAACAGGTATTGCCGCGCAATCAGGGATGTATCACAAACCTTTTGTATGGGACAGTAAAGCACCCGTTAATGCGTCTGTTCAGGCCAACTGGTTTCAGGCCATTTACAAGGCAGCCAAAGAAGCGCATTTATGTGGCATTTACTACTGGACACTCGATATCCGTCAGGACCCGGAACAAGAATTGGAAACGGGTACAGGCAATTTCAGCTTTGTCAGAAAAAGCACTGAGGCTGTCATCCGTTCGAATTTTAACCATTAAGAGAAGCGTTGCCATCATTTTAATGCCCATATTCGAGGTGCACTACACTCGCTATACTCCAGATGAATATTATTTGATGCTTACAAACAAAAAACACCTCAGCCATCAAAAAGCTCAAATGTTCCGCTACTCTTTAATTATCTTCCTGCTTATTGCTTCTGAAGGAAATTAAGTCCTATTGATAATCATGCCCCCAGTTCCTCTGTAATTTCGATATTGATCGTGGCTTTGATTCCCATAGCTTTCATAACATTTTCAATTTTTTCAGTAGTCGCACCATAGTATTCGTTTCTTTCATCTCTGGATACTTGAGCTTCGCTTACCCGTAACCGTTTAGCTAATTCAACTTGTGGCAAATTCAAATAAATTCTATATGCAATGAGTGTCTTCCCTATGTCTGTAAATTTATATATTGGATTAAAGGTACCTCGCTTGATTCGCTCATAATATTCGACTTCTGCCTTCAATTGTTCATGAAAAGATATTAGCGGCTGTATTGCCATGTCAACTTGTTCAGCATTCAGTTTCATTTTTTCAAATCGTTTTTTTTCACTGTTGATATACTCTTGATCCTGTTTTAACTTTTCAATGGCTTTCTGATATGCGGTTTCATTTTTAATCATGACGATAAAACACTCCCTTTGAATTCGATATAAGCTGCAGTTAATTGTCAATCAAAAACCGGAGAATACATCTTATCTTATAATTTTGACGATGCCTTTCGGCAAAAAAGTATCACACGTTTTCCTAAACGCTGCAGGAAACATTTGCTGGTGTCCAAATTCATCAAGAATCCCACTTTCTTGCCCTACCTACGTGCAACCTAGACATTACGGCATACGATCCTCGCTAATCTTCCAGTAAATCTACGAAACATCTAAAAAATTCTTGGCGACTTCATTTTCAAATCGTAAAACACCATTTATGTCTGGCAATTTTTCAATCAACTTTTAGATTTCCTGTTTGTCAATGCTTCAGCTGGATCTATCAATCTTAGACACCCCTGCCAGAGGACAAGTTTTTAGAGTTAGTTCTCGCCTTTAACTACGTCATATGCCGTCTTTTTCTGGACTGAAATGGATGGTGGCATCTGATCCAATAATCATTTGAGATGATCCAAGTTGCCTCAAGATCAGCTTCAAATAGTGTTTTATTATCGGCTTAAGATCAAAGATGTGTGTCAAAAAGTAACAATTTGACAAATATAGTGAATCAATTTTGGATCTTACTGTTTCAGAAAGGGCAGTTACTGTTTTAACTTAATAAATCAAGGCTGTGAAAACAGTTTGATGAAAGCGTTTCCAAAACACTTTTTTTAATACATAAATTGGCACAGCAGTTGCATGGAAGAAGAGTAAAGACCAGAGAGGGGGCATCAATAGCTAATTGTCTGTACTAGTGGGGATTACTTCTGAACCAAATATCGAACTTTGCCAAGAATATTGGCTCTATAAGTTGTTGAGCCAGGCAACGCGGAGAAAAGGAAAGATATCAGACATGGACGTAAAACAAAGATGATGGAACATGGAACTTTGATAACTAGTGAAAGTTGGTGTATTTTATGCTTATGAACTTTGTCTGTAAAGTTTTCAGACATGCAGTAAAAAGAAGATACAGAAAATTGACGATTGCTGTCGTCATAACATTCGCAATGGTAGCCACATCGTTTGCAATGATCGGGCCTGCCAATGCCAGGAGTACCACTTATATGGAAACCTATCGTCCGCAATTTCATTTCACACCAGCCCAGAACTGGATGAACGATCCGAATGGACTCGTTTATTACCACGGTGAATATCACCTTTTCTTTCAATATAATCCATCAGGCGACACATGGGGCAATATGTCCTGGGGACACGCCGTAAGCCGCGATTTGGTCCATTGGACACAACTGCCAGTTGCTATACCACAGGACGCACAGGAAATGATTTTCTCCGGCTGTGTCGTTGTGGATAAGAATAACACTACCGGCTTGGGCAAAAAAGGAAATCCGGCGATGGTCGCTATCTATACAAGCGTAGACAAGAGTACGGGCAAGCAGTCGCAGGCACTCGCCTATAGTACAGATAATGGCCGCACCTTTACAAAATACTCTGGAAACCCGGTACTCGATATTGGTTCTGATAATTTCCGCGATCCGAAAGTGTTCTGGTACGCCCCAGACCATGAATGGGTTATGGCTGTCGCACTTTCCGACCAGCACGAGATCAGCTTCTATAGCTCACCGAATCTTAAAAACTGGACTCATTTGAGCGATTTTGGTCCTGCCGGAGATACTGCCGGTGTTTGGGAATGCCCAGATTTATTTCCGCTGCCAAACCCTAATAAACACGGGCAAGAAAAATGGGTGCTGCTGGTTAATTTGAACCCGGGTGGGATTGCTGGTGGCTCTGGCGCTCAGTACTTTATAGGAGAATTTAATGGAAAAACATTCACTTCCGATGACAAACCGTATACGTCCCCGAGCGGCGAATCACTCGGCAATTTTGATGACGGAACGTTTAACAACTGGACTGTCACTGGAAATGCTTTTGGCAGTGCGCCCGCCACGGGCAGCCTTCCCGGACAGACACCCGTCACCGGCTGGAGTGGTCAGGGATTCATCAATAGTTTTAACGGCGGCGATGGGTCGACAGGAAACATGACTTCACCGACTTTCACGATCGATAAAAACTACCTGAACTTTCAAATCGGTGGTGGCAACAATCCTTATGTTCCGGGTTCTGTTCCGGAGGGTACCATTCCAAACGGGACGATCTTTGCGGATTTCCAAGGCAGTACCTATGGGGACGGCTGGACTGCCACCGGTTCCTTTACAAATTCTGGTCCTACCACAGAGAGCCTGCCTGGTCAGATCGGCGCTAAGGTTCTGGACACCTATACACCTGATGGCGATCCCGGTACCGGCACCATCACCTCACCTGCCTTTACCATTAAGAACAAATATATCAATCTTCAGATTGCAGGCGGCAATCACCCGAATGATCAACTGGATCCAACTGCCGTCAATGTGATCGTTGACGGCCAGGTCGTCGCCTCAGCCACGGGGACAGGCAGTGGCAGTCTCACCTGGAAATCCCTGAATGTCGGTTCATACATTGGCAAACAGGCTCAGATTCAGATTGTCGATCAGAATACCGGCGATACCGGATGGGGCCATCTCATGGTTGGCGACATTGTCTTCTCTGACCAGCAGGCATCCCCGTGGGCTACAGACACATCAGTCAACCTGATCGTCGACGGTCAGGTAGTACGCAGCAGCACCGGCCAGAACAGTGAGAATCTTGACTGGACCAACTGGAATGTCCATGACTTGATTGGCAAGAAAGCTCAGATTGTGATATCCGACAATGCGACAGGTGGTTGGGGTCACATCCTTGCAGACCAATTTACTCTCGCAGATGCACCGGCCCTGTCCAGTATCCAGCGTGCACATTGGATCGATTACGGTGCAGATGACTATGCTGTGAGTACGTATAATAATGCGCCTGGTGGCAAACGAATTATGATCGGTTGGATGAATAACTGGAACTATGGCCAGTCTATCCCTACTTCACCATGGCGCAGTGCCATGACTATCCCTAAAGAGCTGACGCTTCGTGACGTCAATGGAACGTTAGTGTTAGCACAAAAGCCGGTTCAGCAGCTGAACGAACTGCGTGGATCTGCATCGCATCTTGAAAACCTTAAAATCAATTCAGGAACCACTGCATTACCCATGAAAGGCGAAGCGTACAAGCTTGTCGCCACTTTCAAAGCTGGTTCAGCAAAATCTTTCGGTTTAAATTTACGAACGGGATCTGATCAAAAAACGACTGTCGGTTATGACAGTACAACAGGAGAAGTGTACATCGACCGGACAGGTTCAGGAAGTGTCGGTTTCAGTTCTGATTTTCCAAGTGTGCAGAGTGCCCCACTAACAGTAAACCATAATGGTAAAGTAACCTTCACCATACTGGTTGATTGGTCCTCCGTTGAGCTATTCGCTAATGATGGAACGGTTCTGCTCACAGATCAGATTTTTCCGGATCCAAGCAGTAACGGCATGTCCGCATTTTCTACCGGAGGGGCAACAGATCTCCAATCTCTCACGGTAAACCAACTGCGATCTGCGTGGAACGTTTCCTCGAATTAACCAGAGGGTACTAAAAGGCTCACAGGATACAAAGGCAAAAATCAGTTCACTTAAAAAAGCCGTAAATGAGAAAAATACGTTTACGGCTTTTTATTTACAAATATACTGACAACACTTAGCGTACTTGAGCAGCCACTGATCGCTTAAAATGGCACAGTTGTGAATAAGCTTCCAATTTTTTGCCCATTTTTTCAGCCTTATTAGTGTAAAAAGTTCCCTATGGTTTTTATTTTTCTGATGGCTTTGTTAAATTTGTCTGTTGTTTTCGCTCCATGCACTCGCTTTCCGCGGGCGATCCGTGAGCCTCCTCGCTTAGTACCCTCGCTGCGGGGTCACACCAGGCTCGTGATCCCGCATGAGTCTCGCGACTTCCCTCCAATCAGCGGAGGGCAGGAACAACATTGAACTTAAACATAGCCTTTCTGATATATAACGAATGTGAAGTTTGGACTTAATCTCCGTAAAGCCAATCTAACAATATTCTCATGGATCAAATTGATCTGCCTAATAGCAGGCAACAGCGTTTGCAGGAATAATGAAAGCTTGATTACTATGTACGTGAAGTGTCTCCCTCTTGATAATCAGTTTACCCCTTTCCCGCAACACAAAATGAATCGGATTAAAGTCACGAGTAGTTGGGCCGAAAAAATCATTTTGGTCACATTTCCGAGTCCCTACAGTTAAACAATACTAAATCTGATATATCTTTCTGATTTGTACTTGTCTATTATGCATTGGATTTTCTTAAGCATCTCATTTCTCTCTTTCCCGCCCACACAAAACGAACGTCTCATGAAGACAAGAAATGTAGACCTTACCATGGTATACGCCTGAAAAAAGAAGACAACAAAATCAATTGTGCTATTTTTTGGGAAAAGAAGGCGTTTTCTATAACTTAATTATTAAACGCGTATCACCACACCCTTCTCTCAATAAAACCCAAGATCCAATTTATATACAAATAAAGACTTGTCGCCAATTATTTATGCGGATAACGCAGATAATAGTATTAACAGACTATTACTTCTCTTTGCAAAGGAAATTTGTGTCCATTTGCATCCCTTTTTTTAGTTAATTTTTCCCATTAAAAGAATTTATAAAGTTAAAAAAGTTATATGGTATTTGGTATACCAAAAGATTATAATAAATTTATACTCCAATGTATTGAGGTGTCATTGATGATCCGTTTCCTATATCTTCTTGCCATTTTAAGCTACATGATCTCGTCTTTTTTCCCGAAGCAACCTGTTTTGCAAATGACCGTTTCCATTTTATCGATGTTAGCCGTTCTTGTCAGTCTTCGTTATGTAAAAGGGCTCGCACTGACTTTCGGCCTTTTTTTCCTGATTGGTGGAAGCGCAATGCTACTATGGGGCGGATCGGCACCCATTCATTTTATTTCTTCATTTGGTGAAATGATTCAGATGGTTACTTTATTTGCTCTTATTCCCATTCTGTCGCTCCCGATCCGCTTTGGGAAATATGCGGACGAAGTGCACAGTATCATTCGCAAACGGGTCAAAAGCACGACTCAGCTGTACATGCTGACTTCCGCTGTCTCTTATTTCTTCAGCTCGTTCATGAATCTGGCCGCCCTGCCCATGACCTATTACTCGATTTCTTCTTCGGTTAAGGAATATCCCATTGACAACAAGAAGCGCTATTTGAGTCGTGCCATCACCCACGGCTATGCTATGCCGCTCTTGTGGAGTCCTGTTACGCCAATCGTCGGGACGGTTCTTTATCTGACAGGGACGGCTTATTCGAAAATTCTTCCTTTTCTTCTTGTCATGAGCATCGGCGGTCTCTTGCTGGATTGGGTCTCGATCAGCCGCCCACTTCAGCTTTTTCGCAGACGATTGCAGTGGAAAAGCGCAAAGAAAGAAACAGCTGCTTCAACATTGGCGCCGCTGGCCGGCGGCCGACCGGCCAGGCTTTTTCATATTCTTGCTGCCATTATTCTATTGAACGCCTTGATCACGTTGCTGGATCATTTCTTTTCGTTCAGCTTCCTTTTTTTGGTCAGTCTGATTGTGATACCGTTCGCTTTCCTCTGGTGCATTCTGATTGGACAAGGCAAACCTTTCTTCCCGGGTGTCGTCCGCCACTTCCAGACCTATATACCGAAAATGCAAAATCAGTTTTTTATCTTTCTTTCAGCCGGCTTTTTCATCACTGCATTGAATGTCTCGGGTGCCGACACGATCGTCACGCATTGGGTGAATACATTGATCCAATTTAGCGGCATTCGTATTTTTTTAATCCTGCTGCCGCTGATTCCATTTGCACTTGCTTTCATTGGTCTTCACCCCGCCGTAGGGCTTGCCCTGATCTCCGCTGCCCTTCATTCCGATATACTGAACAAGTCGCCAATTGTCGTCACAGTGGCCATGCTTGGCGGAGCCATTCCCGCTTTTCTGATGGGTCCTTACAACGCCACACTGGGTATGATGTCCAGCATTATCAATGAAAAGCCAATAAAATTGTCTAACTGGAATTTCCCTTTTACCTGCCTCTATCTCGTGCTGCTCACACTGTTTGTGCAATTGCTCTATCTTATTTAATGGAAGCAAAAGGGCCACTATCTTTTTTAATTTTTTGGGGGAAAGTTTCGAGATGACGCTGCATTTCCCAGTCAATCTGCTTATGGCTCCAACTCTGCCGTTTCAAGATAAACGGCTTTTGACTGTTCAATGTGCCGCTCTGACAGCAGCTTGGCTTTCTCTGCATCGCCTTTTCTGATCGCATCCAATATTTGAATATGTTCCTCCATCGCTTCTTCCATCCGTCCTTTTCTCGTATAACCGACACTGGCAAATGCACGAATGTAGTCTGTCAGATCGATAAGCATCAGGTATAGCTTCGGACTTTTCGCCGCTTTATATAGAAAATCACAGACGTCCATATGAAATTTTTCAATCTCGTCATCGTGGTGATTTTGCAAAAATTGCTGTATCCGTTCGATCCACTGTCCGCACATTTCAGACATTCTGTTATCCGTTTTCTTCGCCGCCAGTTTGCTTGCCAGTCCTTCAAGCACTGAAAGAATATCAAAGATCTCGACAATCTTTTCCTTCGAGATACTTTCGACGACAACCCCCTTGCGCGGCATTGTTTTAACCAGGCCTTGTGCTTCAAGGCGAAACAGGGCCTCACGGATCGGCGTTCTGCTGATTTGCATCGTCTTTGCCAGCTCTCGTTCAACCAAACGGTCGCCCGCTTTAAATTTCCCCTCCAAAATCAGGTTTTTCAAATGACGATAGACATATTCGCGTATGGGCACAAGCTGATTTACGTCCCAGTCTGCCATATTCGCTCCTCCGTTCCTCCGGTATACAATATACATCATATACAAACATCGATTCTTTGGATATATCTCAGATATAGTTTTGATCATTATTTGCCGATTTTTTGGACAATCCGGGAGCAGAAAAAGAGAGCAGCACGAACGATATGTGCTTGCCCTCTGTATTAAAAAAATTTTGCAATATTGCATGAATCAGCTAAGCAATCGAATTTCAGCAAAATTGAAAACCGATCAGGTTGTCATCTTCATCCCGGGTTTATCAAGGGTTGCCCAGCAGTCAATGACTTCATTTGAAGCAGCAACTGTGCCGAAAAACTGGCTGATGTTTGTTAGCGTCATCAAATAAGCCTCTCTTGTAAAAGCGGCCGTACAGTCTGATAGAAGGACAACGTTGTAGTCAAGCATGAATCCATCGCGCGCCGTCGACTCGACGCATACGTTTGTGCTTACTCCCGCCATCAGCAGATTTCTAACATTGAGCGTATGCAGGACGGAATCAAGTTTTGTATGAATGAAGGCGCTGTAACGGTGCTTTGTGACAATAATGTCTTCTTCCTCGGGGACAAGCTTGTAAAACTCGCTCCCCCATGTGCCTTTCCGGCATAAATCAGTCTGGCTTTTCCCGCGCAGACGGTGAATCCATGAACCGGAATCCGTGCTTTTTTCATGGATGGTCCGTACATAGATGACTGGAACGTGATACATTTCAGCCTGGTCAATCAAATGCATGAGGTGAGGCACCATGCTGGCAACGCCACTGACATCCAGTCCCTGTTTCGCCAGGCTTCCTTCTTTGTGACAATAATCGTTCTGCATATCAATGACTAAAAATGCGGTCTTACTGGGATCGACACTATTTTCCAGTTCCATAAATGACTCTTCCCCTCGCTCCTTTGAAATATGTAGCGTTATTTATTGGCTTTATTGACAAAGGTCATGTTGACAAGCTTGCTGTATTGATAACCTTTTGTGTATACACCTGTCTTTTTCACGACATCCATTGGTTTGGCCACTGCCGCCTTTGTGATAAAACCGTCTTTGCTCCACAACTGGTCCTTATAAGCTCGATCCACCGAAGCTTTCAGGCTTGCGTTCGAAGAAGTCGGAAATTCTTTTTTCAGTATCTTGAATGCTTCTGTTTTATTGCTGTTGACAAGCTTAAGTCCCTCGATCATGGCATTGACAAATTTCTGCACGGTCTGTGGCTGACTATTAATGGTTGACTGTTTCACACTGATCACAGAGTAGGCGTAATCTCCGAGGCTCGGGAACCCGTAGAACGGCTCATTCCACGCATCCTTCTTGATCCCTTCACTGATCTGAGGCTCCGCCCCGTTCGCAATATCATCTTTGCCCTGTGCTACGAGAGAAACAACAGCCGATGCATCGGCGGGTTCATCCAGTTTCACATCTTTGTTCGGATTAAGACCGACTTTCAGCAGCAGCCAGCGGGTCAGCAGATCCGGGCTCCCTCCATAACGGCCTGCCGCAATACTTTTTCCTTTCATAAAAGCCGCTAGGTCTTGATCACTGGTCCCTTTCAGTTTCAGCCTTTTATTGGCCATGAGGTAGACATTAGCACGGTCAACAACATTAACGATTGAAACAATCGGATCTTTATTTCCATTATTAGCCATCTGGTTCGATTCCGGACCACCGATATTGCCCCAAGCATCACCGCTGACAACTGAAGTGACGTGTGCGCCGCCTGTTGCCGTGATCGTTTTGACATCCAACCCTTCTTTTTTAAAATAGCCTTCATCAATTGCCGCATAGAGCGGCAGGTAGGCAATCAGATGTACTGGCTCGGCAATGACAATATTTTTACTGGCTGCTTCTTTACCTTGTGCAGATCCTCCTGATGCGGAACCGCAGCCTGACAGCATGAGTATGGTCGCCAGCATTAAAATCCAAAGTCCGTTTAATTTTTTCATCGTTTTGCCCCCATTTTTTATTGATATTTTCTATTCTTGAGCAGCCATTTTTCTATCCAAACCGTACCGAGATACATGAAGATGGATAGGAAAGACAGCACAACAACGCCAACCCAGACTAGATTAAGGTCCATCACCTGCCCGGCATATAAGATCATCCGGCCGACGCCCTGCCTTGAACTGATAAATTCGCCGACAATGGTGCCAGCCAGCGCGAGCGCAATATTGATTTTCAGGCTACTCACCATCCACGGGACAGAGGAGGGCACGACCACTTTCATAAAGACGTGGTGCTTTTTCGCCCCAAGCGAAAACAACATCTTCTCAAGATCCTTATCAACACTCTTCACACCGCTGTATGCCGCCAGTGCTGCCACAATGACCGTCATTAAAAAGGCCAGAATCACCTTTGAGTTGAACCCGATACCGAACATGATCACGAGAACAGGTGCCAGAGCAAGTTTTGGTACTGCGTTAAAAGCGATCATATAAGGTTCCGTAATTTTCGAATAAAGTGCAGACCACCAGAAAGACAAACCAATCGCAGAGCCGACCAACGTGCCAAGAATAAAACCGACAATCGTTGCACCGGAAGTATAAGCCATGTCCTGAAGCAGGGTACCTTGAATAGCAGCTGTCCAGCCCGTCTGAACAATGATGCTCGGGCTGCTCCAATAATAGGAATCAAGCCAGCCAATCCTCGTCAGAGATTCCCACAGGAAGATGATTGCGGCTCCAACGATCAGCTGACCGATGACAGCCTTGCTGCGCACGCTGATTCCCTTCTTGTCATCTTCCATTATTCTAGCTTTGACCCGTATGCTTTTTTTAACTTCCAACGATTGATCAACCCCTGTCTGTTCGACAGAAATTTTCTCAGCATTTCCATCCATTAAAATCATCCTCCTAAATAATTTGCTGCAAAACTCGACTGAAAACCTGTCAGCTTATTTCCTGCTCGACTTTCAGCATGGTGAGTAGTTCCTTTTTTAAGTGCTGGAAAGAAGTCTGAGTCAGCGTTTCTTCATTTCTCGGTCGGGGAAGATCGACCTCCACCTTTGCCTTGATCCGGCCCGGTCGGTGTGAGAAGACATAAATCTCATCCGACAGATAGATAGCTTCATCAATGTCATGCGTGACGAACAAAACCGTCTTTTTAAAATCATTCCAAATTTTGAGCAGCCACGACTGCATGAACAGCCTGGTCTGTGCGTCAAGTGCGCCAAAGGGTTCATCGAGAAGGATCACATCTTTGTCATAAAGCAACGTGCGAAGCAGTGCAGCCCTCTGTCTCATTCCTCCTGAAAGTTCGGCGGGAAAATGATGTTCAAACCCCTTCAGTCCGTATTTCTGCAACATGGGCAGTGCCCGTTCTCTCGCCTCGCTTTTGCGCACACCACGAATCTCAAGACCGAGAATGACATTATCCAAAATCGTCCGCCACGGCAGCAGCAGATCCTTCTGCAGCATGTAGCCGACGCAACCGCTCTTGCCGACAATATTTTTTCCGTCAAGGAGTACCTCGCCGGTTGAAGGAGGCAGGAGGCCGGCAATAATATTGAAAAGAGTCGATTTACCACAGCCGCTTGGACCAATGATACTGACGAATTTTCCACTCTGAATGCTCATATTTGTTTCCTGCAGCGCACAAAACTCTTTGTCGTTCTTTCTGAAGGTTTTACTGCTATGCACAATTTCCAATTTGTTCATCATCAATCACTCCCCTGTAAAATAAATAAAAAAGGCAGCCGACGGAAAAAATCAGATATCCATACTCTGATCTTCTTCCGACGGTTGCCCTGCTCTCATCATTCATGAGTTCATTCTACCAGCCGCGTTCATTCAAATTTTCATCTAAAACGATTAATGTACCGCTAACTTCTTTCCGCGGATCATAATCTTTTAAAACCAGCTTAACTCCGATGCCAAAACGTCGAGTAATATTTTTTGCCAGAACCTCTTTGTACCTCTTGATAAGCAATCGATCAATGACCTCGGAAAAGTTTTTATCCGCTTCATCTATGATCTCAAGTACCGGAATGCGCTTGTGCTTCGCGATAATCACAACTTTATCCTCGAACACACTCACCTTCTGTTCGGTTACACCGACCTTGAAAATCATCTGATTGACCAAGTTGTACTCTTTCATGAGCTCCTGCTTGAATTCACCCAAGCTCACTGGCAGCAACTTTGCAATGGCAACGGCACCTCCCATCACTGCGTGGGAATAATCAAATCCTTTAATGTATTTAAAATTTTATAAATTTATAATAGCATGTCCTTCAATCAAACATTGTAATTGTGTAAGATAATCTGACATATAAATTCTATATAATGTTGCTCAAAGATTAGTCCGGTGATATAATCTTTGCGAAAAAAGTTGAATATACCGGAAAATAAGTGATCTCACCTTTTGTCTCAAACGGGAAGAAACAAAAAATGAATTTTTATCGTCTGAGGGCAACTGGCTTAAACGGGAATTTACCCATCAGACCCCCATGCTCCTTAAGCGACGCTAGCTGAAGGATTCCAGCTTTTTACGCAAACTATCCAAAAACATATTCACCATTTTCTTCTTTCTTCCCTATATATCATATAGGAAGATCCCCTCATGTCTCCCACCCTGGTTTTACATTTTCTCCCTACCCCATCTCCGAAAGGAGTTCCATCAATATGCTATTCACCAAATTCGCCGTCCCACTTAACTTCCTCAATGAACTCTCTGATCCGGTTGAAAAGCAAGTTTTCACAGAACTTGAAAACTATTTTTCCCTTCTCAGTCTCCGCAAACGCCAGTATCTGCTTCTCCGCATTATTGAAGACTGGTTTGATTGAGAATAAAAGAATGACTGAACTGATGATTGGAGTTGAAGCTTAATCTAAAAGAATAGGAGAGAAAAGTATCCCACTTTTCTCTCCTATTCTTTCTTTTAATATGAACGGATCATCGATATACTTTTATTTTTAAATGCTTTCTTCCCCACATGATGGCCTGGTGATACGATTTAAAGTGAACATCAATAATTCTGCCCTTTATGGCTCCACCAGTATCTCTGGCAATCGCTGTTCCGTATCCTGGGACATACACTTTGGAACCAAGTGGAATATAACGCGGATCAACAGCTATTTCTTTAGCATTCGGATATTTTCTCAAATTATAGCCGGTTGCAGTTCTTCCCATTTCACAATACGCTGTGGCTGAAACTGTCATTGTTTGAATGCGGGTTTTCGCTTCCGCCGCTGGAGTGGATATACCTGATATGATTAAAATAACAACGGCTAGAGTCATTAATATTCTTTTCATGTGCCCGTATACCTCTTTTCCTAATAGCTTAAATTTACCAGTTTTATATAACAGACCTGTAACAGGCATGTAACAAACCGTTTTGGATTAGATTACATTTATATCTGTGCTTTTACATAATTTTGTATAAAAAAGGAATACTATTGCTTGCAATCCTTCATAAATCCGCATACTATCTATTTTCTGTCATCTAATTGTTATACAATGGACAGGTAAAACAATTCGTTTCAAGTGAGATTGTCGGCCGCAGGGGCAAATAAGGGTTCTGTCTGCAGAGGTTTAATCAAAAAAGCGAGGGGTTTAAAAATATGGCCAGAGAGACAAATGAATCAAGAAGCGGTTTAAAGAGATCAAAAAAACGTCACAGAATTTTGCGCTACACTCTGATTATTCTGCTTGTTTTGATTGTTGCCGGAACCAGCTTTGGTTTCTATAAATATTATTCACTGAAACCGGCCAATCATTTTAAAAATTTAACGATCATCGGAACAGGCGGTAACAGCAAATACAAACAGAAGTCCGGTACCTTTAATGTCCTGCTGATCGGATCTGATGTGCGGAAGGGAGATATCGCGGGTCATACCGATTCGATGGTGCTGATCCATGCCGATCTGAACAACCACACCTACAATATGCTGAGTATTCCACGGGATACGCGCGTTTACATGCAGGGGCACGGGTACACGAAGCTCACCAGTGTTCAATACATAGCCCAAGTCGAACATGGTTCAAAACAGGGCATTATTGAAGCGGTCAATTCAATCTCCAGTCTGACCGGAGTTCCGATCAATTATTACGCAGAAACCAATTATTGGGGACTGCAGTACATGGTCGACGCGATTGGCGGTATCGACATGACTCTGCCATTCAATGTAACGCTGACCCATCCTTGGTATCCGGAAGATATGGGGAAAACATTTACAGCCGGTACACATGCTCTCGACGGAAAAATGGTTACAGAAATTACCCATGAACGCTACTCGCTGCCTGGTACGGACTATGGGCGCCAGCAGCTGCAGCAGGCCGCACTGGTTGGCATCGCCAAAAAAATGATGAGTCCTGCCAATGTGACAAGGTTCCCGGCACTTGCCGGTTCATTATCAAAATTCCTCGTTGCAACCAATATGACAACGGATGACATGATCAGCATCGGACTGGGTGTCAAAGGTGACTTCCACCCAGAGCAGCAGATCAAATACCGTCAGGTCAAAGGCAGCAGCGTGACCATGTATGATGATATTCTGAAAGCAAACAACAGTGAGATCGTCCTTGACCCGGGACAACTGCAAAACGTGATTAAACAGTATTTTACAAATTGACAGCAGATTTTTTATGAATCATTTGATCGTTGTGGAAAACAAAAGAGCATAAATTAAAAGTCCGGAGTGAAGAATCAATATTTCACTCCGGACTTTTCTTATCATTGCATTTCAAAAAATTATGACATCAGAACCCGGCATCTTTCGTTAAACGCACGTTGCGGAACCGGGGCATTGGGCGCAAGAGAATCAAAAGAATGCGGAACCCCTCGGATCAGGTTCATCTCCACTGATACTTCGGCTTTCAATAAATCCAAGCCAAAAGCGATGTCCTCATTTCTGAAAAGGTCAAGCTCCGCTTTCAACTCCGGGGCATGCTTCACCAGCCATTTCAAAGCGTCAAAACAATCGTAGACAAGAATTGGATAAGGATATTCCGGTGACAGGCGATAATCGACAGAAAGCATATTAATCTCGATCGAAGCCACGTATTTTGAAACCATAGCATCTGAATCTGCAGCTATCCCGATAATCATACCGCCGCCATGAATGTAAAGTACCGCACGCTGCTTTGGACACTCCTGTTTTGTATACCACCGGGCAGTGATCGAAAATCTGTCACGTGTTTCTATATCATAAGATTTAATTTTAACGCATTGATCTTCAGCAACCGAATCTTACTGTTTTTCTTTCAGAAATTTTCTGAGCGCAAGATCCAAAGACCTTAATCCTGAAACTCCGCTGTCGCTCTTCACATGCGCATATTCCTGCCTGAATGTACGTGTTCTTTGAGCAATATATCGCAAATCCAGGTCTAAACGGAACATTTGCGGCCCCTCCTTCCAAAATTCAAGGCGTAACTCATCTCCCGCTCTGTGTATGGGAAGAAAAACATGAACAGCTCCAGACGGATTTTTATTTCAATGGAAAAATAACAAAAGTATCATTCGGCCAAACATTCTGAAACAGAGTAAAATCTTGTTATTGCTCTTCGGAAAGCGCCAATTCTATGGCTCCATACAAACTAGCGTCCTGCAAGAAATAGGAGCGGACTAATTCAGGAGGATACGGCACATTCTCATGAAGTTTCTTTAGAATCGCACCTTGAAGCTGGGCAAAGGAAGCCGCCATGCCTCCGCCGATAACGATTTTTTCCGGGTTCCACATCACCGCCAAATTAGCGATCTGATAACCTATTTCACTGCAAACCTCTGACACAAACTTTCCTATTTCTGTACCTGATTGGCTCGTTTCAAATATTTCTTTGGCAGTCCGTGTTCTGCCATAATCCTCAGAAAAACGTTTTTCAACGCCGGCGCCACTGGAAAACTCTTCAAAAGAGGCATGACCGGACTTAAAAGTAGCCGTATCATCCCTGCTCTTCATTAAATAACCAATTTCACCGGCTGCCCCCTGATGGCCTCTCATGATGCTGTTTCCCGCTGTAAAACCTGCCGCGATGCCTGTGCCAAAATTAACGTACAAACCATAATCCGTCCCCTTTAGATTTCCCCGCCGTAATTCGACCAGTGTCGCAGCCAGAACATCATTCTCCATCACAACTCTGACATGAAATGCGTCAATCAGCATCCGGCGAACATTCAGCTCTTCGATTCCGGACAGATTGGGTGCAAGCTCAATATGATCTTTAAAAACAACACCGCACATGCTGACTCCGACAGCGACCAGCATGCAATCATTGACACTCTCAAGCAAAGCGTTCCCCATTTCAACGACACGGCGAAGCAGAACAGCGACAGGTACTCCTGACGATTTGATTCTAGTTTTTTTTATAATCCTACGATTTTTATCTGCCAGCGCGGCACCCACCTTTGTCCCACCAAAATCATAAGCCAGGATAACCTCCGTTTGACTCATCGCACGTTCACCCTCTATTACAGTTTTACCCTTTTCTATTTTTGTACCGATTAATTATTGTTCCAGACTTTTAAATGCCTCCTGAATCTTTTTCTGACCAAATGGCCATTCAGAATGCAGATGAGCCCAGACCAAAAATACACCAATACCAATGACCGTCCAGACAACGGCAAGAGTGATTGCCGACCAGCCTGATGAATAGAAGACATAGCCCCAGCCAATAAAGGCAATGATGCTTGGAATGGGATACAGCCATTGTTTGTAGGGACGCTTCAAGTCCGGACGGCGTTTGCGCAGAACAGTCAGTGCAACAATCTGGCCCATAAACTGAACAACAATAATCAGTGCCATTAAGGCGTTGATAATCGTTGAAAGGTCAAAGAAACAGCAAATGGCCATGACAATACCCATAATGAGCAAGGAGACATTTGGAAATTGATACTTTGGATGCAGCTTCGCAAATACTTTGAAAAATAGCCCGTCTTTAGCCGCATTATAGGGCAGACGTGAAGCGCCGAGCAAGCCAGTGTATACGGACGCAAAACATGTCCAGATAATCAGTAGCGTAATAATCACTGCTCCCGGTGTTCCCCAAATATGTCCCATGAGCTGGCTGCCGATATTCGTACTCTTCATCGCTGTCTGCCATGGAACAACGCCAATAATTCCGATATTCATCATTAAGTCAATCACTGCAACAAGCAGAATTGACAGAGTGACAACACGCGGAATCGTTCGTCCGGGATTCTTCACTTCATCACCCAGATAACAGCTGGTATAATAGCCCATATAATCATAAATCGATAATAGCATTCCTGCTCCAAGACCGGTAAAAAAGCTGGCCGGTGCAAAAGCATTTTTTGGAAAATTAAAGGCGAGCTGAGGATTGAAGTGAGTCAGCCCGGTACCAATGACCATGACGACAGTTACAATCATACCGATCCACAGTATTGTTGATATTTTAGCTACTGAATTCACGCGGCGATAAAGTAGTGCAATGGTTATTATAGTTACTGCAACGGCAACAAGTTTTGTTTCGAGCGGTGTAATGTGCGGAAAGAAATAGCCAAAATAATTGGCCAGCCCAATCGCGCCTGTTGCCATCATCATTGGCGTTGCAATTAATGTTGACCAAATAAAAAGAAACGGCATCAATTTGCCTGTGCGATACTGGAACGCTTCACGCAAATAAATATACGTACCGCCTTCTCCAGGTAACGTTGAGCCCAGCTCACTCCAGACGAGTCCATCAAGCAAAGCAAGCAAGGCACCGGCAATCCATCCAAACATTGCCTGCGGGCCCCCCATGGTTGTCAGAATAATGGGGATAGTAATAAAAGGCCCGGCACCCATCATCTGAGACATATTAATCGCTGTTGCCTGCATTGTGCCAATACTGCGAACCAACCCATTGCCTGACTTTTCCATTACGATTCACCCTCTCAAAAATGATTAATTGATTGTCTGATCCCGGAGATAGTGATATAAACCTTCCAAAGCACCGATTGCCGCTGCATCCCACCCCAAAGCAGAGTAGGCTATCTCAGCAGGCAGTGGGCTATATTGCTGCACTTTTTTCTGAATTTCTCCGATTAATGGTTCCAGCTTCTGTTGATACGGACCGCCAATAATGATTTTTTCGGGATTCAGCAGACTGGATATATTGGCAAAGGCGACAGATAATTGAGTGACCAGCTCGTTACGTATCTCAGGCGTCGTCTTCTTAGCGGCAAGTAAAGAAGTAACTTTTTTTTCAAACGTTCCGAATTGCCCGACAACATACGTATCGTGCTGATTAACATCTTTATTCTCAAGCATGTAGCCGATTTCTCCTGCAGCCTGATCAGCACCGGATACCCATCCACCATTCGCAATAATAGCCGATCCGACACCGGTACCGATTGACAGGTAAAATAAATTGTCAATCTGTCTGTCCTGCCCCAACCATCTTTCACCAAATGCCGCAGCATTCACGTCATTGATAGTGAACAGATTAAGATTCGTGACATCTGATAGTTCTTCCGCCAAATTGAGATTTTGCCAGCCAAGAGATGGTGCATCAACAACAATTTCATGGTCTTTCACAATGGAGGGTACAGAAATTCCAATACCGACCAGGTGAGTCATTTCATCCGATAAGCTACTTAGAAATTTTTTCAGAAGCGTTTTGAACTTTCCCAAATCCCGATCAAAGGTAAAACTGTGAGAAATAGTCACGTTCCCGTCTAAATCCGCCAACACGATGCGAGAACTTCCGCCCTGCAGATCAATACCGATGCCAAAAGCAGACCGCGGATTAAAACCGAGCATCGTCCCCTTCCTGCCGCCGTTCATTGTCGATTCACCCATTCCAAGTTCAACAACCGAATGATCTTCAATTAAGTCATTAACAATCATGGATACGGTTGAGCGACTTAATGAAAGCTTTCTCGAGATCACGGCTCTGCTAACAGGTTGAAAATGTTTAATAACATCCAGAACACGCTGCCGGTTAATGTTTCTGATCAAATCCATATTTCCCGTTTTCAAAGCAGCCCTTCTTTCCACCATTTTAGTTAGTTTGGTCTATGAACAAACTAACCTTTGACAACATTCTAAACCTGTTGATCAAAAAATAATTTATTTTTGTTATATTTTCTGACACGTTATTTCATACAGAAAAATCGAATAGCCTTACTTTAACCATGACAAATCAAATAAGGACAAGGGTTATTTTTGACACACACGGAGCGACGTAACACGGGACTGGGTTGGGGAAATACAGAACGGATAAAAAGGTCCGGAAATGGCAACAGCAAGCCATTTTCCGGACCTTTTACGTATCTATCAACGGACCATTCAAATATTACGTGAATCAGCTTATCCAGTCACTGGAATTGAGAAAATCCGTTCGTTTTTCACCATGGGCATGAATGATTTCTATGCACGCATTTTCCAGGCAGTAAATGCTCCCTTTTTATCTAAAACATTTGTCTCTCTCTGCTTTTACAGCCTGTATCAGCCATTGAAAGGGCAATAAGCCTTCTTCATATTTAACAGACATCATTTCCGGGTGCCACTGTACGGCTAGAATATCCTTGAATTTCCGGTGCACCATCGCCTCGACAATTCCGTCCGAGGATTCGGCTGCTATTTCCAAACCCGCCCCCAGCCGGTTTATCGCCATGTGGTGATAGCTATTGACGTCAATCTCATCTGATCCGTACAAGTCTCTTAAAACCGGATGCATCAGCCGGACGGAATGGGCGCAATACCAGCGCGGGTTATTTTCAAAGTTGTGCGTCAGGACCTTCCCCTTATCGGAGATGTCTTTATATAAGGATCCACCAAAATAGACATTTAATAGCTGCATGCCCCTGCAAATGGCAAGAATCGGTTTGTTCTCTTTAAGCGCGTACTCAATAAGCTTCAGTTCAAAATGATCCCTTTCAGGGCAGATCCTGCCCATACGGTGATCCACGTTTTCCCTGAACAGACGCGGATCGACATCCTCACCTCCTGTTAAAACAATAGCGTCCAATGATGACACAATGGAAAGATCGCTGTCGGAAAGAACTGGCAGACCAACTGGAATACCACCTGCCCGTTCCACACACTGCAGGTAGTCATGACCGATGACACTAAAGCCCTGTCCGATATTTCCCCGCAGTTTGCCGCCGTACCCTTCTTCTTCAGAAACATCATAACCTGTAACGCCGATAACGGCTTTGTTCATCATCAATTCGTTCAGCTCCTATCTCAGCTAATAAAAAATATGCAGCAATCCCTTCATCCTAAGGAACCGCTGCAATCAGATCATCATGCCTCGTCCAGATAGAGCCGTCTTGCGTTCATCCCGCAAACGAGACTTGCCCAGTGCTCCCTCACTTCGCGGCTGGTATATCGGACCACCAAAGTATCGTTCAGGTGCGCTTCAAATGCATCCCGGAAGACTTCAGCCGCCAACGCAAACATTTCCGGCCGTGTATGCGCGTCCGATGCAAACAGGTATCTTGAATAGGGGGCCAGCTCCAAAGCCTCCGCCACAACCCGTCTGGCTGAACTAAGGCCGAGCGGCACAATCAGTGAAGTGTCGAAGAAGACATGATTATAGACGCTGGCAAGGTAACCCGCTTCACGATGGTACGGGTAACAATGCAGCAGCACAATGGAAAGTCCGAGCGGTGTGTATTTTTCAATAAATCCGCGCAAGAGCAGCGGATTTCCCTGCCTTAGATCCGTATCGGGATCGCCGTACCCGGTATGGAACTGCAGGGGCAGTGCCTGCCGGGCGAGATCCCCGGCCGCATGCCAGACACCAAAATTGATCAGATCTGCTTCAGTCAGCCGCTTCTCTCCTGAATGTTTCCACCTTTGAAAGGCTTCCTTCGCAGTATCAATGTCAACCTCATGGATCTGCAGTCCGGATCGGTAAGCAGCAATGGATTTCGCACCGATATAGCCGCTTTCCCGGGCTGTTCTGACGCGACTGATCACCGCTTCCCACCAATCAGTAAAAGTTTTCTTTCTTTCAAATTCCTCTTCCAGGACTTTTTCAAGACGAAAAATCGGATAGGTCTGCGCACCCGTCAACGAAGCGATTTTCTTCAGGGAAGCGGCCGACTCCGGCGCAAAACCCGTATCCAAAAGCAATGCCTGATAGCCGGCGTCCTGAAACAAAGTACGGCAGTACGCCGCGTAATCCTGCTGCGCCAACAGTCCGGGAATGCTTTCCCCACTCGGACACTGCCCATCGGTATAGCGTCCAACAATGACCTTGACCGCCTGCCAGGCAAGACGTTCCTTCAGATCGGCAGCCGAGTAGGTCACGGGTGCCTCCGACGTCACGCGCAGCAGCGCTTCCGTATCACTCTGACGTTTTTCATCAACGATCGCATGGCAATGGTGATCAATTACTGGAATGCCTTTCAGTAAGTCGGACATAATAGCTCCTTCCATCCCTCACATGATCCACTCAGGTTAAAATTTTATTCTTTATACTTCAATATTTCGCGAAGTGGTAGTTCAGCTCAAACGGTACATCATGCCTGGCAAACATGTCATATTCGGATTTTTTAACCGCCGTATAGGATCGAAACAGCAGATCACCCAACGTATCGGCGAAAAAAGAATCCGTCCTCAATGCCTCCAGCGCTTCGAGAAGGCTCGAAGGCAGCTTCTTAATGCCCAGTCTCGCACGTTCTTCATCGGTCAGAGTCCCGGGATCCACATCCACATAATCCCCCGGATGCCATTTGTTTTTGACACCGTCAAGCCCGGAGGCGATCATCGCTCCGAGTGCCAGATACGGATTCGCTGTAGAGTCGCTCGCCTTCAATTCAATGTTCATTGATTTTTCTTCGTTGCCCCAAAAAGTCGAGGCGATACGCAGCGCCGCTTCACGATTGTCCTTTCCAAAGGCCGCATAGGCAGAGCTCCATGATCCGGGTTGGAGACGACGGTACGAATTGACGCTGGCACAGGTCAGCGCAACGAGCCCTTTGAGGTGGTGCAGAACGCCGGCCGCAAACTGGTAGCCGATCTCGCTCAACTTGAGCGGATCATCTGCATCCCAGAATAGATTTTTGCTGCTCTCCTTATCCCAGATACTAAAATGGATATGGCCGCCGTTTCCTGCCTGATCAACGAACGGCTTCGGAGCGAAGCTCGCGATGATCCCGTGCTGACGTGCAATAGCCTTGACCGTTTCCCGGAAAATGACCTGATTATCGGCGGCGGTCAGAAGGTCCGTCGCGCTGATGGACAGTTCGTGCTGCCCGAAACCTAATTCCGGATAATACTGTTCCGGCTGGATTCCCTGATCCTTCAGCGCGCTGACGATATCCAGAATAACGGGATTCCCCGCCACCATGCCGGCCGCACTGAAACAAAGTGACTCGTCGATTGGGACATGCTTTCCTTCCTCATTGAGTCTTGCCAGTGTGAACTCATCCTCATATGTCGCCCTGACTGTAATGCCCATGTTTTCCGCCTGTCTGATGATGGATTTCAGAAAGCTGCGCGGGCATGCAGCCCATGGCTCATGATTCAGACTGATCTGATCGCACATCACGGCCGCGACCTTCGGATGATAAGGCAGCACGCGGAACGACTCAGGATCCGGCATCAGACGAACCTCGCCGACCGCTGTCATCTCAGGAATCGGTTGCAGATGATCAAATACGTTCATCGCCATCATGGCCGGAGTCAGCCCGATTCCGCTGATCATTCGCCCCTTAAGGTGATCCACATGTGTCACTTTACCCCGGGCAATACCGCTGTTATCGACATATAAGAATTCAACAAGCTGTACGCCTTCTTTTTTCGCCAGACGTACGACGTCATCAATTTCCATTTGTATCTCCTCCCTGCTTTCTTTCTCGTCATTTTACTCATAAGGTGGTCTTCAGCCTCCGATATGGGAGGCAAACTCCGGATTCTTGGACAACTTTACGGCAATGATAACAATCCCGAGTATAATCCATGCCGCTGCAATATACGGGAAAATATTAAACGGGAAAGACGGAACCGGATACACATTCCCATAGATCGGCCAGAGCAGTGACAGAAAGCCAAGAATCGGGATGACTAGATGGCGGATTACCGAATAATTTTCATCCTTGTTTCTGCGAAAGTAACGAATCGCCGCCAGATTGACCATGATGTAAGCAAAAAGCAAGGTGAAGGTGCCGATGGTTCCGAAGTAGGCGTAGAAATTCGATGCACCCGCTGACAGTCCGATCACAAGATAAAGGACAAGTGTGAAAAGGCTGATGGTATTTACTGCATTTACCGGCGTCCCGTGCTTCGGATGAACATAGCTTAAAAATTCAGGAATAGTTTTGTCACGTCCCAGCGCGAACAGTATTCTTGACCCCGCATTGGCCGACCCGAGAGAGCAGGCAAACGCGCTGATCATCGCAGCGAAATCAATGAATGTGCCCATCACGCTGTTCACATAACGCGACGCAAGAACATCCAGTGGTGCATTGGAGCCCGACAATTTTGCAATATGATCTACGCCGAAGCCAATGACTTGGGCATAACTGACAAAGACATAGAAAATACCAGCCATGATTACCGTCCCCAGGATCGCAACAGGAATTGCCCTTTTGGGATTCTTCGCCTCTTCTGCCAGAGTCGATGCCCCTTCAAATCCGGCAAATGACAGGATGGCAAAAATCATGCCGGCACCAATACCTGAGATCCCCGCTGTTCCCGTGGTAAATGGTGTCAGGTTGTTTCCGGAGCTCCCACCTTTTCCAACAACAATGAAGCAGAGAATAAGGACTACGACAATGGAAATGCATTCAAGCATCAGCGCTGCCCGCGTGGAAAGACGAATGTCGCGGTAAGAGAAAAACCAGACCAGAAATATGCCAACCATTACAAGGATCCATTCCGGTACGTGGATGCCAAAGTGAAGCAAAAAAACATTTGCAAAATTACCAAACAGCGCTGCGCATCCAGCGGAATAACAAAAATAGGTCGCCGCAAGCGACCAGCCAGAGACGAAGCCTGTTTTGGGCCCGAATCCCTTGGTATTATAAGCATAGACGGATCCGGAATGCGGAATCCGCTTGGAAAATTCAACGAAAGACACGCCGACAAGAATCATCGCTATCGTACCAAGTAAAAAGGATAGCGGAACGGCTGTCCCGGCAACGCCTGCTGTCGGAGCCGTATTAAAAGCCATGGCCATGGTCGGCGCAACAATGGATACAGACAGGGCAAGAACTTCAATCATTGAAAGATAGCCCTTCTTTAACTTCGAATCAGCCATATAATCCCCTCCTGAGTATGTAAGTTGAATAAAAATCCTTTAATAACATGAATTTTTTGATAATAGATGATATAGAAAAATAAAAAATAACTAACCGTTATCCGTTTCTTCCAGCTGTTCAAAGGCCTGTCTTAGATCGTCAGCCAGATCTTCTGTGTTTTCAATGCCTTTAGAAATACGCATTCTCCGCTCCCTCAAGTGCCTTCATCCTGCTTTCAAACGGCTGCACCGTCGGGTTCGAGTTCCATCCGTAGATGTGACCCGTTTTCTTCCCGATTGCGACATCGTACCATTCGTCCATGTCGTCATAGTTATACGCCACACTGACGATCACCGAAACATGTGTCGCAAAATGGCACAAGGGCCACCTTCTCTCCGGTTCATACCGTCTGCGTACCAATACCGGCCTTTTTCGCTCCTTTTCCCATTAATTATTTGCTCAACCGTTTTCCATTGTATAAACTTATGACATCTGATGTTATAAAAGATTACTTTAAGTGTAAATGAACACAAAGTTAAAAACTATTGTTCAATTTGTATGAAAATTCAGCTGAATTTTTTGTCACTTTTTAGAGATAAGTTGACGAATAGCTAACTTTTTCACAAATTCATGAAACAAAAGTCAGCGTTAACAGCACTACATGGTTAATTAATGTTATTTTCAGTATTTTTCTATTATAATAAGAGCAACCGATACGGATCTTTTTCTATCATTCGGCATGTTTTTTGACAAATCACGTTTCGGGGAGTCCTGATCAATGAATTATACGCTCAGCCATATCCTATCTCATTCGTTAATGGCCAAAGCGGTTGTTCTTTCGGGACAGAACGTGCTGGAAACACAGCCTGTCGAATCGGTTTCCGTGATCGAGCTCCCGGTTGAACGTTTTGTGAGAAAGAACGAGTTTGTCCTGACGACAGCGATCGGATGTCAGGATGAACAGATCTTCCTGTCATTTGTTAAAGAAATCCGTGATTCCGGTGCGGCGGCTTTGGCGATTGCTATCGGCGGATATATACACCATATTCCTCGGGTCGTCCTCACTTTTGCTGTAGAGAACAATTTCCCGCTGATCACTTTACCGTGGGAAATTCGTTTTTCCGATGTCATTAAATCGATTATTTCAGGAATTCATCAGTGGGAACAGCTCTCCCAGCATAACGTCGACGATCTCCAAAGGGAAATGCTCAGGTTCTTTCTGGACGGGCGGTCCATCCGTGATGCTCTCCAAGCGATGGCGGCCGTTTTCGGCATAAAGGTTGCTCTCCGTCAAGATGGAACTGGGACAGTAATTTTACCAACAGGACAGGCAAGGGAGGAATATTTTAATCCTGATTTCTTGGACGAAGCCCCTCCAACCGGCACCGGCGAAGCCAGTAAATGGCAAAAGATTCGGAAGACAACCTTTCAGATCTTTCCTTTTCAAACGTTAAACCAGCAAAATGTTTCCCTCATCATGACGACTGATAGACCGGCATTACTGCCAATTCCTGACACCACTCTTGACCAAGCGGTGACCCCTCTTAATTTGTGGTTTAAAATGGAACAACCACACTCCGAGAAGATTCAGGAAGAAAAAGCGGCATTTTTAAGCCAGTTGATTCAGGGAAAATGGGACGATTCGAAAGAGCTGGAGATGAAGGCTTCTTCCTATGGAATAGCGCTTTCGGACACGTTTATCGTGATTCTTGGTCAGCCAGAAAGCGATTCGAGCAAAAACCAGCGGTATCTCGCAAAACCTAAAGTTGAGGAGCTGATTCTTGTATGCTCCTCAGATCTAGAAAGAAAGACTTTCTGTGCTTTTTATGAAGAATTGCTGGTTATCTTTTTGGAAACGAAGGATGATGGCCGGAAAGACTTCATCCTGTTCTTGGACCAGGTAACAAAACGACTGGCTGACGCTGATTTCCCGGCTTTTTCCTGGGGAATTGACGACCGTCCGGGCAGCATTCCATCGCTGCCTAACCATTTCTCCCAAGCAAAGACTGCTCTGGAGATCGGTAGAAAGTATCAAGGGCCCGGGCATCGGATGATTTATTCCGAAACCGCCTTCTACCGCGCACTCGAAGCCCTGTCAAGAAATGAGGCGGCAAATGAATTGGTACAAAATACACTCGGCCAGCTCATTGCTTATCAGGGAGAGCACGGCCTAGACCTGCTTCCAACATTGAAATGCTACATCAATTGCAAGGGAAACGTCAGCCAGGCCGCCCGCGTGCTTTCCCTTCAGCGTCAGTCCCTCATCTACCGAATCCAGAAAATAGAACATCTGTCAGGAAGATCCCTTTCAGATCCTGACGATTTGTTTGTCTTTCAGCTCTGTTTGAAACTACTGAACGATTAAGTATTATCGTGCTGCACAGAGTGTTATGGCACAGCTTTAATTAGGATTACATCTCGTGATTTGTATCTTCGATTGTGAAGTGATTTCTTAATCTATCACTTGGTTTTTTAGTATAGACCAGGATAGATAGCCGTCAATCTAGAGGCAAATCGTATTTGTCATCTAGCCCAACTTACCTATCTCTCCTCCCCTGACCCAAGAGTTCCTTAAAAAATAACGGTTCTCATTAAAGTGATCTGATCCGCTATGATTCAGCCTTTAAATTGTCAAAGTGGAATTCAGACAAAATCGAATGATTTTTAAAAAAGTTCGGTCTCTATGCCGCCGTTCTTAAAATTGGTTCATTCTCAGTAGCATCGGTACAGCCCTTTTAAAATTGCATGTTTTTACGATTGGAAAGATAGCTTTGAAGGTGACAATCTGATGAACCAAATCATATATTTCATTCCCTTTATTCAAAACATTAAGGAACGTTCCATACCAAATCGACCATGAGCCTTCGTCACAACAACTTTATTTGACCTAACTTCTAGCTCCATACTGCTTCTTATAATAATTCATATACTCACCAGACTTGATCTTGCGCCACCAGTCTTCATGATCGAGATACCATTGTATCGTTTCTTTAATCCCTTTCTCGAAGTTGTATTGCGGTTTCCAGCCAAATTCCGTTTCAATTTTTGTCGGATCAATCGCATAACGGCGATCATGACCAAGACGGTCCGAAACATGTTTGATCAAACCACGGGATTTTCCAAGTGTATCCACGATCAATTCAACGATATCAATATTCCGCTTCTCATTGTGACCACCAACATTATAGACTTCTCCTGGCTTACCCTTGTGAAGTACCAAATCAATCGCTGAGCAATGATCCTTAACATAGAGCCAGTCACGGATATTCTTACCGTCACCATAGACCGGAAGTTCTTTGCCCTCCAACGCATTCGTCACAACCAACGGGATTAGTTTCTCCGGGAAGTGATACGGGCCGTAGTTGTTTGAGCAGCGTGTGATATTCACGTTCATACCATAGGTTTTATAATAAGCACGAACCATTAGGTCTGCAGAAGCTTTGCTCGCCGAATAAGGACTGTTTGGGGCTAAAGCAGTTGTTTCTGAAAAATAGCCCTCGGATCCCAGAGAACCATACACTTCATCCGTCGAGATCTGAAGATACTTTTCCACATTCTTGCTTTTCGCTACATCGAGCAAAGTTTGTGTACCAAGTACATTTGACTTTACAAATAGATCGGGTTCAGTGATACTGCGATCGACATGCGATTCTGCAGCAAAGTTAACAACTGTATCGATAGCAAACTGATCAATCACGTACTCCAGTAGTTCACGGTTACAGATATCTCCATGAATGAAATGATAGTTTGGACGATCTTCAACATCCTGCAGATTTTCCAAATTTCCTGCATATGTAAGTAAGTCATAATTAACAATTGTATCTTCAGGATGGAATTTAATCATATGATGGACGAAGTTGCTGCCGATAAAACCGGCACCTCCAGCTACAAGCAGTTTCATCAGTCTTCGACCCCCATTTCAAAATTAATCTCCGCATTTTTAAGTAAAGGGTGGTACTGATCTTTTTCTGAGAGAATTGGATCGCTGACCGGCCAATCAATGCCTATATCCGGATCATTCCACATAATGCCACGATCCTGTTCCGGTGCATGGTATTCATCCACCTTATAGAACACATTGACATTCGGAGTCAGGGTACAGAAGCCATGGCAAAACCCTTTGGAATCAGTAACTGCCATCGATTGTATTCACTAAGAATGAATCCACCCCATTTGCCAAAAGTGGGTGAGCCCTTACAGATATCAACCATAACATCAAGAATAGTACCGGTCAATGCCCGCAGCAGTTTCATCTGACATTTCGGATTCAATTGATAGTGAAGGCCGCGAACGATTCTGTGCTCACTAGATAACGATTGGTTGCCCTGAATAAATTCAGCATGGTTTGATGCGAATTAATGACAATTAACAGGCACCAGTGTCGAAGTTTCGTCTTGCAAACAAGTTAAGTGCATATATCGGAATCGCCCTGCCTAATCTGAAGGACAATAAGGCAAAGAAAATATAATAGTTTTTACCCCCCATTTTCAGACTAAAAAGATGATCCCATTTCAGCGGGATCATCTTTTTTTTATTTAATCGACTATGCGACTTAATTATTTTAAACCGTCCATTAATACGAACTTCCGCTGGAATCGCCAGAACTGTTGGAACTGCCGGAGCTGTTTCCAGTACCCGTGCCTCCCGATGAAACAGGTGCTGCCGAAGCATTGTCCACAGTCAATTGTCCCTGATTCAGAATATCCTGAGACCGCACTGAGGTTTTATCCCCATCGATGGTCAGCAGGAAACTGGGGGCAAACGTTGAACGATCATTACCCGGTAGCCCGCGATTTGTCATATAGCCGGTGATGACAACATTGGTCGGACCTCCATTTGTTTTTAAATTCTTAATGTCCGGAAGAACATTGAAATAAGAATAAGTAAAAGTCCGGCTGTCCAGTGCTTCATGCGATGCCAGAACTAGCCCAGTCCCGTTCAGGGGAAGGTACGGTCCCTGAAGATGGTCGGCAACAAAACCAAGCATATAGACCATGTTATTGGTAAACAAAGGTGACGCAAACCGATTTCCCCGTGTAACCGTAAATAGATACCATTTTCCATTCAGCTGGAAAATATTTGGGCGCTCAATTTCATCAGATACAAGATTAGAAACAATTAAAGGCTTTTCAACACCGACAACATTATAATTACTGTCCAGTTTAACCAAGCCGATGGCTCCATTGGCAAGTGAAGCATATCCTTTCTCACTGCCAGACAGAAGGCTTTTCTGTTCATTTTTGAAGAATGTATTATTCCCGCCGTAATATGCCTGATTATACAGGGAAGGCTCTCCTTGATAACCATCGTCAGTGCCCGTATTACCTTCAAAGACAAGATATTTTGTTCCATCATTATCTTCGATATAATGCGGGTCTCTTAAACAATGATCATCACCGTTGACATTGGCACCCTGATCAGCCGTTTGATAGAGCTTCCCATCCCCAGCAAACAATGATTTCAACCCGGTTAAGTTTTTCACGCTGAGAATTCCCTGACTATCTTTAGTCGTATCTATATTGACCTGAGCGGTTGTCAGAATCTGATCACCGTAAAATTTGTTGGCAGGATCCCAAGGCTGGCGATCAGTATAAAATAAACGGACATTTCCGCCGGCAGTCAAAACAGCCGAACCGGACCATTCTTCTGCCTGAGTTGCCAGATATTTATCATTCGGCAACGCGTATTCGTTTGCATTTTCCCCTTTGAAAATACGCCCTGCATTTTTCCAAGCATCCAGTGAATTATCCCCAACTTTCTGGTAGAAAAGATAAATATAATTTTCTGAAGAATTTGGCGCGCCTGCCATAGCAAAAACTAGGTGGTACCCGTCATAAGTGGCCAGTGTTCCATCGGTATTCAGCAGCGGCCAGCTGTCCCAAACATCCATGGCAACAGGTGTGGTACTACCCAATTTTTCCTCGGTAGCCGAAGGAATATTGTTTATATTTTCACTGTCAAAGTTGGGAACCTTAAATTGAGAGTAAAGCTGCTGGTTTGGAATCTGCAGCATTTCATAACGGGTAATCAACGAGACACCATAGCTGTCGGAATAATTAACCGGCGATTTACCCAAGCTGGCAGCATAAACATACCCCTTTTGATTATTGTAACTGACCTGAAACATGAAGGATGAAAGAGGACTCGTCGTGCTCAATGGCTCGTCAATCCCGATTGAGCTACATTCGCGTTTATTCTTGGCTGTCGAATTATAAAGAATTGACGCCTTTATCGTGTAAAAATTCACGACTGTTGGTTTCGTCGAAAGATTTGTTTTTAAAACATAACCCTTGTGATTCCCATACTGCACCTGATACATATTTGACGAAAGCGGACTCGTCGTATTAAGCGAATTGTTGACCTGAATCGTCGCCACCGAACGTTTATTATTATTTGTGGAATTGTACAGATAAGCTGTCTTCACCACGTAAAATTTGACATTTTTCGGCTGAGCCGACAGATCTGTTTTGTAAACATACCCGGTCTGCTTTCCATAGCGGACTTCATAATAACTTGAAGAAAGAGGACTCGTCGTAAAGAGCGAGTTATTGATCTGAATCGTCGTTAGCGAACGCTTATTACTCTTTGTGGAATTGTACAGATGAGTCGTCTTTGTCACGTAAAATTTTACGCTCTTTGGCTTCGTTGCCAGATTGTTCCGATAGACATAGCCTGTTTTCCCGTCAAACTTTACTCGATACATGCTTGATGATCGGCTACTTGATGTAGTCAGACGATTATTGATTGCAATCGTGCTGATTTTATGCTTATGAAGAGACGTTGAATTATAAAGATCTGAAGTCTTCACAACATAATACTGATAAATTCTTGTCTTTGCCTGAACCTGAGAAAAAAGCATTGCGAGACTAAAAATTGTACAAAGCATTAAAATGACCGCTTGACTGACAAGTTTTTTCAAATGCAGTTCCCTCCCTAATAATTCATCCTTTCAATATGTAAATATAATCATCAATTAAAAACTACTAATAAGCAATTTTAGTATTTATATCCTAATGTTGCAATAAAAGATTTGGTTACAATTAAACTATCTCACCAATCAGTTTATCCCGAAACATTGGTAAAGGAATCAAGGTGCTTCATATATCTAGTGGGTACATCAGCACTTTGAGCTGTGCCTTGAACATTTCATAAAAAAATCCCGTTCCGAAAAGCGGGACAGGAGAAAATTACTTTAAAATTTGTTTGAATAATCGACATCGAGGTCCACTGATCCGTTGATTCCGTTAACAGACCCATTGCTGGTATATTGCCAAAGGTCAACATTATAATTCGAACCAATACCCTGACTAGTATCCTCGCCACGATATCTAGCAAGCCAGAGCAGTAAGCCGCTCTCAAGTTGAGATCCAGAACCAACTATGTTAGTTTCATAGAAAGACTTACCTGAATAAAGCCCTAATTTCGTGAATCCTTTCGACTTCATTTCATCCATAAAAGCATTAATATTTAAAGACATTTGCTTAGGACTAATTCCACTAAAAAGGGTCGTGCTACCCGATTTTGCTTCAACATCTAGGAACGTGTATCCAATAGAATTAGAATTATTGATTCCTGCCTGTTTCAGTATTGAAATGTAATAATCGGCTTCGGCAGCTGCATCCTTTGTATTACGAGCGCGAAAGAACTGATACGCGTTCAGCTGAAGACGTGGTGCTTCTTCCTTCACCTGCTGAACATAAGTTGCAAATTTGCTGTCATAAAAATAAGAGTTAGACCCTTCAGAAGGGGCACCTTCTGAAGCTTTAAGGATAACAAATCTGTTCCCGGCATTATAGAGCGCATTAAAATCTACGTTGCCTTGATAGTGCGAAATATCAACACCGTATTTCAGAGCTGCCGGAGGAGCGAAGTGACTTAGATCTGTATCCAAATTCGCTTTGTTAACAAATCCTTGTGTGCCATTATCGTTGATTTTCAGCCAATTGCCACTTTGATCTTTACCAATTACAGTTACAGGTGTTCTTTCACGCAATGTTGCGACAACAATAGAATTCGACGTTGGATTTTGGTAAACATTTAAAAAATCGTACCCAATGTATGCTGTATATGTTTTAAACGGAGCAGGTACTACTGGCTGTGACTGCGACGTTGACACCGGCTTGGGCTGCACTGGTGGTATCGGCTTTGGAACCGGTTTGGGGCTCGGTACCGGCTTAGGTTTTGGTGCCGAAACGATTTTCGGTGGATATCCTGTTTTGGTGGACTGTGCCGCAACATAACCCCAGGAGCTTCCGCATTTGACATAGTACCAGTTGCCGATCTGACCATACACGGTTAACTCATTATTCCGATTGAGTGACCTTACAGGCCGCCCATAATCATTGCCCGGACCCTTGTTCATGTTCAATGTTGACACGTTTACATAGACGTTAAAGGAGCGGAACATGCTTCTGCTGAGATATTTTGTCTCAACGTAACCCGATTTGCTGCCGAAAGAAACTTTGGAATAACTGCCGGTAATTCCGGTTACTGTCACCCTATTCGTTATCGATAATATGGCAACAGTTTTGTAATGCGTACTTGGTTGACTGCGGACAGGCAAAGTATACGTGGTTACGTAGGCGCTGTATGCTATAAACTTCGGTTTGGGCGGGGTCCCCTTCTTTATGTATTGTTCAGAGGCATAACCAACTATATTTCCGTATTTGATATAATACCAGCTACCATATTGGGCGTATACCGTTAACCGGTCATTGTCGTGAAGATACTTGATGATCCGATTTCTTGTGCTTGCTCCCGCGCGCAGACACAATGATGACGCTGTAACATAGGCACTGAATGGGCTGAAGTTGCTGAGGTCCGTTGTCAGAACATAACCGGACTGGCTACCATATTCTACTTTGGAATAATTGCCGCTTTTTCCGATAACAGTGACTTTCGCACCTCTATATGACGTGCGAACCATCCTGTAATGAGTACTTGCCGCATTTCGGATTTGCAGAGATACCGGTATCACATACGCGCTGTATGATTTGAACGGGTTTGGTGGAGTGCCCTTCCTGACATATTTCCCCCATACATAACGTATGCTCCCTTTATAGGAAATCTTTGTCCAGCCTCCCGTTGTCCCCAAAACCGTTATACCATTATTCTCATGAAGCGTGCCTGCCGAACGATATCTAGTCCCCGGGCCTATGTATACGCTTGTAGTCTTCGCAGTGATATAAGCTCTGTACGCTGCTGCAGCCTGAATGATCTGTCCCCGTTCTGTAAGTGACCCGGCAAAGAGTGAACAAAACAGTAAAACTGCAGCCACACTTTTTAAGCATTTGGTCAATGCTCACCCTCCCTCCTTTCATTTTATTCTATTAATTCATCTGATTCCGCCTTTCTCTGAATAAAGCTGACGAATGATTTTATGTAAACTCTCACCAAGCTATATTCATTAATTATTATCGTAATTAAAGTCTTTTATTTAAAGGGAAAAATATGTTAAAAGCTTGTTACAGGTCATTGTTATAATTGAAGTTTTAATGCTTTAATGATTGCACGTGACATGCCATCAATACAATAAAGCCGAAAAATTACTTCATTAATCAACAAAAGTGTGTATAATCATTAATAGCTCGACTCATTTTGATGGAGGCTATCATGAAAACTGTGTCAATACTCATTCCTGCATATAACGAAGAAGAGGTCCTTGATCAGTGTTATCATCGCACAGCAGATGTCATTAATTCACTGACCAATTACGAGTTTGAATTGTTATTTGTGAATGATGGAAGTAGAGACAATACACTTTCTATAATCAAATCCATGCGCATGCTGGATCACCGCGTATCCTATGTCAACTTATCACGTAACTTTGGGAAAGAAATTGCTATGATCGCCGGACTGGACTATGCGAGAGGTGATGCAATCATTCTCATGGATGCAGATCTACAAGATCCACCCGAACTAATTCCAGAAATGATAAAATACTGGGAACAGGGCTACGACGATGTCTATGCGAAAAGAAAAAGCAGGAAGGGTGAATCCTGGCTAAAAAAATTCACATCAGCTGAATTTTATCGCCTCTTACAAAAAACGACACGTATACCAATTCAAAGAGATACCGGCGATTTTCGCCTGCTTGATCGGCGTGCTGTGAATGCCCTCAGGCAACTTCGTGAATCACAGCGTTATACTAAGGGCATGTTCAGTTGGATTGGTTTTAACAAAAAGGAAATTTTATTTGACCGGGATCCGCGTGCTGCCGGAAAGACAAAGTGGCATTACGCAAGCCTAATAAATCTGGCAATTGAAGGAATCACTTCCTTTACAGTTGCACCACTACGAATTTCTTCAATTGTTGGTTCTTTCGTTTCTTTTTTTGCTTTTATCTATATGACATTTATTATTATCAGAACGATATTATTTGGAAATGATGTCAGCGGATATGCTTCGCTGATGACTGTCATTCTTTTTCTTGGAGGACTTCAATTATTATCAATCGGCATTATTGGCGAATACTTGGGACGAATTTTTAACGAAACAAAGCGGAGACCGCTGTATTTTATAGACGAGTATAATGATGAAAAAGTTAAGGAGATTGGACATCTGCATGAAACGATCCGCTGAAGTCGTTCTTTATTTAATCATGGGTATTTTGACGACAATCATAAATATCGCGTGTTTCCTTGTGCTTATTCAATTCCATATGGATTATAAAATAGCCACCACCATTGCATGGATTGTATCTATAATATTTGCCTATATTACAAATAAAATATACGTATTCAAAAGTAAAACGGAAAACTCAAAAACACTGATTAAAGAAATATTCTCTTTCTTCTGGTTCCGGCTGCTTTCTTATTTTATCGACCTGGGTTCGATGATCTTAATGGTAGGTTTTCTTAAAACCAATGAGACATTGGCAAAAATTATTGCTAATGTCTTTGTTGTAGTGATTAATTACGCATTCAGTAAATGGTTTATTTTTAATAGAAAAACTTCAAGTAAAAGAAATATTTAATTTTTCGCTTGTATCTGAATAAAAATATAAAAAAATTTCAGTTATAAAAATGAGGGATGTATTTGCATGCTAACACTGAAGAAATTAAAGCCGTATCAATTCAAAATTATCTTAAGTCTTTTTTACGCCTTTGTTAGTTATTTATACATAAGACCATTTTATAAAACGGGAATGCTATTTTCTGGAGATGATCTATCTTTTCATTTAAACAGAATTGAAGAAATCTACCAAAGCATTCTCCACGGTTCATATATTCCTAATGTTAATATTTATACTTTTAATCAAGTTGGCGATGGTGTCAATTTCTTTTATCCATGGATGACTATATATCCCTTTGCTATTCTAAGGTTTATCGTCCATAATCCTGTCAACAGCATCTACACAGGATTATGGATACTGACTTTGCTCACTTTTATTATTTCCTACTATTCCATGGAAAAATTTTGCCGTTCCAGATTACAAAGCGTTATTTTCTCATTAGTTTACACACTTTCGATGTACAGAGCTCTGGATATTTTCAAGAGATTCGATCTAGGTGAATCTATAGCGATTGCATTTTTGCCGGTTGTATTCTTAGGCATCTATTGCTCCTTATATGGTGACTACAAAAAATGGTATTACTTGACGGTAGGGATGGTTGGACTTATCTATTCTCATTTGTTAAGTTCAATCATCGTTGTAGTTTTTATAATATTTATTATAGCTTTAAGTTGGACACAACTAAATAGTAAACTATTGAGATTTAAATGGCTGATCTTATCAATATTTCTGACTGTAATGACAACCTCAATTTTCTGGGGACCTTTTATAGAGCAATATTTAGGAACACGTACCAACAAACCCTATATCGGAGACTTATTGACCAAATCTCTTAGATTAAACGATGTTGTTAATCTGTCATTTTCTAATACTTTTTGGCCATTTAATTTAGGCATCTTTTTGGGTATAACACTATTGCTGGGATGGATTTTCTTTAAGAATTTTTCTAGAATATATATTAATATATATCTCTTGAGTATCTTGACTTTAATCTTGTCCAGCAACTTTTTTCCGTGGAAATTATTTCAGAATACGCCGATTAACATCATTCAATTTCCGTGGAGATTACTCACATTGACTGATTTATTCTTAGCGGCTTACTGTTCAAAGATATGTGTTACCCTGATCCAAAAAACGAGAGAAAAAAAGATCAATAGTGCCTTTATTATATTTTTAACAATTTTTCTGCCGATTATCTTTTATTACTCTAGTGCTCAGTCTTTTGAGAGAAGTGTACAAAATCAAAGCTTATTAAATTTTAAACCCAGTCAGAATCATACAATATATCCATATAAAATTGATTCGAAAAACTATCATTTTCAATTTTTTTACTATTGGACTCCAGGAAATCAAGACTATTTTCCAATAAACAGTATAGAATTTATAGAGCTTTATAGGAGTATTATGACACATAGAACATTTATTAACGGGAAAAGTTCTACGATCAATCCAAGGCAAAATGATAATTCTCTTGTTTATTCCATAAATCATGTCAAAAAAGGAGATTCCATAGATCTACCCTTTTTAGCCTACAAAAATTATCAGTTGAAAATTAATAACCAAGTTTTGAAATACGAGGTAAGTCACAGAGGAACAATTAAGACTTCCGCTTTAGGCGAAAACAATAAAATTACAGTTAAATATGAGCCATCAATTATTGATAAACTAAGTCTTTGGACTACGGTTACAACTTATATTGTATTGATGTTAATCTTCATTACAAAGCGAATTCCTTTTATTTCTTCTTGGCGTTCACATAGAAGTAAGACAATTTAAATATAACACTACACTGATCCCCGGGATAAGTATGCTGCTTGACTGCATTTATTGCAGGTAGTCCATTATATTGTTATTGCGTGAGAATTGAGTTTCACCAATTTATTAATAGAAACAGGTGTGAAGCAAATGATTCGAAATCGATCTAAGCTTTTGGTTGCTGTACTTTCTTTCATCCTCCCAATCCTTTTATTAAATATCATTTTTTTCTCAACAAAAATTTATCCGTTTGGAAAGTATTCACTTTTACAGGCGGATTTGAAATATCAATACATCAGTTTCCTGGCTTATCTTAGGACCAGCATTTTATCCGGCCATTTTAATAATCTCGTCTATTCATTTTCTGCCTCTGTCGGGAGCAGCATGAGCGGATTAGTTGCCTACTATTACTTAAACCCGCTCTTTGTTGTTCTGCTGTTTTTTAAAACTGACAGTTTGCCCACGGCTCTATACATCATTTCCAATTTAATCGTTGGTCTTGCTGGGCTGTCCATGTTTTATTATTGCACGCATAGTAAACTTACCAAAGTCCGCTTATCGTTTATATTGATTTTTTCATGTTCCTTCGCGCTCATGTCCTATAATTTGACCAATCTATCAAATGTCATGTGGTTGACGGATATTATCATACTTCCATTTGTCGCTTTGGGTATCGAAAAATTGATCACTGAAAACAAGGGAAAAACCTACTTCTTTTCTTTGGCGCTTTCGATTCTTTTCAATTACTACATTGGTTATATGCTGTGCATTTTCTCAATCATCTATTTCATCTATATATGGCTGCTCAAACATGATATCGATTTAAAAAATATTAGAGAGTCTGCCTCTATTTTTAGAAAATATATCATACTATCTGTATTTTCGGTTCTTGTTAATTTGTTTTTATTGCTGCCGACCATTATTGCAACTGCCGCTGCAAAAAGCAGCAGCACACATCAGAGCTTTTCTTTTCATTCGCTTATCAATCCCTTTCTCGTTGTCAGAAGTTTATTAGTGGTTAAAAATACTGAATTTGCCGTACCTAATATATACTGTGGCCTATTGATCACAGTGCTAGTTGTTTTGTACTTCATTAACCACAAAATTCCACGCAAAGAGAAATTGATTTCGCTTTTTTTACTGCTTTTTATATACGCCTGCTTTCAGTTTCAACTTCTTAATATTGCTTGGCAAATGTTTCGGACACCGCAAGGCTTTCCGCAGAGATTTAGCTTTATCATGTCATTTCTATTGATTATTTTAGCAATGAAGTCCGTTCAGGATTTGAGCCATATGAACAGAGCTGATTTCATTAAAGCATTTGCGTGGATAAGTTTGGTCATGTTTTTTACGATACTATCGTTACATTACGGTTATATCAGAACGAGTTTAAAACAAATTATTCTGTCCCTATTTGTTATCGCCATCTATTCTGGATTTTTACTCTTTCTTTCAAAAAATCCTGTACGATTCAGGCTACTTACCATCTCATTGCTGATTTTCATCGCTAGCGGCGAATTAATCACAACGGGGTTAGTTTCTTTTGCAGAGAACGGACAGCATGATGATTATCAAAGTTTCAAAAACTACGTTGATCAAAACCAACCGGTCATCCGTAGAATTCAGAATCAGGATCAAAGCTTTTTCCGCATTGAGAAAAATTATGAACGCTTTGGGCCCGCTTTGGATGATTCGCTTTTATTCAATTATTATGGAATCAGTCATTATAGTTCGAGTCTTAACATTCAGACAAGAAATGCTCTTGGAAATTTAGGCTTCACTTCCTTCAATTCCGTATGGCCGAGCTGGATTGATTACAATCAGGGAAGTACGATCGCTGATGATACACTATTAGGTGTTAAATATGTTATTTCTGATTCAGACATGCTGAATACAGGCAATCTCAATCATTATCAAAAAACCTATTCCTATTCGGGAAAATACATTTTCAGAAATCCATATTTCGTGGGTACCGGAATGCTGTCGAACAGCGATTTTACAAAAATGCACAGCACTGACAATCCTTTCGACTATCAGAACGAATTCTGGACGCTGCTTGGCAATAGCAGAAAACAGCTGTTCAATCCGATCAGGTATGCTAAGACATATCACAATGTGCGGTTGATAAAGGGAACATTAAGCAAAGTTGATAATCTAAAAGATGGTTATCTTACTTTAACTTTTCATCAGCAAAACGGCAATCCCGTGTATTTCGAATTGAGCAACTATAGAAATTGCATACAACAGAACATCAGCTATCAGGTTTTCTTAGGCAATAGATTTATTGCTTCATATCCGACTTATCTAAATAATGGAATTATTCCTCTTGACATGAAAGGGGTCAAAGGGTTGGTCAAATTACGTTTAGAAATTCCGGCGAATGCATCCATTGCGAATCCGGATATTCGTTTATATGAACAAAATATGGCCGATTTCAAGTCAATCATAGGCAAGCTTAAAGAAAATGAGTTCACTGTATCAAAAATAAACAGTACTTATCTTGAAGGAAAGATTACGGCAAGCGCGCGTAATCAATATTTATTCCTTTCCATACCTTATGACAAGAATTGGCATGCGACTGTCAATAATCGGCCTGTCCAGATTAACAAAGCTGTAGGCAACTTTATTCTTATCCCGTTAACCAATGGAGTAAATAAAATTGTCATGCACTACTCAAATATTTATTTACTTTGTGGCGTCATCGTATCGCTGATCGCTGTCTTAGCTCTAATTGCCGGATTTGTAATGACCCAATTCAAAGGCCACCGGGGGAACCTTTAAGATAGATTATAACCGGCATTCTTGTTCAGTTTCCTTTTTCTATTCATTTTTAATGATTTAAAAACCTGATCACATAATTCCCTTTAATATGGGTATCGACAAGTTATCTTAATGGGGGTTATATGTGACACGATAGCTTTATTGTTTTTGTCAATATGATATTGAGCCAGAGTGATCACATTAAAAGTGAGCCACTTTATGAAACTGAAATACCATTAATGGGATAATATGGGTTTAAGGGGGCAATGGCCCGGGGAGGGCCATTGCCCCCTTAAACCTTCGCTAATTCCAGGCTTACCCTTTGTCTTCTTGCCGTTTCATACTCTGCCTGAATCGGTAGGATTCCCCATTAAGCAGATGAATGTGACAGCGATGCGTGACCCGATCAAGGAGTGCGGCAGTCATCTTTTCATCGCCAAACAAGCTCGTCCATTCATTAAATTCCAGATTGGTTGTCAGAATCAGACTGGCCCGCTCGTATCGGCTTGAGAAGAATTGGAACAGAAGCTCAGCCCCGGTTTTGGAGAAGGGGACATAGCCGAGTTCATCTACAATGACCACATCCAACTTCAACCATTTTTTCTCTAGCGCATTTAATTTCTGCTCCTCATAGGCTGTAAGCAGCTCTTCGACTAATTCAGACGCCGTGATAAATTTGGTTTTAAAACCGTTTTGAATCATTTCAATACCCAGGCCAATCGCCAGATGGGTCTTTCCGGTACCGCTGTTGCCGAGAAAGATCACATTCTCTTTCTTTTGAACGAACTCACCTTTCGCCAGAGTAAGAAAATGATTTCGGTTTAAACTGGGCATCAGGCTGAAATCATAGGTGTCCAGCGTTTTATGCACGGGAAAGCGGGCCTGTTTCAATCGTCTCTGACGCTGATTCTCTTCCCGGCTCTGAGCTTCAGCTTCAAGCAAGGCCAATAGGTAGTCCTCGTAACGCAGATTATGTTCTTCCGCTTCTCGTGCCAGAGACCGGTACTGTTTGGCCAGAGTTGGCATTCTAAGCTGACGTGTCAGATGATCTAATAAAAGTTCCGTGGTCATTCGTTCACCCCCTTACCAGTTGTCGGTATTGACTAATATCGGTCACTTTCACCTTGTAGCCCTGCAGGGCTTCCGAAGTTTGGCCAGCCAGGCGAGTCACATTGCCGGTCACCTGTTGAATGATTTCATAAACCGCTTCGTACGTGAAGTTCTGCCTTCGTTCCGCTTCGGTCAGTGCCTCGGTCAATGTGGCCATACCCAAGTCCCGGTGAAGGAGTAGAAGTCGAATAAATTTGCGGTCTCCAGCTGCGCCTTCAGCCTCACGCATTTTGCGGTGAAATTGCCGGAAAACTTCAGGGATCTGCGGACTCTGAAAGGGGAGCGCATCTCGGATGGCACGCGGTTTTTTCAGAAGCGCCTCCAGATAGTGATCCAGACGGGTGAACAGCTGATTTCGTTCGTAAGAACGAGGATACTCCGCGATCACTTGATTCTGAGCCACAATGACCAGATGATCCACGAACTTCTTGACCCAGACGGCCTGTCCCACATAAACGCAAGGAACGGAATACTGATTCGTTTCCACATGAATTAAGGAGAGCTGATTGACCTGACAGGACACCAGTTGGCAGGCTTCAAACGGTGTTTCCGGTAGGGGATGGAGCGTCAGCTTTTCCCTGGCCCAAACCTGGGCCACCGTTTCATCGGTATGCGGAACACGGACGTGTTCCGCTTCTTTCTGGCACCACTCCAGAAGGTAGTCATTCAGCTCATCCAGGGACTGTACGTCTGGAAAAGGAACGAGTGTGTTACGCCGGACATAACCGACCGTTCCTTCAATCCGGCCTTTTTCATTTCCCCTTCGGGGATTGGCGAATGTGGCTTTGAATCCGTAATGCGCCTGGAGCGCGATAAACGCTTCCTGTTCCAGGCGATGCCGGCCCTCCAGAATTTTCTCTACGGCTGTTTTCAAATTGTCCAAGAGGCCTTCGACCGGCACACCTCCCAGAAATTCAAAAGCGTGTACAAAGCCATCCAAAAAAGCCTCCTGTTTCTGATGGGCATAGGCTCGGACAAAACGTAAACGGCTAGATGAGAGCTGGAGACAAAACAAAAAGATTCTCTGCGTCCGCCCGCTCAGGATGATATCCGCCTCACCCCAGTCGAACTGGAATTGAAGGCCCAATTGAAACTCAAGGGGGATGAACACCTCCTTCTGTTTTTGCCTTCTCCGAGCAACGAGTTTACGAATGTTAGAGGCAGATCCTTTGAAGTTGTATTCTTCGACCAATCGTTGATAAACTCTCGCCGCCGTATGTTTCTGTTTGACCCAGTGTTTTTGATCCTCAAGGAGCCACTGATCGATGACGGGCAGAATGCGTTGAGTTTCCTCTGAGTATTCTTTCTTCCCGTACGAACGTTGCCGAACCGCAAGGGTCGGAGGCTCCTTCTGTTTGAGATATTTACTCACCGTATTTCTTGAAATCCCTAAATTTCTCGCAATCTCACGTTGAGAAAGGCCTTCAACCTCCTTCATAATTTTGATACGATCATAGAGAGCCATATCGATCATCCTTTTTTCCCTCTCCCTTATGTAGAATTGCTGGTTACTTTTCTATCATAGGAAAGATGGGCTAAAAATTGGAAATCATGTGGCTCATTTCTATGCGATCATTTTGCCTATAAATGGCTCAATTCCAAGTTATCAAAAACATTTATCGGGTAGTTTTAGATTTAATTGTAAGCTTGTCCTCACGATTATAATATAGGGTCAGATGATTGTTTTGATCTTATATTATTCATTAGTGATTATATTTGTAATGATACCGCAGCTTTCTCTCTTCTTAGAATAGGCATTAAGCACACTCTAGGCCTTGGTACACAGGATATTCTGCTGGGCAATAGTTCTGGTGGAGCGTTCAACTGACCCAGATCATGTCTCGCCCTAGTCAGACTCAATTCCGGCAGAATGACAGACTGCTATGAAATAAATGATCATCTCTACCGGAGAAAAAAAGTGAGGCTGATCCGGCTCTCACACTATAAAAATAGAGCAAAAAAATCCACCCCGAATGCTATATTTCAGCATTCGGGATGAACTTATATTGTGTGCTACATTTATTGCTTAATTTGAGATACAAAAGAGGAGGATACCCAGCCTTCTACAGAAGGCGAGTTAGGAACATGGACTTCGTACCATCCACTAGTTGTTACAAGCTGTCCACTACTATTCATTACCGGACTCAAGTAGGTGCCATTTGCAACACTGTACAAAATGCCTGAACTTGTTGAAGTATCTGTACGTATATTCAAATCTCCGCTAGTTACATTTACAACTTGAAGTAAGTTCTCAATGTTTAGATACTCACCGTATATCCATCCATTTTGCCCACCGATGCTTACCCGATACCATCGATAGACGTAATTATCAGAGCCACTAGGATCATAGCGTACATCAGTGTTATAACCTAGTACTGCCACTGGGGTACTCTGACCCACGCTTCTTAAGAGAGTGCTAGTCGTAACATAGGGTAACGACCGCATGTTTACGGATGATGTGTTTACAACATTTGCCAACGTGCCGGTTGGGAAGTTGATCACCACATCAGATGGGACAGGCTGCCCGGCAGGAATATTTGTTTGATAAGTCGACGTATCTTGGGAAGATGATGCTTTCTCTGCCGTATTCGCATAATATGCCGGATCTAAAGGCTTGATCTCCTGCATGATTGCTGCAATGCCGCCGGCCCAGTTTGGATCGGTCGCGTAATTGACATTCATTCCTTTCAAGGTTGGGCCATAGGCACTGTCGTAATAGATGCCCGTAGCATTTAAATAATTGTATCTAATCTGTGAAGCTGTAAAATTAATACTCTCCGAATCTGTTGGAAAATAGTATCCACATGTAAATGGAGCAACATCATAGGCACCATAGCCGTAGAGATTGTGCTTATAAGTATATAAATCCGATTGCTCACCCCATCCGGTTTCCAAAATGGCATGTGCCAAAAGATATTGTGCATTGACGCCGTACGTATTCTGAGCATTGATAAAGCTTTGGGCGTCTGTTTTGAGCGGGCTGTTTGGATTATATTTATTAAAGAAATTCACAATGTCCTGAGCTGTGATATCCGATGGTTTTCTTAGATCAATTTCAGTATAATCCGATAGACTCTGCACAGAGCTGAATGCCCTCTTGTCCAACCAGCCAATCAATCGGCCATTTACCGTAAATTGATAATAGGTTCCAAAATTTGTTTGAGATTCACGGACGATTTGCGCTTGCTGACCATCATAGCTTGAACCCGAAGCTACATATGGCGTACCCGAGCCGAGATAGGGGACGCTCCAGATCCCGTCATAGCTTGCAGCATTGATCTGACCTACGGCATTCATTGTATTATTATAATTAACCTGGCCAATCGTACTAAACGCTTTTTTATCCAGCCAACCTACGACTTGACCATTCGTTGTGAACTGCTCGTAAGTACCGTAGGTTGTTTTCGCCTCCCGGACGATTTGAACCAGCTGATTGTTGTATTTAGTTCCCGCAGCAACATAAGTGTTGGCTCCACCGGCATATGGATTTGTCCATATACTATCATAGCTCGCAGCCTTGACCACTCCAGCCTCATTTACTGCATTATTATAATAAGTCTGACCAATGGAGCTAAAGGCTTTCTTATCCAACCAACCTACGACCTGACCATTCACCGTGAACTGTTCATACGTCCCATAATTCGTTTGTGCCTCTCTAACGATCTGCACCTGCTTACCATTGTACTTCGAAGCCTGGGTCACGTACGGCGTCCCTGGACCGAGATAAGGATCACTCCAGATCCCATCATAACTTGCTGCACTGATCTGGCCTATATTATTCACCGCATTATTATAGTTAACCTGGCCAATGGTACTGAATGCCCTTTTGTCCAGCCACCCTACAACGTGGCCATTCACCGTGAACTGTTCATACGTCCCATAATTCGTTTGTGCTTCTCTAACGATCTGCACCTGCTTGCCGTTGTACTTCGAAGCCTGAGTTACAAATGGCGTCCCTGGGCCAAGATAAGGATCACTCCAGATCCCATCATAACTTGCTGCATTGATCTGGCCTATATTATTCACTGCATTATTATAGTTAACCTGACCAATGACGCTGAAAGCCCTTTTGTCCAGCCATCCAACCACATGGCCATTCACCGTGAACTGTTCATATGTTCCATCTATCGTTTTCGCTTCGCGTACAATCTGAACCAGCTGATTATTGTATTTGGTTCCCGCAGCAACATAGGTGTTGCCTCCACCGGCATACGGGTTCACCCATATACTATCGGTGCTGGCAGCCTTGACCACCCCGGCCTTGCTTACTGCATTGTTATAAGTTGGGCTAATCGAACTGAAAGCCCGCTTATCCAGCCACCCAACGATCTGGCCATTCACCGTGAACTGTTCATACGCCCCGTAATTCGTTTGTGCCTCTCTGACAATCAGTACCTGTTTGCCGTTATACTTCAAAGCTGGAGCAACGTATGGTGTGCTCGGTCCCTGATAGGGTTGTCCCCATACCCCATCGCTACTTCTTGCGCTTACTGTGGCCACATCATTCACAACTATTCCTGGATCTGCAGCCTGAGTATATTGGACAGCTGAATATGAGGTCACAACAAAAAGAGCAATCAATGAAATGACTACTTTAGCTATAATTTTTTTTTGAAGAAACATTTCACACTTCCTAACTCGCTATTATTTTTCTCCACTGTTCTATTTCCCAAAATATCTCTAGCACAGGGAAGCAACCACTCAATAAGCCAATTAGTTGTCACAAAGCCAAATTTTCCAGTAAAAATCTTGTGTGATCGGAGAGTACAAAGTTTACTAGTTAAAAAAGCCTCCTTTCTTCAAAGATGTTATGTAAAAGATAGACAGAAAAACAATAATCATTATAGTTTGATTGTACTACTTATTTTGAGGAGAACAACATGTTTAATATTGCCTGATTATCAAAAATTCCTCTGAAAAGATAGAAAAACAGTTATTTCTGAAGATTCCGTTTCATTTATTGCAAAGGGATGAGCTGGACCGTGGAGCAAATTATAGTTTTGTCTTAAAATCTCCTTCTATCTCTCACTTTTAAGAATGATAGATAAGTAATTAAAATGAGTATTGATATAAGGGATATTAATGCACCCTTTTTCAGTCCCGGGGTCATATAACTGAACCTAATCACATTATTACCCTTTGATACGGGTATCGACATAAACCCATCTGTTTCTATAATTGGAACTTTTTTGTTATTGTCTGCCGCTGACCATCCTTTATCATATGGGACACTAAAAAATGCCATTTTTTCATGATTAGCTCTTAATTTTGAGGTAAATCCCGAGTTATACCTATGGAAGAAATAGGAAGATTCGCTTTTTCTATTGATCAAATCTCTTTTTAAGTACTTAGCATTCATTTGTTGCATTTGTTTGCCAGGTAATTGTTTTATCTTATTGTTTAATTTCTTAACATCATTATCCGGTATAACAATGGCTTTTAATAAAGCGAAATGTCTTTCAGTAACAGGAATATTCATGAATTGCCGATTGGTCAGAAAATAATTATAAGTAAACCCGATCGGTAAAGTGTTTTTATATTGGTAAGCGTATACAGTATTAGTTCCATTATTATACTTTTCGATTAAAGGACTATGGCTATTCAAGTGCGTTGTAAGATAATACTTTACCGACAAAAAGGGAACTAAGCCATAATCCTGTGAAGGAATGCTGGAAACAATAGCACGGTCATCTCCAATTGAGTGGTAAAAATCAAATATCGACCCATTTACTGTACTAGTGAAAGAGGATACAGAAGGGTAATTATCTATCATCGATAAATTGTCATTAATGAGCGCTGAATTGGCGCGGTAGGGGCCATCAGGCAGTTTTATATTTAATCCTGTCTTGACGATGACATTATATATTTGTTCAGATGACTGGTTCGGTCTTATTTCTTTCATTTTTTGTATATTAATGAATCCATTCAATGACGAAAAGATGACAATAAAGATCATCATCAGAGCAGTCAATTTCTGGCCTTTCATCTTGTTTAGCAAAAAGAATGTAATCAGCAGTCCTAAAATGGCCATTGCTACATAGGTCATAAATAATTTCATATGGAAAACGATACCAAGAACATGAGGATGCCAAGGAAAATACAGTAAATATAGTACAAAAATAATGGTTGCTGCAAAAGTTGTTAATAGGCCCCTGTTAATATTGAATGCTTCTCTCTGATCTAGTACAACAGCAGATACAAGAGCACAGATCAGCACAGGCATATAAAACCATCTTGCATAGTAAAATGCATTAAAAACATAAAAGGAACTATTCAAAAATGGAAGGAGCGCAAAAACAATTGAAATTTTAATCATCTTTGCCATCCAGTTTTTCCTGACCAACAAGAATGAAACGATGAGAGAAATGCCAATTAAGGGCAAATAAGCTGAAGAAGAAGTCCAGTCATTTGGAAGGATTGCTGATTGATCACTCATGATATCCGCAGGCATCAATATGGATTTCAGCAGCATCAAATACCTACTTCCATCATAGATGATTGAACTTGTACCATATAAAAATGAATGCGTACGCGGATTTTGAAATGTAAATAAAATGGAAGGAATGAATAAAATACAGCCTATTCCAACACCGATAATCGCTTCAAAAGCCACCTGAGACAGTCTCCGAATATATTTTTTAAAATCTTCCGTAAGAAATCGGAAGATAAAATACAGAACCAAAAATATGATTTCTCCAATAAAAAAGAAATAATTTAATAAAACATTGATTGCGACCGCTATTAAAAAAAAGCCTGGTTTTTTATCAAGAACAAGCTTATCCATTCCTACCATAACCAATGGAAAAAGTGCAACAACATCATGGAAATGATTAAACATCAAATTTACTGTTGAAAACCCTGAAAATGCATAAAGCAGTGAACCTAAAACAGCATATTCCTTGTTTTTTACATATCTTTTAATATAAGCAAATGATGTCATCCCAGCCGTGCAGTATTTAAGAATAAGTAATGGGCCAATTAAATATGGGAAAAATGAGGCTGGAAAAATGAGACTGATCCAGAAAAATGGGCTTCCCAATGTATAAAAACTGTATGCGCCAATGAAATTGCTGCCCAGATCTGTATTCCAATTCCAAAATATATTTCCCTGTTTAATTGCGGTGCTACTTTGCATATTAAAAGGGATCTGTTGAGAGTTAAAATCGTCAATGATTGTAAACAATCCATGATTTTTTATTATAAATGGAAGTATTGTTAGACTGGCTGTTAACAGGCAGAGAAGAAATACTTGAAGATATTTATGATCACTTATATATTTCTGAACATGCGTCATGGAAACCACGAGAAACTCGCCTTTCTCTTTTTAAGCCATAATACCACATCTCGCCTTAATCTAGAAGACATGTACAGAACACTCTCTCCTTCTGTTTAGAATCCTCATCACCTTAGCTGCTGTGCTCAGATTTATAGAAAAAATCGTGAGAAAGATTATAAATGACCAGAGGTTCCCTAAGGCAGTTTTTTTTTAAAGAGACTTCAATCGCTGCAGTGCGTTTTTCTTAGAATACTTTCCTGGTAAATGTCACCTAATTGTTGTGCATATTTTTCCGGGGAGTGATTCATTTTGATGCCTCTGATTGCAGCTTCGGATTTAATTTTTAACTGATTCGTATTCTGACAGATATTCAGAATGTTTCTTTCCAATCCCTTTTCAATAATCGCACTCAATTGATTACGCTCCTCTTGAGTGGAATAAAAGGCTTCTCCAAGCTTATCCTTTGGTACTTTAATAACCCATCCTTTGTTATTGTCATTTATCTCAGGCAGCGCTCTGACATCAGTTGTTATTACAGGGCACCCCGAAGCTTGCATTTCCAGAACAGAATAGCCATATGTGTCTGCCCAAGTAGGTAGAAGGCCAACGTGATGTTTTTTCATTAATGCTATGACCTGATCGTTTGGTAAGCTGGGATAGTATGTTATCCAGTCTCGATTGTTATTAATAATTTCTTTTGCCTTATTTAAATCTGCCTTTGTTGCCTTTGTTGCATAGTCATGACCGATGAACGAACTAATCATCGTCAGCTTAACTTTAAGACGGTATTGTTCTTTTAAGTTCGTAAAGGCTGTTAATATTTCCATTCCGCCTTTACGGAAAAATTCACGGCCAACGAAGATGAATGATAGTTCCTCCGTCTTTAAATTCTTTTCTTCAAAATTTCTCACAAACAGTTTTTGAGGGGGATGAATGACACAAATCTTGTCTTTTATGCGATCTCTATACTTCGGAAATCTATCTAATAACTCGAGCTGAATTTTTTTTGTGCATTCTGATATAGCAATTATTTTCTTGCATGAATCTTTTGCCAATGTTTCCAATTCTTTTATAGCTTTATTGTCCTGCTCATACGGCATAGATGAATATCTGGGTATAAAGGTTTCAAAAGTCGACAGCCATGGCTTGTTTGAAAAACTAACACTGTTAAAAGTATGCAATAGATCAATTTTGTTATAGCCATAATCGTTAAACGAAAAGCCATAATAATATTTATAACGGTCATTTACTAAATTAACCTTGTTAAGAACTTTAAATAATAAAGATAAATATTGGTTAACATTGAAAACCTTGACGTATTCAACCCCGTCGACTTTATCAATCACATTGCGTTGATAGGGATATGAGTCAAAGATATAACCAACCTTAAGTTTTTCCATCGGTTAATGAACTCCTTCGTCGTTAAGAGTCAATGCCTGCAGAAGAAAACTTTTTTTATTTTCTGCACACAATTTTGATATATAGATTATGGCATGATATGTTTGATAACCGGTGTTCTTTTCATAAGATAAACAACCAAGACACTTAAGGCATATATAAAAATTGGGAATAGTGTCATATAGTACAATGATGTGGCATTAAGGTTGAAATAATGATTCATCTCAGAAATGATCATCCTGTGAATAATGTAGACGCCAAAACTTGTTGAAGACATTATTGTGATAAATCTCACCATTCTGGCACTAAAAATTTTATCCCAATTAATCGATTGAAATAGAACAAAGACAGAAACTGACAGGAAAAAGGTAAACAAAGAATTATAATCCATAAACAATATATTTAAACGTCTGTCTGCAAAACTAAAATAATAAGTACCGGCAAACATTAATCCACCGCTCGCAGCTCCCGCAATGTAAATTAAAATTCTCTGCATCTTTTTAAGAGGAAAGTTAACTAAATACCAGCCAGTTAATACGTAACTCAGATACGTTCCTGCCACAGGAAATGAAAAATAAGGCGATACCGGATGTCTAAACACGCCAAATAAGAAATGGAACACGCCGTTCTGCAACAGGCACAACAAAATAAAGAATAGAACCACTTTTTTATTTTCCTTTTTTGCAAGCAAAGACAAAATGGGAAGGCATATATAGATAAAGATAATCGCGTAAAAGAACCAGAAATTATTCTGTATGCCATTATAAACGAATAAATTAACAACATGTTTTAATGACAAATTCGATATAATCCCTCTGCCAAAATCATAAATTAACCATATCAAACTCCAGATAAGAAAAGGGATAACAACTCGCTTAATCCTTTTATTAAAAAAAATACGGGTTGAATATCTTTGCCGATAACCTAGCAAATTGGCTCCACTCAGCATAAAGAAAACAGGAACAGGCCAGTGAAAAAAGGACTGAATAAAAAGACTTTCAAACCAGCTCGCGTCAGTTCTAAAATTAAAAACAGTTAACGTGCTGTGCAGAAAAACAACAAATAAAGCAGAAAAACAAGTCAACAAGTCCATATACACAATTCTCTTGCCCACATCTGTATCTCCCAGTTTGATCAAAGTTATTAGGGACGCACAGAAAAACCCATGCTAACAAAGATCATTGTTTTATTCAACATTCAGAACGAATAATAAACTTCCTACACTATTATAAATCAAGTATTGTAAAACTTGTATTGAGTTAATATTGTTCTGTAATCTCTTTAATGCGCAATCGTTCCAATGGCTATTTTTTTCAAGTACTGCCTGAATACAACAAAGAAAAATAACATGATAAAGAATGCAGATTCGTTCCATCCGAATGTAACTGCTGAAAGCGCAAAAAAGAAAATAAGGAAGTAGAACGCCGCATCATTAATCGTTTGATAAAGGATATGATCCGGGTGACCCTTGAGCCTATCCACCAGCCTACTCATTGATCGTTTCATACTGATGATATAGATGGCAAAGAAGGAACAAATGATCAGACCGTATTGAACAAGCCAGCCCAGTAAGTTACTATAAATTGGAAAAGCATGTCTGACCTTTACGAATGATGCAAATTCGGCATTATGTGTTGTCCATGCCGGGGTACCTTTCAGCAGGAAAAAATCTGTATAGGACTGGCCGACGCCAAGAATCGGATGATGAAGGAAAGTTACAAATAAAGCAATCGTTCCACCCAGCCTGTTATCTGATGACGTGCCTCCGGCTTTGCCAAAAATATATTCACTGGCAAGTCGATGGATGGTCCCGTTCGTAAAATACAGAATGACGAGGGCAATCAAACCGATCATAATGGCAATGCCAAAAGAAATTTTTCTTTTCCGCGAAAGAGTGAGCCAGAAAACGCCAATTGCCAGAACAATCGCAAAAATACCAGTTGTTGTTTTTGCATAGAGTAAAGCAATCAGTATGATCAACAGCAGGGAGTAATATTTTATCGGCTGATACTTGAGTTTTGGATTGAATATTGAATATTTGTTCTTAATAGCCGCCAGAATGAAAGGAAGGCAAATAATGCAAAGAAATGCTGCCAGTTTGGCCGGTTCACTGAAAAACCCGTTAATGCGGCCGAGAGTCTGAACATAGCTGCCCTTCCAGTACCATTGAAGCATATATCCGTTTTTTTGCTCAAAGAATATGCCGAAAAAGTGCACGATAGGGCCTAATAGTGGCGGGACCACTAAAAACATAAGCTGAATATATACGATGATCAGCACAGACACAGTCGTCCAGTAGGTGCCCCTGATAAACTGTAGAATGTCATCTTTATTGCTGACCAAAACACCTACCACTATATAGTGCAAAAAGAAAACGCAAGTGAGGGCAGTGACGGCTGCAAAACCGACGATCGGATTTACGTTATATATGCTTTTTCCAATTCTGAGATAGCTGAGGATGATGGACAGGATTTGTATGCAAAAGGCACATAGAATAAAAATGAAAACTTTTTTGCTAAACAAAGTTTTGAAATAGTTAGTGGTTATTGTTTTAATACCAGAAAAGCTCTTAAAATAAGCCCCATTTCTGGAAACTGAATACAAAACAACTAATATCATGAATAAATAGAGATCGACTTCAGCCAAATACATGTAGCTGAATGGCAGATAGTGTTTGATGAGCAATGTTATGGGCATTAGAAAGACAGACAATTTTTTAGCCCCTCTCTGAGATGTTTATTTTCAGCGTATATTATGAATAATACTATACCAGTATAACAGGCGAAAGGCAGAACTATACAGCTGCGATGCTTTGGGTTACTTATACTGAGTCACCTTTTTAACTATTTGCAATCCCATACCAAAAATCTTGTGATTCATCTCTGATCTAAGCAGAAAAAGCAACGAAAAATAAGTCACAATTCCGGTCAGGATTTGAATAAAGGTCGTTTTAGGACCTCCTGGAAGAATGTGTGCCAAGTATTCAATCAGTCCATACATAAAAAATCCGGCAATCAAATACTTCCAGATCGCCGTAAATAATTTCCGTATTTGGATCACACGGACTACAAAAATTATCTGAATCAGTGTAACAGATAGCTCTGCAAACACCGTTGCAATGGCCGTTCCGACGGATAGATAAAATTTAATCAGGCATAAGTTCAAAATAAAATTAACAACCGCGCCAACACCAACTGAAATCGTATACTCTCTGACTTTTCCAACAGGCATTAAGTACTGTTGCCCCAGTACATTGCTCCAGGCAATCAACACAATGATCGGACTGATTACAACAATCAATACGCCAGTTTTTGCAAACCCGGGGCCAAAAAACCATGGCGTCATAGTGCCTGCAATGCCCGCGATACCAAACATCATCGGAACTGATAAATAGGAAGCAAAATCAAACGATTGATACAGATATTCTTTAACCTGATTAAAGTTGCCTTTTGCAAATGTATGGGCCACTCTGGGCAGCATAACTACACCCATAGCAGTCACCAGAGTAAGAATCATTCTTACGACTTTATCCGAATTATAAAAATAACCGACTTCATTTTTATTTGACAGGACACCAAGCATGGTCTTATTCAGGACGAGGTAAATCTGAATCGCAATTTGAGGGATGAATAAGGACAGCGAAGGCATAAAATGTTTCATAATATCGTTCCATTTAAGCTTAATGAACTGAACCGTCTTCGGCAAATAAGCCCACATTGTCAGCTGACCAAATAGTTGTGAAAGGGCAGAGATCATCACATATATCCACAGACCATTCGCATGTTTCACAAAAATAAAGATGCAAATCAAACCAATAATCTGGACAAATAAATTTCTGATTACCGTTTTCTTGAAGTCTTCAAGTCCCATGTATAACCAGGAAATATCAAACGTGGCCGCAATAATATAAAGGGACTGAATCAAGAATATATTGGAGTATTCCTTTGTCATACTTAGGAACAGCAGAAAAATAAGATAAGCCAAACACGTCGTGATTAATTTCAGGACAAATATGCCCCAAAATACCCGGCTTAATTTTTGTTTGTCATCTCGTACATAAGCAATCGCACGGTTCCCATAAAGAGAGATGCCAATCGTACCAGCTAAAATAAAGTACTGAATAATGGAATTCGTATAAGCATTAATTCCAACGCCACTACTACCAAGTACTCTGGATATGTAGGGAACCGTAACTAAACCAACAAATAGAGTAACAATTTGGTAAATCACATTAAAGATATAATTTTTTGCGATATTCATTTATTTCACATATCCCTGTTATTCATTAAATTCTTCTCTGGCTGTGACTAGTGCGGCACCGATGACCTGATGCATATCATAGTACTTGTACATACCAAGCCTTCCACCAAAAATAACATTTGGCATACTTTCGGCCAATTCTTTATATTTCATGTAAAGATCATTATTCTTTGTATTATTCACAGGATAATATGGTTCATCCCCCTTTTGCCATGCCTGAGGATATTCTCTCGTAATCACCGTTTTCGGCTGATTTCCAAATTCAAAATGCTTATGTTCAATTATTCGCGTATATGGTGTCTCTGCGTCCGTATAATTGACAACTGCGTTCCCCTGATAATTCTCCTGATCCAATGTTTCTGTTTCAAACTTCAGGCTTCTGTATTCAAGTGTGCCATACTTATAGTCAAAAAATTGATCAATCATTCCTGTATATACGATCTTTGGAGAGCTTTTTATGTATTCCGCTTTATTTTCAAAGAAGTCTTTGCCGACTTCTACATCGATCAGATTGCTATCCAGCATTTTCTCAACAATCTGAGTATAGCCACCAGTCGGAATGCCCTGATACTTATCATTAAAATAGTTATTGTCATATGTAAAACGCACCGGGAGTCTCTTTATAATAAATGCCGGCAAATCTTTTGCCTTTTGACCCCATTGTTTCTCAGTATATCCCTTAATCAACCTCATATATATGTCCGTACCAATCAGAGCTATTGCCTGCTCTTCCAAGTTCGTTGGTAGACCAATTTTTGCCGCTTTCTTCTGTTGCTCAATTTTTTCTTTCGCTTCCTGAGGCGTCACAACACCCCACAATTTATTGAATGTATTCATATTGAAGGGGAGATTATAAATTTCACCTTTGTAGTTGGCAATCGGACTATTCGTGTAACGATTAAACTCAGCAAATTGATTAACATAATTCCAAATCTCACGATTGCTGGTATGGAAAATATGTGCACCATACCGATGAACATTTATACCTTCAACATTTTCAGTATAAATGTTGCCTGCAATATGTGACCGCTTTTCGATGACTTTTACACGTTTGCCATGTTTTGCAGCTTCGTAAGCGAATGTACTGCCAAATAAACCAGAACCGACTACTAGATAGTCATACATGCTGATATTACCCTCCTGTGTTTAACTGTTATTATGTCTTTGAACAGCCGTTGTATGAAATTAAAAAGGGAAGTTGATCAGAATGGGATATATGCGTGATAAAAAAAGTATGATCAAACCGTGAAATAGAATCAAACGCCAAACATGCTTCACTATTATAAAAAAGTGTCCCAAAAAATCCCAAAATGATCAGCGATGAATCTCAACGCCCGTTTGTTCCCCTTTGCCACCCTTTTGAACAACATCCATAAAAAGTTCATTTCGTTAATGCGTCATACGATTGCTAAATCTTTTGTAATCATATTGTCGAAAAATAAAATCTAAAATGCCCTTTTGAACGGTAAGGAACTTTTTCACTCTGTATTTTACTTTTGGTCGAAATAACAGAGTTACAGAAAATCCTCCCCATAAAATTATACCTTTTATTCCTTCTTTTCTCCCAAAATACTCTGTTCTTGTTATCAGAATATTTCTAACCAAATAGTAGTACAAAGGAACCCTGTTAATATTTGTTTCTTCTTCAATGATTAATTTTTTGACATTTGCTCTCTTATGTAAAACTTTACTCTTTCCGGAAAGGAATGCAGGCCCGAAATAATGTGTTAATCGCAACGTATACTCGGTGTCATCTCCCCAGATAAAATAATCTTTAACCGGCAATCCAATCTTTTTGATTGCCTGATTATTGATTAACAAAGAAACGAAAGTCGCCGATTCAATTTTTACGAGACCTTTCCCCAGATCAAAATACCAATCAGGATAGCCGCTGATCGAATGATGCCCTGATATCACTGGAACATTCATCGCTTCATTCTCTGGGCCAAAGACAGAACTTGCAAGGAAGCTAACGTTGTCTGTCCCCAAAACGCCAGCATCGTCGATAAGTTTCTCTAAGCTATCGTCACGGGGAATAGTGTCATCATCCATAATCCAAAGCCAATCCACATCTAATTGCGATGCATATTTAAATCCTTCGTGAAATCCTCCGGCACCGCCAATATTCTGTGGTAAACGTTGATAGTCAAAAAGATCTTGGTCAAACATATTGTTATTGCTGAAGAGTTTGTCTGTGCCATCATTACTGGCATTATCAACAACAACAATCCTGCTGACAGGATAGGTCTGTTTTTTAATTGCATTTAAACATTCAATCAAAAGTTCCTTCCGATTATAGGTCACAACAATAGCTATTATTTTTTGCACTGTTCTCCACCCTAATGATTATGTATTATAAAATTTTCAATTTCCATCTACACATTGATTGCTTATTGTTCAGGGGAGCCATTTTTCAATCTTTTGTAAAAATCATTCAGAAGGGTAATGAACAACAAGGCTCCGATCATCTTTTTTCTCAAAAGTCCAACATAGATTCTTTCCTGAAAATTCAGTATATGTTTATCAACCTTTGAAAGAGCTATTTGATACATCGTTTTTTTTAACAGACCTTTAATTTCTTCTTTGATCACCCGGTACCTTTTTTGCCTCGCCCTGAGTACTGGCCAGTAGTAAAGATTAATATAGCTGTTAAAACCGATTAAAGTCTTAGCGTATAAAGCCTTATAGAAGAGTCTTTCTTTTTTGTGTTTTCTTATAAAACCCTCGGTAGCCTCATTTACTTTTTCAAAATATGTGACAATTTTTGGATTGAATTTTTTTGTAGCAGAACCATTATTTTTTCTATAATGATATAAAATTTCGTTAAAGTAATAAATTCGATCTGCATCTTCTACTGCATATAAGTTAAATATATTATCCTGCATTCTGAATAACTGTGAATCAAATTTAAGCTTTTTCTCCTCTAAATAATCTTTACGATATAGCTTGGCCCAAGGTACTCCTACCCCCGTTTCCGGTGGAAAATAGTCATTGATACCCCGGCAGATCAGCTGCAATAGAATTTCATCCTTTTTTTTCCCCGTAAAGAGCTTAGTTCTATATTGAAAAAATTCATTTATCTTCTCTCTGTTGATATAATTTGCAAAGCAGGAACACATGACAATATCTGCCTTGTGATTTTCGCCTTCCTGTACGAGTCTTTTTAGATAATTAGGCTCAAGCCAATCATCAGAGTCAACGAATGCGATCCACTGGCCTTTAGCATGTAACAGACCATTATTCCTGGCGACAGAAACTCCCTGATTCTTTTGGTGCAGAGAAATGATCTTCGCATGATCAAAAGAAAGCTTATCACATAGTTTCCCACTTATATCATTATTGTCATTATCATCAACAAGGATGATTTCAAAGTTATCAAATGTTTGATCCAGAATGCTCTCAATACATTGATTAAGATATTCTTCAGGTATTTTATAGACTGGAATAATTATACTGACCGTTATTTTATCGCTCATGCTTTCTCCTCATAATTAAAACATCATATGAGAAGTGATCCTCCTTTTTCACCCCATTCACTATTTTATATGTGGTTGGGATGATAAATCATATCTATAATTCAAGCCCTAATAAACAACATCTAACGATGAAACCCAACATTGCTTATAAGGTTCATTGTTGTCTTCTCTTAGTAGTTCCCTCATTCAGGAAACTAATTTTTCTAAGTCAATAATTAATTACGCCCATCATGTACCCATTCAACTATCTTAAATAATAAAAGCCCGTCAAAACGATTGGGCCATATTATAAGCGATAATCTTGAAATACTAAGCGAATTTCATCGTTTCACCAGAAATCAGATCATTTGCTTTAACATTATTAAATTCTGATCATGAAAACCTGTTTTCAGCCTGATATTAGAAGATAAAATTTTATTATCTAATATCGGCAGCCCGAACCCTTTTTATTTCTCCTTCATTATCTACGCTATTCAGCTCGTTTGATGAAAATTTATTTTTTATAAATTTATAAATTTTTTTAGCCCAATTTTGTTTATCCATAAACATAACCGGCAATTCGATACAATTTATTTGATGTTTGTCTAACCAGACATCAAACAATATTTCACTGATATAGCCAAAAACCCTGGCCTCATAAGAGGAATAACTCGTTATGTCAATTTCTTTTTCTAATTGGAATAATATTGAAAAAAGCCAATCAGCATAGTCATGAAATATATTCTGCTTCATTACAAACATGTTAAACATATGAGCAGAGCGCCTTTTCAATACTTTATCAAATGAAGGAAGATAATCTGGTTGAATTTTTGAGATAACTTCCCGAGTTTTCAACAAATCATCAATTTTATGTGTGTGTTCGTAGTGAGACATTATTGTTTCAATCCAATAATGCCTTTTCTGTGGCAATATGGCATCATACTTTTTTAATAACTCACTTGCTTTTTCAAATGAAAGCACTTTTTTCAATGTCCCTCTTCTTATTCCTAAGAAATGATCATTGTTGCAAAAGTGTCGTCGATAGTGAGCCAAGCCCAAGTAATCAGCCTTTAGATTTTTCCATGCCCAGTACATTGCAGTTAACTCACAATAATTGGGATTCTTCGCGGAGATATTGTCTCCTGTGTTGTCTCCCTCATATAGATCATCTTTTTTTATAGCTTTTCCTACCTGAATCGGCATGTACATGTCCTCTTCTGGCATTTGATACTTTTTATGCGTCGCAATGACAATAATAATATCCATTAATATTAATATCCTCCGCTAATTTCTACACTGAAATTATACAGTTCAATCGGATTAATGTTTTATACCAATAATATTTTCGCTTTGTCTATTTAATATGCGTCTTTTGTGTCAAAAAAAACTAAAAACGTTTTAATAATAATTTTAAAATCCAATTTTAAACTTCTGTGCCTAATGTATTTTAAATCAAGCTCGACCATTTCCTCAAACCCAAGTGTACTCCGACCACTCACTTGCCATAAGCCCGTACAGCCCGGAGTAACTACAAGCCGCAGCTTATCATATTCCGTATACTCGGCTACTTCTCTGGGCAGCGGTGGACGGGGACCGACAAGGCTCATTTCGCCCCTCAACACATTGACAAGCTGTGGCAGCTCATCAATGCTTGTTTTCCGGATAAAACGGCCGATCCGAGTAATCCGCGGGTCGTCCTTCATTTTAAACATGCAGCCGGTTGTTTCGTTTCGATCAAGCAGCTTATCCAGTAACTCTTCCGCATTTGATACCATCGAACGGAATTTATAAATTTGAAAAGACTTCCCGTGTTTCCCTACGCGTACCTGTTTAAAAAAGACTGAACCATGCGGATCTTCCAGCTTAATCAAAATAGACACAATAAGAAGCACCGGGGAAAGAAGAACAAGACCAACCAATGAACCAACAATGTCTACTGCCCTTTTTGTATAAAGATATCCCTTATTTTCGCCAATTAATTGGCTTTTATATTGAATATCCTTGCCTCTGCTGTAGTGTGCTTCGATTTCTGATTTTGGTATAGCCATCGTTTGCTCCTCCATTACTTTAGCGGTAGCTTGTTGTCATGAAGAATTTTCTCAATGCCCTTTAGCACATCTTCCTGAATATCTTTATCCTGAAGCGCCATCTCTACATTTGTTAGAACAAAACCCAAGGTTTCTCCGACATCGAATCGTTTACCTTCAAATTGATAAGCATAAACGCCTTGAAGTTCATTTAGCTTTTGAATAGCATCGGTTAATTGAATTTCACCGCCAGCACCAATTTCCTTCTTTTCAAGGAAGTCAAAGATTTCCGGTGTCAGTACGTAACGGCCGATGATCGCCAGATTAGAGGGCGGATTGGAAGTCGGTTTTTCCACAAAACGACTGACATTATACAGACGGCCGTCCTGAGCCTTAGGGTCTATGATTCCGTAACGCTGTGTTTGATTTTCCGGTACTTCTTTAACACCCAGCACTGAACATCCGGTTCTCTCGTATTGCTCGGCAAGCTGCTGGATGCACGGTTTTTCTGATTGAACAATATCGTCGCCAAGTAACACTGCGAAGGGCTCATCGCCAATAAATTTGCGGGCACACCAAACAGCATGTCCCAGACCTTGAGGCGATTTTTGCCGGATATAGTGAATATCAATTTTGGACGGTTCCCTGACTTTTTCAAGCAAATCAAATTTCTTTTTCTGAATCAGGTTTTGTTCCAGTTCATAGGCAATATCAAAGTGATCTTCAATAGCTCTTTTGCCCTTACCGGTAACAATGATGATGTCTTCAATACCGGCTTCAACAGCCTCTTCAACAATATATTGGATCGTCGGTTTATTGACGATAGGCAGCATTTCTTTCGGAAGTGCCTTTGTTGCCGGGAGAAAACGTGTTCCTAATCCTGCAGCCGGAATAACGGCTTTTCTGACTTTTTTCATGTCTGACTCTCCTTACCAGTGATCAGCCTATCAATTCGGGGGTATGATCCGGACGGCCGATAGAATAATATTCAATCGAAGATTTTCTGACTGCGTCCAAACTATAACAGTTTCGGCCATCAAAAACAACTGCCGATCTCATTAGTTTACTGAACAGGGACAAATCTATCTTCTTAACAGCCGGCCAGTCCGTAATAATGACTGTGAAGTCTGCTTTTTTCAGCGCCTCGTTCAGGTCTTCAGTATATTTAATCGAAACATCAATTTGTTTCCTGGCGTTTGATACAGCAATCGGATCATACGCCACTATATCTGCACCCAATTCAGCCAGCTTCGGAATCATGACAAGAGCGGGTGATTCTCTCAAATCATCCGTATGCGGCTTAAATGCGAGTCCGAGCACAGCAACTCTTTTACCTTTTATGCTGCCGAATCGGGACAAGATTTTATTCAACAGTAAAGTCTGCTGATGGTTGTTAACTTCAATAACTGACTTCAACAAGTTGAACTCGTGATGAGCATTCCCTGCCAATTGTACAAGGGCATTGGTGTCTTTCGGGAAACATGAACCGCCGTAACCAATTCCTGCTTTCAGAAAGTCAGGCCCAATCCGGTGATCGAATCCCATACCCTTTGCCACTTCTTCGACATTCGCTCCGAGTGACTCACAAATATTGGCGATCTCATTAATAAAACTAATTTTTGTCGCAAGGAACGCATTCGAAGAATACTTGATCATTTCCGCACTTGATATGTCTGTACGGACAATCGGCATGTTGAACGGTTTATTGATTGCCTCCAGTATGTCACCAGCCACCTCATCTTCAGAACCGATAACAATCCTGTCACCGTGAAACGTATCTTTTACAGCTGACCCTTCCCTAAGGAATTCAGGGTTTGAGGCAATTTTCACATGAATACCGTTCTTTGTATTCTGATTGATGATATCTCTAATGTGAAAATTTGTTCCTACAGGGACTGTACTTTTAATGACTACAACGATGTTCTTATCAATATTCACTGCTATATCGCGGGCGGCCTGCTCCACATAGTCAAGGTTGGCAGAACCATCTTTTCTTTGCGGTGTTCCTACAGCTATATAGACAACCTCAGCATCCTTGAGGCCGGTTTTGTGATCCGCCGTAAAAGAAAGACGATGCTCGACAATATTTTTCTTAATTAATTCCTCAAGACCAGGCTCGTAAATTGTCGGTATACCTTGACTCAATTTTTCCACTTTCGAAGGATCGACGTCGATACAAGTCACTGAGTGACCAACTTCAGACAGCGCCACCCCTGTCACAAGACCAACATAACCGGTTCCAATGACCGCAATCTTCATTCTGTTCCCTCGCATTTCGATACTGACTTTTTATACAATATAGTTAGTAGATATTATTAATAATGGAGCGACAATAAAGCCGTCCTTTTCCGTTTAAAAAAATATGACCTCTAAGAGATAGACATTATTATACACCAATATTTACCGCTAGAGTATGATAAATATCGACATTTTCAGCTCATCAAGCTATATGCATTATAGCATATAATTTAGCAATGAAAAGAGGAAGATATGGGAAGAAAGTCACACAAAGATTTTGTCTGGTTTATGCACTCATTTTATTACACAAAATTTATGATTTCATTAAAATTTGGTTTCAATTATTACTGTAAAAAGTGTACAATCTGAACCGATCGATATGCTTTTTACAAAACATCTGTCAGATCTTTATCTTTTTTTCATCTGTGACCCATGAGGCAATCCGTGTATATATTTAATAAAAAAACAGCGGCATTTACCCTATGATCGTCCATTATATCAAGTCTTTAGACCTGGTTTCTGATTCTAACAATTTTTCACTTGACCTAATGGCCTTCTTGATAAAATAACCATCTCTTAATTTTACAGCTAGTTCTTCAGCATTCTTTCTCATCTGTTCATAATGCTGCAGCGTTACAGTTTCTAAAATTTTTCCGATATCCTGTAATGAACCGATGACTAAGCCGATTTGTTTTTCACAAACAAAAGGGGCCAGAGCAGATTGATCCCAAACAATTACGGGCAGTCCGCTGCTGAGATACAACGAGATTTTGTGAGGGTTGTTATACTTAAGATAGCATCCGAACATGCCGCCACAGGACCTAACTGAGTCTCCGTCCCAAACAAGTCCATAGCTTCCATCAAGATACTTTGGCAATGTATCCGGCGGAAAGGAACCCTGGTATTTGGTGTTTTTCGGCATCTTTTCTGACGGATTGGGACCGAACAAAAGAAACTCAGCACTTATTCCGTCCAGTAATGTCAAAAATCTGGCTTTATTTAAATTTCCGGCAAATACAATCTTCTTTGTCTGTTTACGTTCCTGAATCGGCTGTGGGGTAAAATAATCAAACAAGTTCAGATTAATGATTGGAAGATTCACTCCGTGCTGCTTCAGCCATTGGGTCATTTTCGTATTATGTGAAACAATCAGATTAAATTTGGTCAACAGCTTTATTTCTTTTTTTACAGCTTTGCTATTATCCGGACATTCTCTAAGCGAAATGACATCATGAAGAATTAAGACCGTCTTAGCATTCTTTTTTCTTAATCTGCTTATAAATACCTTCATATACCAGTATCCCATATAAAACGGATATTGAACGATAACCATGTCTCCATCGTTTATTTGGGAAAGTTTTTTGTCAACGCTGCTTTTCGCGAATAAATATTTCTCCACCCTTCCAACTTCTCTGTCAATATAAATATTCAAATAACCTAATTCATGGAGAAAAAAATTTATATCATTTTTCGCTTTTGAGCCTGCATGCTGTTTTTCAGATTCAATCACATTGATCATATATTTGCTCATTCTTTGACACCTGATTTTTCCGATTTTTTTCATCTTGCAGCTCTTATGTAAAAATTTTCCCAACTACTTCCTAACTACAATAAAGAGCAAAAAATAATGAGATAAATACTTTCCGACCAATTGAAGTTCAGAGAAGAAATTATCATAAAAAAGATTAAGCAATGTGGGGCATCTTTCAAAGACTGATGTTAAGAATACGTTTCTCCGATAGTCCTGATTGTCCGTTTTTTCACATGACATTCTGATATCTCTGAGCAATTTATAAATATAATAAAAACAGGGATCATGAAAATCAGTTCAAATTATTCCAGAAACTGAAAAAAGGTAATAATATGGACGATGTATCTTTCCCCGCTGTTAAGCCACAATTGATGACGCAGCTAAAAACTAATCTACACCAAATGCACTCAAAATGTCTGGTAAAATTTCAACATATTTTAATGAATCCCTTACTTCTTCTCAACTGAAATTTCAAAATTATGATCTTGATCTTTCAACAAATTTTGTCCGTTTATCGAAGTTGGTCCGAAATGATTGTCGCCCACGCGTTAAATTCAGGTCATCAACAACTTATACAGAACAAACGTCTAATCCTTAAGAGGAGCTGCACTCATGACACTAGAAATCGCACCAGTAAAATTAAGATAGTATTGATCCAGATGAAACTTGCCAAGAGAGGCCTTCATGGCCTCCTGATCGGGCAGTGTCTGACCATTAACAATGTCCTGCAACTTGCGCTCTAAGGCTTTAAGATCACCGGCCGGGTATAACTCTCCATTTATCTTTTCTATAATGATGTCTTCCGGGCCGGTTTCACAATCTGCACTAATACAATATACACCTCGTGCAATAGCCTCTGCTAAAACCATTGGCATGCCCTCATAGGCTGATGTTAAGATCAAGGCTGTCGCACGGGATATTTTATCCCAGGGACGAGGGACGAAACCGTTCCAGTGCACATAAGGAGCCAGGTTTAATTGTTTTGCATAGATTCGGCATTTTTCCATGTCAATACCGTCTCCAAAAATTTCAAGTGTCCAGTTTCCCTCCACATGGGATAGTGTATCAAGCAAATCTTTGAGTCTTTTCTGGCCCTCAAAATAAATTCGGCCAAGAAAAATAAACGTGGTACCGTTAACCGGCCGCTCTATTGTCTGCACTGTATGGATAACTGGATTAAAGACCGTAAATACCCGATCCTGTTGAATGCCCAGATCTGACAGCTGCCGGGAAATGCCCGAACTGATCGACAGATGATAGTCTGCTTTCGGTATTAAGTTCGCTCGTACATTCGAATGAAAGAGCGAAAAGTGAATCCATGAGAAAATGATGTACCTTCCAAGAAAAGTTTTTCTTATAATATTGGTAAAGAGACAAACCAACGGATCCAGTCCCACAACTATTTCCGGCCGTTCTTCTTTGAGAAGCTTAATTAGGGTAAAGAAATAAGCCATATTGCGAAGCATACTATTCTTGTAATAACGTGATTCCCCATGAGGCAAATCATTCATCCAATTTTTGTCTGTGCTACCGCCCAGAACAAAGATTTTTGGAACATATTCGTATTTTTTTTCGACTAAGAGACGGACAACTGTACTTAGAACCGTCTCTGTCCCTCCCCTCCCTGAAAGATGAGTCGTGATGAATAATATTTTTTTCACAGTTTCACCCGCTTGTTCAGATTCATGCGGCTTTATTAGCTTCAACTAAAGCCAAGTAAACTATTTCGATCATTTTTGCCACCGTTTCAAATACCGGATCAGGTTTCAATATCAAACCATTGAATTGAAACCAAAATGAGCAACATCTTTATTATATGGTGGACAAGTTTCTGCAATTAATACGCGGATTTCATCTCAAAAACAACTAAAATAGTTTTAAGAATAATCTTTAAGTCAAAAGTAATACTTCTCTGCTTCATGTACTTTAGATCAAGATCCACCATTTCGTTAAAACTCAATTCGCTTCTGCCACTTACCTGCCATAAACCGGTGCAGCCCGGAGTAACTGTCAGGCGCAGCTTATCATACTCCGTATACTCCGCTACTTCTCTGGGAAGCGGTGGCCGCGGACCGACAAGGCTCATTTCGCCCTTCAGTACATTGAAGAATTGTGGCAGTTCATCAAGACTGGTTCTTCGAATGAAGTGGCCGATCTTTGTAACGCGTGGATCATCTTTCATTTTGAACATGGCACCCGTTGTTTCATTCTCAATCAGTAGATTATCAAGTAACTGTTCTGCATTTGAAACCATCGATCGAAATTTATAAATATGAAACGTTTTTCCGCTTTTTCCAACCCTGATTTGTTTAAAAATAACTTTTCCCTTTGGTTCTTCGATCTTTACTGCAAGCGAAACAATCAGAAAAACAGGAGAAAGGAGAAGAAGGCCCAAGAGAGCGCCAAAGATATCCATCAACCTTTTTGAAAGCAAATACCCCCTGCTTTCATTCACCGAAAGCGGCCGGAGTTTTATATATTTTGCGGGTTCCGAATAACGTGTCTCAATCTCAATTCTCGACAGAGCCATTATAGTTTCCTCCATTATTCGAGCAGAAATTTATTTTCATAAAAAATATCCTCAATTCCCCATAATGCGATTGGTTTTGGCGGTGCGCTTTTCCAGTCCATCAGTCATATCTCCCCAGGTGTCGGACTGGTATTCGGTCTGGCTCCCGCTATGGGAGTTGCAGGTGCGGCCGCTCCGCTTTCTACCCTTCTTGGGCTGATCGCTACCTTGTTCGTCGCATATAGTCTCGGACAATTATCCCGTGCAGTGCCGTCTGCCGGATATTACATGACTTGGTTGTCGCGGGCGTTCAGTCCCCGATTCGGTTTCCTGGCCGCATGGATTACTCTATTTTCGGAAGGTACCGGGCCCGCTGCGCTATTTTTAGTGATGTCATGGTTGATGCAGGGTTCACTTCCCGCTCTTCTCGGATGGAATCCACCATGGATTGTGTGGGATGTTTTGCTGGCAGTCATATTGTTTCTGATTGCATGCATCGGTGTCAAGGTTTCAGCAGGTGTTGGCATGGTTCTTGGGTTTATCGAGCTTGCCGTTTTCACTGTCCTCGCCGCATGGCTGATTATCCGTGCCGGCGCTCAAAATTCTTTTACGTTGTTCACTCCGCAGGCACCGGGTGTTCAGGGCGGATGGAGTGGCATATTCCGCGGAATGATCTTTGTATCAGCTGCATTTTCAGGCTTCGAGACCGCTGCGCCACTGGCCGAAGAAACGCGAAATGCCAAACGTAACATTCCTGCTGCTATTGTTGGTGCCACACTTGTTGTCGGCCTGTTTTTTATTTTTGCCATTTATGCCGGTGTCCTAAGCTGGGGCCCGGATCGGATCGGCCAATATCTGCAGGCTGCCAATCCATGGGAGAGCATGGCTCGGAATGTATGGGGGATTGCTGGCATCTGGATCGTCTTCCTCGCATTGCTCAACAGCACAATTGCTGTTGGCAATGCTTCGATTACAGCAGGCTCACGTCTTGTGTTTGCAATGGGTCGCGCCGGTATCTTCTCGCAAAGATTTGCCCGTGTTAGCCCGGTTCACCGATCACCGGTTGCGGCGATCACACTGATCACAGGCGTTAATCTGATTATTTCAATCGGCGTCGCCCTAATTTTTCACGGTCCGGTCGGCGGTTTTTCTTTCCTTGAGACTATGGGCGGTGTCCTTGGCATGATCCTGTATGTTTCATCGTGTATCGCTGTTCCAGTTCTTTATCTTCACTCCTATCGACAGGATTTCAGCTGGATCCGTCATTTTTTAATTCCGACTATAGGCGTAATTTGTTTTATATTCCCGCTTGTTTCATCGATCTATCCGCTGCCTAAATCACCGATGAATTGGGCCACCTACATGGATATTGCATGGCTTGTCGCCGGAATTTTATGGCTGATTATCCTGAACCGGCGTGATCCGCAGGCCGTTCAGAATGCAGCATTCGTTATCTCTAATTCGCCAAAGGGCCAGAATCCTAAAGGTAAAAAAGAAACGCCTTGACCACATACATTATTAGGAAAACGTTGATTAAGGGACTCTCGATTACTTCTTTTTAAAGTAGTCGAGAGTCCTTATTTATACCGGATTGAGATTTATTAATCCTTGCAAGCTGGGCAAATCTGCTCTTTCTAATCCTCTTGCGCATCCTTTCCTGCGGTAAATCACATCTGAATTTCACACAATTAAAAATTTTTATGACTGTCTGATGAAGTGGTATTGATTGCTGAGATTCGAACTCCCGATAAGAATGCAGTGCATAAAGTTATTAATCGATTCTCATCAGATCTATTTAATTGGAGAAACACTGGATGTTCGCATCAAGAGAGGTGATTCTTGATCGGAATTCCGTTCCACTGGATGAAGCAGTTCAGTAAACATTAAGAGAAGGCATTCTTCGATGCAAGGAGGCGTTTCTAGATTTGCCAAGTATGGCGGGACATGCACAAGTTAAATACCAAGAGATGAAAGTTACGATTTTTTACAACGTAATCAAAAAATGGTCTCGATTTTTCAATCCGGGGCCCATTTCTGGTTTTCATCATAATTAATAGGTATTATTGTGCCGGAATAGGAGGGGTAAAGGAAACAGTCTGAGCTCAGGCTTATTAAAAAGTGACATCAGAAAATCGTCACAGACAATATACTCCAGATTAACTTATAACAGTTTCATCCCCCGTCTTTTACACTCTGCAGGATTGCTTATTTATTAAAATGCCCCCTCCAAAAGAATCTTTTCGGGGAGGACCTCCATGACGGATCATGACCGCATCTTCAAAGAATTACTCCACAACTTTTTTGATGAATTTCTTGAAGCCTTTTTCCCGAAGATCTATGAAAGACTCGATTTATCAGTAAAAAAATTTCTTTCAGAGGAACTGTTTCCCGATCTGATTAATGGGAATAAGAAAAGAGCCGATGTCATCGCAGAAACAAAATTGAAGTCGGCGAAGGATTTGATCCTGATCGTTCATCTTGAAGCGCAGAATTATTATCAGGAGAGCTTTCCTGAGCGGATGTTTATCTACTTCTGCATGATCTATCTGAAATTTCGAAAACCAGTTTTACCGATCGCCATTTTCAGCTACAATAAAATTAAGAACGAACCTGATGAATTTGTAGTGGTCGCACCATTCTTGAGAGTCAATCAGTTTAAATTTCTTAAAGTTGAGTTGCATAAGTTGAACTGGAGAACGTTCATGCATAGCAACAATCCGGTCAGTGCAGCACTGATGAGCAGGATGCATTACTCGAAGAAAGAGCGGGTTCAGGTTCGTCTCGCTTTCCTCAGGCAGCTGGTCCATATGAACCTTGATGAAGCACGCCTGGGCATGATCAACGGATTCTTTGAAACCTATCTTCAGCTGGATGAAAACGAGGAGGAACAACTGATGAAAGAAACGAGAGAACTGCCTGTAAATGAGTGTGACGCCGTCTTAAAATGGCCAAACTCATTCTATGACCGCGGTGTGAAACAAGGAATTGAACAAGGTATCGAACAAGGCATTGAAAAAGGAATTGAACGAGGTATTAAGCAGGGTGTGGATCAAGGCAAGGTTGAAGCATCAAAGGAGTTTGCCCGTAAATTACTGAACAAGCAGATGAGCATCGCAGAAATCAGCGAACTGACCGGTCTGGCGGAGGATGAAATTGTGAAGTTGGAGAAAGTAGATGAGTGATATGCCTGCAAACGAGCGTGATGCCGTCTTAAAATGGCCAAACTCATTCTATGACCGCGGTGTGAAACAAGGCATTGAAAAAGGAATTGAACAAGGTATTAAGCAGGGTGTGGATCAAGGCAAGGTTGAAGCATCAAAGGAGTTTGCCCGCAAATTGCTGAACAAGCAAATGAGCATCGCAGAAATCAGCGAACTGACCGGTCTGGCGGAGGATGAAATTGTGAAGTTGGAGAAAGTAGATGAGTGATATGCTTGCAAACGAACGGGACACCTGGATTGTTCACATGAAAATCAGCCTGATTTTTTAGCACAGCCTGTCTTTATTAAGGTGTTTTACATTCCGCGACAATAGTGTAGCAGACAGATCATGCGTAACAGTTAAAGTTGAACAACTTAAATGCTCCAATACACTGCATTTCATCCATTTCAAGGAGGAAGCTATATCTTTATATGGCTTTCTTTTGTTTGATTGCATAAGTGCAGGCCAGCACACACATTATATCTCGCAGACCCTACCACCCAATCGAATCCCTTCCTAATCATAATAAGACGAATCTTTAGAAGTCAGGAAATAACACCTTCTGCGATTTCTTCTGTTTTCCCCATAATAAATTGACTAAGTAAAGAAAAGTAAGGTATTTTTGTTAAAAGTGATGTCAGAAAAAGTTACATCTATGACTTTTGATGCTTTATTTTTATCTTTTGTTGATTTAAAATTGGCTGGTAATTAAATATTTATTCAGAAAACGTCAGATAAAAGGACATTGTCTCTGAAATCAAAAAAAGAGAGGGAGGAAACATTATGCATCGGGATCATCTTTTTAAACGCTTGGCAGCTGGACTTGTTTATCCCATTCTTGCTATCATTATTTATGCGCTATTCTTGCTGCTTTCGCTAACCGGTTTTGGAGGCTTTTCCGGGGTGGCCAATACTTTTGGTTACTTTTTGCCGCTCATTTTATCGGTCGGACTTGCGGTCGGCATTGCGCACGACAAAAGCGGTGCGGCAGCGCTTGCGGGTTGTGTCGGCTACCTGGTATTTGCCGCTTCATTCACATCGATTGTGAATGCCAAACTCGTTTTTGATGTGACGACGCCGGTGAAAGTTGGAGCTTCATTAGGTGGAACAATGGTTTTCTTCTTTATTTGCGCCTGCCTGACCGGAATCGTTGCCGGCTGGCTGTACAACAAATTCTACAATATTCATTTACCGGAATGGCTGGCTTTTTTCGGCGGGCGCCGTTTTGTGCCGATTATTACCAGTGTATACGGCCTTTTTCTAGGTTCATTCATTGCTCAAATCGTGCTGGCACACATTAAATAAGGGGGAAGAGCCTGATGAAAGGTTTGGGTGGATTACAGAGGCTCGGCAAATCATTGATGCTGCCGATTGCCGTGTTGCCTGCCGCTGGGCTGCTTAACCGCCTTGGAGCGAGCGACGTATTGAAAATTCCGTTTATCAATGCCGGAGGGAATGCGATATTCACCTACCTGGCTTTGCTGTTTGCCATGGGCATCGCGATTGGCCTTTCAAAAGATGGCAGCGGTGCAGCTGCCGTAAGCGGTGCGATTGTTTATTTTATACTGAATTTCGGTGTCATTGGCATTGATAAAAACATTAGTATGGGTGTATTTGCCGGATTTATTGCCGGACTATGCACGCCCATTCTGTACAACCGCTTTTGTGACAAAATGAATGACAATCCTTATTTTAACGGCAGGCATATTGCCATCTTGCTGAACGCGGTTGCTGCGATTATTCTTGTTCTTATCTTTGGTGTGATCTGGCCATTTGTTCAGGATGGTCTGAACAGCATCAACGGATGGATTGTTTCATCCGGGGCTGTTGGAGCTGCTGTCTTCGGTTTTGCAAATCGTATGCTGATTCCAACAGGACTCCATCATGTCCTGAATACGTATCTCTGGTTTGGCTTCGGTACATACCATGGGGTGACCGGCGATATCAACCGGTTCTTCGCGGGCGATCCGACTGCCGGAACCTATCAGGTCGGTTTCTTCCCGATTATGATGTTTGGTCTCCCTGGCGCTGCACTTGCGATGGTTCTGACCGCCAAGAAAGAGAAACGGAAGGAAACATTCGGCATGATGCTTTCGGTTGCACTGACTGCATTTCTGACCGGGATCACTGAACCGATTGAATTTTCGTTCATGTTTCTAGCCTATCCGCTCTATATCGTGCATGCTGTGCTGACAGGTCTTTCCGGCTTGATTACGAATTTGCTTGGTATCAAGCTTGGTTTCAGTTTCAGCGCCGGGGCGATTGATTTCGCACTGAACTATACACATGGTACACGAGCATGGGAACTGATCCCAATTGGTATTGCTTTCTTTTTCATCTATTTTGGCATATTCTATTGGGCGATCAAGAAGTTTGATATCAAGACGCCCGGACGTGAAGACGATGACGGTCTGGCCTATGCGGGAGCCGGATTCTTTACAGATCAGGCGGCACCCGCAATCAGCCCAGCTGAAACTGAAGAGAAAGATAAATACCGGATTATGGCTGAAAAATATTTTGACGCACTCGGCGGCAATGAGAATCTGGATCGGATCGACTATTGCACGACCCGACTTCGGTTAGCGGTTAAAGATACCGGCAAAGTGGATGAGACATCCATTAAGCGGGCAGGAGCACGGGGTGTCGTGAAGATCGACAAACAAAACGTGCAGATTATTGTCGGAACGGATGTGGAATTTGTCGCTGATCATCTGAAGGACATCGCATCACCGCAAACGGCAGGCGCTGTAAGGAAAAAGGGACCGACTCCGGAACAGGGAACAACTTCCGGTTCAGAACAAATCTATGCGCCTGTATCAGGTGAAATGGTTCCGCTTAAGAATGTGCCGGATCCCGTCTTCTCTCAAGGTATGATGGGTGAAGGCGTTGCGATTAAACCGGCTGACGGGACGTTTGTCGCTCCGGCCGCGGGCGAAATCGTTCAGCTTGGGGAAACAAAGCACGCATACGGGATCCGCACGTCTCTGGGTGAGGAAATACTCGTTCATATCGGACTCGACACAGTCGCCCTGAAAGGCGAAGGATTTACAGCGCACGTCAAATCGGGTGATCGTGTCTCGGCCGGACAAACGATTATTACAGCGGATTTGTCTATTATTCGGGAAAAGGCTAAATCGGACATCACCTCTATTGTGGTGACCAACAGCATGGAAAATAAATTCATTTTTGACTGGTCGGATCCCGGAAAAGTGGAGGCCGGTAAAACGATTCTTTTTGAAAGCCAGACAAAGTGAATGGTTTTATGAAACGCCGATATTGAGAAGTGAGGGCTTCTTGCAGCCAGACAAACGAATAACGATTTCAAAAGGTAGAAAAACTCGGAAACAGTCCGATCATCATTCGGGCTGTTTTTTTGGTGCTAAGGCGGCCGCTTTCATTCTAATGAATATCTAATTTTTAAATGTTAAAGTGGTAAGAGGATGAATGGTATTTCACTGCCTAAATACATTAAGTGAAGGGGAATCTCCTGTGAAAAGAACAATGGAAATTATTAAATTTCTGGATGACAAAAAGTCGGGATGGTATAGGGTCAAAGAAGTCAAGATCAATTGCAGCAAATCACACTATGAAAAAGGTGAAATTATTTCATTTAAAAAGCAGAAATATATTGTTGAAGAAGATAGGGCACTTTTACGTGTAACCAAACCAGAGGATCCCTCCAGTTTATGCAGGCACAAGCCGTTGACCGCATTGATTCATTGACAGGGGGCTATACATATCCGAACTTTAGCCGTTTTGATGCTTAAAACATATCCGATATTTGTACCTTTTCTACCCATTCCTCTGTAAAACTTTCTTCCCAAATTCTCCCTATCTGTCTCCACCTTTTGTGCTATAATGCTAAATGTTTATAAAAAATGGCACGATAGATAATTAGTGGATAAAAATTACGTTTTCTGCGGCGTATTGGTGTATTTATAAGGTGTTTATTCTGACCTAAAGTTCGAATTACCGTATCTGAATCTACATGTCTGTCACTCTATTCTTTAGTTTGATTACCAAGTTTTTTTTACACTTTAAGAAAGTATAAAATTTCAAGAAATAAAGTGTAAGTGCAACTAGGCCTCTGGCATCGCCTAAAGGCTTGCCAATCGGCAAGTTTTCTTTAAAATTGTTCTTCTTTTCTGTAGCAGATCGGAAAAATATATTAATTGTCGTTATGGGGTGGGAACTTTGAAGAACGTTAAATTGTTACTAGTGTTTATGATGGTAATCTTTATTTTTGGAAATGTTTATAGCGTTCCCGAGACAGCCAAAGCAGCTAGAACAACTCATGGCTATATTTCGAATGCTGCATTGGACAAGCATGTGATCTTTCAAAGCTTCAGCCTGTACCAGCCATATGACGGCAACAATAGTAATAACAACATGTACTCGACTTTGAATAAGAACACATCTTTACTTAAAAGCTGGGGAATCACGGATGTCTGGATGCCTCCGGCCTATCGTGCCTTCTCTATGTCCCGCTATCAGGAAGGCTACGCGATGACAGACCGTTACGATTTAGGAGAGTTCAATCAGGGCCCAAACGGTACAAAAGCTACTAAGTATGGAACGAGTGATGAACTAAAAGCGGTGATCAGCAGCCTACATAGCCAGGGACTTAAAGTCGAAGAAGATTTGGTCCCGAACCAAATGCTTGGGTTATCTCAACAACAGGCTGTTACAGTAACAAGAGTGGATCATAATGGGAACTTATTCATGAATCCATTTACAACACACCAACCAACTAAAATTATCAATCAAGTTTATTTGGCTTATACAGAGGGTGGTGGACTGGGTCAGGAAAAATATGGATACATACCGGAATGGAATAAGAATTATTTTAACGGAACATCAATTCAGGGTGTAGGTATGGGATCTGCAATGAAGGATACTTCGTCAGAACAATCGCTTGTCCCAAATAATGTCCAAACTGCGACATCAGCTCAACCTGCCGTTGCAGCACAAGAAAGTGTAGAAGCATTACAGAATTCAAGCAGCAGTGACGGTTACTATCACTATTATGGAGTAGGCAATCCTAAAAATAATGTCCCAAGTTATTTGGATGATGCTGCAAAGACAGGCAATATCAACACTGTGGATGGTTACTTACCCGCCAATGGCTGGTATGATGTTGGAGGAGGTAATTGGAAGCCATTTCTGATCAATGATCCTGATTTTCAGTCATTTATGAAACTTCACGGTTTTAGTACCTATGATGCGCTTGTCAATGGAGATAACACGGTCATTGCGGACTTGTTGAACAATCAGTATCTGCCATCAAAATCACAATACAGTTTTACTTCTGAGGAGCCATCCTATCAGAACGATGTTTCAGGAACAGATATGGATGATGAGTTATTGTTTGCCGGCCATGAGAATGATATCAATCATACTTTTGATGGTAAGAATGAGTTTCTTGTTGGCAATGATATTGATAATGCTAACCCGACGGTTCAGACTGAACAGAAAAATTGGGAGGAATTTCTGCTTGGGCTCCCTATGGAGAAGAAGGGCGAAATCGGAGAATACCATTTTGATGGTTTCAGAATTGACGCTGCAAGCTGCTATGATACACAGATTTTGAAAGATGAAGCAGCTTTGATGCAGAAATACTATGGGTCAGATCTGAACAACCATCTCAGCTACATTGAATCCTATGAAGGACAGCAAAATGGGTTTGAAAACAGTATTGGAAATGGTCAGCTTGCCTATGATTCGTCACTTTTTTACACGCTCCAGAACGCATTGGGGAAAGCATCAGGGGCACAGTCACTGACTATGCTCGCCACAAATTCAGCAGTCAACCGAACATATCCAAACGGACAGACTGCTATACCGAACTGGTCGTTTGTGACGAACCATGATCAGGAAAAGAACCGCGTCAATAAGATTATGGAAGATATGTACGGTATCACTCCAAATATGCAATATGGTTCAACAACGCCTAAATCCTTCCAGTTTGAATATGACAAAGGGACAGAAGCCAAGGCACTTGACGTATATGAGAATGATATGGCAAGCACAGTCAAAAAATATGCACCATATAACGTGGTCAGTTCCTATGCTTACTTGTTGACAAACAAAGACACAGTTCCCACAGTTTATTATGGCGACCTATTTAAGACGAACGGCACGTATATGCAAGATAGAACACTTTACTACAATCCGATTGTCAACCTTTTGAAGTTGAGACAGCAGTATGTGTCGGGAAATCAGAAAGTGACCTACTATAAAACAAATACTTCCAGTCAAGCTGGCAAGGATTTGATTTCAAGTGTACGTTATGGCACTTCTTCACAATCAGGGGTTGCTGTAGTGATCGGAAATAATCCGAATACTAATACCACGATTAAAGTAGACATGGGCAAACAGCATGCCAATCAATTGTTTACGGATGCCACAGGATTTAACAAACAACAATTGGCAACTGATAATAATGGGATTTTGACGGTCCCTGTGAAGGGTGTCAGTAATCCGATTGTCCATGGCTATTTAGGTGTTTGGGTACCAGGACAGTCAGCCTCAGTGGGTTACCTGACGAGTGATCAAACGATACGGACAAGTCCTTCCACTAAAGGTTCTTCAATAGCTACCTTGAAAAAGGGTACGGCAGTACAGGTACTGGCAAGTGGGACTTGGAACAAAATCTTATACAATAACCAGATTGCGTACATCAATGGTAGTCATAGTGTCAGTAAGACAAGGCCGGTTCTTTACACTGGATATTTGACAAAAGATCAGTCGATACGGACAAGTCCTTCCACCAATAATCGCCCGATAGCTACTTTGAAGAAGGGTTCAGCAGTACAAGTACTGGCAAATGGAACTTGGTACACCATTTTATATAATAACCGGATTGCGTATGTCAACGGCAGTGTTAGTATGACACAGCCGGTTCTCTACACAGGTTATCTGGATAAGACTCAAGCGATGCACACTGGCGCTTGGGTGAAGAGCAAGATTATTAAAACACTTCCGGCCGGGTCCGCAGTCAGTGTTCAGCAGCCGGGAAGGTGGACTAAAGTAAGCTACAGAGGCTCCAGCTATTACATCTGGGGTGCTGATGTTAAGAAGCCGTGGTATGCGAAGCTGACGAGAGATACAAAATTGTATACGAGTACATCTTTCAGATCGCATAGCTTCAGAAATTTGTATAAAAATTCTACGATAACAGTCATTAACAGCCGGTCCTATTGGGTGCAAGTTGTTTATAACGGCAGAATTGGATATGTCTGGAAGAATTACGTTCGAAGATAAAGGATAAACGATTCTTAAAAAAGCAGGCCAGCCATACAGATCCGGATCGGAAATTTGATTTTCTGATCCGGATTTTTTGCGCGCTTGGCATAGGCGACATAAGAATATTCCGGCCTCATTTGTAATAAATACATCCCTATTAAATGCTTTATATACTTCGCTTCAAAATCATCGATGACTCCATTACTGATTCCACCAAAAATATCTTCATTCCATATTTTTAAATACACCAAATTGAATGGAATGTAGACAATCCTTGCAGCGTATAAAGGAACGTCGAAGAAGTTGGAGCATAATCTCAATGCCACAAAACAGGAAAAATTCAAGACAAGGCTCAAAGAACTCATCACAGAAAGCACACACCAATAAAGCACATACCTTCACAATGAGAAACAACAAACGTCGATTGGTGTTCCAAAAAAGCACTTACCCATCCAAATAGTGCATTTGTCAATCTGTTACCACTCTGTTACCAAATTACATGCTACAATGCCGTGTAGAGTTCGATAGGTCTAATTGTCGATATTGATCTCTTTTTATCACCAAGTTAGTGAGTAGTTGATCTCGATTAATCACAATTTTTGTCGCACAGAGGTGCGACAAGGGATAGTCTCATAAAGTTTGGTGGCTGTCGCTTTTATAACTTAGGAGGATTTTGATGAAAAAATTCAGAAAAAGCCGCTATCCCGGCTATTCAAAAGCTGAATGAACTTCAAGACATTTATGCTTGTTATGAAGGCAATTGATTTGATGCCGGCAAATACCTGAGCCTTGTCCTAACAAACATGGAGGTGGCCCTTAGGATGATATTCAGGAAGATGTATTATGTTCCAGTCCTGTGTTGCTCTTTAAAGAAACGGCAGCCATGATTTAAAATCAAATCTCCTCTCATGATAGCGCACAAACTGCATGTACTATATAATACAGTAATCCAATGTGTTTAATGATTACACAACTAAAATTTTAATAGCCCGCTTAGGCTCCGTCAAGCGATAAGGTACTGTCCAGCTCAGTTCTTAGTCGTTCTAGAATGGTTCACCGTAAATATCCCACGATTGTCCCATTTACTTCAACTTGATATTTATTGGTTGCAGAAGGATAGATCTTGCTGATTGTTACCGTGGTCAGACTCGTTTTTACATAAGTTGCATCAGTCGATGAAACATAGAGAATGCCGTTGGTATTTATTGTGGAACCCACAGATTCACTGGCTGGATCTGGTGAACTGTTTTTTGAAGCCGACACTGCCGATGCAAAACGAAGGTAACCGACAACGACGCCATTGACTTCGACCTGATATTTATTTTTTGCAGAAGGATAGATCTTGCTGACCTGAGCTTTCGTTAGGCTCGTGATCAGCGGAGCAGCTGCATCTGAGGACAGGTAGATCACTCCATTCGTGTTAACTGTTGATCCTACCGATATGGCGGAAGAGTTAACCGTAGAACCGGATGTACTGTTGCCTGAACTTGCTGTTGATAATGTGCGCAGATAGCCAACTACCGTTCCATTGTTCATTACTTGATATTTATTGGTTGCCGAAGGATAAATCTTGCTGATTGTTACCGTTGTCAGGCTCGTTTTGACCGAACCGCTAGCATCTGATGATGCGTAGAGGATACCATTCGTTTTAACTGTGGATCCCACTGAACCCGATGAAGGCTGAGATGCAGCAGTAGGACTGCCCGCGGTTGTTGGCGTTTTTTCTGAACTTGCAGTAGACAATGTGCGCAGATAACCGACTACCGTTCCATTGTTCATTACTTGATATTTGTTGGTTGCCGAAGGATAAATTTTGCTGATTGTTACCGTGGTCAGACTGGTTCTGACCGAACTGTCAGCGTCTGATGATGCGTAGAGGATACCATTCGTTTTAACCGTGGATCCCACTGAACCCGATGAAGGCTGAGATGCAGCAGTAGGACTGCCCGCGGTTGTTGGCGTTTTTTCTGAACTTGCAGTAGACAATGTGCGCAGATAGCCGACCACTGTTCCGTTGTTTGTTACCTGATATTTGTTGATCGCCAAGGGATAGATCTTACTGACTTTTACCGTGGACAAATTCGTTTTGACCGAACTGCTAGCATCTGATGACGCGTAGAGGATACCGTTTGTTGCTACTGTTGAACCAACTGCAACAGTAGCAGACGGAACCTTATCTGATTGGGTAGAACCTGCCGGGTCCTGGACGGCTTTTCCACTGTCGTATTTTGTCAGATCATATTCCGAAATCAACTGATCCAGACTTGACGCATAAGTCGTATCGGTGGCATAGGTCCCCTGCAGCGCCTGCGCTGCATCCTGATAGGTCGGCGCGTTTGACTTCCAGACCTTTGCATAATAATCAGGGTTCGAGGATAAGCCGTTTTTCAGAAGATTGGCATAGTCCTGCATGGAAGCGGACAGAGAGGGATATTTCCTGAACTGAGCCTCAACTTCTACCGTATTTCCGCCCTCATCTTCATATGTGTTCATCGTGACATATTGACCATTGTACGTTCCCTTAATACCAAACAGGTTGTCTGCTTCCTGCGTAAGGCCGCTTTGCCCGGAGGCACTCTCAAGAATAGCCTGAGCGATCATAACAGAGGCGTAAAGATCATTTTCAGAAGCGATTTCCTGAGCCTCGCTGCCTATTTCAGAGATAAATTGCCCAGTAACATCATTTGTACTGCTCGAATCTACCATATTCTGCACTGCTGTGTAATTGGTCTGAGGTGATTGGACCGTTTTAACACTGGCCTTCTGCACCACACTCTGGCTGACTGTTTTTGTACTGCTTCCGACATTATTCGTGACTTTATTCGGCTCGATCGGCTGCTCGTTATTCTGCACATTAGCCGTGTTGCCCAATTTTGGAGTGGAAGCAGAGCTTGTGCTCGTTATGGATGAAGATGATGAAGTGGCTATCGAAGGAAGAGTGTCTCCGAGTGTGCCGGTATCCGATGAAGTATTATTCTGAACTGAGGGGCCTGTTGTGCTTGTTTGCCCAACATTTGTCGGCTGCTGTGAAGGATTATCTGAACCGTCCACATTTGATGAAGTCTTCCCGGTTGGGCTGCCTGTTGACGAGGTCTGACTCACAGATTCGCCGTTATCGGCCAGCGCGACGTGAACACTTGGAACTGATAATGATGTTAGTGCTGATAGAATCAGCAGTGGTTTTCCCCATTTTCCCATCTTTACTGATCTGTTTTCTTTTCTTTGTTTTTCTGACATTGATCTAATCTCCTTTGATCAGTCCCGTGCGACTATTCAAAAGTTGTGGTAGATCAATAGTGAGCTTGTGCCCACTCAATCGGCCTGACTTTGAAGCATTAGACTTTTAGTTTAATTGGAATGGATGATTCGTTTTTGGGCTAACAACAAATGATTGAACCAAAGTTCAATAGGATCAATTAAAACACACATAAACTGAGTATCACAATTTATTGTAAATGATGAAAATTAATTTTTTCTTAATCCAATATATGGGAATATAGTAGATTTCAAATAACTAATCAAAACGGAGCTACTTTGGCGTATATTTCCCAGGTGCGGTTGAAGCAGAATACAGCGGCAAGATTTCTTTCGGGTCCAAAAACAACCTCCGAAGTGAAGGAACGGAGGCTGTTTTTGATTATAGAAGCAAAAGCCCGATGACCTCTGCTTTCGTTTTTTAATTTTTGGGTCTGACTACATGACCCAGCGGTTTATGAACAATTTCGCCATTCTTCATGACAGTTTCACCACGGACGATTGTTTCGACGGGTAGGCCTTTGATGTGCCAGCCGTCATAGGCAGTGATTTTGCTTTTGCTGTGCAGGTTTTCCGCTTTAATGATTGATTCTTTGTTCATGTCTACTATCGTGATGTCGGCATCGGTACCAACTTCAAGCGAACCTTTTTGCGGATAGATGCCGAAACGTTTGGCCGGATTCTCAGAGAGTAGTGCGGTCAGTTTCTGCAGCGTGATCCTGCCCTCGTTAACGGCATTCAACATCAGCGGCACCATTGTTTCCGTGCCGGGCATGCCAGCCGGAATAGACCAAAGATCACCGTTCTTCTCTTCGGGTGTATGCGGTGCGTGATCTGAAGAGATGATCGTGATCGTTCCGTCATTGATTCCCCGCCAGAGCCGCTTTTTGTCCTTTTCATATTTGACCGGCGGATAAATCTTCATCACTGGCCCGATTTTCGGATAATCCTCATTGCTCAGAAACAGATAGTGCGGGCATGTCTCGGCACTGACCGGCGAGCCCTTGGCTTTGGCTTGCTGAATCGCATCAACGCCTTCGGCTGTGGTCACGTGCAGCACATGCAGGTGGGCACCGGATGCTTGCGAGAAGGACAGGCCCATCTGTATCGTCACTTCTTCAGCAAGATTCGGCCGGCCTTCGAGCAAGGCATCATAATCGGTGCCGCCGTTTTCTTTCACCTTTTCCGTCAGCTTCAAGATCAGGCTGCTGTCCTCGGCATGAACAGCGAGAACTTTCCCGGTCTTGGCAATATTCTGGAAGATTTCATAAACTTCTCCGTCTGAGAATGGCGGAATGACGTCATCCATACCGGCTTTGTAATTATAAGTCAGCTGAAAAGTCTTTTTGTTGATGGCGTAGCCCCAAAAATATTTGAAGCCGATCACACCGGCTTCGGCTAATGCCGGAATATCCTTATTGTTCATGTGGCCAAGACAAATGCCCCAGAGACCGAAATCGACATGGGCCTTTGGTGTCAGATTTGCGACCTGTGCATGGAAACTTTCAATATCTCTTGTCGGCGGCGTTGTATTCGGCATATCAAAGATGGTGGTGATTCCGCCGGCAGCAGCGGCCTGAGTAGATGTAAAGAAGTCCTCCTTATAAGTCGGGCCTGGGTCGCGCGAGTGCACGTGAACATCAATCAGACCAGGCAGTATGTATTTTCCCTCGGCATCCGTTTCCTTCTTAGCGGTTCCTTCGAGCGGTTCGCCGGAAATTGCCGCAATTTTTCCGTCTTTAATGTAGAGATTGGCTTGATACGTCTCTCCGGGCGTGACGATGGTTCCATTTTTTATGACATAATCCCATTCCATGCTGGCACCCCTCTATTCCAGTTCTATTTTTCCGATCAGCTCGGCGATTGTTTCTATATTATGGCTTACCATGTATCGGCGTATTTCGTCAATGGCTTCGGGCATCGCAGTTGGACTGATAAAATTCGCCGTGCCAACTTGCACAGCAGTTGCGCCGGCCAGAATCATTTCGATGGCGTCACGCCCGTTCATCACACCGCCGCTGCCGATAATCGGCAATTTCGTGGCTTGATGCACCTGGAAAATCAGGCGGACGACAAGTGGTTTAACGGCCGGGCCGGAAATACCGCCCATAATGTTTCCAATCTTCGGTTTCCGTGTCTCGATATCGATCGACATAGCCAGAAATGTATTAGCCACGGTGAGCGCGTCCGCGCCCGTTGTTGCGTAGGTTCGGACAGGATATGTTGAGTTCCAGCGCTGCAACCCGCGAGTCTTTCGAGAGACGTTCGGCTAGTTCCGCAAACTCGCCAACGGATTCTCCGGAGATGCTGGCAATCAGCGGCACATCAAAGTCCGTGTAGACAGGCAGTGTATGCCTGATGTACGCTTCGACACCTTTGCTCTGAATACCGATCGAATTGATCATCCCACCCTCAACTTCACAAACGCGCGGAATCTTGTTCCCCGGACGCGCGGCTTTTGTAATACTCTTCGGCACGATTGCGCCAAGACGGTTAAAATCAATGAATGCGGCCATTTCCGGGCCGAATGTCCCTGAGGCAGGCATGACGGGATTTTTCAAAACCAGGCTGCCGATTTTTACGGATAAGTCCGGTTCGCTCACCATTAAAGCACCACCTTCCGGATCGGAAAGACAGGCCCTTCGCTGCAGACCCGTACCGTCCGGATCTGATCGCCATCACGAAGCCTGCCGGCGCAGGCATAGCAATCTCCCATACCGCAAGCCATGTGCGCTTCGATTGCGATTTCGGCATTAATGCCGCTCTGCGCCGCCAGCTCTCGTATCAGTCTGGCTAGCCTTTTTGAACCGCATGTATAGGCAGCGGAAATGCTTTGTTCCGTGATTAAGTCCTGTGCCAGACGAGCGACCCGAGGTACGGAGCTCGTTCCTTCCTCATCAGTGACGTTCAAAACGGTTGCACCGGCTCGCTCCAGATCAGATGCCGCCAGCAGATCGGCGCGTGTCCGAGCGCTGATCAGTACAAAAACATTATGTTTTTCTACTAAAGCTTTCTGAGCAAGTGCGTTCAGAGTAGCCACACCAACTCCTCTTGCCGCAAGTAAAATGGGGGCCTGATTAGGCGGGAGACTAAATCCGTGCCCGAGTGGCCCGATCATGTCAAGCAACTGCCCCGGTCTTTTTTCTGTCAACGCGGCTGTCCCCTCACCTTTTACAAGGTAAAGAAATTCAATAATCCGGTTGTACGGATTCCATTTGTAGATACTGAATGGACGTCGCAACATATTTTTCAGGTTATCGCTACACCGGACATGAAAAAACTGCCCCGGCCGGACAGGTTCATCGAGTCCTGAGACTTCCGTTGCGATCCGCCAGTAACGTTTGCTGACCTGCTGATTGGCCAGTATTGTACCGCAAAGATATTTCATCGGATGATCTGCTCCCTAGGCACCGGAATATCCACTGGTTCTGCCCAGTGAAGAACAGCCTGTTCCAAAACATTGATACCCTTTTCAATCTGAGGTATAGCCGTGTGTTCATCAGGATGATGACTGATCCCACCGACCGACGGGACAAAAATCATGCCGGCCGGACAGAGCGCGGCCATGTTCATCGTGTCATGGCCGGCGCCGCTGGGCATCGTCAAATAGTTTATCCCCTGTTTCTCACAGATGTTTTCAAAAGAGTCGATCACTTTCGGATTCATCCGGACCGGTGTTTCGTCACTCAACATAGTCGTCTCGATTTTCAGATGGCGGGTCTGATACAAACGGTCAACGGTATCATAGAGCGTCCGGACGACACGGTCCTTCGACGAACGGGAGATGCTGCGGATGTCTACTTTCAACTGGGTTTCCCCAGGGATGACATTCATCGCCCCAGGCTCGATTTCGATGTCGCCGACCGTAGCTACGGTTCCATGTTCCATTTCCCGACGGGCAGCTTTCTCAAGCTCAAGAGCAATTTCAGCCGCGCCGATCAGCGCATCCTGCCGCTGGTTCATCGGTGTTGATCCGGAATGGGCGGCATGCCCCTTGACACAGATCGAGAAACGGGTCGGTGCGGCGATGCCAGTAACCACGCCAACATCCTTGTTATAGGATTCGAGCATCGGACCCTGTTCAATATGCAGTTCGAGAAAGGCCGACAATTTTGGTGCGGGACATCTGGCTTCTTCAATCCGGTCGAAATCGAGCCCGCGTTCATTAAGAATCGAACGGATGTCTTTTCCCTCTTTGTCAGTAAGACGTGCGAGTTCTTTTTTTCCGATCAGTCCGGCAAAAATTTTACTGCCGATTTGAGAGAAACCGAAACGTGCCGATTCCTCGCATGCAAAAGCAAAGATTACGATCGGATGCCGGGTCTGTATGTGTTTGTCATTCAGATCGCGAATAATTTCAAGTGCGGCAAGCGTACCGGTCACACCATCATATTTTCCACCCTCAATAACGGTATCGAGGTGCGAGCCGAGCCCGACTGCCGAGAGTTCAGGATCCAGCCCGGGACGCCGCGCGATTACGTTCCCTGCCGCATCAAACGTGACGGACAGGTCGGCTTCCCGGCAACAGCTGATAAAATAGTCAGTCACGCCTTTTTCTTCTTCACTGTAGGCGAGCCGGGTCATCCCTTTATCTGTTTTTCCATACTCATTGACATGGTCAAATGTTTGTTTGAATCGCTTTATGTTCACCATTCGTTTCGCCGTCCTTAATTCATTCCCCGAAAGTTCAATGATTTTTTACTCTAATCAGACCTGGGTTTTCTAAGGTCGATCCGTGACCGCAACCTCTAAATTAAGAAACGGCCAACATTCACGGTTTTCTGCCTGATTCCTTTGGGCTCCTGCCGCAGTCAGCCGATTTTTAGTTGTTAGTCCATTTCCACTGTCAGATCAGCGAACTTAATGTATTCATTGACATCAGGTGTTCGCTGGCCTCGGCGGATATTTTCTTCAGTGCTTTGATTAAGTCTTCTGTCCTGGCCTCTATATCGTGATGATCACCGACAACACTGATGCTGATGACCGTTTGATCGGGCTGATGGAAGATTGGAGCCGAGAGCGCAGATTGGCCAAGCTCAAGCTCCTGCATGCAAGAAGCGATCCGGGCACCTCGTGCCAATCGTAATCTGCGAGCGATTTCCGTTTCATCGGTGACGGTGAACGGAGTATAGGCGGTCAGTTTCTCTTTTTCTATCATAGTCTTAATAATATCAGCCGCCTGATAGGCGAGAATGATCTCGGCGGCAGCCGCGCAGTGTAGAGGCATGCGCTGACCGACATGAACGAAGAAGCTATTGCGCATCTCGGAGGGCTGGTGTGTGTAGGTACAGAAAATTTCATCCCCTTGAAACCGGCAAATGAAGGCATATAAACCCGTCTCTTCACCAAGCCTGTTGCAGTATTGGGCGAGCAACCCGACAGGATCCTGCATTTGCAGAAAAGTGCTGCCCCACTTCATTGATTTCGGTCCAAGCATATATTTTTTCGTTTCATGACTCTGTAAGACGATTTTATGGTCCAGCATGCACTGCAGCATCCGGTGCAAAGTGCCTTTGCTGAGCAGTGTCTCCTTGGAGAGTTCCGTAATCCCGATACCCGAAGGAGGGCAGTCGCTGATTGTATCCATCAGCTTTACAAACCGGTCCATCCATTCCATCGATGAAACCCCCTCATTGCAAATGCGAACACAATAATCTTTCTCCATAAAAGGCTTTTAATAGCTTTAAAAACGGCTTGTTTACTTGTTATTTTCCTCTGCTACTTTAATGCGTAACTTCAAGTACAAGTCCGAAGTACCTGCAACACTTGTCAGGCCAGTTCTTTGCCCTTGGTTTCCGGAACAAGGAACAGCATCGATAGCGCCGCAAGGATATAAACGAATGAGATAATCCCAAGCGCCGCGCTCAACGAATGATTGAGTGCAAAGAATCCGATGATCAACGGACCGAAGCCGCCAAAGAAACGGCCAACATTAAAGATAATATTCTCGGCTGTTGATCTTGCTTCCGTCTTATAATGTTCCGCCAGAAGCGCGCCGTAGCCGCCCATCATACCATTGACAAAAAAACCGAGGATTGATCCGAGAGCGACAAGCAAGATCGGATTCGGTATCTTGAAATAGATCCAGACAATCAGTGCAGCACAGATCTGAAAAGTAATATAAGTCGGTTTGCGGCCCCACTTATCGGCAAGGATACCAAAAACCAAAATACCGATTACCATCCCAGCGATTGTCGAGATGGTCCAATAGACCGTTCCGGCAATAGTATAATGATGCTGTGTTGCAAGCATAGTTGGCATCCATGACATAATTCCGAAATAACCAAAGTTCTGGACACTGCAGATTAGAATCAGACCAATAGTTGTCAATGATATTTTAGGAGAACGAAACAGTTCAAGAACAGACACTTTGTTTTTCTTTTCTTTTTTAACATTCAGCCACATCTCAGGTTCTTTCAGTCTGCGTCTTGACCACCAGGCAAAAAGTGCAGGAACAACGCCGACCAGGAAGACACCGCGCCAGCCGAAGTGCGGCGCAATCCATGCAGCGCACAGTGTGGCCAGAATAGTACCGGCCTGATAGCCGAGCGCGACATATGACGTGGCGCGTGTCCGTAACTTTTTTGGCCATGATTCAGTGACAAGTGTCATGCCGATGCCAAATTCACCACCAAGTCCGAGCCCGGACAGGAACCGGAAAATGTTGAACGTCGCCAGGTTTGGTGCGAAAGCACACAGCCCAGTAAATAATGAAAAGATCAGAATAGTCCAAGTGAACACGCGAACACGTCCATAAACATCGGCCATGATACCAAATGCGATACCACCGACCACGACGCCCATTAACGTGATCGTAGAGATGCTGCCGGCCTGTGCTGGATTGATGCTGAAATAAGTAATAATTAATGGCAAGACGAATGAAAGCATCATCATATCCAGCCCATCCATGGCATAACCGATCGAAGCGGCCCACACCGTCTGATGCTGATATTTGCCGATCGCCTGGTTATCCTCGTTTAAGGACATGCCCCCCAAACTTTCCTGTGTACCCGTTTCCGACATACTTCACGCTACCCCTCTATTTATATTGCTGATTTATGTTCCGGTAAGTGGAACATCGTTTCATTTTTGTTTAAAAACAAAGCGTCACTTAAATCAACAAATTCATTATAAGCACATTATTCAGATTTTTGTGGGCATGTGTAACAAAATCTTACACACTTTTTTAAGATCCCACACCTTTTTAACCAAGTTCAGATAAAAAAAGTGCTTGTTCATTATTTCAACAGCTTTTTTAACTGCTGTACTAATGCAAGCTTTGACGGGTGAAGAAAAAGAGGTCCAGTGCGCAAAAAGAGCTTCCTTCACCCACTGATTATTCGGCGAGAAGAAGTAAGCTCATCAGATTTTATTGTTTCTTATTACTCCGCTTCTTTCAAAGCAAACATCATCTCAGCCTCGCAGGCGACTTCACCGTCAACGGTCGCCACGCCCTTGGCTTTGGCAAAACCGGAACGGAAGCGAAGAATTTCCGATTCGAGCCGGAGTTGGTCTCCCGGACGCACCTGCCGCTTAAAGCGGCATTTATCGATGCCAGCATACAGCGTCAGCATATTTTTGGCTGCCCCCTGATGAAGGACAGCAATGCCGCTGACTTGAGCAAGTGCCTCAACAATCAGCACACCGGGCATCACCGGATAATCCGGAAAATGTCCAGTAAAAAACGGTTCATTGACCGAAACATTTTTAATGCCGACCGCCCGTTTCCCGTCTTCGACTTCAAGCACGCGGTCGACAAGCAGGAACGGATAGCGGTGGGGCAGTATTTTTTTTATTTCATCAATTGATAACATGGGCTATGTATCCCTCTTCTGCATTCGGAGTGGACACTTCTCTCCTTTCAGTTAATTAGTTTTGAAAAAGTCGAGAATGTGCCGCCAAGTCACCGGATTAAAGACAGCGAACGGATTGCCATGGCCAAGTGCTCCATAGCCAAACATTGCTCCGGCGACAAGTGCAAAAACGCAAAGACCGATCAGCAAAATCAGGCGCTTCCAGATTGGAAAACGCCGCTTGTGATAGTTAAAGAAGGGATTGTAAGGCGGCTTCTCTTCCTGCTGTCCCTTTTGCGCTTTCTTAGCTTCGCGCGCGGCGCGGCGGATGGATTCCCGTGTCTCCCCGATCTGGGCCAATCTATTTTTAGTTTTATCTTCAGCGTTTGTATGATTCACCATCATGCCCCGCACACCCGTCACTGGATCAGGCTGTTGACCAGTCCCGACATTTGATCGCTCAATGTAATGGATTTGGCATTCAGCTGGTAGTCATTTTGCAGATTAATCAGGTTAGTCATTTCCTGAGTCAGGTCAACGTTTGAATTTTCCAGTTCACCCTGAACGACTGAAGTGTTGCCTGCCGCAACCGGTTGTATCACCTGATTCAGGCCGACGCCGAGCGGACCAAGGTTCGGCAACGTATACAGATCATTGCCCTGGCTCTCAAGAAGCTGCGGCCGGCTGACGGTCACGCGGCCCAATCGGCCGGCGTTAATCGACCGGCCATTCGGCATTGTAGCCGTGATTGTACCATTGCCGCTGATCTGAAGATTTGTGTAGCCGGCGGGCAGATAAATTGCTTGACCGTTCTGGTTCAGCACAGGCTGGCCGCTTTTTGTCATCAACCGGAGCCGGTTCGGATTCTGCGGATCGATCTGGGCATTGAACGCGCCTGCACGTGTATAAGCCGTGGTCATCTGGCCGTTTGCGCCCGTCAGGCCGACCATGAAAAGTTGGTGGTCATTTGTTAGGGCAAGATCAAGCGGATTTCCGGTTTGCTGCAGAGTACCCATTGACATATTAATCTGTGTATCGCCTACCCGTGCACCGGATCCTGAACGAATGCCTGACGGCGTCAACCGGTTGGCGCGATCGGTCTGATCGACGTTCGGATTCATATTCCTGATATTCTGAAAAAGCAGATCACTGAATTCCGCGTCACGGCTCTTATAACCGGTCGTATCGATGTTAGCTATATTGTCCGCAACCGTTGCCAGCTGCTGCTGGATCTGTCCCATAGTAACTGCTGTCGCCATCATTTGCCGTTCCATTGTTCCACCCGCCTTTTTCTGCAATCCGGCTAATGTGCCGGGATCTGTAAATTCTGTGATTCAAGTCATCAGATGAAAAATTTCTATGTGCAATCCAATAAGGCTAAAGCTGTCCGTCATCATCATGGCGATCAGTTGCCACTGACCTGACCAACCTGGCTGGCTGCCTTGTCAAGCGTCTGATCCTCGATCTGCATCACTTTCTGATTGGCTTCAAACGTACGGTATGCTTCCATCATATCCGTCATCGTTTGATCCGCTGAAACATTGGATCCTTCCATGAAGCCCTGCTTCAGCTGATAGCTGACATTTGCCTGTCCGGCAGCGGCCGGAAGATTCCCAGCACCGTTCAGCATGAAAAGCCCGCCGCCCTGCTGCACCAGTTGATTGGTATTGGCTGCGTAACTGACTCCGATTTGTCCGGCAGGGGTGCCATTGACCAAAATCGTACCGTTGCCTGCCACCTGAAACTGGTCGGAAGGCAACTGGATCGGCTGACCTGCTGTATTGAGCACTGCATCGCCGTTGTCATCAGTCAACTGGCCGGCCGGGCTGAGCGTGAAGTGCCCGTCTCTTGTGTAGCGGATCGCTCCTGCAGGGGTTCGCACATTAAAGAGCAGCGCCCCCTCCTGAGCACCAGTGCGCGGATTGACCGGCAACTGAGAAGTAGACAAAGCAATATCAGTTGACTTGCCGGTCTGCGTGATTGTTCCCTGAGAGAAATCAGGAACTGTCTCGTCCATGTAAACGCCCGTTGAGAGATCACCGACTGTCGACGGTGATGGTGCATCACCCCCGATCCGGCTGATCAGCATTTCGGGAAATGTCCTCAATTCGCCTTGATCCTGTTTATAGCCTGGTGTGTCCACGTTGTTCAAGTTGTTCGACAGCATATTCATAAGCCGCTCCTGCGACAACATACCTGTTTCTGATGTATAGAGTCCTCTGATCATTGTTTGTCACCCGCCCTCTTAGATGATGCCGGGCCCCTTACTGCACTTCCGGCGTGCGCGGTAACCCGTAAATTTTACTTTAGTATGGGACGCGAAAAGCGCAGAGCATTAATTGGCTTTGCGCTTTGGCAGTTTTTCCAGATGTTCAAGCATTTTTCCGGCGCCTTCCACAACACAGGTCATCGGATTCTCGGCGACAACGACAGGGACCTTCAATTCGCTGGCAAGCAGCTGATCGATGCCGTGAAGCTGGGCACCGCCGCCCGTCAGCATGACGCCGCGGTCAATGATGTCCGCAGACAGTTCCGGCGGCGTTGTTTCAAGCACATTTTTCGCGGCCCGTACCAGTGTACCGATCGAATCAGCCAGCGCTTCCTCAATTTCATTGGAATGAACCGTTAACGTTTTCGGCAGTCCGGTAACCATATCGCGACCACGGATATCCATGCTTTCGTCACGGGCATTTTTAAAGACCGTTCCCACCTGAATCTTAATTTGTTCCGCCGTCCGTTCACCGATCAGCAGTTTGTATCTTTTCTTGATATAGTTCAGAATTTCCTGATCGAACTTGTCGCCTGCCAGTTTAATCGATTGGGAAGTCACGATATCCCCCATGGACAAAACAGCGATGTCTGTCGTCCCGCCACCGATATCAATAACCATATTGCCACTCGGTTGAAAAATATCCATACCGGCGCCGACTGCGGCAACTTTCGGCTCTTCTTCGAGATAAACCTGTTTTCCGCCGCTGCGTTCGGCGGCTTCACGGATCGCTTTCTGCTCAACCGAAGTAATGTGCGTCGGCGTACAGATCAGAATCCTCGGTTTTCTCAGAAAGCCTCTGACATTGATTTTATCAATAAAATGAGTCAGCATCATCTCAGTAATTTCAAAATCTGCGATTACACCGTCACGGAGCGGGCGCAGGGCAACAATGTTGCCCGGTGTACGTCCCACCATGCGCCGCGCCTCTTCACCGACGGCAAGCAACTGTTTCGTTTCTGTATCCAGTGCAATAACTGAAGGCTCATTCAAAACGATGCCCTGGCCTTTTACGTAAATAAGAACATTTGCTGTTCCGAGATCTATTCCAATGTCTCTTGAAAACACCGTATAATCCTCCCTGCCAAAATACCCAGTCCTCACGCTGGGACATTTATCATTCATTATCCCATTTTATCATAAAAAGATTCAAACAGGGAGGCAGTCGAAAAAAACACATCATTAATTTTTTTTAATGAATAGTGTCGAATGAGTGCGTTGTAGCTGGTTTTCATGCAACATTTTGCGAGTGATGGATCGTTGTCTTGAAATGGATGAGTGCAGCTGAAAGTTTTAGTCATGCTTGTATGGAACAAGGTGCAGTGTCGGGTGAGGTGAGGAGGATTGTGCTTGAATTTATGAAATTTTAACGTTATGATCCGGCGCCGATTCAGGACTGCACCGCTTTCTCAGAGTCTTTCTGGTATTTCAGCCGAGTTGCTTCCCCTCCTCTCAGGTGGCGGATGGACTTGTGATAATCGAGCACATTTTTAACGGCATTTGCGAGTTCGGGATTGATGTTGGGGAGCCTCTCCGTCAGATCCTTGTGAACCGTACTTTTTGATACCCCGAACTCTTTGGCAATCACCCGCACCGTTTTCTTTGTCTCCACGATATGCTTTCCAATCTTGATCGTACGCTCTTTGATGTAATCGTGCACACCACTCGCCTCCTGAAATTATGAAGATGCGAAATGAGACATTCTTTGGAGGGAAACGGAAACCAAACGCTCTCTGCTCGTTCCAGGCCCACCGCGCTCACCTCGAAACCCCGTATGTGAGTTTGTAACATCTTATTAAACGAGTTCCTTTTATATACCGAAAAAGTCAATAGGGACAAGGGTTCGGAGGGGGCGGTGCGAGACTTTTTGGGTAATCATTAGTTGGGCGGCGGGGATTCTCAGTTAAGACTGTAGAAAAATTCCAAACATATTTGACGGAAAAAAAGCAACTTTTCCGCTGACAGCTGAAGGAAAAGTTGTCTCAGTTTGATAGCGTGTCAGATTGGTTGACTTTGTAGAAGCAGTCACTGGATTGGGTGCGAATTTTTGCGAATTCGGCGCGACTTCCTCTGATTTCGGTGCCACTTTCCCTCACTTCGGTGCAAGTTCTCTATTTCGGTGCGACTGCTTAAGCTTTTTTTTCGTGATAATATCGATCAATCCACCTATGAGTTGGGCATTGATAATAAAGGCCTGATCCTGTACCGTTGCCAAATCTTTTAAGTTTCATATTGTTTAACAGCCGCGTGATGAGATAATGATCCTCCACTCCCAGCCAGTCGCGGCATTGTTTGTAGGTCAGGGTTGGGCGAAGAGGAGGAAGTAGTCGAGGTCATCTGGATGTGAGCGGTTCTGGATGTGCAGCCGCACCTTCAGCCGTACCTTCAGCCGTACCTTCAGCCGTACCTTCAGCCGTACCTTCAGCCGTACCTTCGGCAGATCCAGTTGGCATAGGCGCGGCCCATGGCGAAGAGGTAGCAGTTGGGACAGCGGACACCGTGCTGCAAGTCGGCAGGATCCACATTATATTTCTTCAAAAGATCGAGCGGCGGGTCAGTGTGTTCTTGCAGCAGAAACTGCTCGATCTGCGGCACCGTTCTTCCGATACTCGGGCTGTGCTGATACCTCGCTTTAATCTGATCAATTTTGGAAATGGATTGCTCGGCATGGATGACTTTTCCGATGACTTCCCGTAAGTTACCAGGGCTGTCGATGATGGTGGAGGTGTTGGTGATGACAACGAGCGGCTCAATGGGAATCGGGGACAGCCAGTGATCGGCGAGCCAGGCGGTGAGCATATCGCGATGACGGCTCACCTGAATCAATGGATTGGAAAAGCCTTCGCGTCGGTTGCCAATGGTCCGGATCATTTGGCGGCAACTGGACTCAAACAGGAGCGTCCCAGAATAATTTTTGACTTCCATGATCAGGGCGAATGTGTCGTTTAGGAGCAGGGTGTCCATCTGGAAAATATGATTCAGTGCCGTCTGGCGAAGATTGTAGAAAATTCGAGTGTCGGGGTCCGTGACCGTTTCAAGGTGATAGGCGAGGTTCTGCTCGCCGCGCCAGCCGGACTGGAGCCTGGCGAACTCATCTTCAATCGGGGCGCGGGCAGTGATGCCATGTGGCATATGATCGAGAAGTGCGCGGGCAGCAAGCATCCGCAGCGGAATGAATTGTTCTTTTACATTCAAACGTCATCTTCCTTTTCAATGAGTTAGTTATTGATTTCGCACCGCTGTCTGGGCAATTCTTCCTTAATTTTTAAAATTGTGTGACAGGTGGACTTGACGCTTTTTCTGAGCTCATGATTTTTTCACAGTGATTCAAACTGTGCATACTGCATTCCTTGCCCTTATAAAAAAGCCGTCTCATAGAGAGGCAGCCTTTTATAGATAAGGAGATCTAAAATTTTCAACATAAAGTCCTGACATTTCAGCCTTTTTTCTTGCTTGGGGACAATCCTTATACGCCCCAATGTACAGGTGATAGTCGTAACCGAAATGGACAAAAAACTGTTCTGGCACAATCAATTTGCACCATAATTTTTCCCGCAGCGTTAATCTGGCCAGTTTCATTGCTTCCTTCGCACTGATTTTCTTACCCTGCCAGATTTTCAAAAAATCAATTGCCCCGTTCTGAACATTATTTCCATGTGAATTTTCCTCCAGCGCACCTACATACACTTCTGTGATGTCCAGCTCATTCATGAATGCTTTTATTGTCTGAAGGTAGTTTTCTTCTGTCTGTAAGTAGGTTCCTTCATCGACCGATTCCCCGACATCCGAAAAAGAAGTCCATTCCTTAGGTTCACCATAACTGCCGTCAGGATTCCTTTTGGCCGGATCATATTTTGTGATTCTCCAGGAATACATGACTTCACCCTGCCTCTACTAAATTTATCCCATAAAGAGGGCGCCTATCAGCAGCGCACCGGCGATGATAAAAGCGGGATGAATTCGAAAACGCTCCAGAAGCACAAAGCTGGTCGCGCCGATCAGAATCATTGGGACCCAGCCGGATGCCTGTTCTGATGCAGCAAAAAAATTCCAGGCCATAACGCCAAGCATAATGACAATGATCGGCCGAATCAAAAGAGTCAGCCACTTGACTTTGGGAGAATCTTTGAACTTGTATAAAATTCGCAGCAGTACCATCAGCAGGATCAGTGACGGTGCGATCGTTGCGATCAGGGCTACAAGCAAACCAAGAACACCGCCCACCTGGTAACCAATATAGCCTGCCATCTGCGGCGCAATCGGGCCCGGCAGGGAGTTTGCGAACGCCAGAACATTGCTGAACTGAGTGACGGTCATCCAGTGGAAGCGCCCGACGACTTCGTTTTCAATCAGAGGGATGGATGCCGGACCGCCGCCGTAACCCAGGATTCCAGGAATAAAAAATGCAATGAAAATTTGCCATTGAAGCATCATTTGTGCTCACCTGCCGAGGTTTGTTTTCTTTTCCACCGTTTCAGGAGAACAAAGAGCAGCGTCAGCGCAATCAGAATCGGAGCCTGGACATGAAGTAGCTGCATCAGGATGAAGCTTAGCCCGACCAATAACAGGCTAACAACCCAGCCAAGTCCTTTCTTAGCGCTGTACAGAAAGCTCCAGGTCAACTGTGCCATCAGCACACCGACTACCGGCAGAACCGCCTGGGTCATGCCGCGTACCCATCTCTGATTCTGAAATGCAGTCAGGAAGCCAAGCAGCACAATCATCGCGATGACCATTGGCAGGACGCAAGCAACCAGTGCCGCCAGCATGCCGCCGATGCCTCTGACGCGCCAGCCGACATAGCCGGCGAGCTTTGTATTCACCGGCCCGGGGAGTGCGTTGGCGATGGCCACCATATCGCCAAACTCCTCAATTGTCATCCAGTGATACCGCTTGACCACTTCCGTTTCGATCATTGGGATTCCCGACGGACCACCGCCAAAACTGAGAACACTGGAACGGGAAAAAGCGATAAGAATATCGGTGTAGCGGGCAGGAAGAGTTTTACCTGCCTCCCGATTTTTGTTATTCATCAAATCAAACCTTTCTGTTTCAATCAAATTTATTACCAGCAGGCGACGATTCCGTCAGCCCTGGATTCAGTGCCCCCGCAAAGCACACCAGAGCCGGGATCACGCCAGATTATCTCCCCGCGGCCAAAAGACCCCGTATCGAGCGCTACTCTGATGTCGTGTCCGCGGCGAATAAGCGCCTGGGCAACAGGATTCGGAAAATTCGGTTCGACAAAAACCGTTTTCCCGCTCACCCATTGCCATCTAGGTGCATCAAGTGCCGCCTGAGGATGGAGATGAAAATCGATAGTATTGCTGATAACCTGCAGGTGACCCTGCGGCTGCATGTAACCCCCCATAACACCGAAAGGTCCGACTGGCTGACCATCTTTAGTCAGGAAGCCGGGAATAATCGTATGATAAGTTTTCTTCCCCGGCGCAAGCGAGTTGGCATCTGCCGGATTAAGTGAGAACGTGTGGCCGCGGTTCTGCAGAGAGATTCCAGTATCCGGAATGACAATTCCAGAGCCGAATCCCATGTAATTGCTTTGAATATAGGAGACCATATTACCTTCACCGTCAGCAGTCGCCAGATAAACGGTACCGCCCTTGGGCAGCGTGCCCGGCGCCGGATTAATAGCCCTCGCACCAATTAGCTTGCTCCGTTCGGAGGCATATTCTTCTGACAGCAGTGCAGCCGCCATCGGATTCATGTCGCGCGGATCAGTGATGTAGGCTTTTCCATCTGAAAATGCAAGCTTCAGTGATTCAATTTGTTTGTGATAAGTATCAACGGTATCTTTCCCAGTCAAATCGAAATTTTTGAGTATGTTCAAAGCGAGCAGAGCAACAAGCCCCTGGCCGTTCGGCGGCAGTTCCCAAACATCGTAACCGCGGTAACGGGACGAAATCGGTTCGACCCATTCAGGTCGGTATGCTTCAAGATCTTCTTTTCTGATAAAACCGTCGTGGGCTTTGGAAAAACGGTCGATTTTTTCAGCGAGATCCCCCTTGTAGAAAGCTTCCGCATATGTATCTGCGATTGCCTGGAGCGTCCGGGCATGACCGGGTGATGCCCATAGTTCGCCGTCATGCGGTGCGTGCCCGTCAGGGGCAAAAGTCTGAAACCACGGTTCAAACATCGGGTCACTTAAAATCCCCCGGTACTTCTTGTACGCATGATTCCAGTTGGCTGCGACAACAGGTGACAGTGGGTAACCGTTTTCTGCATAGTCAATGGCTGGCTCAAGCACCTCTGTGAGCGGCAGGCAGCCGAAACGACGTGAGCACTCCGCCCATGCGGCGGGCGCACCAGGCACCATCACCGGCTCAAGACCGTGCGCCGGCATTGAATCAAATCCGCGTTCCCGCATTGTTTCAATAGAAATTTGCCGGGGCGCATTGCCGCTCGCATTCAGGCCGTGTAATTTTCCTTTTATCCAAATCAGGGCAAACGCATCGCTGCCGATTCCATTTGATGTTGGCTCGACGACGGTCAGGCAAGCGGCGGTCGCAATTGCTGCGTCGACTGCATTACCACCTTTTTTCAGAATGTCCAGGCCCGCCTGTGCCGCGAGTGGTTGTGCAGTTGCCACCATACCCCTCTTTGCAAACAATGGAGTTCTTCTCGAAGCATATGGAAAATCCTGATAGTCGAACATCAAAGGGCCTCCTTCAGGTAAATCTTTTATTTTTAACTGATAGACTATATTTTTATTATAGTGATGAAAAAATCTCTAAACAATATCAGCTTTGACAGAATCTATCTTTAAGTTTGTATACAGTGCCTGATGATGATTCTTTTGATGCCTCATGCCCGTCTAAAATTAATCAGAAAAAAAAAGCGATGCACGGCTGCGCATCGCTTGAATCCTGCATGCCCGGCCGAATGAATTGCCGGGTTCCATGCTCATTTATTATTTTGCTGTGCCTTTAGTTGCCTGATGAACCCGGTGTTGGCCCGCCGGTGCCGGTGTTTGACTTGCCCTGGTTTGGTGCTCCCGGCGTTCCGGTGCTGTTACCCTGATCCGTTTGTGTCTTTTCAGAAGCGGACGGTGCTGTTGTTGACTGCGCGCCCACTGTTACAGCCTTGATGTCGGCTGCTGTCTTGTCCATATAGACAACAGGGTTAACAGGGATACCGTTTTTACGGATTTCAAAGTGTGCATGAATGCCCATCGGTTTGTTGAAAGCTTCGGTTCCAGCCGTGCCGATTGTTTCACCTTGCTTGATTTCCTGACCCGGCTGCACATTGATGGATGCGAGACTCTGGTAGAGTGATTCAACACCATCCGGATGTTTCAGTGTAACGGTGTAACCGAGCAGACTGTCTTTCTTTGCTTCAGTGACTTTCCCGCTTAATGCCGCTGTGACCGTAAACGATTTGTCATCCTTTGCGCCAATGTTGATGCCCGTATTTTGGACAAAGGTGTTGTTATAGTTTACGAGAGCGGCTTGCTGTTCCTCAGTGGTTCCTTTCGCGTCATAGAATGGTTGCACGACTTGCGTATCCGCTTTTGCCGCCGGCCATTGGAAGACCTCTTCACCCGCGTTCAGCGGATTGGAAGGCTTGTTCTGATTGAACACGACACGGTTCTGTTCCTCCTGCTTCTTCGCCTGATCATTCCCACGCACTTGAAACAACAGCGCGCCGGTAAGGATCAGTGATGCGACACATAAATATAACGCGGGATAGAACCAGCGCCGTTTTGCTAGTTTGCGCAGACCGGACAGCTCTTTTTCCTGCAATTTCTTCTGATCTCTTTTTTCTGTCAAATAGTATCACCTCAGCAATCATTCTGATCAGATTGCCGGTGATCTATACATTTTCTGTGAAAAAAGGCTGTTTTTTTCTGAAAAATTAGCAATTTTTTTGTGAATGTCACACGGATTCCGCTATTTTTTGAGATTTAAGCGATTTGGTGCCGTTATTTTTTTGTGAGTGATTTCCCTGGATTCACCTTTATTCTGGTGACCTCAGTGCCCTGGTAAAAATATGTGACAATCTGATCGGCAGTTTTTCCTTCACTTGCCATGCCCTGGGCGCCGTATTGGCTCATGCCGACATCATGTCCACTTCCAAGGGTGTCGGCGATAATCGTGTTGCCATTCCGCGTTAGCTTGAAATCAGTGGAGCTCAGGCTCAACTTTTCGCGGATATCCCGCCCGGTAAACTGTTTCCCGTTAATCTGATACTGGGCGACATGCCCTGTCCCTGTCCACTGTACCACCTTGCCCAGTTCCCCATCATTGCCGGGAAGTGATACCCCTAGCGCACTCGATACATCAGATGCATTCATCTTTTTTTCAACTTTATACTTTGGGGAGAGTTTGTCCCAGGGACTGGGTACAGATCTCAAGTAAGGCACATCGGTTGTCCAATAATCTTTGGCGTTTTCCGTGCGGCCGTTGCTTGTTGAAAAGAACACTGGAGAAATCAGCTTTCCTTTATAAGTGATGACCTGGTTATCTGTCGCTGAAACTGCTTTCCCGATCTTCGCCATTTTCCAACTGTAATCTTTACCCCAGATATGCCGAAGCTCTTGAGGGTTGTGATAGACTTGATTGCTTACTGTATCAGTGACACTGGCGCTGGGATCGCCAATAATCCGGGCCATGATATAGGTACGTGCCGCCAGCGCCTGGGCCTCAAGTGCCTGGGGTAAAAATTTTGCCGGCATTTCCGAACCGACAACGCCGATCAGGTATTGATCCAGAGCAACTTTTTCAGTTTTTCCACTGGCAGAACGCTGCACAGAGACCATGATGGATGTTGCCGTATTTTTTTTTGCCGCCGGTACGAGATTTAGATGATTGGTAGGCTGCTCCGCCTGTTTTTGCGAATAGGGCAAAACAACCGCGGCCGGAATGGCGATGATGACGAGTGCGAAGACAAGAATCAGTGTAGCGGTTTTTTTCATTAAGTCCTCCGGCAGATGTGTTTTTATCTTATTTTATGCCGGTCCTTTTTTTATAGAACGCCGTGCAGATGGGCTGCATCTTTTTTAACATTTTGGGAACAATAGTCCTTTGCAGGGGAAATCGGAATAAAAATAATTGCCAGGCATATACTGCTGATTGGGTGTTGTTTGCCCGGTAGATTCATTTTCCTAAAGAAGATCTGGCGGAACCGAGTGCTCGAAGCAGATAAGCCTTAGTTGCGATGACCAAAATAGACTAGTGGTGGCGAAAGAGTCACTGGACATCCCAAATAAAAGCCGGCCGATACAAAGCCCGGCCGGCTCGCGATTGTATGTAATCGTTTTGATTTAAAAAGAGGCGCGGAAGTTCAGCACCTCTGTGTTGTTATTCTGATTGTCTCAGGCGAACTTAGGATTGACACTGATCTGTGCCCGAACTTCTTCAGCTGCGGCCGCAGGTGCTTCCTGTTCAGCCTCGCCGACGCGCACACGTTCAATGTCAGCGCCAAGCGCTCTCAGCTTGCCGGCAAGATCCACATAGCCGCGATCAATATGGTGAAGCCGGTTGACACGGGTATAACCTTTCGCAGCAAGGCCGGCGATCACCAGCGCCGCACCTGCACGCAAATCGGTGGCCGACACCTCAGCACCCTGCAAATCACACGGACCGCTGATAATCGCAGAGCGTCCATCAATTTTAATAGAAGCGTTCATTCGGCGAAATTCTTCAACGTGCATAAACCGATTTTCAAAAACAGTTTCCGTAATGACCGAGGTGCCTCTCGCCTTGAGCATCAGCGCCATCATCTGAGCCTGAAGATCGGTCGGAAAACCGGGATGCGGCATCGTCTTGACATCAACTGCCTGGAGATAATCTGTGCCAATGACACGGAGTCCGCCCAGTTCTTCTTTAATCTCTACTCCTGCTTCGCGCAGTTTGGCGATCAGCGGACGGAGATCTTCCACATCCGAATCTTCAATCAGCACGTTGCCTCCAGTAATTGCAGCCGCAATCATATAGGTACCGGCTTCAATCCGATCAGGCAGAATCGTGTGCTCCGCGCCGTGCATCTTCTCGACACCATCGACGGTGATCCTGCTGGTGCCTGCTCCGTCAATCTTTGCCCCCATCGTGTTAAGGTACTGGGCCAGGTTGACGATTTCAGGTTCACAGGCCGCGTTTTCAAGCACTGTCTTGCCTTCCGCAAGAGAAGCAGCCATGATGATGTTTTCCGTCGCGCCAACGCTCGGGAAGTCGAGATAAATCACGGCACCTTTTAATCTGCCGTCAACACTTGCTTCGATTGACCCATTGCCGATCGAAACATGTGCGCCCATTGCCTCAAATCCTTTGAGATGCTGATCAATCGGACGCGAACCGATTGCGCAGCCGCCGGGCAGTGCTATTTTTGCGTGACCAATTCTGGCCAAAAGAGGACCCATGACCAGAAATGAGGCTCGCATTTTCCGAACGTATTCAAATGGCGCTTCTGTAAATAACTCTGCTACAGCGTTCACCAAGATGGTCTTGTTTTCGTAATTTACCGACGTGTTCAAATAACGCAAAACTTCATTGATTGTGTATACATCAGCCAGTTCCGGCACATTATATATTTTGCTTGTGCCTTCGCTTGCAAGCATCGATGCGGCAATGACGGGAAGTACTGCATTTTTTGCGCCTTCAATTTTCACCGAGCCTGAAAGCCGTTTTCCTCCACGAACAATAATCTTCTCCAAACTATTTCCCCTCCGCGTCCATTTATATCTCTTCGATTGACCCGCTGTCCTTGCCTGGTTCCTTCCCCGGGACAGGAATTGACAACCCGTCTTCAATATTCAAGTGTAATGATCGGTGTCCCCATCGTGATAGTGGTCCGTTCACCGTCATTTCTCAGTGCCACCTGATAGTTCATTTGCCGGTTTCCAGAAATTATGCTATTGTTCCATGCCTCATTATATGCGGAAATCGAAACAAAGGTTTTTTCATTATCCCGTTCAATTGGAGCGGCTGAAAAAAGCTTCAGATAACGGTCTCCCTGTTTCAGTAAGCCAAGTTTCATTTTATCACTGTCATAAGCCCTCACACAAGAGAAGATGTTCACTTGTTTGTGGAAAATTTTAGCGATATCTTCGCGCATTTCCCGTTTTTGCCGGAGCCAGTCCGTTTGTTTAAAAGAGCCGGACTGGCTCTGGTAAAGCGTGGCCGTCCGATATTTTCCTTCGGCCGGGTAGGCAAAATAAATTAATCTGATATTCATGCCTAAAGACACATTTTTAAGGCCCTCCCAGCTGAGCACTCCTTCGCCGTTTTTGGAAAAATGCCAGTTGAAGCCCCTCTGATTTTTCCTTTCGCTGTCTGTTTCCCGTTCAAACTCTTTTTGAGTGATCAGAGATGACTGTTCTTCGCGTGCAAAGACTGACCAGCCGACAACTTCTGCTTGATTCTTCTGTAGTGTCTGAGCGAATAGCTGAACCCGGTCTATCGTATCTGTTGTCGGTGCGGCACCCCAAAATGCTTTACCTTGCGCTCCGCCGACCATCAAAATAACCAACCATACAATAAGTATCAGAGTAATATTCCGTTTCATTTTCTTGCGCCCCTCTCCCTGTCTTCAGTATTGCCTGCTTAGAGAGGGGCTCATACGTGGAACTTTTCGTCAAAAAAGCCCATTTTTCAAAGTTCAGTGACAGTTGCAGCAAAAAGAGCGGAACAAATTTGGGATGGAAACCTTTGCTCTCAACCGTAAATTTGTGGAAGCAACAACGACCAATTTACATAATCCAGAAAAAATTGAGCCACTGGATAGCTGATGGCGACAGACAGCAGGATATACAATATTCTCGCCTGAAGGTTTTTCGGGTGCCGGAACAAGAGATCAAATTTTAAACTCTGCAATGCCCACCAAGTCAGAACAAAGGCAAGTAAATGAACAAAAATGCTTATCAGCGCCTGAATCCCGACATTCGTCATCATCTTTGACACCTGCCCAATTCTACTATGTAATGCCTTTCCCTTGCTGAAATCAGCCTGCTTCATATATAAATTCGCAAGCCGCAGCCGGGATGTGCACCCATCTCCTGTTTGTAACCATTCTGTAACAATAAATTAATGAAACAATAATCTTGAGTTCGTTATTATTTTAGCGCGATTGACACAAAATAACCATACTTTTTCTTAATGATTGTTTTTTCAGAATTAATACAGGGATATCGAAAAGATTTTCTTGACTTGGGCCTATGTTGCCGAATCTTTTCTGATTATAAACGACGAATCTGTACAAAAGCTGAACAATGAATAAGTTAATGCAGTGGATGCAGAAGAGGGTATCAGCGGAAATCAAATTCTATCAGCTAAAGGATCTGATGAAGTTTTCAGCGGAGCCTGATTTTATCAGTAGAAACAAGAACAGATTCAACCAGACGGTTCACTTCGTTTTTTGTGGATTCAAAGCGGTACACTCTGTCTCTCCTTTCATCCGTTGAGGGCGAATTCATTCGCTGAAGAAATTTTCTCGCCAAAATTTATGGATCATCAACGAATTTCCATCTGATATCAGAAAAATCAAGAAAATGCCAATGAAGAAATTCGTAAATTCATCAGTAAAAATCTGTAAATTATCAATAAAAAAAGCATAAAATGAAGTGACCCCCTAAAGTTGGACAACAAACCAACTTTAGGGGGTTTTCATGTGACAAAGTACTCTAATGATTTTAAAGTGAAAATTATTAGTGAGTATCTGGTCGGGGCAGGCAGCACTTTTCTACACCATAAATATCATATACCAGGACATGACACTGTCCTGAAATGGATGCATCAATATCAATCGAATGGTTCTGTAGGATTCAAAAATCGTGAAAAACGGTCGGAGTACGCCAGCAATTTCAAACTGGAAGTATTAAAGTGGATGAAGGAGAACCATTCATCTCTTAATGAAACCGCCAACCACTTTAATATCTCTACATCCTCTACGATCTATCAGTGGGATCGACGGTTTCAAGCAAGGGGATTGGATGGATTGAGAACAAAGCGAGGGCGTCCACCCATGGGGAAACGAAAGAAATCAGATCCTACAAATCAAGTTAAGAGAAATAAAAAAGTGGAAGAACCATTTGAATCAGATCAACAACGACTTAAGGATCTGGAGAAAGAAAACAAATTACTCCGGATCGAGAATGAGTATTTAAAAAAATTAGAGGCCTTAGTTCGTCAGAGAGAGCAACACGAACGGAACAAGCGCAAGTAGTTACTGAGCTGAGGCAGCACGACTCTCTGAGTGATATTCTTCGAGTGGTGAAACTGCCTAAGAGCGTGTATTATTATGAGCTTCACCGCCCACAGGCAGAGGGGGATGACCCGGTAACCTCGGAAATAAAAGCAATCAAGCAGGACCATCCAGATTACGGTTATCGTCGTGTCTTCTTAGCTCTGAAAAATAATCAGCACGTGACTGTAAATCATAAGAAAGTGCAGCGCATTATGGAAGCCGAAGGTCTCCAGTCAACCTTCTATACCAAACGGATGCGTAAATACAACTCGTACAAGGGGACCGTTGGGAAAATCGCTAAGAATCGGCTCCGCCGCCGCTTCATAACCGACCGTCCATTCCAGAAACTGGTGGCGGACGTCTCTGAATTTCGTTGGGGCCGCAAAACGACGAGAGAACGCCTTTATCTTGAACCTGTGCTGGATCTCTATTCCGACGAAATCCTATCCTTTGCGATCAGTGACCATCCAACTGTCGCTTTTGCGCTCAAACCGCTTCATGAGGCCCTGGAGCATCTTCCTGAGCATCACTATCGTACCTATGTGCACACAGATCAGGGGTTCCAATACCAGAATGAGGCGTGGTGCAGAGAACTTAAATCGCATCGGGTCTATCAGAGTATGTCTCGGAAGGCCACCTGTTTAGATAATGCCCAGATGGAAAGCTTCTTTCACATCATGAAGGCTGAAACAGTCCATTCTCATGATTATCAGACTCGGGAAGAACTTAAACGGGCCATGCGTGAATGGATTAAGTACTATAATAGATCCAGAATCAAAGAAAAACTCGGGGGTCTAAGTCCGATTGATTATCGGATTTCGACTACCGAGCAAACAGCTTAAAAATGTGTCCAGCTTTTGGGGTTCAGATCAAAAAAAGAAGAGCTCTGCAGCTCTTCTTTTTTTGATTTTTATTTTATGCTTCGGAAACGCTGTCTTTGATCGCTGCCGTGGAAATGCGGAGTTTGGAGCGTTTCAGCTTTTGCTGAGCTTCAGCGTAACCTTCAGAGGTTGCGTGAAGTTTCTCAAGCTGGGCTTCAGCTTCGGTTCTCGCTTTTTCAGCGCGTTTGACGTCGATCTGATCTTTCATCTCAGCGGCTTCCGACAGTATCGTGATTTTGTCACGGCTTACCTGGATGAATCCACCATGCACGGCGGCGTAATCAATGTGATTTTCGTCTTCGTGTTTCAGGCGGACCAAGGCGATTTCCAGCGGGGCGACGATCGGTATGTGGTGCGGCAGGACACCCATTTCGCCGCTTGTGGCGCGCACGCAAACCATGTGCACGTCTCCTTCATACACTTTGCCCGCGGGTGTGACAATATCCGTATGCACTGTGCTCATCTGCCAGCCCCCTTTATCCGGTCCGGGCGGTCATTCACAAATCCGCTCATCAGACCAGTTGTTTCGCTCTTTCCAGAACGTCTTCAATGGTTCCCGTGTTGCGGAAAGCTTCTTCGGGAACATCATCATATTTACCGTCGAGAATACCTTTGAATCCCTTGATTGTGTCTTCAACCGTGACATAAGAGCCAGGGACGCCGGTAAACTGTTCAGCAACATGGAAGTTCTGGCCGAGGAAGAACTGGATGCGGCGGGCGCGGCTGACAGTCAGCTTATCTTCATCCGAAAGTTCATCCATACCAAGAATGGCGATGATATCCTGCAATTCGCGGTATTTCTGAAGTGTCATCTGAACGCGTTCAGCAATCTCGTAGTGTTCCTCGCCAACAATATCAGGCGACAGGGCACGCGATGTCGATGCCAGCGGGTCAACGGCCGGATAAATACCAATCTGGGTCAGTGAACGTTCCAGGTTGGTTGTTGCATCCAAGTGTGAGAATGTTGTCGCCGGAGCAGGGTCGGTGTAGTCATCGGCAGGCACATAAACGGCCTGAATCGATGTGACAGAACCCTTCTTCGTCGATGTGATACGTTCCTGCAGACGGCCCATTTCTGTAGCCAGCGTTGGCTGATACCCAACGGCAGACGGCAGACGGCCAAGCAGTGCAGAAACTTCCGAACCAGCCTGTGTGAAACGGAAAATGTTGTCAATGAACAGCAGCACATCCTGACCTTCAACATCACGGAAGTATTCCGCCATTGTCAGACCGGACAGAGCCACACGCATACGGGCACCCGGCGGCTCGTTCATCTGACCGAAAACCATGGCCGTTTGTTTGATAACGCCGGAATCTGTCATTTCATAGTATAAATCGTTGCCTTCACGGGTACGTTCGCCGACACCGGCAAATACCGACACACCGTGGTGCTCTTCAGCAATGTTATGGATCAGTTCCTGAATAAGCACGGTTTTACCAACACCGGCACCGCCGAACAGGCCGATTTTTCCACCTTTGATGTATGGAGTCAGCAAGTCGATAACTTTAATACCGGTTTCGAGCACTTCCGTCTTCGTCGACAGATCGGCGAATTTCGGAGGATCTTTGTGGATCGAGCTTTTTTCAACATCAGATGCAATCGGCTTGCCGTCGATTGCTTCGCCAAGTACGTTGAATACACGTCCAAGTGTCGCATCGCCGACAGGGACAGAGATTGGTGCGCCCGTGTCAACGACTTCCATGTCGCGGACAAGACCATCTGTCGAGTCCATGGCAATCGTGCGTACGGAGTCATCGCCGAGATGAAGCGCAACCTCCAGCGTCAGATGAATATCCGCTTCATTGGAGGATTGGGCTTTATAATTAATGGTCAGAGCATTGTAGATTTCAGGCAGCTGGCCGCGTTCGAATTTAACATCGACAACCGCGCCCATGACCTGAGTAACATACCCCTTGTTCATTGAACTACCTCCTATCAGCTTTTCTAAGCACATTTATTCGAGTGCGGCAGCACCGCCGACAATTTCTGTGATTTCCTGAGTGATCGCCGCCTGGCGGGCACGGTTATACGACAGCGACAGGCGATCGATAATATCGCTTGCGTTGTCGGATGCGCTTCTCATAGCGGTCATTCGCGCTGCCTGTTCAGCGGCTTTGGCATCAAGCAGGGCACCATAGATCTGACCTTCCGCATACAGCGGCAGCAGACTCTCCAGCACTTCGTCCTCATCCGGTTCATAAATGTAGTTCGCCTTTTTCGCGGGTTCGTCACTTAGATCCGTGAGGGGAAGAAGCTGCCTGTCAACCACGTTCTGGGAAATAGCATTGACGAAATGATTATAAATCAAATGCAATTCATCGACTTTCTTATCATCAAACAGAGCAATCACCTGTTTGGCAAAGCCGACTGCATCATCAAAAAGAATCTCATCCTGAACATCAGTTTTACTGAATGCAACCGGATAATTCCTCTTTTCAAAAAATGCTAACCCGATTTTTCCCGTGACGATGACGGTGTATTCATCTTTGGATTGATGTTTCTCACGGATCAGGTTCTGAGCGTACTTCAGGACATTGCTGTCATAAGCCCCGGCCAGCCCACGGTTTTCCGTCATGACCAGATAAGCTGTCTTCTTCACCGGGCGGGATGCGAGCATCGGATGCTTGCTGTTGTTACCTTCCGGCAACCCGCTGGCAATGCTCGCTACGACTTCGCGCAGCTTGTCAGCATAGGCTGAATAGTGCTGTGCGCCTTCCTGAGCCCGATTAAGCTTTGCCGCGGCAACCATCTGCATCGCCTTGGTAATCTTGCTCATTTTCTTTGTTGACGCTATTTTTTCCTTTATGTCACGCATTGAAGGCATGTTCGTTCACCACCTTTGAAAGGTCGTTAAAAGAGGCGCCCGAAAAGTCCTTTCAAAAGGTTTTCCTTTTGCTTTCCTTTTCGTGCGGACTCCGTATTTCATCACAATGTGATGAGCAGCGAATCGAATGGCTTAATTCCGCATTTTAACCTGCAAAAGCGTTATTATTCAGCCTTCGACGCAACAAATGTTTTTTTGAATTCAGTAATTGCAGCTGAAAATGCCTTATCATCAGGCAGATTTCCGGATTCCTTGATTTTGTCCAGGATTTCCGAATGATTCTGCCTCAGGTATGCGAGCAGCTCTTTTTCATAACGTTTGACATCAGCCAAGGCCACGTCATCGACATAACCTTTCGTCAGCGCATAGAGTACAGCAACCTGATCTTCAACCGGATATGGTTTGTGCAAGTCCTGTTTCAGAATTTCAACGGTGCGAGCACCACGATCCAGCTTCGCCTTTGTCGACTTATCCAGATCTGAACCAAACTGTGAGAAGGCTTCCAGTTCACGATAAGAAGCCAAATCCAGCTTCAATGTACCGGCAACTTTCTTCATCGCCTTGATCTGTGCGGCACCACCGACACGGGATACGGAAGTCCCGGCATCGACCGCCGGACGAATACCTGAATAGAACAGGTTTGATTCAAGGAAAATCTGGCCGTCTGTAATGGAAATAACGTTTGTTGGAATGTAGGCTGAAATATCCCCGGCCTGCGTTTCAATAATTGGCAGTGCGGTAATTGAACCGCCGCCAAGTTCGTCACTCAGCTTAGCTGCGCGTTCCAGCAGCCTTGAGTGCAGATAGAAAACATCGCCCGGGAATGCTTCACGGCCCGGCGGACGGCGAAGCAGCAAAGAAAGTTCACGGTATGCCGCTGCCTGTTTGGAGAGGTCATCATAAATAATCAGAACGTGTTTGCCGCTGTACATGAATTCCTCACCCATTGTAACGCCGGCATAAGGCGCCAGATAAAGCAGCGGTGCAGGTTCGGAAGCTCCCGCTGAAACAACAATTGTTTTATCCATAACGCCGTATTCTTTAAGTGTGTTCACAACGCCGGCAACGGTCGATTCCTTCTGTCCGATGGCGACATAGATACTAATAACATCCTGGTCTTTCTGATTAATAATTGTGTCAATCGCAATTGCCGTTTTACCGGTCTGACGGTCGCCAATGATCAATTCACGCTGGCCACGGCCGATCGGAATCATCGCGTCGATTGCTTTAATGCCGGTCTGCAGTGGTTCAAATACGGATTTACGCTGCATGACGCCCGGTGCTTTCTTTTCGACAGGACGCGTCTTGTCTGTGACGATCGGACCTTTACCGTCAATCGCCTGACCCAGCGGGTTTACGACGCGGCCGAGCAGAGCCTCGCCAACGGGAACCTGCATGATGCGGCCGGTTCTTTTAACTTCGTCACCTTCGTGGATATCTGTGAATGGGCCAAGAATGACGATACCAACGTTGTCCTCTTCAAGGTTCTGAGCCATACCCATGACACCGTTGGAAAATTCGACAAGCTCGCCCGACATAACACTGTCAAGGCCGTGGACGCGGGCAATCCCGTCGCCGACAGTGATTACAGTGCCGACTTCACTCACTTCAACAGTCGATTGATAATTCTCAATCTGCTGTTTGATCAGTGAGCTGATTTCTTCCGCTTTAATGCTCACGATATTTTCACCCCTGTTTACCTACTTTAATCTCCTGTTTGAAGCCTGCCAGTTTGCCGGCTATCGTACCGTCATAAAGGCGATCGCCGATGCGGAGCAAAATACCGCCGATGATATTTTCCCTGACTTTGGCATGCATGCGCAGCTGCTTGCCAAGAACATTTCCAAGCCTGCCGGCCAGATCTTGTTCTTCCTCTTCATCCAGCGGCACTGCGGTCGTTACTGTTACATCAAGGATGCCTCTTTTGAAATCCGCCATATGAGTATAAGCTTCAAGCACGTCATCGATTATCGATTCGCGTTTACGGTCAATGAGCAGTCTGAGCAGATTCATAACTTCCAGGCTTGCCTCATTTTCGAAAAGTTTGCCAACCAATGCTTTTTTGTTCTCAGCACTAACCTGGGGATGCATCAGCACCCGGCTGATATCCTCGTTGTCATCCAGTGTTTTTGTGATCAAAGACAACTGGTCTTCAATTGAATCAATGGCATTGCGTTCTTCAGCAACTTCAAAAAGCGCCTTCGCATAACGGTTCGCTACAATTTCACTCATCGCTGATTTCCCACCTGTTTCATCAACTGATCAATTTCTTTAGAGTAATCTTTTGCATTGACTTCTTTTTCCAGTACTTTCGATGCAAGCAGTACTGAAAGATCGGCAACCTCGTCACGAATGGAGGCAATAGCTTTTTCTTTCTCCTGGCTGATTTCTTCGTGTGCTTCTTTAATCAGCAGGTCGGAACGATTCTTTGCGGCATCAATAATGCTTTTTGCTTCTGCGGATGCCTGACTTTTCGCTTGTTCAATAATTTCGTGCGATTCTTCGCGTACTTTGTCTACTTCAGCTTTCTGTTTGGCCAGATAGCTTTCAGCATCCGTACGGCTCTTCTCCGCACTGTCGATCTGGTTATTGATATATTTATTACGCTTGTCCATGATCGCCAAAACCGGCTTAACGCCGACCCATGCAACGAAGATCATCAGCAGAAGCATGACGACCAACTGGAAGACAATACTTCCCAGTGAAAAAGACACATCTGCCACTCCTTTCAATCTGAAGATTTACTGGATTCCCTAGTCAATCCATTCGGGAACACAGCGTGTTTCTCCGAATCTCCGCCGGGTTTCCGGTCAGATAAGGCCGAAGAGCACCAAAATACCGAATGCTATCGAAATGACTGGCATAGCTTCAATCAAGCCCAAACTGATCATGGACTGTCCAAAGAGGTTGCCCTGGGCTTCCGGCTGACGGGCAATGCCGTCCAAATAGTGGCTGAACAATAAGCCGTTACCAATACCTGCTCCAAGAGCACCAAATGCGATCATAATACCACCAGCTAGAACTGCGAAACTCATAAAAAGATTCCTCCTAGTATGTCTATATTTTTGTAAACACACGTGAAACTGGGAAACCGATTGTCAGTATCTGATCATTCGGCTGCCACTTTCTGCGAAATATAAACCATTGCCAGTACCGTAAAAATGTAGGCCTGGATGCAGCCGACAAATACCGAAAAGCCCATCCATACGAACAGTGGCACCCCCGTAAAGTAAAATGGTGCCTCACGCAGAATGATAATCAGTACTTCGCCTGCGAAAATGTTGGCCCAGAGCCGGAGAGCATGTGTCGCCGGTTTGGACAGTTCGTCAATCAGGTGAATCGGAAGCATCCACCAATATGGCTTGACGTAATTCTTCAAGTACCCAAGCGGGTTTTTTTTGATGCCAGCGAAATGCGAATAAATGAAAATTGCCCCCGCCATCGCCACAGTGACATTCAAGTCGGAAGTCGGCGATTTGAACCAGCTGACGGAATCCTTGGCCAGCTTCATGTTTTGAGCTGTAATGCCCAGTGCAGGTATCGGGCTGTGGACTATTGCTGTCACCATCACCACAACACCGAGCAGGTTGGCCACAAGAATAAATAAAAATATCGTCAGCGCAAAGCTCAGATATCTCGCGGCCTGCTTCTTCTCAAGCATCGTTCCGGTAATCCCGCTGATGAAGTCGATGATGTATTCCATCAGATTCTGTTTTCCCGACGGCCTCATAGTAAGCTTACGCGTCAGCAGAAACACAATCAGCATCACGATCAGTGCAGTAACTACCGTACCGATCATCATCGTTACATCAAACGTCATTCCGAGAAACTTTACTTTCGGAGTCAGATCCAAGAGTCTCACCCCCTTCATCTGAAGAAATTGTGCTTCTCTTACGTAAATAGTAAAAGCTGATCACCGTCGCAAGCAAAAGGTAACCAAAAAGCAGAGACAGCACAAACGAGTGATAGTCGATACGGGTCGGAAAACGATACACCAGCAGTGCACCGAAAATAACTGTCAGAAAACGGACGGTCATATGTAAACCCGCGGGCTTCCGAGAACCCGAGCGAACGCGAAGCCCGGCTATCCTTAATCGAAATGCCAGATGAAAAATGTTATATAAACTGATTAACCCACCGAGAAGAAAGCCGTTCGCAAGCGCCCTCATCGGTTTGAAAAACCAGATTAACCCGAAAGTCACGAGGTAAACTGCCGAAACGATTAATATCACGCGGGAAGACCATGCGATAAGCTGTTTCATCGCCGATCAATCCTTCATAAAAGATTTGATGGTATAGTAGCAACTGAACAGTCCGAATAAGAAACCGGCAACCGCGCATAACGGCAACCACAGATGTGATGGGGCAAAATGCCCATCCAAATACTTTCCTAACAGTGCGCCGATGATAATAAAAGAAAAAATCTCAAATCCCATCGCACTGACCATGGCTGCCATCTGCAGCGGACTGTTGACTTTTTTCCCGCTCATGCAAGACCCCCCCAGAACCTACTCTGCCTCTTTTGACTGTCCAATGTTTAGAACTGCCCAGTTGCTGGAAAAGTTATGAGAAAGTAAATTCCCCACTGTCGACAATTTTTCGACTCAAAATCTGTAAACTCGGGACACAGGGCAAATTCCATACAAAACCCACCGACATCCCAGCATCATTCCATGCAACTACTGAACAGAAAAGTTCTGAAAAAAGCCTTGTGAACGGATATACCTTTTTATTTTAGCGAAAGCGCTGTCTCGATGTCAACAATTCGTCACAAATTGTGAATTTTGTCACATTGTAATGTGAAGATTTATGCTGAATGATGTCACTTTTTCCGCAAGTTCTTTATAACTAGAATTTTAATCACTTTTCCTGCGCACGTCACCTTTAAAATGTGACAAATCACCAACAATGAAAATAAATCCTTATAAAATAGGTTTTCTAATGAAAATATTTTTCATAAAAGGCCGCTCGTTATCTATATTTTGCTTGTTAATCACTTTGTTCCGAATAGTCTGTCACCGGCATCACCGAGACCAGGAACGATATAACCATTCTCATTCAACTTTTCATCAAGTGCCGCCAGATAGATGTCGACGTCCGGATGTGCCGTCCGGACAGTCTTCACGCCTTCAGGCGCTCCAATCAGACACATCAGCTTGATGTTGGTGGCCCCGTGTTTTTTCAGCAGAGTGATTGTCTCCGAAGCCGTACCGCCAGTCGCCAGCATCGGGTCGACAATGATCAAGTCCCGCTCGGAAATATCCGGCGGCATTTTAAAATAGTATTCGACCGGCTTGAGTGTTTTTGGATCGCGAAAAAGTCCGACATGGCCAACTTTGGCAGCCGGAATCAACTTCAGTATTCCGTCGGCCATACCAAGCCCCGCCCGGAGCACCGGAACAATACCGAGCTTTTTTCCGGCAATGCGATAGGTTTTCGCCTTATCCACGGGCGTCTGTACCTCGACCTCTTCGAGCGGAAGATCGCGCGTGATTTCAAATGCCATCAGCGTAGCAACCTCATCGACAAGTTCGCGGAATGCTTTCGTGCCTGTCCTGTAGTCACGAATCATGGTCAGCTTGTGCTGAATCAAGGGATGATTCAATACGACCAGTTTCCCCATTGTTTCTACCTCCAGTTTTTGAGCATAAATGCTCTGTTTTCCGGAAGTCTTCCAGCCATCCATCGAGCGATGCGGCGGATTTCTTCTATAATAATTGGATTGGCAATCAGGCAAAAACGCCGGTGCCTGATGCATAAAGCGGATATTTCTCTGTCAGCGCATGGACGCGTCCGGCGGCTGTGGACAGCACTGATTCGTCATCAGGATTTTTCAACGCCGCAGCAATGATAGCTGCTACTTCCTTCATGTCGTCTTCCTTAAACCCGCGAGTAGTTACAGCCGGCGTGCCCATGCGGATGCCGCTAGTCACAAACGGTTTTTCCGGATCAAAAGGAATTGCATTCTTGTTTGTTGTGATTCCTATACTGTCAAGAACCGCTTCGGCTTTTTTACCGGTAATGCCCAGATTGCGGACATCGACAAGCAGAAGGTGGTTGTCCGTACCACCGGAGACGAGGTTCAGCCCGTTATCCTCCAGTGCGGTGGCAAATGCTTGGGCATTAGCAATGATCTGTGCGGCATATTTTTTAAAAGAAGGTTGTAGTGCTTCGCCCAGTGCCACAGCTTTTGCCGCAATGATATGCATGAGCGGCCCGCCCTGAATACCGGGGAAAATCGCTTTGTCCAGTTTCTTGGCATATTCTTTTTTGCAGAAAATCATCCCGCCACGCGGTCCCCTGAGTGTTTTGTGGGTTGTCGTCGTCACAAAATCAGCGTATGGAATCGGGTTCGGATGCAATCCTGTTGCAACAAGTCCGGCGATATGCGCCATGTCAACCATCAGCATTGCACCCGCCTCGTCGGCAATTTCACGGAATTTTTTAAAGTCAATAATACGCGGATACGCGCTCGCTCCTGCAACAATCAGCTTCGGCTTATATTTCAGTGCCTGATTTCTTACTTCGTCGTAGTCAATGCGCTGCGTCTCTTTAGTTACCCCGTAATCAACGAAATGATAGAGCTGTCCACTAAAGTTTACGCTGCTGCCGTGCGACAGATGTCCACCGTGTGACAAACGCATGCCAAGCACTGTATCGCCGGGCTCAAGAATGGCATCATAAACAGCCATATTTGCCTGCGCACCTGAATGCGGCTGGACATTCACATGCTCTGCGCCAAATAATTTCAGTGCCCTGTTTCTTGCCAGGTCTTCGACAATGTCGACATATTCGCAGCCGCCATAGTAGCGATGTCCCGGATAACCTTCCGCATATTTATTCGTCAGGACTGACCCCGCTGCCTCCAGCACTGCTTCGCTGACAAAGTTTTCAGAAGCGATCAGTTCAATTTTGTTTCTCTGTCTTCCCAGCTCTTTCTCGATTGCATTGAAAACATCCGGATCCTGTGCTTCAATTCCACTCATGGATTGCGTGCAACTCCTCTCAACATTCGATGTCTGATTATACCGTTAAAAAACGGCATTAGGCCATTCATAGCCGTCAAAACTATGCCGCAAGCTTGCCAATTGGCAACAAGTTTTCTTCAAGTAAAGTTTATCATATTTTATCACTCTGAGCGAGGAGACTTGCTGTTCTTGACACGTTCATTTTTATCCGGGCAGGCACCACCATCCATAAAGAAAAGATCGAGTTGTTTCGCGCGGCTTCTGTTTTTAAACTGATTACTTGAATCAGTCCGCATAGTTTTTGATTCAGAGTCACATCATATTCCTCGTAACATAAGTATCCGCCATGGCAGTCCCGTCACTTGAATACTGGGATATGATTGTTCTCGACTATAAATAAGGAAAAACCCTGTGCTCGCAATTTAAAAGCACGGAATTTTTCCCAGTCGACACTATTTATATTTTACCCGAAGTTTCTATCTCAGGATAGACAGCCCGCTCGCCGCCGATCAGTTTCGGTCGTGTTCTCGCCATTACAAGATTAGCGCTGCCGATTCGTTTGATTTCGCTGCGTACAGGAACTGCCACAGGTTTCAGATGCATACCGATCAGCGTGTCTCCAATATCAATGCCGCCGTCTGCTTTGATGTATTCTACAACAACCGGATCATCCATGTGCTCATATGCATAGGTTGCCATTGATCCTCCGGCATGCTGAACCGGGCGGACAGTGACAGGATCATATCCACGCTGCTCTGCAACTTTTCTGTCAAGGACGAGCGTCCGGTTCAGGTGTTCACAACATTGAAAAGCAAAGTGGACACCTGTCTGAACGTGACTATTTCTCAAAGCCTGATAAATAGACGCAGCAACATCCATTGATCCGGATGTGCCAATCCGGCTGCCGCCGATTTCACTCGTGCTGCATCCAATAACAAGCAAGTGCCGTGAATCAAACGGCATTACTTTTTCCAGATCTGCAAGTGCTCCGCTGACTTCATCAATAATTTGCCGGTTCATTACTGCCATTTTATATGTCCTTTCCTGTTAAGCAATGTTCTTAAAGAATGGTTCTTTTTCATTATAACAGGTTGCCCGAAAGCGGGCATTAATCGACAATTTCCCGGGAAATTTATTGTCGGAAGGAATCACTTTTAAACGATTCGTAACAAAATCCGGCTATTCTGAGCTCCATTACAGCGGGATGTGAAAAATAAGTTTTAAGCCGAAGAAAAGCATAACTAGGCCGCCAAGCACCTCGCCGTAACGGCCAAAATATCGTTTGGTACGCCGGCCAATGAAAAATCCGGCCCAGGCCATCAGCATACTGATCAGACCAAAAAGGGTAATCGCTACCAGAACGCGTGTGCCAAACAGTCCCATACTCAAGCCAACAGAGAAACTGTCAATGCTGACACTGAGCGAAAATAGCACAACGCCGGCATCCGATGTGTAGGCCAGGTCTTTTTTGCCATAATCCTGCCTGGCTAAAGAAAGAATCATCTGGGTTCCGATCAGAACAAGAAGAAGTCCGCCGGCCAATCCCGCAATCTCGCCAAAACGATGTGAGAGCAGATGTCCCAGAACGATGCCTGACAGAGGCATCAGAGCATGAAAAAGGCCGATCCACAGGCCTATTTTTGCCGCCTGGCCTATCCGGAACGCGGTCATGCCCATGCCCATACAAACAGAAAATGCATCCATTCCGAGAGCCAGCGCCATAATGCAGAGTGCAAAACCCTGACTGATCAGATCTGCGGCCAAATCTATTCCCCCCCTTGTCCATAAGAAGAATCTATGCATGTCCAAGAAGCATTAGAAGAAGAAAACTGATCAATTTTAGCGGAGTTGGACGAGTGAATTCAGGTTGATTGAAAAAAATTTAACGGAATGTGGATGAATTTCTATCTCAGTCTGAAATTGGACCAAATTGAAAAAAATTTCTGCCGAACCGGTGAAACATCCTACCGATCCAGAAGTTGCCGTAAATAAGTAAAATTCAGGACAAGTCGGTAAAAAGGGATTCCGTATTCCAGAAGTTCTGCTGAATCTTTTGTTGTTTATGAACAGGTGATAATCGGTATTCCTTTTAGGCACTAATAAAAAGGCACCGTTCCCCGCGATCAGGAGGAAACGATGCCTGCAAAAACAATAAACAAACGTTTAATTAAGCTTTTTGTGCGGTTTATTCGATCACGCGGCCGGCTGCTGCTTTAGAAAGGCGGTTCATGACAGCTTTCCCAATACCGGCTTCCGAAAAAGTTTCACTGTAAATAACATCTACATTTTCAGCATCGAAGGCCCGTAATATAGCAAAAAGGCTGTGGGCCACACTTTCTGGATCGCTGCGCCGGCCACAGGTAAGCACAACATCAGCTTGCGGAAAATCTTTTTGATTTTCTTCAGTCGTCAGGACGCCTACACGGCGATCACTGTTTTTTTCATGTGCCACAAGTTCCTGTATCCGTGATTCGCCTGCCGGAACAAGGTACATTGTTGCTTCAGGTGCGTAATGTTTGTACTTCATGCCTGGCGCTTTCGGTGTCTGATCGGGCCTGGTCAGTCCGGGATCGTCGGCCACAGGTCCGATTACTTCTTCGAGCTGTTCGCGGGAGACACCACCCGGGCGGAGAATGGTCACCGGTGTGGTCGTGCAGTCGACGACTGTCGACTCGACGCCCACGCCAGTTTCACCTCCGTCAACAATTCCGGCGATCTTTCCATATAAGTCGTGCAGGACATGATCTGCTTTTGTCGGGCTCGGGTGCCCTGAACTATTCGCAGACGGCGCTGCGATTGGAAGTCCGGACGCCAGGATCAGTGCACGGGCGACCGGATGGCTCGGCATCCTGACTGCTACGGTCGACAGTCCTGCTGTCACCGCATCAGATACCTCACCCCGCGAGGGCAGGACAAGAGTCAGCGGCCCAGGCCAGAAAGCGTCCATCAATTTTTTTGCGATCGGATTGATTTCCGTGCAGATTTCACGCACTTGTTCCGCGGTCGCTACATGCACAATCAGCGGATTGTCGCTTGGCCTCCCTTTGGCCTCATAAATTTTCTGGACTGAGTCGCGGAATTTCGCATTGCCGCCCAGTCCATAAACCGTCTCAGTCGGAAAAGCAACAATTTTGCCCTGACTGAGACATTTTGCTGCTGCTTTGATCTGCAGATCATTTTCGAGATCGGCGGTTTCAGGATTCACCCGCCACAGCTGAGTCTCTATCATCATCAAATCTCCTTTTTTCCAAAATTACTGTTTCGATTGATTCATAAATTCAGGCCGTGAGCAAGCAGGCCAAAAATGCCGGATTCTCACTCCAAAGAAACAGAACACGCTTAAATAAGACCGGCTCTCCGCCGGTCTTCACAACAGTATCAGTATACACCTTTTCCCTGTTTCAGGCTCACCGGCCAGGAGTAGAGATCGTTCCACTTTTATTTGCTGTCCATCATTTTGTCACAGAGTGCCAGATTTTCGAAAAAAAGTCGACAATGAAGAAATGAACCTCAACCTGGTCCTGCGTGTTTTTTGGTTGGCCCGCCGATCCGCTTGAACCGGGATCAGGCTGGCTCACCGGTTGCTGCACATTGCCCGGTGAACTTGCCTGTGTGTCATCGGGATTCGCAGACTGAACAGTGGATTGTGTGCTTGTTGACGGGTCGGCAGTGGTATTGTTGCGTACCGCTTCGCTGTTTGAAAAATCAAGGAAACACAGAGGCGGAAACAGGACGCACCACCAGTTTGCACCCTTCCCATCGCCTAACGAAATGACAAGAGCCTGATAATTGCCGGCGGGATAAACGTAACTGCCATACATTTTGGTCGGAAAATCCGCCTTCCCGAGTTTTATTTTAAAGGCACTGTTCGCGTGAAGCTGCTTCAGTGTCCGCTCCACTGTTTGCCGCAGCTGAGGCATATGCGCGCGGATTACTTTTTCAGCCTGGCCGGAAGATTTGAGATCCTGAACCCATCCGGTGATCTCTCCGTTGACCGCATCGCGCACCTGACGCTTCACGGTCTGGTCGGCCGGAGAGTCACTGTTTGCGAGGATACGCAGCCGGATGGCGTTTTCCGGGATTGGTCCACTCGCGTCAGCCTTTGTTGCACTGCTCTGCCAGAAAACGAAAACTACTAGATTAATAGATAATATAATTATAAGTGCTAAAACTTTTTTCATTTTGCCCGCCTCCTTACCAGACATTGTGGTCAGGAAACGAGAAAACTAAACGTCGATCAAAAATTATTTCTGCGAAGAACAGCCATCACATCACGGTCAAGTCCCGCCAGATCCTGCTCAACCGCTAATGCTTCAATTTGGTCGGAAAATTCTTTACGGATCAGATTGCTGACGGTTTTCCCTTGGGATGCACCAATTTCGAAAGCAAGCAGGAGACGGTCTGCTTTGAAGATGGAAGGCAGGCTACGAAGGATGCAGCGATATAAATCCAGCCCGTCTCTACCTCCTAACAGAGCCAGATGCGGTTCATAATTTTTGACTGTATCGTTGAGTTCATTCATTTCCTGCTGTGAGATATAAGGAGGATTAGAAACCAGCAGGTCAAATGGTTGATTTTTTACAGGATCAAGCAGATTGCCCTGCTTAAATCTGACCTTCGCGCCCAGAGCCACTGCATTTTCTTTGGCAACCGCCAGCGCCTGGGGTGAAATATCAACAGCGGTAACGTCCCAGTCCGGATGTTCCAGCGCCAGTGTAATCGCAATCACCCCGCTGCCGGTTCCGATGTCGCAGACCGACATGTTTTTCCGATCAGGAAAAAAACGTGCCGTCCATGCACCGCACCGGTAGACAAGTTCTTCTGTCTCCTGGCGCGGGATGAGCACATCAGGTGTGACTTTAAAATTTCTTCCATAAAAAGGTGCCTGACCGATCATATACTGAACCGGAATGCCTTTTATCGCATGTTCACTCACGCGTTTCTTCAGCCACTCCTCATCCTGCGGAAAGAGCGGTTCCTTAAGATCGGCTAACAAATCCGTTCGGGAAAGATGAAGCCTGCTCTCAAGCAAAATCTCCCCTATATTTTCGTCACGATGATGTTCTTTCAAAAAAGAAGACGCCCATCTGAGTGCTTCGAATCTTTTAAGTGTCACCGGGCATCCGCCTGTTCTATTTTTTTCGCCTGATCATTTAAAATCAGTGCGTCAATGATATCGTCAAGTTTGCCGCCCAGAACCTGATCGAGCTGATGAATGGTCAACCCGATCCGATGATCAGTCACCCGATTCTGCGGAAAATTGTAGGTGCGAATCCGCTCCGACCGATCGCCCGTCCCGACCGCTGATTTTCGGGTTGAATCATATTTTTCCTGAGCTTCCTTCTGATATTTATCATAGACACGGGCACGCAAGACTTTCATCGCTTTTTCTTTATTTTTGATCTGTGAACGTTCTTCCTGACAGGAAACCACAATTCCGGTTGGAATATGGGTCAGCCGGATCGCCGACATCGTTGTGTTAACACTCTGCCCACCGGGACCGCTTGAGGCGAACCGGTCGACGCGGATATCCTTATCATTCAGCTCAACTTCAACATCTTTCGCTTCCGGCAATACGGCTACCGTCGCGGTGGATGAATGTATCCGCCCACCGTTTTCAGTCTCCGGCACACGCTGCACACGGTAGGCTCCGCTTTCGTACTTCAGCCTGGAGTACGCGCCTTTCCCGGTAATCATGAAGACAATTTCCTTATACCCGCCGATTTCATTCGGGCTTTCATCGATAATCTCCGTTTTCCATCCGTGCTGTTCAGCATAACGGGAGTACATCCGAAAGAGATCACCGGCAAACAGTGCCGCCTCGTCCCCGCCGGCCGCACCGCGGATTTCAACAATAACATTCCGGTCATCATTCGGATCTTTAGGAATAAGCAGCTGCTTGAGCTGATTTTCCAGGCTCTTCTTCTGCACCTCAAGACGGTCCATTTCATCCTGAACCATCTGTTTCATTCCATCATCCAGCCGATCGTCAAGCATCGTTTTCGCGTCAGTAAGTTCATGTTCGGTTTTTGTGTATTTTCGATAAACAGTAACAGTCTCCTCAAGATCAGACTGTTCTTTTGAGTAATCGCGCAGTTTTGACGGATCATTAATCACGTTAGGATCAGCCAGAAGCTGATTCAGCTTTTCATACCGTTCCTCCATCGACTGCAGACGTTCAAACATAATTTCCACCTCATCCATTTAGGGGAAGCGTTTTAACCGATATCTTCCATTATATATTAATTATATTATCGCAGGTTTTGGGCGTCAAAAAAAGGCAGTGTATCCGCCAAAACGAATCAGATCGGCGGATGCATATAGCAGCGTCTGCACACTGGATAATAACTTTCGTTGCCACCGATCTGAATCTGTTCTCCCGAGTAGACCGGTTTACCATTACCGTCAATGCGCAGGTTCATTGTCGCTTTTTTTTCGCAGAACCAGCAGATCGTTTTCATTTCCTCAATCTTATCCGCATAAAGCAGCAAATACTTGCTGCCTTCGAACAGTTCATTTCGAAAATCATTCTTCAAACCAAACCCCATTACCGGTATATCGCATTCATCGACAATTTTGGTCAGTTGAAGCACATGTTCCTTACTGAGGAACTGTGCCTCGTCAACCAGAACGCAATGTGGCCTCGGCTGATAATCGACAACAATGTTGAAAATATCTGTTTCTTTAAAAATCGGAATGGCAGAGCGCTTGAATCCAATCCGACTGGAAATCGAGCCGACCTCATCCCGGTCATCAATGCCGGAAGTAAAGAGCAGCACCGGCTTCCCTTGTTCTTCATAGTTGTGTGCTACCTTGATGATTTCAATAGATTTACCGCTGTTCATCGCGCCGTACTTGAAAAAAAGCTGTGCCACAGGATAGTCTTCCTTTCTCAATATATGTAAAAATTGCTCATTCGATTGTTTCGCGATTTCGGTGCGCATTCGCCTGATTCGGCGCGAGCCTTGAGTAGCCTAAGACACCGCAACAAGTTAGTTGAATTTTTCTCAACCCGCTTAGGTTTTAAAAATCCGACTTGACTCAGCTTTATTTTTTACCGGACGTTTCTCATATATGAGCATTTCAGCAGATATTTATATACAAAAAACAGGCAGGAGATCCTGCCTGTCGCTTCTCCACGGTGCAGGTGGAAAAACGTGCAAAATTAAAACGGCCGTTTCCAAAATGGCACTTGCAGCAGCAAAATTCCGCTGTTGCCGTGGCCAGAAAGTGCCGTTTCTTTTTTAAGCATCTGAATACAATCCTTACTTGAGATTATATTTCTGTTTGAACCGGTCAACACGTCCGCCTTTGTCCGCGAATTTCTGACGGCCTGTGTAGAATGGATGTGAGTCGGAACTTACTTCGACAGAAATTAACGGGTATTCGTTACCGTCTTCCCATTTAACTGTCTGATTCGAAGTCTTCGTTGAACCGCTCAAAAACTTAAAACCGGTACTTGCGTCCGCAAATACTACTTTGTGATAGTCAGGATGGATACCTGTTTTCATTTCATTCATCTCCTTTGCGCCCTGATTATTCTCTCAAACCAGAGTCTGATAACATAACGCACAGCGACCATTATATCAAACCAAAAAACAATTTGCAAGCGCATTGCTACACGGCCAAGGATCGGATCTTTTAATTTTGTGCATGAAGCAGACCGTTTTTCTCTTTGTCAAACAGGTCAAAAAACTCCTCATTGGATTTGGTTTCCCTGATCCGTTTATAAAAAGATTCCACAAATTCTGCAGATTCATCCATTGTTTTACGCATGGTCCATAATTTGTCAAGGTGATCGGCATTGACGAGCAACTCTTCTTTGCGTGTTCCGGAACGGCGGATGTCGATCGCCGGGAAGATGCGCCGTTCGGCCAGTCGGCGGTCAAGATGCAGCTCCATATTGCCAGTTCCTTTGAACTCTTCATAAATAACATCATCCATGCGCGAACCAGTGTCGATCAGTGCAGTTGCCAAAATGGTCAGACTGCCACCTTCCTCGATATTGCGCGCCGCTCCGAAAAACTTCTTCGGTTTGTGAAAAGCCGCCGGATCGATACCGCCTGACAATGTACGCCCGCTTGGCGGAATGACCAGATTATAGGCGCGGGCCAGTCGGGTAATGCTGTCCATCAGAATAATCACGTCGCGTTTCTGTTCTACCAAACGCATTGCCCGTTCGAGCACCAGTTCCGAAACCTTCACATGATTCTCAGGTACCTCGTCAAAAGTCGAACTGACGACATCTCCTTTTACTGAGCGTTCAATATCCGTCACTTCTTCGGGCCGCTCATCGACAAGCAGAACGATTAAATCGGCTTCCGGATAGTTGATGCTGATGCTATTCGCAATTTCCTTCAACAGCGTGGTTTTTCCGGCTTTCGGTGGTGCGACAATCAGCCCGCGCTGTCCGAAACCGACCGGTGAAATCAAATCGATAATACGAGTTGAGAGACTTTCTTTTTCTGTTTCAAGAACCATATGGCGATCCGGGTAAAGCGGTGTCAGCGCCGGGAAATGCACACGCTCTTTTGCTGTATCCGGGTTCTCGCCATTCACTGCCTCAACACGAAGCAGCCCGAAATAACGTTCATTTTCTTTTGGCGGCCGCACTTTCCCCGTAACTTTATCGCCGTTGCGCAGATCAAAGCGTCGAATCTGCGATGCGGAAATATAGATGTCTTCGGAACTTGGCGAGTAGTTGATCGGGCGCAGAAATCCGAAACCTTCAGTAGGAATGATTTCAAGAACACCTTCCATCAGGGAAAGTCCATCCTGCTCCGCCTGCTTCTTCAGGATTGAAAAAATAAGCTCACGCTTTGTCAGCTTACTGTAATAAGAAACCTTGTATTCCTTAGCATGCTCATAGAGATCTTTGAGTTTCATATTCTCTAATTCTGCTAATGTTATTGGCATTGCCACACCACATTTCTTTAAATTGTCTTTATCTGATCCAATGGATTGGTTTAGTGAACGAAAAAAGATAGGAAGTTCTCATTACAGCATCCAATGCATGAATGGGGGCATTTTACATCTTGTTGTGCATTCACTTTCGGTTGCTGTAATTTAGCACTGATACGTGCCTGAAGAGGAAAAAGAAAAGTTTCCACCAGGGTTCATATCCCGCTGCCATTCATAGGGGTATCCGGCCGGAATTAATCCTGCCAAACGTCAGAAGCGGGATAATTTTTCCAAGAGCCCAAACGTTCATATCATTTAATCTATTTCCTTTTTAGCATATTATGCCCATTTTATCAACTATTATTCCCACTCATGAGCTCTTTTCAAGAAACCTGACCGCACCATCTCTTCTATCGGCATCGCTTCCCGAACCCTTCCCCAGCGTAAAAGCAGAAAAATGATCCTCATTTCCAAAATCACTTTCTGTAAACAAATAGATTCTGAAAAACTCAATCGCCGCGTGATCACCCTATTCTATATTAATAACCGCCAAATAAAATGTACCATTCATTAACTATTATCCCGTATTCCCGCTTGAATCAGAAATACCTCCAATAAAAAAAGAACCGTTTTCAGGCCCTATTTTTAAAGCACGATCTATCTGTAAATCATTCCTGTTCTCTTAAATTCTCACGGATTTCGGCGTCTTCCACCTGCTCGCGCCAGACATGCGCACCGATGCCGCCCAGTTTCTCCATCAGATGATCATAGCCGCGGTCGATGTGTTCAACACCGGTGATTTCTGTAATGCCGCTTGCAATCAATCCGGCGATAACCAGTGAAGCCCCGGCGCGTAGATCCGTCGCACGGACTTTTGCTCCTTCCAGATGCGATGACCCGCTCAAAATTGCTGAACGTCCTTCAACTTTGACATCGGCACCCATCCGCCGCAATTCATCAATGTGCTTGAATCGTGCATCATAAATAGTGTCAGTAATAATGCTAGTGCCCTGTGCCTGAGTCAGCAGACTGGTCAGCGGCTGCTGAAGATCAGTCGGAAATCCAGGATAAACCAGTGTCTTGACATCAGCACTTTTCAGCACACCTGTGCAGCGGGAGACGAGCATTTGATCTTCGCCTTCCTGAACGTCGGCGCCCATTTCACGAAGTTTCGCTGTCAGGGATTCCACATGCTGCGGGATAACATTGTCTATCAGCAGTTCGCGGCCTTGAGCGGCACCGATGATCATAAACGTGCCCGCCTCAATCCGGTCAGGAATAATCATATGGCGGCAGCCGTGCAGCTCACGGACACCTTCAATCCGTATCACGTCGGTACCGGCACCCTTGATCTTCGCACCCATACTCGTCAGCAAAGTGACCACATCAATGATCTCCGGCTCTTTGGCGGCATTTTCGATGACTGTCTGGCCCTCGGCCCTGACTGCAGCGAGCAGAATGTTAATCGTTGCGCCTACACTGACAACATCCAGATAAATACGGGCGCCGTGAAGCCGATCCGCACGTAAGTAAATTGCGCCGCGTTCGTTAGTAACCTTAGCACCCAACGCTTCAAAACCCTTAATATGCTGATCGATCGGACGCGGGCCAAGATTGCATCCGCCCGGCAGGCCAATCACCGCCTTATGAAAGCGACCAAGCATCGCACCCATCATATAATAAGATGCGCGCAATTTTTTGACCGATCCGTTTGGAAGCGGCATGTCCACCATTTCCCTCGGGTCAATCACAATAGTATTGTCACGAAAAATAATTTTTCCGCCAATTTCCTGCAACAGCTTGCAAAGCGTACGGACATCAGAGATATCGGGAAGCTGATCAATTGTAACCGGCGAATCAGCAAGGATCGTTGCCGGAATGAGCGCTACCGCACTGTTCTTCGCTCCGCTTATCTGGACAGCGCCGTCCAAGCGGTGACCACCCTCAATAAGTAATTTTTCCATGTTCATAAAACTTCCTTTTCAGTCACTTAAATGAGCATGCGCCAGCCTGGCTGTGGCACTGCTGGAACCGGACTTCACAGCTAAATATGTATGAACAAAGAAGTCCGCCTATGTCCTGCAAAAAATTTTCTGCAAATTATTTCAGATTCAGTGGAAAGGCATCAGTCATATTACATCCGAAAAAGTTACGTATCACTATACTGCTTGTCTTTAATTATTATACCATAAAAAAAACATTCGGTATCCTTATAGCGCTCGAACAGATCTCTGTTCCGCTAGATTGGCGCTGCTATTCTACTGCCCGTTTTATCGCCGCCACCAGTTCGCTGATATCAAACGGTTTGGAAAAGCAGGCGATCGCTCCACTTTTCATTGCGTCCTGCACGATCTGTTCATTGCTGTACGCCGTCATGATCATAACTTTGATTCCAGCCTTAAGTTCCTTCATCTTTTTCAAAATCTCCGTTCCCTTCATTCCAGGGATTTTCATATCAAGCAAGACAAGTGCCACGTCCTGGTCTTGTATCATTTTCAATGCCTGACTGCCATTTGCCGCCAGCAGCGCGGTGTAGCCTTCGCCTTTCAGTATCTCATGAAGCAGCAGCCGAATACCGGCTTGATCATCCACAACCATTACTTTAACAGAGTCTTTCCCCTCACTGCCAACCATCATGGTTCCCCTCTTTCAACTGATATGCTGTGGCAGCCGTTTTTCAGATTTCCACAACCAACCCGCACTTCATAAATTTCGACATATTGGAATGCCTTTCCTTCATTTTCAATTCGAATCTATGAAACACATTGAACATTTAAAGAGCTGTCAAATCGGTGATCATAAAATTGTGGTGCAAAAAAGACCGTCTCCTCAGCCTGTTGTCCAGGTTTGAAAGACAGTCCTCTTATTGGACTTAATTATTCAGTTTCCAGTGAGGCATGAATAAAATCGCGGAATAATGGTTCTGGCCGTGTTGGGCGTGATTTGAATTCCGGATGGAACTGGCAGGCAACGAACCATGGATGGCCTTCCAATTCAATCATCTCGACCAGCCTGTTGTCCGGGCTCAGCCCCGAGAAAGTCATGCCGCTTTCCGACATAGCTTTGCGGTACTGATTATTGAATTCATAGCGGTGTCTGTGCCTCTGGTAAATAATCTCCTTGCCATAGGCTTCAAAAGCCTTCGTATCCTTGAGAATTTTGCATGGATAGAGGCCGAGACGCTGTGTACCGCCCAAATCTTCAACATCCTGCTGCTCAGGTAGCAGATCGATAATCGGATCGTCTGCTTCTTTGTTGAATTCAGTAGAATCCGCACCCGACATGCCAAGCACGTTACGGGCAAATTCAACTGAAGCCAGCTGCATGCCGAGGCAGATACCGAAGAACGGCAATTTATGTTCCCGTGCATATTGGATTGCCAGAATCTTGCCTTCAATCCCGCGATCGCCAAAACCGCCGGGAACGATGACACCCTGGACACCTTTCAGATAACCCTCCACATTGTCCGGCAGCAAATCTTCGGAGTTAATATACTGAACATGGACTTCCGCGCCAAAATTGTAGCCGCCGTGCTTGAGAGCTTCGACAACTGAGATATAGGCATCTTTCAGTTCCACATATTTGCCGACCAGACCGATTTTCACCTGGCGTTTCGGGTGCAGGACCTTGTCCACCAAATCATGCCACTGGCTCATGTCCGCTTCCCCGGCCGGGAGATCAAGCTTCTCACAGACAATATCGTCCAGATGCTGGGCCTGCAGCTGCAGCGGCACCTGATAGAGGGTTTCCGCATCGCGTGCTTCAATCACCGCATTTTTGTCGATATCGCAGAACAGAGCAATCTTATCCTTCATTTCCTGCGTAATCGGGTGTTCTGTGCGTACAACGATCACATTCGGCTGGATGCCCAGACTGCGCAGTTCCTTGACACTGTGCTGTGTTGGTTTCGTCTTCATTTCCCCGGCAGCCTTGATGTACGGGATCAGTGTACAATGGATATAGAGCACGTTATCCAAGCCGACGGCGCTCTTGATTTGACGAATTGCCTCAAGAAACGGCAGGCTTTCAATATCTCCGACCGTTCCGCCAATCTCCGTAATCACAACATCGGCACCCGTCGTTTTTCCCGCCCGGAACACACGATCCTTGATCTCATTGGTAATATGGGGGATAACCTGCACCGTTCTGCCCAGATAGTCGCCGCGACGCTCTTTTTTCAGTACGGATGAATAGATTTTTCCTGTTGTTACATTGCTGTTCTTGTTCAGGTTAATATCAATAAACCGCTCATAGTGGCCGAGATCGAGATCGGTTTCCGCCCCATCATCAGTCACGAAAACTTCTCCGTGCTGATAAGGACTCATCGTCCCCGGATCCACGTTGATGTATGGATCAAACTTCTGGATCGTTACCCTAAGTCCTCTGTTTTTCAGCAGCCGTCCGAGGGAAGCTGCAGTAATTCCCTTCCCGAGTGACGATACCACACCGCCTGTTACAAAGATATACTTCGTCATTCTTCACGTTTCCCCCTTATCGCGAAAATACAAATAAGCCATGCAAAGCCCTTCACCAGATACTTTTTTGATCGCTCCACACGATTTCTGTAAAGAAAACTTGGCAAAGCCAAGCCTCTAGTGCAGGCTGAGCCTTAGTTGCGCTTATACTATAATCCGCTAAAATTTTATACTTTTTTTTATAGCATAAAAAAATAAAAGCGAAACCGCTCCTTTACCGGAGGGCTCGCTTTTGGTTCTTAATAACGATTCTATTGTGCCCTTTGCAATTCTAACAGACTTAATGATTCGAATCAAGGAAACTTTTTTCACCCTGATGGCAGACATTGAAAAGAGTCTGGCTATGCCGCCTGCCATTTTTTATTCCTCGTCGTCATCCATCCCGGCGCTTCTTCTGATCCGCTGTACATCGTCATCGTCTTCATCATCATAGTCGTCTTCATCAGAGCCGTCAGTGATATTATCGTCGTTTTCAGTTTCGTCGTCATCAATGTCTTCGTCCGAATCATCATAATCATCAAAGCCATCTTCAGCAATCTTGTTCTTGTCATGCTGGGCATCGCCAAGCGTTTTGGCAATGTCATCCTCGCGCTGATCCAGCGGGTACCAATTACGCAGTGCCCAGAGGTTATGCCCGACATTCAGAAAGCGGCCGTCAAGAGACAGTGTCGTGTACAGGCGTGCAAGGGTTTCCCCATTATCAGCTTCGATTTCTCCTTCCTTAAAGACCTGATCTGCCAGCGCGTAAAAATCTGTCTGTTCTTTGCTGTTCAGCAATATATCATACAATTGATTCACTTTCGACTTTTCCATTACGTGTTCTGTCAATGGTAACACCCTTTCCTTTCATCAGTGACCCTTTTAATGAGCAAGCCCGTTCACCTTGTGTCCAGAGAACACGCCGGCAGCTTCTAACCGGCCTTCAACAGGTATCACCCGCACAAAGCGTTAAAAAGGAGACACATCCCGACTCATTATAGGTTATACAATGAATACAATAATCGGTTCTCATACCAAAATCAAGTCTCCCGGCAAAAAAATCAGAGCGATTTTCTCTCGTGCGGAAAAACGTTCACTCCGGTACTGCTGTGCTGGTAAGAGATTTGGAATTCGAACAACCGCACACGTTTGGTCGATACATCCGCAAAATTAGGATATATTAAAGGAAGTATCCGAAAAAAAGATGGTATGAACTTCTTCTTCTTTTTTAAAAGGATGAATTAATGAACGTAGTTAAATATCACGAGACAGAAGGGGCTTTGTTTTCATGCAGCTGCTGCTTACCATTATTCTCATCTCTGTATTTGTTGCCGTTCTGCTGATCGCCAGTGTCCTGCTCGACATTTTCACCGGCATCAAAATGAAACACCCCGGGCTCCCCGAATACAAGCCAGCAGACGGGCTGAACCGGCTCCGCTATTTTACTGACGGACGTGAGCTTTTCAACGATATGAGTAAGACAATCAAGGACGCAAAAAGCCACGTCCATCTGTCTTTTTTTATTTTCGAAGCCGATCAGGTTGGCAATAAATGGCTTGAATTGCTGAAAAAAAAAGCTGCTGAAGGTGTCGACGTGCGTCTGCTGCTTGATTCATTGGGTGCAGGCAATATGAGGAAGAAGCGAGCAGAGCTTTTGCAGGCAGGTGTGCAGGTTGCTTTTTCGGGCAAGGTGGGCTTCCCTTTCACTTTTTATTATATGAACCGGCGCAATCACCGAAAAATCGCCGTCATCGACGGAAAAACCGGCTATTTCGGTGGTTTCAACGTCAGCCGCGACTATATCGGCAATAAACCTGAAATAGGACCGTGGCATGATAACCATCTCAAAGTTGAGGGGGAAAGCGTTGCCGAACTGCAGTATCTTTTTTTGAAAGACTGGAAGCTGGCCACCGGGGAGGAAATTCTGAACCGCCCGGAATTTTTCCCTCCTCTTGAAAAAGGGGCCTCCCGCCTGACTTTGATCGGATCCAGTGGCAAACAAATTGAAGCTCTCTTTGCCGAAAAACTTCAAGCCGCGCAATCATCCATCGTCATCGGATCGCCCTATTTCATCCCAAGCCGGAAGCTGATGAATGTCCTGCTCGACAGGCTTGAGAATGGCGTCCAGCTGACAATCCTGCTACCTATGAAAAAAGACCATCCCCTGGTCAAACCGGCTTCCTTCATTTATCTCCAGCCGCTTGTAGAAAAAGGGGCACGGCTGTTTCATTTTTACCAGGGCTTCTACCATTCCAAAGTTTTTGTTGTCGATCGGATTCTCTGCTACCTTGGCACCGCTAATTTTGATCGGCGCAGCTTTTTCTGGAATGATGAACTGTGCAGTTTTTTCGTCGACAAAGATTTGATCCGCCAAGTGCTCGAACAGTTGAATAAAGAAATTCGGGAAGACTCAGTACTCGTGGATGAGAAAAAAATTGCCGGACGCTCTCCCCTTGAAAAACTGAAAACTTTTTGTTCCGGCTGGTTCAGTCCTTTTTTGTAATAAAAAGCAGCCCCGTACTGGAGCTGCTATAATCCTATTCTTTATTAAGAGGGCATTCGAAAAGTCCGAAAAAAGCAAGAAGTTTCTTCATCCTTGTCCATTTTCAGACTTTATGATTACATTTTTTCCGGTGCGTCGACACCAATCAGATCCATGCCATTCTTCAGCGTGATCCGGACGGCTTTCATCAGTGCAACACGGGCTTTGCTGAGTGGTACATTGCTCTCGTCAAGCACTTTTTCCGCATTGTAAAAGCTGTGCAGGCTCGACGCCAGGTCGAACAGATAAGATGGAATGTGCTGAATCGCCAGCTTTTCTGCACTGTCGGCAACAACGGCCGGAAAATTGCCGAGCTTTTTCAGTAGATTAATCTCTTTCTCACCGGAAAGCAGGTCCAAGTCCGGTACAGCTGTTTTATCCGGATCAAAATCTTCCGCTTTTTTCAACATGCTCGTAATACGCGCGTACGCATACTGAACATAGAAAACCGGATTCTCGTTTGAATGGGAAATGGCCAGATCAAGGTCAAAGTCCAGATGGCTGTCGGAACTGCGCATTGCGAAGAAGTAACGGGCTGCATCGACACCAACGTCTTCCATCAGTTCCCGCATCGTGACCGCCTTCCCGGTCCGTTTGCTCATTTTGACTTTCTCCCCGTCCTTAATCAGATTCACCAGCTGGATAATCTGCACAGTCAGGTGATCGGGATTATAGCCGAGTGCCTGCATCGCCGCCTTCATTCTTGGCACGTAACCGTGGTGATCAGCCCCGAGCACATCGATCAGCTGGTCGAAGCCACGGTCAAATTTATCTTTATGGTAAGAAATATCCGGTGTGAAGTAGGTGTACGATCCGTCCGTTTTGACAAGTACGCGATCCTTATCATCGCCGTATTGCGACGTTTTCAGCCAAAGGGCGCTATCCTTTTCGAAGGTTTCGCCTTTCCCTTTTAAAAGATCCAGCACCTCCGTGACCTTGTGGGTTTCATAAAGAGAAAGTTCCGAATACCATCGATCAAACGTGACATGGAAATCGGCAAGATCCCTCTTGATGCCGCGCATCAGGTGCTCAACTCCAAAGTTGCGAAAGAAGCGCAGCCGCTCTTCTTTCGGCTTGCTGACAAGCTTGTCACCATACTGCGCTACAATCTGTCGGGCAAGCTCGATGATGTCTTTACCGTGATAGCCGTCTTCCGGAATTTCCGCTTCTTCTCCCAGCTCCTGACGGTAGCGGGCTTCCAGCGAAATCGCCAGATTAGTGATTTGATTGCCACCATCATTAATATAATATTCCGCACTCGCCTGATAGCCTGCCTTATTCAGCAATTTGCAGAGCGTGTCACCGACTGCCGCGCCACGTGCATGGCCGAGATGCAGACTGCCCGTAGGATTAGCGGAAACGAATTCAACCAGGACTTTTTTCCCCGCGCCACTTTCCGAAGAACCATAAGTGCCGCCGGCTTCGAGAATTGCCGGGATTAGATCCGTCAGATACTGATTATCCAGAAAAAAGTTGATGAAACCCGGTCCTGCAATTTCGATTTCGCGAATGTGTCCTTTTTTCTTATCAAAATGGGCGACCAGTTCTTCGGCAATTTTACGTGGTGCTTTTTTCGCAATTCGCGCCAGCTGCATCGCCATATTCGCTGCGAAATCGCCGTGTGTTTTTTCCTTAGGTGCTTCAAGCACGACATCCGGGACCTGTTCCGGTTCCGCCAGACCCGCCCGGATTACAGCTGCCTTAATTTCTTCCTTCAACTGCTGCTTAACTTGTTCGACAATCGTCATCTTTTAACCTCCAAAAATACCTTCAAAACTGCTTTTTTATCACGTGGAGCTGTCTATTGAAAACAGGCTTAGTTTCTCAGTTTTTCCCATGCTTCAGGTCCGAATAACGGAAATTCAGATCGAATGTTCCGGCATACTGGCCCTGAAGTTTTAACTCGTAAACAAGATTTGCCGCCCCTGTCCCATTGTCGCTGTCCCAGACGGCCTCGATTTTTTTTGCCCTTGCTTCGGTCGGAACAGCACCAAGCGGCAATTCGCAGCTCCCGGAAGCAGGCTTTCCAAGAAACAGCGGCTGTCTCAATGGCAACGTACCGGAGCGTCGGAGCAGAGCCTCATCGCTCCCGATTTTCACAATATAATCGGCTTCCCCTGTCCCCTCGATCTTATCTGTAAAAAATAGATAAAGCCCGCCGGCACCCTCGGCCAGCCGGCCCTGAAGCACAGACCGTGTCTGGCTGCCCGCTTCCGGCAGACCGTCATCTACAGTTCGACTCGTAAAAACAAGACAAATTTCACGTGTTTTCACGGATCCGCCTCCAGTCCACCGTCCGATTCGGCGCAATTTTCCATACTTATAATACTATAAAATAATGTCCGGCATCGGGCAAGGCTCAAAAGCCTTTTTTCTTCAAAATTCGATTTTTCTATTGATTTATTTCTATCATTGACTGAAAAAGCGAAGATTAGCCTCCACGTTCATGTTTAGATCCCTTTCTATTGAAACATAATGTGAGAAAGAGTTATCTTTCAGCGATCCTCTTGTCGCGATGTCAGCATCCGGCACCGATGGATTTATAAATTTATTAGAACTTGTTTGTCATATATCGGAATTCAGTGACAACTATCAGCATTATGTGTCAGCTATCCTATTTTTCCGTTACAGACTTGTCTTGCACTAGAAAATGTCCGGACACTCAGGTTCGTTCTTTAAAAATTTGGGGGGCTTTGATCATGCGCTTAGGCAAGCCATTCCGAGAAAGAAGAAAAGGATTTGCGTTCTGGTCCGTGCGGCTGGGTTCATTCATTCCCGCCGCACTTCTCCTTTCCCTGGTCATGATTTTCCTTGCGGCCAAACTCGCCGGGCCGATGGATATACCAGATACACAGCCGGCAATTTTCTATGATAGTACCGGAAAACAGATTGGTAAATGGGATACAAACAACAAGCAGTGGGTTGCGATCAACCGGATGGCCCCGTCAATTAAACTGGCTACACTTGCGATTGAAGACCGGCACTTTTTCCAGCATCATGGTTTTGATCTCCGCCGCATTGCAGGTTCGGCGATTACCGATTTGCACAGTATGTCCAAGGCGCAGGGCGCGAGCACGATTACGATGCAGTATGCGAAAAATTTGTTTCTGACCAATAACAAAACCTGGCTGCGCAAGGCTACCGAAGTGTTCTACACGATCCGTCTTGAAATGAACGAGTCAAAGAAAGACATCCTTGAAGGTTACCTGAATACCATTTACTATGGTCACGGCGCATACGGCATTGAAGCCGCGGCAAAGACTTATTTTAATAAAAATGCGGCTGATCTGTCATTGGCAGAATCCAGCATGCTTGCCGGTATTCCAAACGGTCCGAGCCTCTATTCACCGCTTCTGCACTACGATCAGGCAAAAAAAAGGCAGCGTATAGTGCTGGATACAATGGTCGCGAGCGGTTTCTTGACAAAAAGCCGGGCCGAAGCGGCCTATCGGGAACCGCTTGAATTTTCACATCAGGAAAACGTACCACAGCAGACCGCGCCTTATTTTCAGGATGCTGTCCGGCAAGAGCTGTCCGGCAGCCTGCATTTCAGCACAAAAGAACTGGAGTCAGGCGGGTTGAGAGTCTACACAACGCTAAACGTGAAGTCACAGCAAGCCGCTGAATACTGGGTAAAGAAAACCATTCCCGGAAACTCGAAAATCCAGACCGCTTTAGTCGCACTGGACCCGAAAAACGGTGGCGTAGTCGCGATGGTCGGCGGGCGTGATTACCAGAGCAGCGCGTATAACCGTGCTATTTCAGCAAAGCGTGCGCCAGGTTCCGCATTCAAACCCTTTCTTTACTATGCCGCTCTGAGCAACGGTTTTACACCAGCCACGCGGCTCAAAAGTATACCGACCGTTTTCACGTTCGATGACGGTAAAAAAACCTATGCACCGAATAATTTCGGCGGCTATTATGCTAATGGACCGATCACGATGGAGCAGGCGCTCGCGCTTTCTGACAATATTTTCGCCGTCAAAACACATCTGGCGATTGGCATGGACAAGCTTGTAAATGCGGCGAGGGCAGCCGGCATCACAAGCCCGCTTTCTCCGATTCCTTCACTTGCACTCGGATCGGAACCGGTCAGCGTCCTTGAAATGGCGCGGGGATATGCTACTCTGGCTAATGAAGGAGAAAGGATCCAGCCCGATTTTATTACTAAGATCACGGACCGGGCAGGGCATGTGCTTTATGACTGGAAACCCGTTAAAAAGCAGGTCCTGAGCCGCGGAACCTCTTTCGTCCTTTCCCAAATGATGACTGGCATTTTTGACAAAAGGCTCGACGGTTACACCCAGGTCACAGGTGCTCCGATTGCCAACCAGCTGACTCATAAAATTGCTGCCAAAACCGGCTCGACGCCAACCGATAGCTGGATGGCCGGATTCACCCCCGACCTCGTCACCGCAGTCTGGGTCGGGTATGATAAAGGGGAGACGATCAGTACTTATCCTGATTCCGGATATGCCAAAGACATCTGGTCCCATTTCATGGAATCCGCACTTGACGGCGCGCCGGAAAATCAATTTCGCCCGCCCGATGGCGTGATCAGCGTCAGCGTTGATCCGAAAACCGGCCTGCTGGCGGGCAACGGCTGTCCCGGACGCCCAACCTATTTTGTAAAGGGCACGCAACCTACGGACTATTGCAAAGGGACGGAGAAGAAAGCCGGTAGTTCGAAGAAAAAAGACAATAAAGGCTTTTTTTACCGCCTGTTCCATTGGTGGCAATAAGCCCGGCCATGCCCAGATCTGAATATGATCCTGAAAAGGGGAAGTCCACCTGCCGCATCCTTGATCGTATTCTCCTCCTGCGGTCCCTCATTCAATCCGGGCTCCAGTCTGATTCATAAATTTCTTAGGACTCGCCAGACAATTTGGATATTTAACAGCCGAGCCTTGCAGTTTACCGGCTGGATCTTCACGTACCTGCGGATTCGAAATTTTAATGACCGGGGGCTAGGTGATTGATCAGCCGGATCTTTTTATTTGCTGCCGCTTGAGGCGGGTGCAGAACAAGTGAATCAAACGTACAGACCATGATTTATGGCCGGCAGCCCGCATTTAGAGAGATTGAAGATATTTTCTCATACCAATCCGGAAGACTTAAAATTATTTTTGCTGACAACCGGCCATGTTCAGAAAATTATTTTCATGGCTGGAAGCCATTTTCTTACACTTTTTGCTGAAGTTCTCTTATACTAAAGACGTTAATTCATTATTTGAGGGGTTTTATTATGATTCTGCTTTTTCTGATTAGCGGTCTGATTGCCGGCACGAGCATCCCGGTTCAGACCTCGATCAACTCAAAGTTAGGGCGAAAAGTGGGTTCGCCCTTCCTTTCCTCTCTGATCTCTTTTTTTATCGGAACGCTGACACTGCTTGTGCTTACTTTGTCAATCGATCACCGTCTGACCTTTGCAGCCGCGGCTTTTCGTGTTAATCCGTGGTGGGTATGGATCGGCGGCGGGATTCTCGGTGTCTGCTATTTAACAAGCAATATTCTGCTGCTGCCCAAGCTGGGTGCCGCTCTCACTGTGGTCACGACTCTGTGCGGCCAGATGATCATGGCTATCTGCATTGACGAGTTTGGATGGTTTGGCGTCCCCATCCATGAGTTCAATCTACCGAAACTGATCGGTGTCGTCTGTATGCTTGCCGGCGTGATTCTGATGAAAAGATTTTGAACGGAGGATTTTCATGAGTAAAAAAAGTTTTATGCTCACATCTGTTTTTCTTTTATGGGGCGTCGCTGCCGGCATGGTGTCCCCGGCCCAGACATCGATCAACGCGAAGCTTCGGGTTGCCGTCGATTCACCGTTTCTCGCCTCGCTTATTTCATTCGCGATAGGAACTCTACTTCTCGTTCTGATTATACTGATCATGGAGCATAGGCTGAAATTTGACCTGCGGATTATTCCGAAATCACGCTGGTGGATCTGGATCGGCGGACCACTTGGTGTCATTTTCGTAACATCGAATATTCTGCTGCTGCCGATACTTGGCGCCGAACTGACCGTTACCGCTATTTTATGCGGTCAGATGATGATTGCACTTATTATCGACCATTTCGGCTGGTTCGGTGTCACGCAGCACAAAATCAACTGGCAGCGGATTGTCGGTTTTGCACTGATGATTACCGGCATTGTTCTGATCCAGCATTTTTAAAGAACTTGCAAAAGGCAGGTGGTGAGCCATTATTGGTCCCAAAAACCTGCCTTTTGCGCACGCTCAGTTTACTTCCAACTCTTCCTTCAGTTGAGGATTGGCTCGTTCCCATTGCCCCGGAGCGGCCTGTGCAAGAAAATCCCGAAGTACTTTTTTCGAAGATGCATCCATTTCATCCAGAACAACTTGGCCTTTCAGTGCTTTCTCCATTTTAGTGACATGATCGGCGAGTATCTTGTAGCCTCGGCGGATATCACGATTTATGATCATTTCAGCAGCTCCCGCTCCGGCATAGTACGGTCCCTCCTTCGTGATTTCCGTATTTACCCAGACGATCCAATATTTTTTCCCGCCACCCTGAAGATCGGCTTTATCTTTTGAAAAGCGGATGCGTCGCTCGATGTCGCTGCGCGCATGGAGCGCCCCCATATCGACTTCAGCCGTGCCCGTCCCTACATCAATAATTACCGGAGACATGTTGTCCAGATTGACCAACCCCGCGCCAAAACCACCGTGCCCCTTCGTTGCATCACCTTTTATAATATTAAATCCCGATTTTTTCCCATCCTGATGAAAAATATCCAAAGCGATCATCCCTTCAGAAAAGTGATTCATCTCACATTTCAAGCTAGTACCATTTTATCATAAGCAAAGCTATTCATGCTCTGATTTTCTATTGACAGAAAACAGAATGTGGAATGCTTCACTGGAGTTTATTTCACACTAAAAAAAGCATGTTCTGTAAAACATTAAGCAGACAAATGAAGAGAAGCTATGTGGAAAAACTTGGTGGATTGGCAGCAGATTTCAGGCGAATTTGGACCAGGTTGGAATTTCCACTTTACTTGGAACTCGTCTGGCTTCATTTTTCTTTGATTCGGCTCCCTCTTAAACTTCGTACCGACCTTTCGCTGACTCAGCCCACCTTTAAGCTAATCCGGGCCGATTTTTGTAGTTGTAGTTTTGTAGTTATATCCCGATCATTTTATTTTAAGTTTTTTCCTTGTTCGTTTAAATTTGTGAATCTTCGTTCCCTCGTCCGCTGAATCTTGATACAATTTTGCAGGCGGCCCAGACTTCTCGTGTTTTCGGGGTTGTCCCTGGCCATTGCCAAACGTCTCCGCAACTATTATTCTTGTAGTAGCATGCATTTTGTCTGGAGGATTTTCTGAGAATGATCTTGATTCGATGTATTAAAAACGTCTATGGGGAAACGGGCGATACGGCGCTTGATTTGCTCGAAGAACGGTTGCTTTTTAAATTAAACAATTTTTATATGGCTGAAACAGATGATGACGGGCATTTACTAACGCAGGATGAGGAAGGGGAACCGCACATCATTGCGGACGGCCGGGATATTTTATCGAAAGATTCCTGGTTTCACGAGCATTTTGTTCTGGCATGACCGGGACATCTGCAGCATTGAGGGAGGTAAAAGGTATGGCTGGCATCGACTATGACATCGTGAAAAATATCGGCACTGTGTCCCAGTCCCCAAAGGGCTGGGAGAAGCAGCTGAATGTGATCAGCTGGAACGGCCGCGCGCCAAAGTATGATCTCAGGGACTGGGCACCGGGCGGTGAAAAAATGGGCAAGGGCATCACGCTGACGCTTGAGGAATTGAAGTCGCTGAAGCGGTTGTTGAACCACATGGAGGAGCTGAATAACTGAATCAGATACCGGCAGCAGAAATGATCGCTTGCTGAAATGGAAAGGATGGACTTTTACCATGGATGGATGATGGAAAAGTTCATCTTTTTGCTTCTCCGGTCCCGCGAATTCAATTGATTGAATTCTTGTGCGTAATCCGATAGACTCAAAGATGTTGAATTCGTTGATCAGCAGTTATCAAGTTGCACTTTGAAATCATATTGTGGAGGATTGCCGGATGACTGAAGATAATGGTCCCTGTTCACCCATTACATCGCACGGCCGTTTCGGACTTGAGCGGGAAAATCTGAGAATTGATGCGGACGGATCATTGGCGCTGACCCCTCATCCGAATGTTTTTGGTGATAAATTGACGAACCCGGAAATCACGACCGATTTTTCCGAAAGCCAGATTGAACTGATCACACCAGTCTCCTGTTCAATCCCTGAAATGCTCGCACATGAGGAACGCCTGACGCGGAGGATTTTTCAAGGCATCAGCCCGGAAATGTTGTGGCCGCTCAGTAATCCCCCTTCCGGACTGCCAGCAGAACAGCAGATTCCAATTGCCGATTTTGGTGCGGATGGAAAAGATAAAAATGACTATCGCGCTTATCTGTCGAAAAAATACGGGCGGCACAAGCAGCTCTATTGCGGTATCCATTTTAATTTTTCTTTTTCTTCAAATGAGATCGGGCTTGCCCTGAAAAGTTCAGCCGACCGCAGCCGGTTCTATCTGAATCTTGCAGCGAACGCGCTGCGCGAACGCTTTTTCCTTGTGCACCTGCTGGCAGCCAGCCCCGAACAGTCAGGCGGCACGCACTACCGTTCCGCACGCCTCGGCGCCAACGGCTATAAAAATACCCGACCGGTATATCCCGATTATTCCAGCCCGGAAGCCTATTTGTCCTCAATCCAGTCTTATGTGGACAGAGACTGGATTGAAAGCCCGCGCGAGCTCTACCAACTCGTCCGCGTCAAGGGTCCTGGATTCGAGGATCTTTCTTCCAAACCGGACGCCCGCCGAATTGAGCTGCGTATTCCCGATCTCAATCCTTTTTTCCACGCAGGTATTAATCCGGATGATCTCTACTTGATGCACCTTTACATTATGTGGGCAGCGGTTGAAAAGAACGGGATCTTGGATATGGCAGCACAAAAAGAGGCTGAAGATCTGTCCGACCAAGCAGCGCTAATGGTCATCTCGGAACCGCTCACGGATGCAATGAACCGGATGTTTGATCGGTTACACGCTTTCGTCGTCCAAAATTGTCTGCCCGAAATCTATGGACAGACGCTTAATCATGCACAGAGCAGATGGCTGAATCCGCATCTGAGATACGCGGAACAGATTGCCGCCGGTTCACTGGATAAAAAAAACGGCGCCGGAGTTTTCTGGGCAAATCAGATGAAAAATTTCTACACGAAAACTGCGAGCGGCCGTTGTATTTAATTTGTTTGTTCATTACTTTAAACAAACGTTTGATCAGAACTGCTCAATTACTTTGAAACCGGAAGATGGAGCATTTGGTCCGCCTGCAGTTCAGATATGTATCTGCGTGCTCTTTTGATTTCCTCATCGCTGAACGGTTTGTCCAAAGCCTGCACCTTTTCATTCATGGAGTCGGCAGGAATTTGGTCAAAGTAGAGGATTGTCGCTACCAGTTCAAGAAATGATGTACTCTCCTGCAATAATTTCTCTGTTATCACCTGCACATCCGGGAGAAGCTCTTTGTAATGGCCGATAAAGCTCTCACCGGCTTCCGAGAGCCGGTAACGGCAACCCATTCCGTTATCCTGTTCGGCCTGACCCTCCAGCAGAAAACCGAAATTGCAAAGTTCTTCCAGCTGCATCGTCAATTCATCTGAGTATGGTCCGAAGAAGTTGAATTGAAACCTTTCATAAAACGGAAAACCTATCTTTTGTAAAATATAGATCATTTTCTGCAGCTTTTTTCTACCTGCAATCACACCGGCCTGACCAATGACCGTCGCAATTTTTGCATGATCTTCCAGCATATCTGTCTGCCCCCCGTAAAACATTCAAACATTTATTAAATATGCAAAAGCTCAAATATCTTCTTTTTTGCGGACGAACGATCCGGTAGACTGAGCACCCTATCTTTCGGATAATACAATTTATGATCTGTTCGCCTTTTTCCTGTGATCGCGCCGACAACCTCTGATTCCTGCGAAAGTTCGTGCAGACTGCCGTCAGGCATTTTCAGCTGGATCGGCCGCCGCTCCTCTTCGTCACCCGGCCTGTAAAAATCGTATGGACAGTCAGAGGATGAATCGACCTCCAGATAATAATCCGGGTCAATACCCGCTTCACGAAATGCCTGGGATAGCTCCTCATCGACATAGAGCTGATCCTTTGAAAGCTGCACATATTTGAACAGCCGCCGGTTCATAAAACGGCTGCAAAGATCGCGCAGAATTTCGTCCTGTTCATCCTGCCACACCTGAAAATAGTACATGATTACCGATTCGTCCAGCCTGAGGTAGTCTTGAAGTTTCATCTTTCCTTCAAACAGACTGACTAGCTGCAGCGGCACATTTTTGAAGTGAAATCCTTCGTTATAAAGCCTCTTCGCACGATGAAGAATCTGCGTCAAGATCACTTCCGCACTGCGCGTAACCGGATGAAAATAAACCTGCCAGTACATTTGATAACGGCTCATGATGTAATCCTCGACCGCGTGCATGCCGCTGAGTTTGAAAACAATCTGATCTCCATGCGGCCTCATCACACGCCAAATCCTCTCCATGTCAAAGTGTCCATAGCTGACGCCGGTATAATAAGCATCGCGCAGCAGGTAATCCATCCGGTCGGCGTCGATCTGGCTTGAAATCAAGCTGATCACCAGCCTGTTCTCATAAGTTTTGCCGATGACATCCGCCACCTTTTTCGGAAAATCATCAGAAACCTGCGCAAGCACGCGATGAATCTCCGTATCCCCGAGAATGATGTTCTGCGTAAACTGTTCATGATTTGTGCCAAACACTTTTTCAAAAGAATGGGAAAACGGGCCATGTCCGACATCATGCAGCAGTGCCGCACACAGTGACAATATTGTTTCTGAATCGTCCCAGTCTCCTCTGCTTTTGAAAATATCAATCACGCGCCGGGCAATTTCATAAACGCCAAGCGAATGACCGAAGCGGCTGTGCTCCGCTCCATGAAAAGTCAGGAAAGTCGTACCCAGCTGGCGAATCCGGCGCAATCGTTGAAATTCAGGCGTGCCGATCAGCTCCCAGATCAGCCGGTCATGGACGTGTATGTAACGATGTACTGGATCTTTAAACACTTTTTCTTCGTTCAGTTTTTCAAATTGATCCATAAAAAACACACTCCCGCTCCCTGAAAACGTATCTGCCGTCTATGTCCATCCAAGGATTCTGAGACTCATTATAGCCTGTTTTGTGCAGGCATGGAAGTCGTGGGCAAGCACACATACAACGCCCGGCCTGCGATATTCTCATTTTTTTTCTGAACTTTCCATAGGCATACGCTCACAGATCGTCGATGATTCTTCTTCTGTTTTTAAAGTAAACTGGAATCAAATGGTTATTACGCGCCATCTCGACACCCAGATGATATTTTTCCCCAATCGTTTCCGGCGTATGGTTGTCCCCGCCAATGGTCACATATTCACCGCCCAGTTCACGGTAACGGCGGACGATACTGTCGAGGCCGTCCCGAAAACTTTTCAGGTCGATCAGGCGCAGATTGATTTCCAGGCAAATATTATTGTGAATCAGTGCCAATAAAAAGTTATCGATTAACATCGAGAAATCGCTGTAACGAAGCACGTTATCCGCATACTGGAGATAACGGCACGGATAGTCGATATGGGCAAAGGTATCAATGTATGGGTTCTTGTTGATTGTGTTTTCAGCATAAATCAGATAGTGTGAAAAAAAATCCTGCTTTGACAGAAAATTTTTCTCCTGATCGCTGCAGATGTCATAATCCTGAATATTGTGGACAGAGCCAATGACAAAATCAAAGGGAGAATCTTCAATAATTTTGCGGTTCCGCGCTGTATAGGCCTCCCGGTTGTCCAGCCCGAGCTCGATGCCAAGAAGCAGCTGGTTGTTTCGGTAAGGTGCATATTTTTTAAAATAATCCTCAATCTGAAACTCGACCGGCGATCCATCATCTTTCTGTTCATTCAGATCGTAATGCTCCGTGATAATCAGGTTCAGATGGCATTCTTTAGCTTTTTCAAGTGCGTCATCGAGCTGCATTTCGGCATCAAATGAAAACTGAGTGTGATTATGCGTGTCAAAAGGCATAGTGATTATCTCCCCGGCATCTTTTTTCACCATTGTAACATTTTTACAACCCAGTCAACCATTTTTTTAGTGACGTTTACGAATACTCTGTGCCTATTTTGCGTTAAGTCCGGTGAGCAAACAGCATGGACAGCACATGTTTCGTCCTTTTCCGGTCGAGATAGGCATGGTGCACGTTTTTCACATCAAACCTGCACAGCCTGAAGGTGAACTGGACGAAAATACCGACCAGCGAGACCATGATCAGTGTGCCGATGCCAACCGAGCCACCAAGAAAATATCCGATGAATAGTGCCACCGCTTCATTCATTGTTCTGATTAAGCGTACCGAGCGCTTTGTTTTCCGTGCGATAACAACCATCAGTCCGTCCCTTGGCCCGGTTCCAAGACCCGCGCTAAGATACAAAAAGGTACCAAAGCTCAGAATTGCCAGTCCTGCCAGCACCATCAGCAGACGCAGCACAAACAAGTGATAAACCGGAACTAAATGATTCAGCATCAGCACATCCATAAAAATACCGATAAACAGCATATTGCAGACGGTGCCGAATCCTATTTTCTCACCCAGCAGCCGGTTGATGATCAGAATCAGCAGAGCTACAAGAATATTGCCCATTCCTATTGTGATATGAAGTGTTTTTGCCAGTCCCTGATGCAGCACATCCCATGGCTGAAGTCCCAGATGGGCGTTGATGGTAAAAACAGCGCCAAGTGCAAATAGAAATAAGCCAAGAAACAATTTGGACAACATTATGATTAATTTCAAGAGTTCAGTTCCCCCAAGTCTCGTATAGTTAACTATAAATGCTCGTGATCAGTCTAACAATGATAGAAGCAGTCGTATTGAGTGTAAAAATGTCACTGTGCAACGCACTCTTAATCTCAAACGAGGTATGCTCATCCCATTGTCTGCATGCATCAACGATTTCAGGAATATCCCGTGAACCAAACAGGACAAATTTTTGGCTGTCCTGTTTAAAAACCGGTTGCGGAAAAGCGGAAATCATTTTTTCAAGAATAAGGGGGGCGCGCTCATTGACCCGGTAATGTCTCAATTCTTTCAATTTTTTTCTTGTATTTTCGCCAAAAGCCCGGCAGATTGCCGGAGAAATGCCAATCGCAGCATCCGCATCACTGATTAGTGCAAGCCGCCCCCCAAGTGAATGGCCGATGGCGATTACCTTCCCACCGAATGATCGGCAATAGTTGACTGTCTCCTGGATATCGGACAAAACTGATTCATCAAAATCCAAAGGCTGTTCCCCATGCCCGCGAAGATCAATGGCAAATGTTTTCAGTCCTGTTTCCGCTACTCGAAAGGCAAGCCCTAGCTGTTCCTCTTTTGAGCCGCCGTAACCATGAATAACCAGCGCCGTCCCCATTTCCTCCAGTGGTGTCAAAACAATGGCTGGTATATCTGCCGTCTTCAGTTTGATGATTGTCCGCTGAATTTTCAATCGATAACCCTCCTATTAATATTTTGATGTCAAAGTAACTGTGCAAAAAACATCTCTATTATTGTCGCGACATATATTGGCAATTATTAAGGCGAGCACTGCTGGATTCGATACGGCTTTTACTCCATTCAGTGCAGCTTTATTCATTTTTCATCTGCTTGTTATCTACTTTTTTTATTCCATATTATGATAAATTTTTCGGACAAGCTGTTGAAACCTGCTGATTTCCTCGACCGTCATTCCAAAATATGCCATGGCGTACAAATCTTCCGAAACTTGCTTGAAAAAAGGTTCAAGACTTCTCCCCTTTTCTGTCAGACAAACAACACTTGAACGGCGGTCTGCAGCATTCTCTCTGGAGAAAATATAACCTTTTCGTTCAAGTTTGCGTACAAGCTGGGTGACTGTCGATCTGTCCCTGTGAATCAGCGTGGCTATTTCTGTCATCGTCACCTCATCTCGTTTAAATAAAGCAGCCAGGATATCGCCATGTGAGGGGGCCAGATCGTTCATTCCCTGCCCGCGCAGTTGTTCAACCAGAAATGCATTCGCCTTTTCGTGTATTCTGCTGATCAGGTGGATCGTATTGTCAGTTTTCATAAATTAATAATACTTTGATGTCCAATTAGTTTCAAGCGATATGTCTTTCTATGGCTGAGAAGTGCAGATCAACTGCCGCTCAATGCCGATTGACACGCCGGCCTGATCCATGATTCAATGATCCTGTGAAATGAAAAAACACAATCCGGTCGGTAGTCCGGATGCACCGCTTACAGCGGTACCAGTATCCTTCCCTCCTCGGGATGTCCGTCATTTCATTCAACGATTTCAGAGGAGGAACCATTATGAGACTCACGGTTTATTTTGACGGACAGTTTTGGTTGGGTATTATTGAAGTATCGGAAGCCGGATATTTGAAAGTGTTCCGCTATGTTTTTGGCGCGGAACCCAGCAATCCGGCCATCCTGTCGTTTGTCAGGCATCAGCTCCCTCGACTGCTGGCAAACAGGAGGCTGGCAGAATCAGTTGATGGAGCAACTGACAACAAGTATCCGGCGCACCCGAAACGTGCCCAACGCATGGCCGCAAAAGAAATGAAAAAGAAAGGTATCGGAACATGAGCGCAGAATGCAATGAAGCTGGCGATCAGTGCGCACAAGGCAGATACAAAGCGCAGCGCAAAAATCAGGCGTGAAAACCTGATCAGAGAACGCTATTTGCTTAGAAAAGAAAAAGCAAGGCAGAAGCATCGCGGAAAATAACAAATACTGATGAGAAAAAGGCGTTCATACCCTCCATAGGTATGAACGCCCTTTAAAACTGATTTTATTTAGATTCATCCGATTTTGCGTAAATTTGGATCACTTCGTCGCCGGAGGCTGTGTTTCCGGTCGATGGAACGACCGCTTCATAGTCGCCCGTATTCGTGACAAGAACCATTGTGGTTGTATCGTAGCCTGCTTCCTTGATCTTGTCCACATCAAACGTGGCAATCAGGTCGCCCTTGTGAACTTTAGTTCCCTTTTCAACCTTGGGCTCAAAGTACTTACCGTTGAGCTGTACGGTATTAATGCCAATATGGATCAGAATTTCTGCGCCGTTATCAGATTTAATTCCGTAAGCATGTCCGGTCGGAAAAGCGACAGTGACTTCTCCATCGACCGGAGCAACAACTTTGCCTGCAGCTGGCTCAATGCCGACACCCTTCCCCATCGCTTCTGAACTAAAGACCGGATCGCTGACCGTCTTCAACGGAACTGCTTTCCCTTCAAGCGGACTCTGAATCGTTTCGGTGAGATTCAGGCCAGAAGTATCAACGGCAGGTTCCTCGACAGCTGCTGCCGCTGCTTCATCCTCAGCCGTGTCACCCAGGTTTTCCTTCAAAGCGGCTGTTTTCTTCTCCGTCAGGCTTTTTTTCCCGGAAGTGACCTTGGCGAACAGCTTTTCAGTGTTGCTTTCGTTGAATCCAAGCAGGATGACCAGTAGAAAAGAACAGAGCCAAGCTGCCAATCCGGCAATCGCAGCCATGACAATACTTGAATTTTTCCCAATAAACAGCGGCATTTCAAACACGTTCATGATTGGTGTATATTGAAAACATTTTACACCTGCAGCGCCAATAATTGCACCGCCGATTGCACCGCCGATCAGGCCGAAAATAAATCCTTTTTTGTATTTTAAGTTAATACCGTAAATCGCCGGTTCGGTAATTCCAAAGAATCCACTGATAGCCGCAGAAAATGCGATCTCTCTGTTTTTTTCCTTTTTTGATCTGAAAATTGCTGCCGTAACAGCGCCGAATTGTCCGGCAACAGCGCAAAACATGACAGCCAGCAACGTGTCATAACCATACGTATGAATATTAATGAATGATATCGGCAAAATGCCCCAGTGCAAGCCGAAAATAACAAAGATCTGGAAGGTGCCACCTAGGATCACACCGGCAACGAGCGGGCTCAATCCATAAAGAAATTTATAGCCGTACGCGAGCCACGTACCAAGCTGAGTTCCAAATGGCCCGATGATGAAGAAGGTCAGCAATCCGGCAACAACGAGTGTGAGGAATGGCACAAACACCAATTGAGTGACAGCCGGTAGCCGCTTTTTGAACCATTTTTCAATATAACTTTCCACCCAAATAGCGAGAATCGTCGGAATAACAGCTCCGCTATATGTTTTAAAATCAACAGCGTAGCTTCCAAGGTGTGCGAGCTTCGGAATCGTACTGTCTGTCAACGGATAAATCATGGCGCATGCCAACGCCACTGCAATAAATCGATTGGTATTAAACTTGTCGGCCGCAGTAATTGCAATAAAAATGGGGAGCAGCGTAAACACACCGCTTGCCAGCGCATTAATACTGATATAAACGGGTGAATGAACTGGCAGCCAATGGAACGTCGAAATGAGAATGGCCAGACCCTTCAGTACGCCCGCTCCGGCAAGGACTGAAATAAATGGTGTAAAAATACCTGAAATCACAGCAACGAACTTTTCAAACCAGTTTTCTTTTTCCGCCGGCTCAGAAGCCTCCGGATCGCTGCCGTTTGCACCCAGTCCCGAGCTTGTATCACTGTCCGCCGCGCTGAAATGATATTGGTCCATAATCGCTTCGTAGACCGGAACAACTTCATCGCCGATGACCACCTGATATTGTCCGCCCGCACTGACTGCGGTAAGAACTTTCGGCAGATCTTCAAGCGCCGCTTTGTTGGCTTTACTGTGGTCCTTTAATCGGAAGCGCAATCTTGTGGCGCAATGAATTAATGAATTAACGTTTTTCTTACCCCCAACATTAGCTACGATGTCGTGTGCAAGCTGGGTGTAATCCTTTTTGGCCATTTTTACAAATCCTCCTATAAAACGTTTACAAAAAACATTTTACAACTTCAGAACTCTATTTTCAAAAAATATTTCTATCGTCTTCGAGATATTCTGCCCAATTTCAGTGCCGATCACGTTCAAACACTTAAAAGATCTTTGCGGGCAACAAAAATAATTTTAGGATAACGTGCTCTTCTTTGTCAAATATATTTTCACATATCAAATTTGTTCATGGCTAAAAAACGGCAACATAAAAGGGACAGTATGCGTCCCTTTTATAAAAAATGTTTCTCTGTTTTTCTATCAATCAGTAGTTCACCATGACCCATTCTCCAATATCGACAAAACCCAGCCTTTTGTATATTTTCCCAGCGGCGGGATTGTCATAAAAAAGACATGGCTGCTTATGTTCCGCTTTGAGTGCGGCAATCATTTTAATCATACAGGCCGTTGCCAGGCCCTGATGCCGATAATCCTTTTGGGTGCACACACCGACAATCATTGCCGCTCCGTGTGTTTCGGCCGTGGTTGAAACGACGCTGACCGGCTCGTCTTTTTGTTCGATATAATAAGTCCGCGAGATTCCTTTTTCCATATTTTTCTGTAGAACGGCGGGATCCTTCTCTACAGAAGAGAATTCATCAATACCTGATGTAAGCTGCACTATTTTGTCTGCTTCTTCCGGAAAAGCCATTTTTACATCCCGTCGGGCAACGTCTCTGTTGAGCGGCAGACCATCTTCACGTTTCGCATAGAAGCAAAGCTTTTTTTCTCTCTGCGATGCATGAACGAACGGAAGAACTTTGCCGACCATTCTTTTCAGTCCGGAAATCATCTTCAGCTGCCCGGCCTGGCTGATAACATCCCCCCATGCCTTGCCGTCCAGTTTCTCTATGTCTCTTGCATAGGGGATAAAATTTTCACGATAGCGGAGTAAAATACTTGTCAGAGACCCTACCTCGTCGAAATCTCCCCAGACCGTAACTGTGTCACTTTCAAATCCGAATGCTTCAATGTCGCCAATAATGAATAGATTTTCTGCCGAGCGGTCGCCTACAAAAGCCAGCACCGCTTCTCTGTCTTTTTCCGTTAATTGCCGGATCATATTGAAAATCCCTCCCCTGTTCTCCCCCATACTCTATAATTGTAACGGTCTGGATGGCCTAGCGAACAAGCCACAGAGCACCGCGACTTCGACGTTGCCAACGCCGCACTCAGGACGTGGCGTTTTTTGTCGAAGTTCTCTTACTTGTTCTGCCACTCATTGCTTCGGCTCCAGAACCGGAATTAATTTTCTCTTTTTTCTTTAAAATAATTTAAAGTTAATTATTCATTCATCTATTTTAGGAAAAATATTTTCAATGGGAAGTGACAGAAAGCACAGTCTGTTTCGCCCAGCTTATGGCACTTCTCAATCGGGTGACAAATCACTGTTTTCATTTTTTCTGGTTTTGCTAGATCTTGTGATGCCTTCGGACGGTTCATCAGGGAAAGACTATCAAAATGGCGTCCCGCAGCTGATTTTCTTAATAAAACCAGCCAGTTTTCCAATTCTGTTTCATCTTCTTGTTCTCAAGTGATCAGATTGCTTGCAAAGATACGCGGGGCTTTATTCATTTTTGAACATCAGAAGTGCCTTTGCATGCCAGGACAATGCTGCATCGCTTTCTTTAAAAAACTGATTCAGAAACAGGATCATAAATTGATGACGCTCTTCGGCCAGTGCTTTCCCTGCCTCAGTGTTCATCCGGTCTTTCAGCAGAAGCAATTTCTCAAAAAAATGATTCACTGTTGTGGATTGTTCCCGCTTATAGCCTTCCGCCGTGTGATGTTCTTTCGGAATTATTTCCGGATCAAACATCGCTCTTTTTTTGAAACCGCCATAGGCGAATGCCCTCGCGATGCCAATCGCCCCGATGGCATCCAGCCGATCCGCGTCCTGAACAATCTTACCTTCCCGGGTTTGCATAGGTGTTGGAATGCCAGCCCCTTTGAATGATAGATGGCTGATAATCCGGCAGACATGATCCATGGTCTTCTGATCCGTATCTTGGGATTTAAGCCAGATTTCCGCTGCTCTCGAGCCGGCCTCGTCATCGCCGTTGCTGAACTTCCAGTCAGCAATGTCGTGCAGCAAAGCCGCCAGTTCAATCACTCTTCTATTTGCACCCGGGTTGGGTTCCCGTTCCAGCAGCTGCAGGCTTGTGTGATAAACGCGCTGGATATGCCCCCAGTCATGGCCGCTCCCCTCTCCATAAAATTTTTCCCTGATAAATATCTTCGTTGCTTCGACAAGATTCATCAGTGTTCCCCCGTCATTATAAAGAGATGGCACAATCATTTTATATCCAAAAAATTTCGGTTCTTATTTGTGCCTTCGCCCGAATTTTACTTGATTCGACTCATTTTCTTATGTTACGACTTAGATTAGGTTAGTCTGAACGGCAGACACTTCAAAGCAGTTTATCACTGCTTTACGTTTTGTTCCAGCTGCTAAGTGAGGTAGATATATCAGCTGATTTCAGTTTGAATTCGCTGCGCTTTCGGTTCGTTTTTGCTTGGTTCATTTTCTAGAATGAAGGTTCCAGAATCCATCAAAATGTTCTTTAAACACTTGTTTAATGACACCGCTGTGCCACGGTTCGAGCCTTTTAAGCGTTCTACAGATCGTTTAACGGGCAGTCATCCACAAGTCGATATTTTATAATTTTCTAGACAGTTTAAAAAAACATGCCGATTGGCAAGCCTTTAGGCGATGCCAGAGGCCTAGTTGTACTTACACTTTAATCCTTGAAATTTTTATACTTTCTTAAAGTGTAAAAAAGGCGGTCTTTAAAGGCCGCTTAAAAATAGCATTGTCAATTAGATCTCCTCATATTTTTCGTCCGGAACCGGGCCATTGCGCCCATCTTTGCGGTCGAGTGCATCGATCATCCGCATCTCATCGTCGGTCAGCGAGAAGCCATAGACATTGGCATTCTGGGCAATCCGTTTCGGTGTCTGCGATTTGGGAATAACAATCGTGCCGCTTTGAAGATGCCAACGGATGATCACCTGCGCCGGTGATTGGCCGTATTTCTCAGCAATCTTCCCGATTGTTTCATCGCCAAGCACTGCACCGCGTCCGAGCGGGCTCCATGCTTCAGCGGCAATATCCTGCTTTTTCAGATAATTACGCAATGTCGCCTGAGTGAAATAAGGGTGGATTTCCATCTGATTAACAGCAGGCTTAACGTTGGCCTTCGTTGCCAGTCTTTCAAGGTGATGAATTTCGAAATTACTGACACCGATGGCACGGACAAGTTTTTCATCATACAGTTTCTCAAATGCCTTCCATGTCTCAAAAAAGTGTTTCTTGCTCGGCCAGTGGATAAGGAGCAGGTCGATCTGTTCGATCTGTTCGATCTGCAAATCTCTCAGTGACTGGTCGATCGCTTTCAGTGTGCTGTCATAACCCTGCAAAGAATTGGCAATTTTTGTCGTAATGAACAGATCGCTTCGCTGAAAACCGGACTCGCGCAGCAGTTTGCCCAGCAATGCTTCATTTTTGTAAAACTCCGCTGTGTCAAACGCACGGTATCCCGAGTCCAGCGCCTTGTCAATCGCTGCCCTCGCTTGATTCTGATCTGTAATCAGATAGACACCGAAGCCATGCTGCGGCATCTCTACGCCATTATTGAGCTTCACTGTGTCATTAATTGATGTAACCATTGTAAAGACACCCCTTCCGTCAGCATTCAGTGCGTTCAATCTACGGTTTTCAGTATATCTTTCACTAAATTAGGCTTCAAATGAAAAGGCCGAATGTCAATGGATTGTCACATGCCGGTATCAGGATCCGTAAAATGTCAAAAGTGCACATGTCCTGCTATAATAAAATTAGTTTCTTGTGAAAGGTGCGGTGCGCATGTCTCTGCTTGATCAGCCGGTCTGGCGTGTGTTTGATCAGTCCTCGCTAGGCAGTCATTTTGACGGCAGGCAGTCGTTTGCGCTGGATGATACGCTTTGCGAATCCGTCGGCTCCGGTGCATCAGCCTGTGCGGCAAGGCTGTGGGTCCATCAGCAAACCGTGATGCTTGGCATTCAGGATACACGTCTGCCTTATCTTCACGACGCACTTGATGCGCTGAAACAGGCAGGATTCAGCTATGTCGCAAGGAATTCAGGCGGCCTGGCCGTGGTTCTCGATGACGGTGTGCTGAATCTTTCATTGATTTTTTCAGAACGGGACAAACCTCTGTCGATTGACGAGCCCTTTCAGGCAATGGCCGGTTTTATTGAAAGAGTGTTGAATCCATTCGGAATTACTTTTGAAACAGGTGAAATTGCCCACTCATATTGCCCCGGGCGCTACGATTTGAGTGCAGGCGGGCGTAAGTTTGCCGGAATCTCGCAGCGCCGGGTCCGCGGCGGGGTTGCCGTTCAAATTTATCTGTGCGTCAGCGGGAGCGGGCCGGCGCGCGCAGAACTGATCCGCACCTTTTACAAAAAAGGGCTTCAGGGTGAAGCCACTCGTTTCAACTATCCGGATATTGACCCGCACGTCATGGCCTCCCTGCAAGAGATGAGCGGATTAAAGCTGAACGTGCCTCAGATCGCCTCTGCAGTTCTAAAAACCCTGCAGATGTCCGGCAAAGTCATCGGATCGTCCCTTTCCGACCGGGAAAGCCGCCTGTTCGGCAATTATTATGAACGGATGATTCACCGGAATGAAAAAGCATTCGGAAATTTTGGCTAAATTTGGCAAGACGGTTTGGCCAAAAAAGTGACGAAACTATATATAGCATAGTAAAGTATTCAAAGAGAGGAAAAAATCAATGAATTTTAGTAAAAAGAGCAGCTGTATCCTGTTGTCCCTTTTTTTAATTATGGGTATGACAGCATGCTCGCCTTCCGGTGTTGGAGGCGGAAAAGCCGTCTCTCATCCGCAACAGGAGAAAAAGACACCGTCTTCTGCCGGAAAGAAGACAGCATCTAAAAAAGCAGAAGCACCAAAATCTGTTCCGGTGAACTGGAATGCGCCTTCCGGGGGCGCGTATCCCGTGCTGAAGAAGGGTGAAAATATCTGGCTCGATGTCTCGGTCAGCAAGCAAAGGGTCTATGTCAAAAACGGCAATCAGACGCTCTATACAATGGTTGCTTCCACCGGCCTCGATAATGGGCCGGACACAACAACTCCCTTAGGTACGTATCATATTCAGGCCGAGCGGGGAACATGGTTTTACGCGCCGCAATATAAAGAAGGCGCCGAATATTGGGTCTCATGGAAGAACCATGGGGAATTCCTGTTTCACAGTGTGCCGATGGATAAAAATAAACATGTGCTCAAAGCAGACGCTGAAAAACTGGGGCGAGAGGAAGACTCTCATGGATGCATCCACCTGACCATTCCTGACGCCAAGTGGATCTACGAAAATATTCCTTTCAATACGAAAGTGGTCATCCACAAGTAAATCAAAAACGGGGGCGCACAAACAGAACCGGAGAGAAAAATTTTCTCTCCGGTTCATTTTTTTCAGTGGCTCGATATTTTTTCAATAAGCTAGGCTTGGTCGTTCTTTTTTCAGCGGCATCCCTTGGCCAATCATAGCGAGAACTCTTTTTAATTGATTCGCCCGGTTTCCTTCAACCACAACCAGGCATTCCTCGCTGCTGGACAGATTGGCGATCAAAACGGACAGAAGTTCCGGAAGTTTGTGAATCTGTTCCACCTTACTTTTTCCGTAAACATAAACAGTTTGCTGCATCTTCTCGCAGTACAGGTAGAAGTGAATCATTTGTCTAACATGAAAGGCCGCCGCGTAAACTTTAAAAGAAAAAATACTTTTCATCGTTTTCTCCTCCTCGGAATTCATTATTGCTTCCCGGGATTTATCTATTGGATGTTTTTATCTTACAAGTCTATTATGAACTTTCCCTGAACGATGAATGATATTACGATAAAATTCCAATATCTATGGAAAAAAATACAAAGAAGAAGCCGCAACGAATACGACTCCCCTTCTTTTTCAAGCATTTTATCTCCTGTTTATGCTTTAATATCCCGTTTCGTATAGAACAGCCAGCCGGCAACCGCAAAAATTAGATAATAGGCGGCAAGAACGATCAGCGAAAAACCGAGCGACATATCATTGCGCATTTGCTGGCCGTTATAATACTGGTTCAGATCCAAATTCGTAAACAGCACGTATTTAACCCAGTCATACTGGCTAATAAAAGCTAAGATTGTATTTGAACCCATCATCAGAAAAATCGTCAGGCCAATGGCAAGTCCACCGTTGCGGAATATGGCCGAAATCACACCCGCCAGTGTCACCATCATGATGAGCTGAACACCATCCAGCAAATAATTTCCCCAAGTGGCAAGAATCCAGCTGCTTTCGTGCACCACCCCATTCGTGTAACTGAGATGAACTTCATTTGCCCCGCTGAACCCGAAGAACAGGCCGCCGATCAGCCAGGAAAAAATAAACAGTACCACGAGGCACATAATGGAAAACAGAAGTGATGAAATATATTTGGAGAGCAGAATTTCCGTTCTGGATATCGGGCGTATCATCAAAAGCTTAATTGTCCCGGTATTAAATTCGCTCGCAATTGAATTGGATACAACAATAATCGTGAAAATACTGATGACAAGAACCATCATCGATGTTGAATTTGCTACAAAACTCCATAAGGTCATTCGCTGAGCGGGTTGAAGATTGTGATCGATCCGGTACTGATTGATCGCGATCTGGCTTTTATAATAGTTTTGATAAGAATCATTTTTCTTCATCTGCGTCAGCGCCTGCTGATACTGCGTGTTTTGCTGACGCAGGCTTTGCTGCCAGTGGGTATCTTTCGCCGGGTGACTCGGTTCATTCAATTTGACCACCAGCGCGCCCAGAAGAAGCAAACCGATCAGAATAATTGCAAAAACTTTTGCCGAACCTCTGCGATAAATTTTCATATTTTCATTTTGTACAAGTCCGAGAAAATTAGCCAATGCCCTTCCCTCCAGTCACTTCTAGAAATCTGTCTTCCAGCGATTGAGTAACCGGAACGACACCATAGATTTTCACATTTCCAGTCACCAGCGTCCCGACAACTTCCGGAATTTGTTCATGGCCAATAGCAAGTTCGATAGCTTCTGCCTCAACGGATACAGCGTCAAGCGACAGGTTTTCTTTAATAGCCTGCGCGGCCGCCTGCCCGTTGTCAACGCTGAAACGGACTTTCCCGCTACCTTCTTCCATAAAATCGCTGACTGTTTCAACGCCAATCATTTTGCCTTTTTTGATAATACCGATGCGGTCGCACATTTGCTGCATTTCCGACAACAGGTGGCTGGAAACGATCACCGCGACGCCTTCCGTGCGGGAAAGTTCATGCAGATAATTGCGCAGATCATGGATGCCCTGCGGATCGAGCCCGTTCGTTGGTTCGTCAAGAATCAGTACGGAAGGGCGGTGGAGCAAAGCCTGGGCGACGCCGAGCCTCTGCCGCATACCCAAAGAATATTTTTTCACCTTTTCATTGATTCTATCTTCCAGATCAACAAGTTTGACGACCTCCATGATCCGCTCCCTGCCGATTCCGGGGATCATCCGCGCGTAATGCACCAGATTCTGATAGCCGGTCAGGAATTTGTACATTTCCGGATTCTCGACGATTGCACCGACCTGACGCATCGCCTGTTTGAATTCATTTTTGATGCTGTGCCCTTGAATAAAAATATTGCCATGCGTCATTCGCATCAGGCCGACAATCATTCGGATTGTCGTCGTCTTGCCGGCACCATTCGGTCCGAGAAAGCCAAAAACTTCACCACCGTAGATTTCGAAGCTCAGATCGTCAATCACAGTCTTGCTGCCGAATTTCTTCGTAACATGTTCCAGCTTCACCGCAGGTTTTTTCTGCAGTTCAGTATTACTGGCCATATTTTTTCACCATCCAATCCACCAGATTAAGATTTTCCTTGCTGCGGATGTCCTCGACACGCTTCACATCCAGAATCGCGCCATCCTTAATTAAAATTACCGTATCAAGCAGCGGTTCAATTTCCTGCAGCTCGTGAGTAGTCAGAATCACAGTCTGCTTTTCCAGGTCAATAAACGAAATCAGGCTTTTGACAATGGATTGGCGCACCATCGGATCCAGACCGGAGAGCGGTTCGTCCATCAGGATGAACGGCGCATCACGGGCCAGCGTGACCACAATTTTCAACCGGCCGCGGTTCCCTTTGGACAGATGTTTCACTTTCTGGCTGCGGTCGAGCTTCATAAAATCGAGCATTTCTTCCGCTTTTTCCCGGTTGAAGTCACTGAAGGTCTGATTGTAAAAGTCGACAGTCTGCTTCACGGTAAAAAAAGAATAATAGCTGTCCAGTTCCGAAAGATAGGCGACTTTGCTGCAGATCCGGCGGTTTGCCATCTGTCCGTCGACGAGTACTGTTCCCCTAGTGGGGCAGATCAGGCCGGAAATTAGTTTCAGTGTTGTCGATTTCCCGCTGCCGTTCGATCCGATTAATCCGATGATATGCCCGGGCTCAATCTGGAAACTAATACCTTTAAGAGCTTTTTTTGTCAAATAGCGCTTAGAAACATCTTCGAGTTGAATCATTGTTTTTCCTCCTTTTTCACAAAATAAGCTTGAAGACCTTCCAGCATCTCTGCTTTTGTGTAGCCCATCTCGTTCATTTCACGGACAAAACCGGATATATGCTTTTCTTTCAGTTCATCCCTCATCTGCTGAAGAATTTCCTGATCGTCTGTGACAAATGTGCCTTGCCCTCTCCGTTTTTCCACAACCCCCGTATCCTCCAGTTCACGATAAGTCCTCTGCACCGTGTTGGGGTTTACACCTGAATCAATCGCCAGATCGCGCACTGAAGGCAGGCGCTCACCGGAACTGATCTCTCCGCGTATGATTTTGTTCTTGATGCGTTCACAAAGCTGTAGATAGATCGGAGCTGACGTGTTGAATGACTCAGCCATCTAGGTAAACCTCCTTATACGGTGCCCGATTCATCTTGCTCAGGACGCCTCGAGTTTGTGATCCATCAGCCAGGAGGACAGCGTGTAGAGAATGAGCATAACAAGCAGTCCTGCGACATAATTTCCGATGTAATCCACTGAAACTCCTCCTGTGCGGGAGATCCCGGAAGTGGAAATCCAATAACGCATGAATGATTCAGGAATCCTGCCCCAGTGCGTAAGAAACGTTAGAACACCAAGCTGCGTCAGTTTGACTAAGGCGTAAATTACTGCTGAAATGCCGATAATCATCACGAGCCACGACCATTTCCCTACTCTTGATTGGAAGTAGCGAAGGACGAGCCATAAAAAGATAAAGACGATACCGCTGAAAATGGCGATCCAGTACATTTGAGCCGATATGAATGTCGCGTACCGGTAGACATGCACACTCTTAGGAATCGATGTATAACGGCTGTAAATCAGAAATCCGATCCACGCATAGATAGCGGCGATGAGCAACGAAACGGTCATGTAAATGAGCCCGCTCAGCAGTTTTGCGGCAAGCATCGACCAGGCCGGAAGCGGATTGTGCATCCATAAATGAAACGTTTTTCTCTCCGAAAAAACATTGACTAGCATGTAACTGACCAGGTACAAAATATGGCAGAGGAGCAACAGAGCACCAAATGCCGTGATTAATGACCATTTATTTGTTAGTCCCTGTTCAAAGCGAATCGCCAGAAAAATTCCCAGCGCCATAATCAGTAGCTGAAAAGCGAGGAAAACAATAAACGCCAGACTTCCCAAACGCAGTTCTTTTTTCAATAAAGCAATCCACGCTGTCATCATCTATCCCCCACAATAAAAGTTAATGCACTAACGTACTAGTTGTATAGTACACTAGGTGTAAAAAGATGTCAATACTATTTAATACCAGAAATTCACTTTATTTTAACGTGCAAAGTGCTGTTTCCTTGTCTCGGAACCAATCACATTAGACCCTATAGAGAGCTCAGTCATTGGGTGTTACCAAAACCGATTTGAAGGGTTTAAATGGACAACGGTGACCTGGCCTGTTATCAGCCGCAGCCTGTATGCTATAATGAACCGAAGAAATATGAAAACGGAGTTGATGGTTCATTTATGCTTGATTATCAGCAAAAACTGTCGATCATTGAATCTTTTCCCGAGCTGGAGAAAAAAGAGGTTTCACTCGGCCGGGTTAATTTTCAATATGCGGAAAGTGCCGCAGACAAGAAAAATGTCGTTTATCATTTGCATCCGAACGGTAATGGTTATGTGTATATCCGAGGAGTTGGCGGATATGAACCGGATGATAAAGGCTTGGTCAATATTCGTGATTTCTCTGAAGAAGAACTGCGAACAATTCTTCAAAAAGCGATCCACGTGCTGTCGCCTGAAGGCATCTATGAAGCGAATACCGCCGATGGCAACGATCACGAGATCTGGGCAAACAGCGACAGGCAGAAACTTGAAGTGATTTATGACAATGAACTCTGGAACGTGTATGCCGGCGACTTGCTGGACGGCACATTCCGCACATATAAAGAGGCAAAAGAATACTTGATTGAAGAAGGATTCCATCCTGAATCATAAAGAGCTGCCGCACTCATTCGGACGGGGCGGCTTTTCCCGAGGATTCACTGATCAAGCGGTTAGTTGTTTCTGCTCCATTAAAAGTGATAGCAAAAAGAGATCCCCCAATTTGCAGAGATCTCTTTTTTTATTTCTGATTTACAAAAGGCCCCAATCAGACTTTCTGATGGCTGCGCACGGTCAGAGCCTGCTTCGCTGTGATTAGTGCGAGCTTGTATACATCATCGGCATTGCAGCCGCGTGACAGGTCGTTGACCGGTTTGTTCAGTCCCTGAAGCACGGGACCGATCGCAACAAATCCGCCGAGGCGCTGAACCATTTTATAACCGATATTGCCGGCATCGATATTCGGAAAAATAAAGACGTTGGCCCGCCCTTTTAGCGGTGAACCCGGCGCTTTCTTTTCTGCAACTTCGGGGACAAAAGCCGCGTCGAACTGCAGCTCACCGTCAATAAGCAATTGGGGAGCCCTGGCTTTAGCCAGCCTGACTGCTTCAGTTACATTATCGATCGCCGGATCTTTTGCCGATCCCTTAGTGGAAAAACTAAGCATTGCGATTCTTGGATTGATGCCAAACAATTTGGCCGTTTCAGCCGACTCTACCGCGATCTCTGCCAGCGTTTCGCTGTCAGGCGAGATATTAATGCCGCAGTCTGCAAACACATATTCTTCTTCGCCGCGGACCATGATAAATGCTCCGGAAATACGTTTCTTGCCAGGCTGGGCTTTGATAATCTGCAGAGCAGGGCGAACGGTTGATGCCGTTGAATGGACAGCACCGCTGACCAGGCCGTCCGCTTCACCAGCATAAACGAGCATCGTGCCATAATATCCAGGATCCCGAAGCCACTCCGTCGCCTGAGTTTGATCCGTTTTGCCTTTTCTGCGTGCAACGAGCTCACGGATCAGGTAATCCATATTTTTTTCTGTATCAGGATGTCTGAACAGGATCTTCTGTTCCCCTGCCAACTTTTTTATTTCGTCATCAGCTTCTTCAGCTTTTCCGATCAGGATTGGAAGAACGGTGCCATTTGCCGCCATCTTTTTCACAGCGGCTATAACGCGTTCATCCCCGCTTTCCGGAAAAACAATAATCGGCCTGTTCTGTTTTATTTCGGCCTCCAGTTTGTCAAATAAATCCGCCATAGCGCGACTCGCCTCCCAATTGTGCCTGTGCCTGCATTTATTTTTAGTATAAACTAAAAGCTGCCTCCATACAGCCGGAATTGAAAAATCGGGCCGTATTTAAATGACAGCGCTATAATTTTTGTCACAAAATTTCAATATATTGGCCATCGGAACAGAGCCACCGGAAACCACCAAACGGCCAAAAACGGCCGAGCCTCTGAATCCCTTTCCTGTCATCATTTTCATGGTACAGCATATTCTTTATACATGTATCGTCCGTTAAAATTAATTCAGATATCAAATAAGCCTGCATATTATTCAAAAGAGGAGGCTTGCGCATCCATGCCTGCTATTCAGTTTTCATCAAGCGATGTTTCACTGCTGGCCCGACTGATGCGGGCTGAAGCTGAAGGCGATGGCCAGCTCGGCATGTTGCTCGTCGGCAATGTCGGAGTCAACCGTGTACTCGGTAATTGCCTGGATTTTCGCAATATCACAGATGTTCAACAGATGGTCTTTCAAAGCCCGGGTGGATTTGAAGCCACGCAAAAAGGTTACTTCTATCAGGCGGCCCGGTCTCAGGATAGACGGCTCGCCCGGCGTGTGCTGAACGGTGCACGTTTCAATCCCGCGACCAATTCGCTCTGGTTTTTTCAGCCGCCGGGCGCCTGTCCGCCCCAATGGTTTAACCAGTGGAACTCCGGCCGCTATAAGGCACATTGCTTCTTTTCCCCAACAGCGGCCGAATGTCCCGATGTTTATTAGAAGACCGCGGATCCGTGAAATTTATAGCATGATCTACGAGGAGTGATTCAGATGAGTACGCAATTTCCACCAGAAAATTGGCCGTATGGCGCTTCGTTCAATTCGCAAAATGGCCAGGGGGAAAACGACGCTTTCCGACAAATGTCGCAACCTCAGCAGACAGGTACCGGGTCTTTCCCTTTTCAGGGGCAGTTCACAACGCCTGCCGGAACGCCTGCTCCGCCGCCTCAAACGCTTCCCTTTCCGTTTCCGGCACAGACAATGCCCGTGCCGCCCACTGGAGCACCTGGCCAGCCCCAGATCCCAACCGCACCGGTTCTTGTCGAACAGTCTTATATTGAAAACATTTTAAGACTCAATCTTGGGAAAAAAGCTTCAGTGTATTGTACATTTGAAGGTAACAAAGAATGGAACGCCAAAGTGTTTACCGGAACCGTCGAAGCTGCGGGGCGCGACCATGTGATTATTAAAGACGAGAATTCGATCACCCGTTTTCTGATCCCGATGGTATTCGTCAATTACGTCACTTTCGAAGGGCCGATGAATTACAGTTACCCATTCGCGCCGCCGCAGCCGGGCGGAAGGCCATAATGCATTAGAAAAATTAGCGGGGCTATCCCTTAGCAATATTTGGCAAGCCGGCACTTTTCGTCCGGCTTTTTGTTTTGAAAAAATTTTATGTTACCTAACTATCTTTCTATCTCTGAATTTTTTTAAAAAATGTGTGATTTTCATAAAACGGAGTATCGACTTTGAGGGAAAAAAATAAGAAACAGATATTTTTCTGAAATTGATTTCCATGATGATAATGCTGATCAAAACAAGTCCCGCGCCTGCGTAACCACGCATAGAAAGGGTCTCTCCTGTAAAAATATAAGCAAAAAGCGCTGCAAATACGGGCTCAAGAGTAAAGATCAATCCGGCATGGGTCGATGTAGTATACTTCTGAGCAACGGTCTGCATCATATAGCCGGCCGCACTGCAAAGAATGCCCAGTCCGAGAACGGAAATCCACGATCCCATCGTGTCCGGAATGCGGGGAACTTCAATAATCATTGAAATAAGAAGAGCCAGAATGCCTGTGAATCCCATCTGCCAGATGCTTAACGCGACCGAGTTCACCCGCTTCGTGAAACGGTCCGCCAAAATAATATATACAGCATTGGCCAGCGCACCCAGCACGCAGTATAGATCTCCTGATTCGGGAGCCAACCGGCCATTCCAGGTGAGAAGACCAATGCCGATCAAAGAAAGAGCCACTCCGACGATCATTTTCAGTTCAGGTTTAAACCGAAATAAGAGTGAATTCAACAACGGCACAAAAACGACAGTCAGGCTGACGAGAAATCCGGCTTTTGAGGCGGGCGTTGTTTTCATGCCGGCCATGATTGACGCAAAAACTGCGAGAAGAACCACGCCCAGAATCAGTGCATAAAAAAGGGTCCTTTTGTCTGTGTGACGCAGTCTCCGGCCAAAAAGAACGGCAGTGATCACAAATGCAACCAAAAATCGAAGTGCAGTCAAATTAAAAATCCCCAATGTTTCAAGTCCGGTTTTCATAAACAAATAAGACGAACCCCAGAATACTGTGACTGCAATCAGCATTAAATCTGCCTTTTGATGGCCCATCGTTACATCTCTTCCAATCCATTATTATTCCACAGATCAGTATATTATTTATTTTTGCATTAATAAAATGAATCTTTATAATTATTAGTATGAAATATTTTCATGAAGAAAGAGGCGGGTTATGAGCCTGATAAAATATCAAGTCCTTGTCAAAGTAGATGAAGTGAAAAGTTTTACAAAGGCGGCCGATCAGCTCGGTCTGACGCAATCTGCAGTCAGCCATGCAGTAGCCGGCCTTGAAGAAGAATTTGGTTTCCGGTTGATTAGCAGGCATCGTTCCGGGATCAGTCTGACCCGGGAAGGTATGCAGCTTCTTCCATCCATCCAGCGCATCGTGCGGTCTGATGAAAAACTTCATCAGGAAGCCGCATCGATTCTCGGTGTGACTGGAGGGTCGCTCTGCATTGGAGTATTTACCAGCGTATCCCGGCACCTGCTGCCGCAGATTATCCAGGTGATGGATAAAAAGTGTCCGGAATTACAAATCCGGCTGACGGAAGGAAATTATGAGGAAATTGAAGAACAGGTCATCAGCGGTAAACTGGACTGCGGCTTTGTCAATAAATATCATTCTGATCAATTGACGGTGACGCCGCTGATCAGAGACCGGATTCTCTGCATTGTATCTCCGAAAAGTGTGCTGTACAATCAGACCTGCATCTCATTCAGCCAGATGGAGCAAGAGCCGTTTATTATGCCGGCATTCGGCGGCTACCATGAGGTCAAGCGGATTCTGGCCGAGAACGGCGTTCATCCCAAAATCCGCTTTGAATTGATGGAGGAAAATGCTATTTTGGCAATGGTCTCCCATCACCTCGGCATCAGCATTCTACCAGAGCTGGTCATTCCAGGAAACATCACACCGCTGAAAGCCATTCCCCTCGAAAAGGACAGTTATCGGACGATCGGGCTTGCTACCTCCACCCATCCATCACCCGCTGCGAAACAGTTTGTTGCCATCGCGAAGCAAGTGATCGGAAACGGTGTATCGTAAAAAAAGGACCCTTCACCAATAGCAAAAAGTCCTCTTTCATTATTCAAATTTCCGCAGATCTGCAACTCGTTCATCTCACCACAGATTGGTCAACCTTTGATCACTGCCGCTGCGACAAGAATCCAACTGAGCAGGAAGGCAACCCCGCCGAATGGTGTAATGATTCCCAGAAAATCGATTCTGCTGATACTTAGTGCATAAAGGCTTCCGGAAAAAAAGACGATGCCGGCAATCATCAGCCAGCCTGCCCAGTGAAGGAGTCCGACTGAGCCCTGGAAAGCCGTTAACGCCAAAAGACCGATCAAAATCAGCCCCACGCTATGGAACATCTGATACTGGACACCTGTCTGGTAAATAGATAAATAATGTTCACCGAGACGTTCCTTGAGGGCGTGTGCGCCAAATGCACCGAATGCGACGGAAAGAAAAGCAAGAATAGCGCCTACAGCAATAAAAAATTTCATTGATTAGCCTCCTCAACGATCAGGCATAACTTTATTATTTATTGCAGCATCTCTTAATGAACGATTTTTTTCGAACAATTAACGTTTTCCCTGTCATGGGCATGTAATGAACGCATGGCTTCTGATGACAGATGCGGCATAAAAATAAAAAAACCGCTGCTGCTATTTTATCAAGTCTAATAACGGACGACGGTTTTCTGTTTGATCAGGAATAACAACAAGATCAGTTAATCCTGCTGATATTTTTTATAAATAGCCTGTGTTCCGCTGTTTTCTTCACCCGCATCAGCCAATTCATCGTATATTTTCTTGGACAATGACAGTCCCGGCGTTTCAAGCCCCATGGTCCTGGCCGATTCAAGTGCGATCCGTTCATCCTTAATCAGATGCTTAATATAAAAACCCGGCTCAAAATCACCTTTCAGCATCCGCCGGCCAAGATTGGTCAACGACCAGCTTCCGGCCGCACCGGTTTCAATACTTTCCATCACTTTGTCCGTGTCAAGACCCGCGTGTCTTGCATAAGCCAGCGCTTCAGCGACGCCAATCATGTTTGAAGCGATCGCAATCTGGTTCGCCATTTTCGTATGCTGACCGGATCCCGCCTTGCCCTGATAGACAATCTTTTTTCCTATTGTCTGGAAGACAGCGGCCAGCGTCTCGGCATCTTCCTTCTTGCCACCGATCATGATCGACAGCGTGCCGTTCTCCGCGCCGACGTCACCGCCGGAAACTGGCGCGTCGAGGGCATGGAGCCCCTTTTCTTCGGCAGCAGCACTGATTTTCTCCGCAAGCTGAGGTGAAGAGGTGGTCATATCAATGAGATACGCTCCCTTCGGTGCATGATCCAGAATCCCATTATCAAAGTAAACGGATTCGACATCTTTCGGGTAACCGACCATGGTGATGACCACGTCCGCGCCTTCCGCAGCGGCTGCCGGACTTTCTTTCCAGGCCGCACCTTCAGCCACCAGCTCACCTGCTTTGCTTTTGGTCCGGTTATAGACCTGGAGAGCGTAGCCCGCCTTCATTAAATTGCGGATCATGCCTTTGCCCATAACACCTGTTCCGATAAAACCGATTACTTTTTCTTCCATGAACTTCACTCACTTTCATGCCTGTTCGGTTTACTTTTCCCTAACAAACATAGCACGAAATACAGGCAAATTCACGTAATATGCGAACCCGACGATGCAGATCAGACTTTACGAATCTGCAAGTAATGGGTGAATACCCACGGATATTGAGGCATTGCGAAGTTCAGCTGCCAGGTGCCGATGCCGCCTAACCGTTCATTATACACAATTCGTGTTTTGGCAAACAAACTGCGCGTATCTTCAAACCAGACGACATGATTTTGGCCGCCGTCGTCCGTATAGTAAAAATAAGCAGCCTGATCCGCTTCTGAGAAATTGATCGGCACTTGCTCACTCATTGCAAGATCCACAGCCGCCTGGTTTGTGATCGCCCGGCCCGGCGTCCCACTGGAGTATGGAATCACCCAATCATAGCCATAAAAAGGCGTCCCCATAATAATTTTATTTCGATCCATCAAGCTGGTCGCATAGTTCATCGTTGCCATAACATCGGCAAGCGGGGCTGTCGCCCCCGGCTCACTGCCAGCGTGATGCCAGTCATAAGCCATAATAAAAAATTGATCAACGATGGCACCAATCGACTCATAATCATAGCCGCGAACCCACGGTACCGTATCATCCGTTTTTGCCGGCACAGCAATACTTAAATTGAGATTTGCAGCCTGAGCCCTCGTCTTTATCGCCTGAAGAAATGCAACGAACGCCTCGCGGTCAGAAGCGAGCACCCCTTCAAAATCAATATTGATGCCACCATAGCCCCGTGAAGTTGCCCGGTTAATCATATTGTCGATCAGCAGTGTCTGAACATCTGGCGTATTCAACACATGCTGCACCAAAGCAGCATTGAACCCCGATTCTGTTAAATTCGTTATCGCCAGAATTGGCGTCACACGCCCGCGCCAGGCTGCAAGTACGCCCGCACTGTCATCGAGTGGGCTCAGATCACCGTTCCAGTTAAAATGCGTTTCAAATAAAGCAATATAAGATAAGTATGGGGCATTATCCGAGATGGCCGCTTGATCTACCGCCGGTGTCCTTAGCTGGGTATAACTGAAGTGAGAGGCTATACGCCGTTCGATCGACGGCAGATTCAGCCTCATACCTGGTTTCAGGTTCTCCGGACTGATCCCCGGATTGGCCTGCATCAATGCTCTCAGCGGCACATGAGCCGCCCGTGAAATGGTCCAGAAACTGTCTCCGGCCTGCACGGTATAGATGCTTCCCGGTACAAGCAGCGCCTGCCCAATCACAACGTTAGTCGCCGATAGGCCGTTTACAGATCGTAATGTATCTACAGGTACATCAAATTTTTGGCTGACGCCAAACAAAGAATCCCCGGATTTTACAACATAGACAAACATAGTCCCACCCTCCCCCGCCCGCCTCTTTTTACGGACGTACGCTTTTCGACTCTAAAAAATAGGCTTCTTATCCCATCCTATTCGCCGGGCGGGCGTTGGGTGCCAGACTCTACCGAAATTCAAGAGTAGAACCGAATCTGAAAAAAACAGAACAGAAATGAAAAAAATCGATCTGAGCGGGTTGAATCCAACTTATTTGATCATTACTGATTCGGTCTTGTTGCGCTTTTGCCATGTGGGCATAAAATGATTAAAATCAAATTGTATGCGCGAGGCCAAAAGGGGAAAAGCGATGCGTTCCCGACTTAGGTTCATCGCCCGGCACTGAAGAAATGGAGGTTCGTATAGTGAATGACTTTAATTCTTCCAGGCTGCTTCAGTCGATGCCTGGAAATTACTTTGCCGATGTTGACCGGCGCATCGATGCAATTGTCAAGAGCGGAATTGATTTGATCCATCTGGAAAAAGGAAGTCCGGACCAACCGACGCCGGATACCATTGTCCGCGCACTTGATCATGCGTCACGCCTTCCCGAGAATCAGGGATACCCACCCTACGGCGGCAAGCAAAATTTAAAAGAAGCGATCGCCATGTTTTACCGGCGTGAGTACGGAGTAACACTTGATCCGGAGACGGAAATTACTGTTTTTGCCGGAGCCACGGTAGCGATTGCCGCTCTGCCGCAGGCGCTGCTCAATCCCGGTGATGTGATGATTACGACGGATCCTGGCTATCCGATGTATTTTGTTTGTCCGTCACTGGCCTACGCCAAAGTTTACGGCATGCCGGTATGTGCTGAAGATGGATTTCTGCCCGATTATCACGAGATTCCGCGAGAAGTTCTGGATCAGGCCAAGTTGCTGATGTTGAACTACCCAAACAACCCGACAGGCGCCATAGCAACTGAAAGATTCTTTGCAGACACTGTCCGCTTTGCCCGCGCCAATCAGCTGCCTGTTGTACATGACTTTGCCTATGCAGCCTTCGGATTCGACGGCGTCCGGCCGCGCAGCTTCCTCCAGACTCCCGGAGCAAAGGAACAGGGTATTGAAATCTATACCTTTTCCAAAACCTACAACATGGCAGGCTGGCGGCTGGGCTTCGCCGCCGGCAATGCTTCAATCATACAGACACTCGGCAAATTCCACGACATCGCACACAGCGATGTTTTCGGCGCCGTTCAAGACGCCGGCGCGGCTGCTCTGCTCGAGTCGCAGGAATCCGTGCGAAATTTGTGTGCACTTTACGAAAAAAGGCGGAATGTGCTTGTGGAAAGCCTGCGCGCGATCGGCTGGGATGTCCAGGCACCAAGGGGCTCGTTCTTCTGTTGGTTCAAAGTGCCAAAAGGCTACACATCCGAAACGTTTGTCAGCGTGCTGATCGAACGTGCACATGTCGCTATGGCACCAGGTATCGGATTCGGGCGGAACGGCGACCAGTATGTCCGCGCCGGATTGCTGGAACCGGAAAATCGTCTTCGTGAAGCAGCGGAACGGATTAAATCGTCCGGAGTGCTGCAGGAGCTGAGTGTGTAAAAAGCAAAAAATTGTGCATGAACTGAAAAAGGCCTTTCATTTTTAAAGATGAAAGGTCTTTTTCATTAAATAACTTTATAGCCGATCAGCAAAATCAAAATCAGATCGATTGCTGAGAACACCAGAATCAGAGTTGTGGATTTTTGTTTCTGGCGTCTGCCGAGTGCCATTTCCATCAGTCCGATCAGCAGGATGGCCAGAACCCCTTTAACATCATAAAGTGCTGGAAAATGATGCAGGATCAGCATCCATATCCCGGTAATGAGCATAATCAGGTAGGAAAGCCGCAGCGCCATGCTCCAACCCTTCTGGCGATAAAAAACGAGGCTGAGGATAAACAGCAGAATCATGATTCCCCATACTCCGCTGTGAATTTGTAAAAGTACATGTCCCATTTCTGATTCCTCCTGTCTCTGTTCTAGCGTGCGAGCCACTTTTTTCAGGCCGGTTTCTATTTTATTTTACCATGAAACTTCGCTTATCCCAGCAATTGGCACCCGCATTAAATCCTCGTTTTGAGAAGTTGTTCTTCATTGAGCATTTTTACGAATTCATCGGCGAAAAGTGCGGCATCGCCCGGCCAGCGCGCCGTCAGCAGGTGCCCGTCTTTTACATAAAAAGGTCGGGTCGGAAAAGGTCCCGACTGATAGTTGGACTTGTTTTTCAAATGCCTGGTAACCTCATCTTGAACATATTCCGGGTAGGTACGGTAATAGCTGCCGCGCGCCCATGCGGTAAGGTAATAAGCGGTACGCTCCAACTGTTTAGTCAGGCTAGTCATCTTCTTTTTGTAGATAACGGAATGCCCGGTTTCAGAATTGATGGTACGTGCCAGGACAATGGTGCCATGGCAGATTGCTGCAACCGGTTTTTCAGCGTTCCAGAAATCGAGCACTTTTTTCTGAAGAACCCGGCTCTCCAGATAGGGCCTCATCCCCTTTGCGTGACCGCCGGGGAGCAGCAGGCCGTCATAGTCAGCGGCGGCTATCGTTTCATACGCGATCGGGTTTAAAAAGGACGGATCTTTCTCCAGTTGTGAGTGATAATACTCCACGATTGCCTTTTTTGCACCGAGCCGACCAAAAATAACACCCTTCAGCAAAAACGGATCGGCAGAGCCACGTTTTCCTTCCGGTGTCGCAAAAACAGTACGGAATCCCTCCGCACTCAGGCGGAGCCACGGTGTCACTACTTCAGTGGGATCAAAATCATGCGCAGGTATTGGAATCAGGACCGATGTCATCTCACTCAAATCCTTTTTTCTTATTATTTTAAATTGCAGTAGCTTTTTTGAAAACTAAAAGGCAAAATCAACCTTCCTTTGCCACAGCTGAAACTTCATAAGCAGCAATAGCTTCCATAAAGGCGCGTCCATACTTTTCCAGTTTCTGTTGACCGACACCTTTGATCATCAGAAAATCGCGGTCGGTTGCCGGGAGCCGCGCACTCATCTCACGGAGCGACTGATCGGAAAAGATGATATAAGGCGGTACGTATTCTTTTTGCGCGAGTTCCTTACGTACTTGTTTCAGCTGTTCGAACAGCTCATTATGAACCTCAAGCTGCACCGCCTGCACCGCTCCTTTCTTGAAAACCTGCGCTTCTCCCTTTAATACAGGCAATGCACGCGGCGCGAGAGCCAGCGTCGGATAGGCACCACCCCTTGGTTCCAGATACTGCTCGCCTGTCAGAAAGTCAATGAAATCGCCGATCTGTTTCTGGGTCTGATCCTTCATAATACCGTATGTCGGCAGATGGTCTAACCTGAAACTGATGATTTTCTGATCAGATGCACCGGCAAGTACCTTGGCAACCATCGTTTTTCCATAACGCTCGCGCAGCCTTTTAACACATGACAGCACTTTTTGAGCAGCCACGGTGACATCCGTCTTTTTCCGCTTATCCAGGCAGTTACCGCAATGGTTGCATGGCTGCGGTTCCTGTTCCCCGAAATAACGCAGAATGTAGCCCTGCAGGCAGGATTCTGTATGGCAATAGCCAATCATCTGATCGAGTTTGTGGTACTCTTCTTTTTTCAATATTTCGTCCATGTCAGACTGGTCAATGAAAAATTTCTGCAGACGAATATCCTGAGGAGAAAAAAGCAGGATACAGTCGCTTTTCTCTCCATCGCGTCCGGCACGCCCGGCCTCCTGGTAATAGGCTTCAATATTGCGCGGCATACTGTAATGGATGACAAAACGCACATTGGATTTATTGATGCCCATGCCGAATGCGTTCGTTGCTACGAGCACCGACACATCATCATAGAGAAAGCGCTCCTGGCTGTCCGCCCGCTCCTTTTCCGAAAGGCCGGCATGATATTTGGCCGCCTCAAACCCTGCCTTGACAAGCTGGCTGTGCAGCCGGTCGACCTCCTTGCGTGTTGCTGCGTAAATGATCCCGGGCTGATCCTTATTCTCTTTCAGATAATCTGTTAAAAATGCATCCGGATTCTGTCCGCGGATCACCTGAAAAAAAAGATTGTCGCGGGCGAACCCGGTCGCAACGACGCTGTCTTGAGAAATCTGCAGCAAACGGCAGATATCGGCTGTAACCCGCGGCGTGGCGGTCGCCGTCAATGCGGCAACGACAGGCCGTTCGGGAAAATAAGCCAGCATCGTCTCTATTTTCCGGTAACTTGGCCGAAAATCATGTCCCCACTGCGAAATGCAATGCGCCTCGTCAACAGCGACCAATGAAACTTCCATCCGTTGCAGTGCCTGCAGAAAATCGGGCAGTTCCAGGCGTTCCGGTGCGATGTAAACGAGCTTATATTTTCCGGACGCCGCGGCGGTGAGCCGTTCTCTCCCTTCATTGAAGGAGAGTGAGCTGTTGATGAACGTTGCCGGAATACCGGCTTCTTTAAGCGCATCGACCTGATCCTTCATCAGAGAGATCAGCGGTGAAATCACGAGCACCGTCCCGGGAAGCAGCAGAGCAGGAATTTGGTAACAGAGCGATTTCCCGCCGCCGGTCGGCATGATACCGACTGTATCGCTGCCCGCCATTAACCGGGCAATGATTTCATCCTGGCCCTTACGAAAATGATCGTAGCCAAAATAACGTTTCAGCACTTTAAGCGCTGCATCCTGCATGATCTAAAACCACCTTCATCTAAAAATCCGTTCACGAGATTACTAGTTTTATTCTAACACAGGATAGAGTACATCCCTTCTTTTTCACGAATCAGGAACGGCGCTTAGCATTGACACCGGCTTTCAATCAAAACCCGATAGCTGCCTAAGATATCTCACTTTATTTGTCGAATAGCAACCGCTGCGTGTCGAATATCGTTTTTTACCTTCTTTCTTTCACGGCAAGCGAGCCAGCTTTTTCCTGCATTTTATTAAAAGTGATCCGATGCTGAAGCTATACAGGTCCATAATGGCCGATACCGCCTGACTGGCAGACAGTTTTTAATGCTTCAAAGTGCTCGTCCCCTCACGTTATGTCCTTCAAATTTGCGGATCACTTCTCTGTTTTTTTCATGTTGCGTTGCTGTTCGGGTACCTTTTTACCCTGATTCGTCTATTTGCCCGAACCAGCTGCATATTTTTTCATATGCTAAAGTAGATTGCTTTAAGAAGGAGGAATCAATATGGATGAGCAGGACTCTCGTGAACCGCGCCAGCCGATGAAACGCAATCCGGCAAGACGCAGCCCGATGGAAGATCTCGATTCTTTTTTTCAGCAGGATCCCTTTCGCGGCATTCTGAAATCGATCGATGATTTTTTTGAAAATCATTCGATGTTTCCAGGCGGATTCCCTGTGCGCCTTTACGAGACGAAGGATGAGTGGGTGGTGGAAGCCGATCTGCCCGGAGCGAAGCGCGAAAATATTCACATCGAGCTACTTGGGGACCGAGTCAGAATCGCGGTTGAAAATGACGTCGAGATAGAAACGGAACATAAAGAAAAAGGTACTTACTCGCATGAGCGGCAGTTCGGCCATGCCGAGCGCTTCGTTGTGCTGCCGTATACAATCGACCGAGCCAAAACACAGGCTTCCTTTCAGAACGGTGTACTCAAAGTTCACGGTCCAAAATATCCGAATAACGGCAATATGCTAAGCATCGAGTAACAAAATACAGGCATGAAAAAAGATCGGGGTAGTTTATGCCCTGATCTTTTTTCATGCTTTTTTTCAGAAAGTCAGACTTCCAGACTACCGACAAAACGTTCGAGCCGGTCCAGCCCTTCCTTGAGCACATCCATGGAGTAGGCATAGGAAAGCCTTAGATAACCTTCACCATAAGAGGAAAATGCGCTGCCTGGAACTGCCGCCAGCCGCTCCTGATCGAGCAGTTTCAATGCGAAGTCTTCCGAAGTCAGGCCGAACTTGCGGATCGAAGGGAAAACGTAAAACGCTCCGGACGGACGGACAACGTCGATGCCCATGTCATCCAGCCTTCTGATAACGTAGTCCAAACGCTTTTTGTACTCCCGGCGCATCGGTTCTGCATCATTTTTCCCTGCTGTCAGCGCCTCAATCGCAGCATACTGCGTGATACTGGTGATGCAGGAAATGCCATACTGATGGATTTTGATCAACTGGTCAGCGATCGGCCGGTCAGCAAGGATATAGCCCATCCGCCAGCCGGTCATGGCGTGCGACTTTGACAGACCGTTGATGACCAGCGTTTTATCCTTCATACCCGGATAGGAGGCAATGGAGATATGTTTCTGCCCGTAAACAAGCTCGCTGTATATCTCATCAGAAATCACAAAAACAGACCTGCCCCGAAGCAATTCCGCAATAGCTGCCACTTCGTCGGCAGAAAGCACGCATCCGGTCGGATTGGACGGATAAGGAATCACCACCGCCTTCGTTCGTTCAGTCAGATGTTCCGCGATCTGCTGAGCTGTCATTTTAAAATCTGTCTCCCGCGTATCCACGTATACAGGCTTGCCGCCTGCAAGAACAATCGGTGCGGCGTAACCGGGATATGCCGGGCCGGGTAGAATCACTTCATCGCCCGGTTCCAGAATCGTCCGGAATGCAAGATCAATCGCCTCGCTTGCACCAACCGTCGTAATTACTTCGGTCTCCGGGTCATAATGGAGATCATATTTTTCTGCTACATAACCGGCTATCGCCTGCCGCAATTCCAGTAGCCCGGCATTGGCCGTATAGGCCGTATGGTTATGGTCGATCGCTGCTTTGCCGGCATCTTTGACGTGCTGCGGCGTTGGAAAATCAGGTTGGCCGATTGTCAGTGAAACGGCTCCGGGATAATCCTTCACTTTATTAAAAAAACGGCGGATACCGCTGATCTGTATCGAACGCACTCGACCGTTCACTTTGTCTTCCATGCTGCTCATCCTTTCAAACTTCGTCTGCTTTTTCCATTATAAAAGAAAAAAACCTTTGCGCACATCTTTTCGCGCAAAGGTTTTTTTGAAAACGGGCTTACTCGGTTATCTGCTTATCAACGGCTTCTTTAACCGGTTCTTCCGGTGCTGTTTCTACTGATCCTTCTGCCGACACCTCTACCGGTTCTTCAAACGATTCTTCTGACGGATCTTTCTCAATTTTCACTTCCTGAGTCCATCCCAGCTTGTCTTTCACCCGACCGGTCTGCAGCCCGGTCAGTGTTTCATACAGTTTTTTGGAAAGCGGTCCAGTTTCACCGTTAGCTACTTTGATGACACGGTCTTCCCACTTCAAAAATCCGACCGGCGAAATGACGGCCGCCGTTCCAGTGCCGAATACTTCTTCCAGTTTTTGTTTTTCCGCTTTTTTGAACAGCTTTTTGACTGAAATCTTTTTTTCTTTGACCGGAACGCCCCATTCCTTCAGCAGTTTGATTACAGAGTCACGTGTCACTCCCGGGAGGATGCTGCCATTCAGTTCCGGTGTCCAGACTTCTCCTTCAATTTTGAAAAAGATGTTCATACTGCCGACTTCTTCAATATATTTATGCCCGATGCCATCCAGCCAGAGCACCTGGTCAAAGCCCAATTCTTCCGCCTTCGACTGCGCTTTAAGGCTCGCCGCATAATTTCCGCTCGTTTTGGCGAACCCTACACCACCCCGTACCGCGCGGACGTATTCATCTTCGACATAAATTTTAACTGGCTTGACCGTTTTCCCGAAATAAGATCCGACCGGGGATAGAATGATGATCAATTTGTAATTGCCTGACGGATGAACTCCGAGGAACGGTTCGGTACCAATAATAAACGGACGGATATACAGCGACTGGCCGTGCTGCACCGGAATCCAGTCCTTTTCAACTGCCACCAGTTTCTTAATAGCTTTGATGACGAATGACTCATCGATCAACGGAATATTCAGCCGCGCGCAAGAATGGTTCATCCGTTTCATATTTTTATCAGGACGGAACAGAAGGATGCGCCCTTCTTCAGTTTTGTAAGCTTTTAGCCCTTCAAAGACTTCCTGTCCATAGTGAAAAATGGTCGCTGCTGGATCCAAGGTGATCGGACTGTAAGGGACAATCCGTGCATCGTGCCAGCCCCTGTCAGCGGCATAATCCATTTCAAACATATAATCTGTAAAAAATTGACCGAATCCGAGATGATCCGGATCGGGTTTCGCTTTTAATTGTTCGGCCTTATGGAATGCGATCGGCTGTCCCATATACAGAATCCTCCTAGAAGGCTGTCCGAAACTCCGCTTCGCGCGGGCTCCGGACTGCTACTTATATTTTTTATCTTTACTTAATTATAACAATCGAAGTGAGAAACTGCTACATCTCTCGGGGGAAGCTGAAGTAGCCACAGCGGGGCCGAAAATTGTGAAATTAACATTCCCTCCACTTAGCGCAAAAAAAGAGCAGTAACCCTCTTTCATCGCACGATCATTCCTGTTACAATGATCTGAGTTGGCATTGGAGAGGTGCGCATGGGGCGTAGTATCGGCGTTTCCTCTTTATTTTTCCCCGGAATAATCGGGAAGGGGGGCGCCGATTACGCGCCAGTTTACTTTTGCATCATGTGCACTTTATTTTCTTACAGGCCTGACCTCCATTTCTATAGGTTCGGTAATGCCGCAGCTGCTGCATTACTATCATGTTTCCTTTACAGTGGGCGGACAATTGATTTTTATCGGGGCGATGGGATTTCTGGCTGGTGTACTCATCTCGTCCTGGCTGAATAACCGCTTCCCGCCAAAACCGCTGCTGACGATCTCCGCAACGATTATTGCCATTGCACAGTTCAGCATTCTGACGCTGCCGCCGCTTCCTCTGTTCATGGCACTTTATTTTCTTAACAGTGTCGGCTCTGCATCGATCGGAATTGTTGTCGCAACGATGTTTCTTGAAGTTTTTATCGGCAGGCAGGCCGTCGCTATGAGCTATCTCGAAGTATCATTCGGGCTCGGTGCGTTCACGATGCCTTTGCTTGCCAGCGTATTCATCGCTATGGACATCTGGCGTTATCTGTTTATCATCACCGCGTTCCTGGCTGCCATCTTGGCCTGTCTTTGGACGCGGATCGCCTATTCAAAAAAAATTGCAGATGCTTCCGAGCCGCTCGACGCCTCTGGTACAGCCGAGCAGAATCCGTTGACGCCCGGACGCAAATGGACGGTTCTCGGTTTGTTCGCTCTGATCGTCTTTTTGTACGGCGGGCTTGAGGGCAGCCTGAACAATTTTATGTCTTCCATTTTTATTCATTATCTGAACATCATTGCCTACTATGCATCGATCAGCGTCGGTATTTTCTGGGCAGCTATGGTCATCGGCAGAGCGCTGACAGGTGTGATCATCCGCAAGGTGACATATAGCAAATATCTGCTAATAAATATCTGCGGCGCGATTCTGTCACTTGTTCTGTTCATCGTCCTGAAAAATGCGCTGATGGGGTACTTTTTCATTGCCATGCTCGGTTTGATGATGTCGGGCCTTTATTCAATCACACTCGTGTACGCAAACTATTCCATACCGAACAGCGCTCATCTTGTGACACCGATCATCTCAGGCTTGTCCGGACTTGGTGCGGCGATATTCCCGGCTTTCACCGGATTCTCGCTCGATCGTGCTGGCATGACGCCTACGCTCTGGTACATTGTCGGCATCGCTGTCAGCTATCTGACGTTCCTACTGGTCATCAACAGGATGAGGAGTGGAAAGCCACTCAAGCTGTTCCATCGGATGAATCCTCGACCGGCCTTCGCTTTCAGAAGGGCACGGTTCAAATAATGGAAAAAAGATACCGCGCGCGGTATCTTTTTTCCCTATTCAACCTATTTCCTTGAGCACAGATTTTGGAATGATTACCATCTTGGCTGCGATCGGGGCTTAATGATCGTTTTCACCGATGCATCCCCACCAGTAGGCCAGATGCAGCTTGCTCACTTCATCTCTGGATCTCCATTCCTTACGGATACAAGTTCAGCCATTTTCTGGCCATTAAGAAATGGTTTCGATGTGAATTTTACCGTCTTCGAAGCTGGGGGCGCTTCGCCCATTTCACTTTTTACTATTCATCTTCATCCTCTTCGGCACGAAACCTGCTGATCCTAGCGAAAAAGCACTCGGTTTTGCACCATCAAAACTCTTTCATCAGATCAACGGGGGCAGTCCGCTTCAAAACAGCCATCTTTTGCGTGAAGGTTCAAAAATCAGTCTTCAGGGCGCTCTTTCACTCGAAAAAGTAAGTAAAACCAGCGAAATCAGGCCGCCATCAGCAAAAGATTTCTTTTTATTGTATTCAGGGGAAAGGCTAATTGAAGAAACAAGGTATGGAGCTCTTATTGAAAATAAAAGGAAACGTTCCAGAATTTACGTTAATGGATTATGCGTAGCAGAAGAAGATAACTTGTTGTTTTCTTATAATATCACCTCTTTGACGAAAAAACTGCTCCCGTCATTGAATAGAGAACGAACAAACGTAGGAAGAAGTGCTTACTCAGATAAAGTGAAGTCAATTTTATTAGAATGTTCTAGTCCTGTTTTTGCTAGGAAATTAGTAGAAGATTTACAAAGGATTCAAACAGGAGATGTCCACGATGAATTCCAATGGATAGACGTACAACTTCACGCTAACCTATGCTCGGCCGAGGTATGGTATAATTTGGTTATTATTTTGCAAAGGAATGAGCGATCTCTTGGGAAAAAGGCATCTTGACCGCGAAGTTGTTACAGTTTGGCGCCAGCGTGCCATCATGACGGACCTGATTTTCTGGTTCATTATTGCAGGCATTGTTATTTGTACGATTTTCTTTGACTGGCCTGCTTTCATGCATATGATTACCGGTATACTGGCAGCACTCGTCCTGCTCCACCTTGTGCTCTCCGTTTTTGTCGTCCCCCCGATCCGTTACCGGACCTTTTTTTACGTGATACGGCAGAAGGATCTTCTGATTCAGGAGGGTGTCTTTATCATTAGCCAGGTCGTGATTCCATTGTCGCGGGTTCAGAATGTTGAAACGGAACAGGGCCCTCTGTTGCGCAAACATCAGCTGACGTCCGTTTCAATCACAACGGCAGCCAATACCCATAAAATTCCGGCGCTGAGCGAGACCGAAGCCATCGCGCTACGTGATCAAATCTCCGAATTAATCAAGGAGAATACCGTCAATGAAATCTGAAAAGAGGCACCTCCATTTCTTTGCCATTTTTTCTGAATGCATCGCCGCAATCCGTTATTTCATTCTGCCCATCGGCATGGGTCTATTTGCCGGGCGGAGGCATCTGTCGGATCTGTTTGGATATTGGCTGATCATCCCGTTTGTTATTGCTGCATTCGGCTGTTTTAAGTGGCTCCGCCTAACCTATGAAATTACGGGCGGACACTTTCATCTTCAGTCGGGCGTCCTCGTTCGCAATGACCGCTATATCCGGATATCCAGAATTCAGTCCGTGCAAATTCAGACTAATGTGCTGCTTCAGGTGTTTGGACTTGTGAAACTGAAGCTCGATATCGCTGATCGCGCCGGCAAGGGCGATCTGGTTCTGTCGGTGCTGAAACTTCAGGAAGCAGACCGGATCAAGAGGCTTCTTGGTCACAGCGCGGAAGCTGAACCACAGACGGCAGATGAAACAGATACGCCGGTTGCAAAAAGTGCTCCGGGAAGGGTATTCAGGTTGTCTGGGCGCGATCTGCTGGCCGCTGCGATGACCTCTTCCAGCATCGGTATTGTCGGTGTGCTTTTGGTTCTGTGGTCTCATGCTGATCATCTGGTTCCTGAAAATTTTCTGCAAAGCTCGTTCAGTTCCTTCAGACGGCTGCCACCTGCCAGCCTCATTGTGTTCATTATCTCTGCAATTGCCGTGCTCTGGCTGATCTCCCTCACGATCACTTTTATCCGCTGGGGAAATTTCAGACTGACGGTCACGGAAGGGCAGTGGCAAGTGCACAAAGGCATTCTTGAAACTTCCGACGAAACCTATAAAACCGACCGCGTGCAGGCGATCCGAATTAAGGAGCAGTTACTGCAGCAGCTTTTTGGCCTGTGTACCGTTTACGCAGAATGCAGCGGCAGTGTCGATAGCGAAAAAGGGGCCAGGGGTTCGGTCCTCGTTTTTCCGGTCATTCGCAAGAAAGAACTTCAGCATTTTCTTGAAACGATTATTCCGCGATTTGCCGGACCCATTGCCTGCAGACGGATACCTCTGCGCGGCAGCATTTATGCTCTGATTAAAACTTTGCTATTTTTGTCGGCGGTTTTCACAGGCCTCTCCTGGTTTTTCGTCTGGGGGAAATGGCTCTGGCTGATTCTCCCTGTTGCGGCTATCTGGTATTATTACCAATTCCGCTCGTCTGGCTTCCGACTTGAAGGGAAGCGGATTGTATTTACTCACCGCTTAGTCACCAAAACAAGCGTGATCACACTGAAAAAGCACGTACAAACCTTTACCTGGAAAAATTCCCGTATCCAGCAGCGATTTGGGCTCTGCTCATGCAATGTATCCGTACGCTCGTCACTCCCCCAATCTTATGAAGTGCATCAGCTGGAGAAAAAAGATGCTGAGGTACTCTTTCAATGGTTTCGAACATAGTTAATCAAAAGCACAAGGAAGTTCCCCCCCACTAAAAGAAGAGAACTTCCTTCTTTTATTAAAAGACCCCGAACTTATCAATGAAATTCGGATCAGTATCGACAAAAAGCACTCAACTATCAACAAAAACAAAGTTTTATCAATAAAAGCTCGATTCGTTCATTTTTTGTGCACTTTGAGAAAAAGTCACCATTGCGTTTAGTGTATCATATGATATAATACACTTGTAACATATAGGACACGGAGCCCGATTGGAGGGTTGCACAATGGATAAACGGCAGGTTGGCACGCTCAGCTTCTCAATTGATTTTGGCCAGCCTCTGTACGAACAAGTTCTTGCACAAATGCGGAGTTTAATAGCAAAGGGAGCGATCGGGTTGGGAGAGAAAATTCCTTCCGTAAGAGAAATGGCCCACGAACTCAGGATTAATCCGAATACCGTCATGCATGCCTATCAGGAACTGGAGCGTGACGGGCTGACTGAAAAGAGGCGCGGTCAGGGGACGTTTGTTACGAGTTCCGTCACGCAGATCAAGCACTTCAAAGACCGGCTGGCAGCCGAATACACCGAGAGTTTTCTGGAAAACATGTGCAATCTCGGCCTTGAGCTGAATGATATTCACAATTTTTTAACAAAAATCATTCAAGAGAAAGGACATCGCTAAAATGATGGAGCCGATCATCATCGCTGAACAAATCAGCAAAAATTATGACCATAAACACGCCATCGATAATCTGTCACTGACTATCGGAAAAGGTCGTGTGACTGGCATTCTTGGGGCAAACGGAGCGGGTAAATCCACTTTTTTCCGGATGATCACCGGGCTCGTAAAGCCTGACACCGGAAAGCTCATGGTGCTCGGAGAAGAACCCGGGTGGCGCACGAACAGCCGGATCGCTTATTTGCCGGACCGTGCACGCTGGTACAACGACTACACAGCGAAACAAAGTATCAACTGGGCTGTTCACTTACTGCCCGGTTTCGACCGTGAGGAAGCGGAGCGGCTTTCTGAGATCATGAGAGTCCCGTCGGGCATCAAAATTTCCGGCATGTCCAAAGGCCAGGAAGCACGCCTGATGCTGATTCTCTGCGTTGCCAGAAATGTGCCGCTGATCGTTCTCGATGAACCTTTTTCAGGAATCGACGGCAGCTCAAGAGAGCATATCATAGAAGTCCTGATTGACGCACTCAGTGAGAAACAACAGACCTTGCTGATCAGCACCCATGAAATCAACGAAGCTGAAGGGCTTTTTGACGATGTTGTCTTTTTTGACGAGGGACGTGTGAAGTTATCCGGGGATGCTGAATCGCTCCGTCAGGAGTTCGGCTCCATTGACGCCCTGTCGCGAAAACTCTACCGGGAGGAGGAAAAATCATGGAACTGAATAACCCTCATGTTTTTTTGCCTCTTCTCAAGCATGAATTAATTCGCAGAGGGAGGCGAAATAAAGACCGGCTGACCAAACAATGGCGATTTATTTATGCGATAAGTTTCGTCATCAGCACTGCCGCTGTCGCCACCTATTTCAGTATGAATTATCAGATACAGCTCAAGTACATCTGGTATGTCTACTGGTCGATTCCATTTTTCATTTTTGGTTTTGGCATTTCAAAAATATCACGCGAATGGAACAATGAAACAGTCGGCTGGTGGCTGACACTGCCCTACCCGCGCCATACTCTGATCATGACTAAATTCTGGGCTGTGGTCATTCGAGGTACGGTGATTGCGGCAGCTGTTTATGTACTGATTCTCGCTTTCGGCGCCTATGCAACATGGATCAGCCCGAAGCTGTCTTTCAGCCAATTCGGTGCCTTCGCTCAATTCGGGCTGATTCTGCTACTCATCGATATTTGCGCCTTCCCGTTTACGTCTTCCGTAGGCATACTTTACGGAACGCTTAAGCATACGAAATGGCGGCCCGCGATCCCGCTCTTCTGGATGATCTGGGGCATCGGCTGGGGCATTGGAGGCTCAATGGGCTGGTTGCGCTCAATTCAGCAAACTTTTCCGTCAACTTTTGATGTCATTGCCAGCATCGCTGGCGCTTGGATCGTAAGCGGGTTCCTGCTTCTACTGTCCACCTGGCTTCTAAATCAAAAAATCGACCTTTAAGGAGAAACGATATGATTCACATCTACTGGGTATTCATTGCCGCTCTGATCCTTTACGGCATTTATCGCCGTATCCGCCGGAATATCGGCTGGCAAATGTTACGAGAACGAAAAATGAAGATACGGATCGTGATCTTTCTGATTGTCGGTACCTTATTTCTGGCCGTGAGTGCCAGCCATCCCGTCAGTCTGATCTCGGACGCTGCCGGCATTGCGGCCGGAGCCATTTTAGCCTTTTACAGTTCAAAGGTCACGCGTTTTGAACGGCGGGATGAGCACTGGTACTACATGCCGAATGTCCTGATCGGCAGCATCGTCAGTCTGCTGTTCATCGGGCGCCTGTTTTTTAGACTATTTGGTTTATATTCTAATGGGGTTTTACAGGGCACCTCGTCAGAATCGGCGCAGCATATGAACCAGGCGATTGGCAGCTCCTGGACAGCGGGGCTTCTGCTGATCATGTTTGCATACTACGCCATCTATTATTTTATCCTTTTGCGGCAGCACAAAAAGTTTGCAAATCCAGTGGAAAACCACTGATAAAACAGGAGGCAGTTATGGAGAACGTTCTCGAAATCGATCAGCTTACAAAGACATTCAGTTCGAAAACAGCCCTTGACCATGTGTCATTTTCCATTCGCAAAGGCACCTGCTTCGGCCTACTCGGGCCAAATGGCGCCGGGAAATCGACAACTATGAAAATTCTGACCGGTATTCTTTCCGCAGACAGCGGCAGTGTCCGCATGTTTGGACTGGAGGCTGCGGCGAACCGGCTGGCTGTACAAAAACAGGTCGGCTACGTGCCGCAGGAAATCACGCTCTATGACAAGCTGAGTGCGATGGACAATCTCATTTTTTTCGGCGGCCTCTATGGCATTAAAGGGGCTTTGTTGAAAACCCGGATCGAGGCGGTGCTCCGGGAAACCGGCCTATCGGACCGTGCCAAGGATCTGATAAAAAGTTTTTCGGGCGGCATGAAAAGGCGGATCAACATTGCCTGCGCCCTGCTCCATCAGCCTAAACTGCTGATTTTGGATGAACCGACCGTCGGCATTGACCCGCAGTCCCGCAATCATATTTTCGATATGATCCGCCATCTTAGGGACAGCGGTGTCACGGTCATCTATTCCACGCACTATATGGAGGAAGTGGAGGCCCTCTGCGACGACATTGCCATTATCGACCACGGAAAAGTAATTGCGCAGGGCTCGCTTGAAGATCTGTTTGATCGGCATACGCAAAAGGCCGTCTATCTGGAGACCCAGGAGAATTTTCAGCCGAGATCCGTCGCAGCAATCAAAAAAAGTTACCGGCGCGGCCATGGCTGGGTGCTTGAAACCGATCAACCGCTTGACGTCATGCGCAGCCTGCTGGACAGCCCTAATTCCGGAGAAAAACTTAAAATTCTTGAAATGGTGAAACCGTCACTTGAAGATGTATTCCTGTCGTTAACCGGAACAAGTTTGAGAGACTGAGGAGGGTTAAAAAATGAAGAATGTTATGCTCAAGGAATTCAAACTGATGCTAAGAGAAAGAGGCAATGTTTTTTTTCTGCTTATTTTACCACTCCTTTTTATCGTCGTGTTCGGATCGATCTTCAGTCAGGCGGGTTCGACTTCCATCACCATTCATGTGCATGATCTTGACCATACCGCCGCATCACAGGCATTAGTAAAACAGATGGGCCGGCTGAAGGGCTTTACAGTTAAAAAGGAGAACGGTCAATCCGTTGCCTCACAGGTAAAAAAGATCGGCGACGGCAGCCTATCCTCTCTCGTCGTGATCGACAAAGGTTTTGAGACAGGCCTTCAGAAAGGCGGCGTGGCGGTCCGTTTCTACCAGGACGGCGCGCAGGCTAGTTCCACAGCGCCTATTCAGGCCATTTTACAGAATATGTCCAACCAGTACCGCGAGCAGAAGCTGGCGCAGACACTTGGTGCCCACGGGTTGAATCCGGCACAGATCAAACAAACGCTAGCCGCGCCGATTCATATTCAGACGATTACGGAAAACGGGAAACATGTTGATTTCATGTCTCAGATTGTACCCGGTTATACCGTTATGTTTGTTTTCTTCATTATGATCTCGATGCTCCAGCGATTTTTCAAAGAACGCGATTCCGGTATGATCGCCCGCCTGCAGGGAACCCCTCTTCGTTCAGCAGGCTACCTGACCGGTATGTGGATTCCACCCTTTGTTTCAGTCCTGATCCAGTGTACTGTGCTCCTCCTTGTCGGACGCCTTTTCTATGGACTTCATCTTGGCAATCCGATCGCTATATCTCTGATTGTAGTCTGTCTGGCATTCTGTGGCACCGGGCTCGGGCTCGGACTGGCCATGATCGTCCGGAGCCAAAATCAGGGAATCGGGATCACACAGCTGATCACGATGGGCGGAGCTATTGTTGCAGGATTATGGTTCCCGTCCGATTTGCTCCCTTCATTCGTTCAGAATATCGGCTATTTCACACCTCAATACTGGGCAATGCAAGGCTTTCAGGACGTCATGATCCGGGGCACTGGCCTGAGCGCCATCTGGGTGAATCTCCTGCTTCTGATCCTGTTCGGAATGTTCGGTCTGGCTGTCGCTCTACTGCGCTTCAAACCTTTTATCCGCACGGCCGCCCATTAATTTTTCATCATAAATGAAATATCCCGTAAAAAGGGTTTACCCTTTCTGCGGGATATTGTTGTTTGCCCCCTCATTCAGCGGCACTTTTGGCTCCTCTACAGAAATCTGCCAATGAATCGGCTCCTCATCTGCTGACTCCAGATAGCGGTTGGCCCGTGAAAACGGATGGCTGCCGAAAAAACCGTACCGTGCTGAAAAAGGACTCGGATGCGAAGACTTAATGATAAAATGCCGTTCATTAGTAATCAGCTCTTCTTTCGCCTGAGCGTTGCGCCCCCAGAGAATGAAGACAATCGGCGTTTCGCGTTCATTCAGGTCGCGGATTACCGCATCAGTAAACTGTTCCCAGCCCATGCCTTTATGCGAGTTTGCTGCGCCGCGCCGCACCGATAAAACGGTGTTGAGCAGCAGCACCCCTTGCTGCGCCCATTCGATCAGACAGCCATGATGCGGGATTGGACAGCCAAGGTCATCATTCAGTTCTTTGAAAATGTTCTGGAGTGAAGGCGGCTGCGGCACACCAGGTTTGACAGAGAAACTAAGACCATGTGCCTGTCCCGGTTCGTGATAAGGGTCCTGGCCGAGAATAACCACTTTTACCTTTTCGTATGGTGTATACTTCAGCGCATTGAAGAGATCATACATATCCGGATAGACGGTCTTCGTCGTGTATTCCTGCTTAAGAAATTCTCTCAACTTCAGGTAGTAATCTTTATGAAATTCAGGCTCAAGCAACGGTTCCCAGTCATTAGTTAAAATATGCTTCAAACTCCTGCACCTCTATTTTTATTGAAATTCATATTTTTTGATGCGGACTTCTCGGAATCAGCAGATCAGCTTCCAGTTGTTGTTGACTTCCGCCTTGATGACTTTTTTCTCAATGATTTCATTCGCCATGATTTCGGTAACGTCAACCGGGACATCTTTGACCACCGGCTTATTGCGGAACATGAGGTAATCACCCCCGCCGCTCGAACGGTAGTTGTTCATTACCACATCATACTGCCCGTCCATCGCTACCGGATCACCATGGTATTCGAGTTTTATAATCCGGCTGCCGACAGGTTTCGATAGGTCAATCATATAGTTAATGCCTTCCCACATATCATAATTGTAGTACTGCGGTTTCGGCGTCGTAAAGGTGTCGCTGACTTCAACGGGACCACCTGTGTAACGCTTAAAGAAAGACGCCGACCGTTCAAGCGCTTCAAGCATGTCGCCACCGCTGATGCGGATTACTTTCAGCGTGTTCGGATAAATATAATTCGACACAATATCGCGCATTGATACGTTCACCGGGAGTCCCGGTGATTCATTATTAAACAGCGCCGTTAACGATATATCCACCCCTGAAGCCTTCATTTGCATTCGATTGATGAACTCGATCAGCGGATGTTCCTGCATGCGCACTTCCATCGGATCCCGCACCAGCATATCACCGTCAATCCTGCCCAGCGGACGATCAAGCCAGTCCTGGGCATCTTTCTCATAGTGATCCGTCAGCTTGAGCAGTTCCCTGTCTTCGACAATTCCGTTGACCGGCAGCAGTTCTGATTTTTTCCCGCTCACCGTCCAGTGAACACCGTCTTTTTTCAGATCCAGCGTCACTTTTCCTAAATAGGCCCCATTGCAGCCCGGCTGGACGACCGTCACACCGTGGATTTCCGCTCCGCTGATTCTCCGATGCTGATGGCCGGAGAGAAGCACATCCAGATCGGACACCTCCATGCAAAGCTGATAGCCCTGGTTCTCTCCAGTCAGCATTTCGGTCGGTTCACCTGTTTCAAGATCACGTTCGAAACCGCCATGGTAAGAAATCACAACGATGTCTGCTCTCTCCTTGCCCTTCAGATACGGAACCCATTCTTTTGCCGTTTCGACGGGATCCGCAAAGTACATGCCTGTAATATTTTCCGGCTTTTCCCAGATTGGTATGTATTTTGTGATCAGCCCAAGCACCGCGACGCGAAACCCCGGTTCATAAGTTTTAATGATATAGGGTTTACCGAAATAGGGTTTACCCGTTTTTGTGTTGAGTATATTGGCTGCGAGCCACGGAAATTTGGAATCATGCACCGCATGTTCCGTAGCCTCCCGCCCAAAGTTAAATTCATGGTTGCCGAACACGGCGCAATCGTAGCCGAGCCGGTTATCGAGCACCGCCATCGGATTCGGCCGCCGCTGATCAAAACGTGCATAATAATAGAGCAGCGGTGTTCCCTGAATCATGTCTCCGTTATCAACCAAAAGGCAGTCCGGGCATGCAGCTCTTTCACGGCGGATCAGTGTCGCGACTTTTCCAACACCGACCTCACGATAACTGTTATCCGCGTAATTGATCGGATAAATGCTTCCGTGAACATCGCTAGTTTCAAGAATGACTAGTTTCATTGTATCCATGATTGCTGCCTCCGTCCTTATTACATACTATCATTTCGCGCTGATTCTGTGGACAAGTAATCAACCGTTGCTTCTAAAAATACTCATATCCTGCGGGCATTTTTCTTTTTTTCGATAAAAAAGCGCATCTTTCCACATGATGCGCCAGAATCACTTATAATTAAAAGAAGTGATCTAGTGATACAACCTTGTCACAGCATTATTGTGAGGTTTCACCACTGAAATTTTGGAGGTGTCCTAATGAAGTTTCGAAAGTATTCCGTATTGACTGTCCTATTTTTATCTGCTCTGTTCCTGCTTGCCGGCTGCGGCGGCAAGCAGCCGACCGCGCAGGACAGGCTCAAAGACTACGTCAAAGCCTGGCAGAAGCAGGACTTTTCAAAAATGTACAGTTACCTGTCCCAGGCTTCGCAAAAAACGATCAGCAAGACCGACTTTGTTTCCCGCTATCAAACGATTTATAGCGGGATTGAGGCTGGAAATATGTCGGCAACGGTCCACGCTCCAAATAAAAACAAACCTTCATCTGTGCCATTCAAAGCGACGCTGGACACGGCTGCCGGCCCTGTCGCCTTCTCACAGACCATCCGGCTCACGCAGCAGAAATCCAAGAATCAGGAAAATTGGTATGTTAACTGGCAGCCTTCTCTGATTTTGCCGGGCATGAAAACCGGAGATAAAGTCCGGATCGATACGATCCCCGCAAAACGCGGCGAGATCCTTGACCGCAATGGCAACCCGCTGGCTATGGACGGAACTGCCGCGCAGATTGATGTGGTCCCCGGCCAGCTGGGCACGGGAGCCGGCCGGACAAAAATCATCAACCAGCTGGCAAAAATGCTGGGTGTGACCGGGCAGCAAATCGAAGCCGCCATGAAGGCTTCCTGGGTTAAGTCCGACACCCTCGTCCCGATCAAAACCATCAGTGCGGCCAATCCCGGACTGGTCAAGCAGGCCACCCAGCTGCCCGGTGTTTATAAAACAACTGTCGCCAGCAGGGTTTACCCGGACGGTCAGGCCAGCGGGCATCTAACGGGCTACGTCGGACCGATCACGGCAGATCTGCTTAAAGCCCACCCAAACCAAGGCTACACGGAGACTTCTGTCATTGGCAAAACCGGTCTGGAACAGCTCTATGAAAAACAGCTGCGTGCCCAGGACGGCGCGGTGATTCATCTGCTTGACGCTTCAGGAAACGAAATCCAAACGATTGCTCAAAAGGCACCGAAAAACGGGCAGAACATTCAGCTGACGATTGACAAAAATGTGCAGGATGCCTTGTACAACCAGCTGAAAAACGATGCCGGTTCGGGCGTAGCCATTGATCCGAAAACCGGCGATATTCTCGGCCTGGTCAGCGCCCCTTCGTACGACCCGAACGCTTTTGCGCTGGGCATGTCGTCCAGCGATTATAACAAACTGAGCAGCAATCCCAAACAGCCGCTTCTGAACCGCTTTACCGAGGCAACCGCGCCCGGATCGACGTTCAAGCCGGTCACAGCCGCCATCGCGCTGAGCCATCAGGCCATAAATCCGAATGCCAATGTGGCCATCAGCGGCACCCAATGGCAGCAGGACAAGTCCTGGGGCAATTATTATGTCACACGAGTGGATCATGCACCCAGTGTCAATCTTGAATCCGCGCTCTATCGGTCGGACAATATTTATTTCGCACAGACTGCGCTTAAGATTGGCGGTACGACTTTTGCCAACGACAGCAAAAAATTCGGGTTTGGCGAGGCTCTGCCGATTCCTTATCCCATGCAGCCATCGACCATTTCCAATAATGGAAAACTCGACAGTGCGATGCTGCTGGCCAATTCCGGTTACGGGCAGGGACAGGTCACTGTAAATCCGCTGCATCTGTCTCTGATCTATTCGGCATTTGTCAATAACGGCAGCATGATCATGCCGCGGCTAATCAAAACAAATGCTGCCCCAACCATGTGGAAGAAGAATGTGATGTCTCCTGAGACCGCTCAGCTGCTGAGCAATGATCTGGCCCAGGTTGTCGACAATCCCGCCGGGACAGCTTACAACGCCCGGATTAACGGGCTTCCGCTCGCCGGGAAAACCGGCACAGCCGAATTCAAGCAAACACAAGGTACAACCGGCCGGGAAAACGGCTGGTTCGTCGCTTACAATACGAATAACCCTCAATTACTTGTGACCATGATGGTCGAAAACACGCAGAAATTAGGCGGCAGCGACTACGTCACACCGAAAGTTAAAACAGTTTTTCAGCAAATACTGCACAAATAAGAACTGAGGTTAAAAACTCCGGGAAGCTAGGCCTCCCGGAGTTTTTTTGTACTATCTGTTGAATGCCGCTGTTTCTTTTGCCCATGGTTCGATCCCTTAAGCGCTATATAGATCGTTTAACGGGTAGTTTTATCCACAAGTCGGTATTAATAATTTTCTAGACAAAAAAAACCAGGACGGAAATCCAGTTAGATTTCCATCCCGGTTTTTATTTAAAATCAGTTCATTTTTTCTTTAACATATTCAAGTACTTCTTCAGCTGTATCCATATTCAGGAAAGCTTCTTTGTGTTTGGACAATTCCTCTTTGGAAAGTCTGAGCAGCTGGCTTCTAGCCGGCAGGATTGAAGTGGCGCTCATGCTGAATTCATCGAGCCCAAGTGCGAGCAGTACAGGAATGGCTGTCGCATCTCCAGCCATTTCACCGCACATGCCGGCCCAGTGTCCTTCCTTGTGAGCTGCATCAATGACACGGCTGACGAGACGAAGGATCGACGGGTTAACCGGCTGATAGAGATAAGAAACGTGCTCGTTCATCCGGTCCGCTGCCATTGTATACTGGATCAGGTCGTTCGTGCCGATGCTGAAGAAGTCGGCTTCCTTGGCGAAACGGTCTGCCAACACAGCAGAAGCAGGAATTTCCATCATCATGCCGACCTGAATCTCATCGGATACTTCGGTGCCTGCAGCAACTAGTTTATCTTTTTCTTCAAAAAGAATCTTCTTAGCTTCACGCAGTTCGTTGATCGTCGCAATCATCGGGAACATGATGCGCAGTTTGCCAAATACGCTGGCCCGCAGCAGCGCGCGCAGCTGAGTGCGGAAAATATCCTGGCGTTCCAGACAAAGACGGATGGCACGGAATCCAAGGAAGGGATTCATTTCATGAGGAAGCGGCAAATATTTCAGCTTCTTGTCGCCACCGATGTCCAGCGTGCGGATAACAACCGGCTTGCCGTCCATCTTTTCAAGAACTTCCTTATAGGCATCGAACTGCTCGTCTTCCGTCGGCAGTTGATCACGCCCCATATACAAGAATTCAGTCCGGTAAAGGCCAATGGCTTCGCCGCCATTGTTTACAACACCGGTTACGTCGCCCGGATTGCCGATATTAGCGCCGAGAATAACATGCGCGCCATCTTTAGTTTTTGTGGATTCATGAACGAGCTTTTTCCATTCTTCCTGCTGTTCTTTGAATGCAGCAGCCTTGCTTTTGTATTCTTCAATTTCAGCTTCTGTCGGATTAAGGATGACTTCGCCCTTCAGACCGTCGACAATGGCAATCTCGCCTTCCTTAGCCGATGCCATTACGGTTTTTGTACCCACGACCGCCGGAATTTCCATCGACCGGGACATGATCGCCGAATGGGAGGTACGGCCGCCGATGTCCGTTGCAAAGCCTTTGACATATTTCCGGTTCAGCTGAGCCGTATCGGAAGGCGTCAGGTCTTCGGCAATAACAACTGTTTCTTCAGTAATACTTGACGGTGTTGTAAATGAAACGCCGAGCAGATGGGCAAGCAGGCGTTTGGAAACATCGCGGACGTCGGCAGCCCTTTCTCTCATGTAGGCGTTATCTTTCATGCTTTCAAATGTCTGGACAAAGAATGTCGAGACATCCTGCAGCGCGGATTCTGCACTGATTCCTTCATCGTCAATCTTGCTGCCGATCGCGCCGACAAATTCAGGATCGCTCAGAAACATCAGATGAGCAGCGAAGACTTCAGCCTTGTCTTTTCCAAGTTCCCTCTCTGCTGTCTCTTTAATCGCCGTCAGTTCTTTTTTTGAAACTTCCAGTGCATCATTCAGTTTTGCCTTCTCTGCTTCCTTATCACTGACTGTTTTTCTTTCAAAAGACAGATCAGGATTCTTCAGAATAAATGTTTTGGCAATAGCAATACCTGCCGAAGCAGCAATACCTTTAATCTTTTCCGTCATTGTTCTGTGTCACCCAGCCCTTCAATATAAAAATTTCAACGATTCCATATCGCTTTCTCATCAGATCATGCGGATATCTTATTGCGCTCCAAGTCCCAGCACCTTATTAAAGCGCTTTTTCAAAGTGTCATTCAAGCTTCTTTGATGCGCTCCGAATACATAACACCAACTATTATAGCAACTGTTCACTCATTTTGAAAGCGAGTACAATGCTTTTTGCAGGTTTTGTCACAATTTGTCGGGCTATTCTACGCCCGGACAAGGCTCAACCTTCAGCAGGCTGTTTCTCAGCCAGAGGTTTTTTCCATATTCCATAGGTCAATGCGGTTATCAGCGAACCGATAACGATGGCCAGCGCATAAAGGAGCGGATTGCCGTTCACGAGCGGAATAACAAAAATGCCGCCATGCGGAGGACGCAGGCCAATATGGAACAGTAGCGCCAGACCGCCGGCAATCGCCGATCCAATCGTTGTCGAAACAATGACACGGATCGGATCGGCGGCTCCAAACGGAATCGCGCCCTCGGAGATAAAGGCCGCTCCGAGAACGTAAGCCACTTTACCGGCATCTCGCTGAGCACGGTCAAATTTATGAGCAAACAGTGTCGTTGCCAGAGCCATGCCAAGAGGAGGAACCATGCCACCGGCCATAACGGCCGCCTGCGGGTAAAAATTTCCGGCGCTGATCATCGCAATGCCGAACGTAAAGGCAATTTTATTAAAAGGGCCGCCCAGATCGATGCCCATCATGCCGCCCAGAATCAGTCCGATCAGCACAAGATTGCTGGTGCCAAGGCTGCCGAGCCAGTGGGTCATCGCTTCAACAAACAGACTGATCGGCTGATTGATTAAAAACATCAGTATGCCTGTCACAAAAATGCCGAGCAGGGGAAAAATCAGCACTGGCTTTAATCCATCCAGAGACTGCGGCCATTTTCTAAACAGCCATTTGATCAGCTGTACAGTATAGCCGGCAAGGAAACCGGCAATCAGACCGCCGAGGAAACCGGCGTTGCTTGTCAGAGCCATCAGGCCGCCGACCATCCCGGGAGCAAGCCCCGGACGATCCGCAATGCTCATCGCGATAAAGCCGGCCAAAATCGGAATCATCAGATACATCGCATTGCCCTGACCGATGAAACTCAATAAAGTTGCAAAATTATGCACGCCGCTCACTGCAGTGACCGGTTTCAGTTCAATTTTCATAAAAGAAGCAATCATATAAGAGATGGCGATCAAAATCCCGCCGCCGACAACAAATGGCAGCATGTAAGTGACACCATTCATCAGGTTTTTATAAATGTCGAGCTTTTTTCCCTCGGACTGCGCTGCGGTATGCGTCTCACTGCCATCCCCGGCATAGACCGGTGCCTTGCCGTCCAGCACTTCGCGGATCAGTTCCTCCGGCTTGCGAATACCATCGGTGACAGGCGCCTGAACCAGAGGTTTCCCTCTGAAGGGCTCAACATCGATCTTGATACTGGCAGCAACGATGATGCCCTTGGCTTTTTCAATTTCATCAGGCTGCAGCCTGTTCTTGATCCCCGTTGATCCGTTCGTCTGCACCTTGATTGAGACGCCCATTTCTTTAGCTTTTTGCTTCAGAGCGTCGGCTGCCATATACGTATGGGCTATCCCTGTCGGGCAGCCGGTCACAGCCAGGATCTCGTAGCCTTTTTCTTTATCTGCAGGCGTTTCTTCTGCAGCAACATTTTTACTGACCGCTTCCTGCTCATCAAAAAGGCCAACAATTTCTTCAGGTGTAGTAGCAGTCATCAGCTTTTCCCGGAAGTCCGGTTTGATCAGGAAAGTGGAAAGCGTCGACAGTGCCTCAAGATGAGTCGCGTTAGCGCCTTCCTCAGCCGCAATCATGAAAAACAGGTGTGCCGGTTTCCCGTCCAGCGACTGAAAATCCACACCTTCTTTGGACCGCCCGAATGCGATAGCCGCTTCCTTTACTGCGACAGTTTTCGAGTGGGGTATTGCGACTCCGTCTCCAATACCTGTTGTGCTCTCGCTTTCACGTTTGTCAATAGCCGTGCGGTAAGCTGCCAGGTCATTTAGTTTGCCCGCACGTTCCAGCGTCTGCGCCAGTTCATCAAGCACCTCTCTTTTCGTCGTGCTCTTCAAGTCCAGATTAACAGTCGCTGCTGTTAACAAGTCAGTGACTTTCATGCCTTTGTGCTCCCCCTTGTTTCATTTAGAAGGTGTTAAAGAAAGCTGGCGGAAGCCGGGTCGCTGACACCGGCGGAGCCTGGGTTCACTAACACTGTATACTGTTAAGATTTTTAAACTTTATTATGGTGTCTTGCTAGACTTTTTCTGTAGATCATGACTGGTGCTTTAAAAGATCTTCAGATATTCGTTACTGTGATCTGAGGAAGCACTTCTTCCACTTTCTCCTTCGTGCACAGATCGACCGAGAAAGCTGTTGCGCTTCCGGAGGCTGCGCCCTTGCGGAAAGCCTGGCGGAAGTTGCCGTTGACGGCATATTCTGACAGAAAGCCGCCGACCAGCGAATCCCCGGCACCGACCGAGTTCTTCAACTCACCCTTTGCGGGCGGAGCAAACAGGTATTCATCTTTGTCTATGTAGATGGCGCCTTTTCCGCCCATGGACACGATGACATGTTCAATGCCGCCGTCAACAAGTTTCTTTCCATATTTTTTCACATCATCAAAAGATTCCACTGTCACACCGAAATATTCGCCCAGTTCATGATGGTTTGGTTTCACAAGGAACGGTTTTGCCGTCACAACTTTTTTGAAAGCCTCACCGCTTGTATCCGCGATCACCTTGACTCCGCTGCCGCTTACTTTTTCAATCATGTCCTTATAAATGGTGACCGGCAGAGTAGCCGGCACACTGCCGGAAAGGACAAGAATGTCTTTGTCCGTCAGCTTTGCCAGCTTCGCGAACAGAGCATCGAGCTGTGCATCGGTAATTTGCGGAGCCACACCGTTAATTTCCGTTTCCGTGTCACTTTTCAGCTTGACGTTGATGCGTGTATCGCCGTCCACCGGAACGAAGTCCGCTTCAATGCCTTCTTCAGCCAGTTTGCCCGTAATAAATTCACCTGTAAAACCGCCGATAAAGCCCAAGCATTTTGAAGTCAGTCCGAGATGTTTCAAAACTCTTGAAACGTTGATTCCTTTTCCACCCGGCATTTTCCTGTCTGCCTTGACGTGGTTCAGTTCACCGGCCTTAAAATGATCAACCTGCAGAAAATAGTCAATGGCCGGATTCAATGTGCATGTATAGATCATGAGTGATCAACCCCTAATCCTTTTATTATTTGTTCACTGCAATATTTAATTGAAGAGAACGGATTCATTTATTAAAGTGACGATCTTCCCGTATTGTCTGCATGGTATACGGGTTCATACGGTCTTTGTGGCCATTTAACGTCCCTGCCGCAAAAACACCTTCTCAATTTTATAATTATATAGTTATAAACCTTCATTATCAATCATAATACATCAAAATCTGCCACAAAGCACCCTTATCACAATCGGTTTTTCACGGGGCCGCTTTGCGGCCATGATAAAAGGAATTAGCTCAAGCGCCTATTTTTCCTATCTTTCTTTATGGTCGGAAAAAGCATACAATTTAAAAAGCGGTTTTGATCCTTGAGCCGGAACCGTCTCAGCAAACAATAAGGTTTTAGTGAAACTATCTATCTGTTCAGGAGCGTTCATACATGACTGTATCAAAAATGATCAGAGGAACAATGATCCTGACCATTGCTGCCTTTGTATCAAGAATTTTGGGTATTTTATTTGTGTTTCCATACCACGCATTAACGGGTGACGACGGGGTAAACCTGTATCAGTATGCCTATACTCCCTATGCGATCATGCTTACCATTTCGACGATGGGACTTCCACTTGCTGTATCTAAATTTGTATCTAAATACAATGCGATGGGGGATTATCAGGCCGGGAAGCGCCTGTTCAAATCAGGCATTGTAATTATGACTGTGACTGGGCTTATCGGCTTTCTAATAATGTTTTTGGGCGCACCGGCGCTCACTTCTCTATATGGATTTAGCACTAGTTTTTATCCGCAGGTTGTGCTTATGATACGTGTCGTCAGTATCGCTATCCTTGTTGTTCCAGTGATGAGTTTGATACGCGGTTATTTTCAGGGTTTTCAGTCGATGGGACCGTCGGCCGTTTCACAAGTCGCAGAGCAGATTTTCAGAGTTGCTTTTATTTTAATTGGCTCGTTCCTGACCATCAAAGTCTTTAACGGCACCGTTCTGACGGCAGCGGCAATTGCCACTTTTGCCGCTTTTGTCGGTTCAGTTGCCGGCCTGTACGTCATGCTGCATTACTGGGTTGTCAGGCGCCCTTATCTGCAGAAAATACAGCAAAATACAGTGGACAGACGTTACAAAATGCCTTATAGGACGATGTACAAGGAACTCGTTACTTATGCTTTTCCCTTTGTAGCAGTTGGCCTTGCGATGGAGTTGTATCAGCTGACCGATCAGCTGATGGCCTACCATTACTTTGAATACAGCCAAAAAATAATAAAAGTAATTAACGCAGACTTAACCATGAATGATCAGAAGATGGTTTTGATACCTGTGGTTCTAGCCATATCTCTTGCGTCCAGTGCTATACCCGCAATCATTACTTCTTATTCAAAAGGAGACATTGACGATGTTCATCATAAAATTACCCAGGCGTTTGAGCTCGTATTATTTTTAACCATTCCTGCCTCAATCGGACTTTCTTCTCTGGGATATATGATCCATAGTTTTTTCACTCTGAAGCCAGCGGAATTACAAATTGGAGGACAGATCCTCACTTGGTATGCGCCCTCCGCCGTCCTATTTGCACTCTTTCAGGTTACTGCTTCTATCCTTCAAGGTATCAATCATCAAAAGGTGACTCTAATCAGCCTGGGTGCCGGGATTGTTGTAAAAATACTGCTTAATCCGACTTTCATGAGGACTTTCGGCATCATCGGCCCTATTTTGGCAACAGATATTGGCTACGTTCTGTGCATTCTCATTAACATTATTGCAATAAAAAAAGCAACCGGTTACCGGTTTTCACTCCTCGGAAAACAGCTGATGCATATTATCGTGTATACTGCAGTCATGGTGCTCATTATAAACATCATCTTCTACTTGTCCGGGGGCCGCGTTCCCCATAGCAGAAGTTCCGCCGTTATTGTGATCGTCATTTGTGTCCTTGCCGGAGCATCTGCCTACTTTGGTTTGGCAAAATGGACCGGTCTATTAAAAAAAATGACCGATCGTTTTCGAACTTAATAAAAGTACTGAGCAATCTATTTTGTATTTCCATCGAATTTTAATCTAAATTCGCTCTTATAAAGTGCTGTACGCATTTTAATTGGGAGCAAAAGTTTCAGCTTCATTGATATCCTCCTCATTTCCATTGATAAACGATTTGAATTCTTTTCATTGATAATGTTTCTAAATCCATTGATATAACTCCCTGAGGGCAAAGGCATCAAGCATTACAGTCTGTGACGCCTAAAATTTGTAGAGCAGAAAAAAGAGCCGCCTTTTATTTAGCGGCTCCGAACTTTACATGTCATCTATTTCAAACGTTTTAAACAGGTTGCTTGTATTACAGCTGATAAGCCAGAATCCACAGCGTCCCACCGACAACCGCAAAAGCGACGTAAATGCCGAAAACGATACCCAGAATCTGATGAATTGGCTCCGTCCCTTCGGTCACGTGCATAAACATGAACAGCTGAATGAACGCCTGAAAAATGGCAAGAGCGACAATGATCGCAATCGTTGGCTGTACGGGCAAAAGGTGGCCGACTGCAATCCACAGAGCCAGAAAAGTCAATGCAAGGGAGAGCAGCAGTCCGATGACCTGTTTCCATGGGAAACCCGCGTGTTCCTGTTCACCAATTTGATTTTCATTTTCATGCATGTTACATCACCCACCCTGTCAAATATACTGCGGTAAAGATGAAGATCCAGACCACATCAAGAAAATGCCAGTACAGCCCAACGATAAAGGCTTTCCGTGCCGTTACCGGCGTAATGCCGCGTCTGGCTAATTGAATCAATATACCGGCGATCCAGATAATACCCAATGATACGTGGCAACCGTGCGTGCCCAACAGGACAAAAAATCCTGAGAGAAACGCGCTCGTCTGAAGTGTGGCGCCTCTGTGGGCTGCATACGTATAAAATTCATTAGCTTCAAGCCCGACAAAGACAAGCCCGAGAATAATGGTTACAGTCAGCCAGAAGATCAGCCCCTTAGTGTTATGACGCCGAAGTTCCAGTGTACTGAGTCCGCACGTAAAACTGCTGACCAGCAGAACGAGTGTTTCCGCCATAACAGGACCGACTTCAAACAGATCTTTGGCAGTCGGCCCTCCTCCAGTATGGCTCTTCAAAACAAGGTACGATCCGAACAGTGTGCCGAAAAGCACGAGCTCAGCTGCAAGGAACAGCCAGAATCCGACAATGCGGAGGTCTCCTTCTTCGGTTGTATATTCCAAGGGCATATTTTTTCTGCTTTTTGCATCTAAACTCAGCGGTGATTCCGCCATTATGATAACCTCCCCGCAGCGCGTTCCGTCCGCTCAATTTCTTCAACAGGTATGTCGTGTTCATCATCGTAGACAAATGAACGCGCGATCAGGCAGGCCGCGACACCAATCAGCCCAGGAATCGCCATCCAGAACCACCAGAAAACAAAGCCAAATCCGGCAATAAACATAAAGGCCGACATGATAACCGGAATGCCTGAGTTATTCGGCATTTTGATCGGTTTGAACGGCGGCAGAGGTTTCGCTTTACCTTTCCGTTTTTCTTCTTTCTTCGCTTCAAAAGCATCCCGTGTCGAAACGGTCGGAATATGAGCAAAATTGTATTCTGGTGCCGGTGAAGCGATCGACCACTCAAGTGTGCGACCGTCCCACGGATCGCCCGTCGTATCCCGTTTCCCTTTAATTGCACTGGACACGATGTTCCAGGCCATGATCAGGAAGCCAGCGCCCATACCGAATGCACCGATCGTCATAATGAAGTTTATTGGCCCCCAGCCAAGCCCGGCTGGATAAGTATACATGCGACGCGTCATTCCCATCAGGCCAAGGAAGTACATTGGCATAAAGCAAACGTTAAAGGATATCATAAATACCCAGAATGCCCATTTGCCCTTTTTTTCATCAAGCAGATAGCCGAACATTTTCGGCCACCAGTAATGCAACCCGCAGAAAATACCAAACACTGTACCGGCAATCAATGTACTGTGGAAGTGCGCAACAAGAAAATAACTGTTGTGATACTGGTAATCAGCTGGTGCCATCGCCAGCATGACACCGGTAACGCCGCCAATGGTAAAATTAGGAATAAACGCGAGTGCCCAGAGCATCGGCGTGGTAAACTCGATTCGCCCTTTGTTCAGAGTGAACAGCCAGTTGAATATTTTCACACCGGTCGGAATCGCGATCAGCATCGTCGATATTGAGAAGAAAGCATTGACCGGCGCTGTGTTGCCCATTGTAAAAAAGTGATGCAGCCAGGTGATGAAGCTCAGGAATGAGATAGCGATCATCGACCAGACCATCACCGCATACCCAAACAGCGTTTTATGTGAAAAAGTGGCAATAACATCCGAGAAAATACCGAAAACCGGCAGCAGCACAATATAAACTTCCGGATGCCCCCAGAACCAGAACAGGTTCGCCCAGAGCATCGGCGAACCACCGCTCGCAATCGTGAAAAAGTGGGCGCCGAACAGGCGATCGATCGTCATCAGGGCAAGCGCCACTGTAAAGGCCGGAAAGGCAAAGATGATAATGACCGATGTGATCAGAATCGACCAGCTGAACATCGGCATTTTAAAAAGCTTCATGCCTGGTGCGCGCATTTTCAGGATGGTCACAAGGAAGTTGATTCCTGTGGCCAGTGACCCAATGCCTGAAATCTGTACGGCAAGTACGTAATAATTCTGTCCGACCCCGGGATTAAGTTCAATACCCGCATAGGGTGCATAGCCGGACCAACCGGCATCCGGTGAACCGCCGATGACAAATGACAGGTTGAATAACATCGCTCCGGCAAAGAAAAGCCAGAAACTTACCGCGTTCAAAAAAGGAAAAGCGACATCGCGCGCGCCGATCTGTAGCGGCACGGCAATATTCATCAGGCCGAAAATAAATGGCATAGCGGCAAAAATAATCATGATTGTACCGTGTGTCGTAAAAACCTGATTATAGTGTTCCGCGTCCAAAAAGTGCATATTTGGCAGTGCCAGCTGCGTGCGCATCATTAGCGCATCAACCCCGCCTCTGAAAAGCATTAACAGGGCGGCAAGGATATACATAATGCCAATTTTCTTGTGATCGACCGTAGTCAGCCATTCGTTCCACAGCCATTTCCACTTTTTAAAATATGTCAGGACAGCCACGATAGCAATTGAAGCCAGAGCGATCGAAGCATCCGCGCCATAAATCATCGGATCGCCCGTGACAAAGAAATGCCCGAGAAAAGTTGTTATCGAATTCATCATTATTTCTGGCCCCCCTTCCCGCCGTTATCCATATTCATGCCGGGCATTGAATCTGTATTCACCGGTTTGCCCGACATCAGCGCATCCATCTGTGCCTTATTCAGATCTCTCCCGACAATATCTGCATAGGATGAAAACGTCTCAGGCTTCACTGTGCCTGGTTCCAGTAACTGCATATATTTCACGTGCGTCAGAGCAGGTTTATAATTTTTCACACTGCTGACCCAGCTGTCAAAATCGCTTGCCGACTGCGCCTTAACAGTAAACGTCATCTGAGCAAAATCACGGCCCGAATAATTCGAACTTCTGCCTTCGTAATTTCCCGGTTTATCAGCCTGCAGCCAGAGTTTCATGGGCATATCGGTCATCGTATACTGCTGACCGCCAAGTTGCGGTACCCAGAAAGCGTTCATCGCGTCATAAGCATGTAGTTGAAATTTGACCGGCGTACCTGCCGGAATGACGACATAATTAACAGTTTCAATTTTCTGATCCGGGTAACGGAACAGCCACTTCCACTGAACTGAAGTCACATCAATGGTCAAAGTTTTACTGCCATTCAATGCTGCCGGAGCAGCCGCCGTCGCCTTCGGAGGCTGGTTCAGCGCGAACAGCGTCCTGACCGTCGGCACGGCAAGCAGAATACAGATCAGAACCGGCACGATCAGCCAGACTACTTCGAGCTTGCGATTGCCTGTGTCATTCGGATCATAACCCGCGTTTCTTTTGCGGCCGAATCTTACAAGTACATAGATAAAAATAATGAGGACAATCGCTAAAACCAGGCTCATCATAATCAACGACCAAACAATCAGATGATATTGTTCGCGGGCTACCGGTCCCTGCGGATTCAGCACGACAATCTTATCTGAGCAGCCGGCTAGCAAAGCAAGTAACGGCAGCAGCAGTGCCGCTCTTTTCATTTTGAAGGTTTTCTTCATTGTCTCTCTCCCCCCTTCAGGCTTTTAAAGAAGATACAAGTGCTGGAATCAATTTTGTCAATAAACATTCACATTATAGCATAAACTTTATATATTAACTTAGTTTATAAGTATTTGCTATGATTAATTTAACAAACTTCCTAATTAATATGTTTAATCTCAATAATTCATAAAAAAGGCTCATTTGTTTCACATATTCAACACATTTTAATTATAGAGGATTCAGTTTAAAATATGAAGCGTTTACATTTGGGGGATTAGTCGAAATTACAATCTCTAAGCTTAATATATTTATGAATAAGAAAAAGAAGCCGCTTTTAAACGACTTCTCCACATATTTTTTATAGATTAATGGCTGATTCAAAACATTCATTTATACTGGTATAACCAAATTCTGACCCGGATAAATCAATGTAGAAGAAAGATGATTCGCCCGCATCAGCTTGTTGACGGTAATACCATGCAGTGTCGCAATCGCCCACAGACTGTCGCCGCCTTCAACATGATAGCTGCCGCCATCAGACGATGATTGCGGAGCGCCTGTTTTTACAACGGCCTTAGCTTCAACAGGAATCGAGGCAGATGCCGAACCGGATAACTTCAGTTTTTGTCCCGGATAGATCATGTCTGACTTCAGACTGTTCACATTTTTGAGCGCATTTACCGATGTATTGTGGCTTTGGGCGATCGCCCACAAGTTGTCGCCGCTCTTCACCGTATAAACCGTACCCGTCGCTGAAGAAGGCGAATTGCTGACCGTCGCTGCTGGCTGCACAGCGGCAGCTGACACACTTACCGACGCCGTACCCTGGGCTGCGGCAGAAAGTTTCAGTTTCTGCCCTGGATAAATCATGTTGGACCCGAGACCGTTGGCTGCCTTAATCGCGGCGACTGACACACCGTGGCTCTGAGCAATTGCCCACAGGCTGTCACCGCTCTTCACCGTATAAACCGATGCCAGCGACTGAGAAACCGGCTGGTTGCTTACCTGGACCGGCTGGACGGCGGCTGACGATTGGTTAATCACCCGCCGGGCTGTAACGAATCGCGGTTCCCAGTAACTTTGTGCCCCTCCGCCACTGAAAACATTCGTAATGTGCACACCATAAGTCAGCTCAGAACTGATCATCTGACCGTTGCCGATGTAAATGCCGACATGATTAATGCTTCCATCGAGGTTCGTATCAAAAAACAACAGATCCCCGGGCTGCAAACCGCTTCTGCTGACTTCAACACCCTTCGTTGCCTGCTCCGCCGCAGTCCTTGGAAGTGTTATTCCCGCCGCTTCCTGATAAATCATCTGTGTAAAAGAAGAACAGTCAAATTCAGTCGTTGAAAACGCGGGGGCTCCATAAACATATTGGGCACCCTGGAACTTATCGGCCTGGTTAACAACCTCCTGGCCAGTTGCCGCAAGAGCTTCCTGACCGGTCACCGAAAGAAAGAATCCTCCGGCAAGTGCTGCCGGAATTATTTTCTTCATAAAAACCGCCTCCTGAATCGCGCTCATCATTTCATCTACCAATCATCTATGTACTAAATTCGCGTTTTTCCCTGTTTCTTTTATCCTAACACCATTTTGTGTTTTTGAGCAGACAAACTTTTTAAAAAATTTGTTTTTTTATACAGTTATACGCCGCTGAGTACCATCTGGTTAATTTGTTCATTAATAGCCGGCAACTGTCCCAGTAAGTTCGCGGCAGACATCGGGCGCCCGAACAGGTAACCTTGTGCCAGATCGCAGCGTACCGTTTTCAGAAAACGGATATGTTCATGGGTTTCCACGCCTTCGGCAACAACCTGAAGCTTCAGTTCATCGGCAAGTGCCACAATAGTGCGGATTAGCGCCATGTTGTGACGATTATCATAGTCTTTACGGATAAAAGACTGGTCAATCTTCAGCTGAGTCAGCGGGAGTTCCTTAAGATAGTTCATTGAGTTATATCCGGTCCCGAAGTCGTCGATACTGATGCCGATTCCGAGTTTTCGAATTTCGCTTAATTTCTTTGCCATCATGACCAGATCGGCATTCGCAGTCTCGGTAATTTCCAACTGCAGGTATTCTGCTGCAAGCCCGCTTTTCTGAAGAATCGACCGAACCATTTCAATCAAGTTATCTTGAAACAGCTGCTTGGGAGACAGATTCACTGATACTCGAAATGAACAGCCTCTCTCGTTCCATTGTTTGGTCTGCCTGCACGCTGTTTTCAGCGCCCATTCTCCGATTTCTTTAATCACGCCAATTTCTTCTGCCAGAGGAATAAACACCCCGGGCGAGATCACACCGCGCTGTGGATGTATCCAGCGCATCAGAGCTTCCGTCCCAACCAGCGTACCCGTACTCAAGTCCACTTGCGGCTGATAATACATCGTGATCTCCCCGCGGCTCAGCGCATGGCGCAAATCCATTTCAAGTTCGAGTTGGCTCTTGAGCCTCCGGCCAATGCTCGGGTTGAAGATCTGATATTTGCCTTTGCTGACTTTTTTGGCATAATGGATCGCCGCTTTCGTACACTCAATGATCTGATTCCCGTTATCTGCATCATCCGGGTAAAAGCTGGCACCCATTGTCACTGATTCATACCAGGGCATGCCATACAGCTGCAATGGTTCCGCAAATTCCCGGATGATCCGCTCAATATGCTGAACAACCTCCTCACGCGACACATCTCTCAGGAGAATGGCGTATTCGTCACCTTTATAACGATAAACACGGTCGCCTTCGCAGGCCCGCAGCCGTTTTGCAGCCGCAATCAGGAGCTGGTCTCCCGCTTCGCGCCCAATCGTATCATTCACCCGGTTTAGACTGTCCACATCGACAAATACCAAAGCGAAAGAGAGGGCCCCTCCATCCAGTATCTCATGAAGCATCTGGTTGCGCAGAGCAATGTTTCCAGGAAGCTGGGTCAGTGCATCAGCAGTCTGCTCTTCCCCATTGTCCGTTATAGCCGTATGACTGACCGGCTTAACACCGACGCTTACCGTTCCCGCGTATAAAATGCCGTCGCTCACAGGACTGCTTTTCAGCCTGTGTAACGCTACATCTAAAAGAATTTTTGAACCATCGCTTTTAACACCAATTAATTTGCCGGAAAAGTCTTTCTCTTGCCCTTCCCCGATCTGTCTCAGCGTATCCGCTGTTTTTTCAGAATTTTGAATTGAAGCAATATCCTGCCATTTCATTTTTCTGAACAGGCTGGGCGTGTATCCCATCAAAGTACATAAACTGGAATTCACGTATATAAATCTATCATTTTTTAGTATAAATGCTCCTTCAGACAATTCATCTGCCAGCTGTCGGATCATCTCCTGCCTGTCTTCTTTGGAGCGCCAGGCTCTGATATAAAGAAAAATCCACAGCGATACAATGCAAAGAATTGCTGCCGCAGCTGCCGCAATTATCGGGAGTGTCTCAGGAGTCAGAAACATCATTGTGCACCATCTCTCTGCAGCAAAAAATAATAAAAATTATATGTCCATAGTTCATTATATTTATCGGTTTGTTCCTCAATTTTTTTTACCATTTATAATAAATTTATAAAAATTACAAATAAATTCCCGGGGAACTACAGCCCTGCAGATACCGATAAAAAAAACCGCGCTCATGCGGGGCACCTTGAATCTTCAAATAAAAAGACCTTTGTATTCACCATACCCCTCCGTTTCGAGATTTTTTTCCGGGATGAAGCGAAGTGCAGCCGAATTAATGCAGTAGCGCAGACCATCGGGATCCGGACCGTCTTCAAAAACATGGCCCAGGTGAGAGTCGCCGAATTGGCTGTGTACTTCTGTCCGGACCATTCCATGGCTGCCGTCTGCTGCAGCTGTCAGACGTCCTTCACTTAGAGGCCGGGTAAAACTCGGCCAACCGCAGCCTGCGTCATACTGGTCATTGGTCGAAAACAGAGGTTCTCCGGAAACGATGTCCACGTAGATGCCTTTTTCCCGGTTATTCCAGTATGCATTTTCAAACGGGGACTCTGTGCCTTTTTCCTGAGTAACGTGATATTGGAGAGGAGTCAGTTTCCGGCGCAGTTCGTTTTCATCCTTCTTCACCTGCCAGTGCTTACGGATATAATCATCCCGCCCGGATCCTTGACGATACAGACGGTAATGGAGCGGATTTTTTCGATAATAATCCTGATGATCCTTTTCCGCAGGATAAAAGGTTCCCGCAGGCACAATTTCCGTCACGACAGGTTTGTTAAATCGACCGCTGCTTTCAAGTGCCTCTTTGGATTCCTGCGCCTGCTTTCTTTGCTGCTCCCCGTGATAGAAAATGGCTGTCCGGTATGAGGAACCGCGATCATGAAACTGCCCGCCCGAGTCGGTCGGATCAATCTGCTGCCAATAGAGACCAAGCAGTTTCTGATAGGAAAAGATCTCCGGATCAAAAGTGATTTCCACGGCTTCCACATGTCCGGTCTTTCCGGAACAAACCTGCTCATAAGTCGGATTTACAGTAGTTCCGCCTGTATAACCGGACACCACACCGAGAATGCCCGGCTCTTCATCAAAAGGATGCACCATACACCAGAAACAGCCGCCGGCAAATGTCGCTTTTTCCGTCTTATGTGTCATGTCAATCCCTCCCTATTTCCAAGTTACTCTATTGTGCCTAAAAAAAGCGAGCATCATGCTCTGAATAGCTTTTTTACAGTATTCTCACTATAATGAGTGAAAAGAAAGTTATTTATTTTAGAGGGCGTTCGAAAAGTCGCCGAATGATCAGCGGTGATTCTCTCCGTTGGCGTTTCTCATGCGTCACTTTTTCTCGAACAGGCTCTATTATGGAGGCATTTATATGACCGGACATTATAAAGCAATGACTATTGCTGGATCCGACGCGAGTGGCGGCGCGGGTATGCAGGCAGATCTGAAAACATTTCAGGAACTCGGTGTGTATGGAATGACTGCACTGACCTGCATCGTCACCATGGACCCATTCCACAACTGGTCCCACTCGGTTACAATGCTTGATCCGGACCTTCTGAGGAAACAGCTGGATACGATCGTGGCCGGGATCGGCATCGATGCCATGAAAACAGGCATGCTCGGATCTCCCGAAATTATCCGCATCGCGGCGGAAACCATTGAGAAAAATAACCTGAAAGCTGCGGTCATTGATCCGGTCATGGTCTGCAAGGGGGCGGAGGAAGAACTGCAGCCGGAATTGCAGCCGGAAAATACGGCGGCAATCCGCGAACTGCTGCTTCCCAAGGCGCTCGTGACCACACCGAATCTATACGAAGCAGCAAAGCTTGCCGGAACGTCCAGGATCACAACTATTGATCAAATGAAAGAAGCAGCCGTAAAAATTGTGGCGCTTGGCGCGAAGCACGCGCTCATTAAGGGTGGCAGCCGCCTTCCTGACACCGACAAAGCGATTGATGTCCTGTATGATGGGAAAAATTTTGAAATCATCGCCAGTGAAAAAGTTAATACACCAAATATCCATGGCGCCGGTTGTACGTATGCAGCAGCCGTCACAGCCGGCCTTGCCAAGGGTAAATCGGTCCTCGAAGCAGTCAAAGTGGCCAAGGCTTTCGTGACCGCCGGAATCCGCGAATCATTCTCACTGAATGAGTATACCGGCCCAACCGATCATAGTGCTTATAAGAGACAGCTGATCCATGGATAAGCAACCGAAATAAACTCTTTAATCCCCGAGCGAAAAAGTTACCCGGGGTTCTTTAATTTCAGAGAGGACGTGCTTTGCTTTGACAGAAATCCGGAATATTTTTTGCGTCGGAAGGAATTACGCGCTTCATGCAAAGGAACTGAATAACGTTGTCCCGGAATCGCCGATGTTTTTTTTCAAACCAACTCATGCCGTTGCTCCGGCAGACGGACGTACGGTTGTCCTTCCAGGTGATCAGGGGGCTGTGCACTACGAAACAGAATGGGTGATTCACATTGGCCGCAGATACGCGCGTGGCCTCAGTGCCGACGAGCTGATTGACGGGATGGCGCTCGGCGTTGATTTTACGCTGCGCGATGTACAGAGTGTGCTAAAGGAAAAAGGGTACCCGTGGCTTGCCGCCAAGGGTTTCCTGAATTCGGCTGTGCTGACACCGTTTACCGGTTTTCAGGGAATTAAAACTTGCAACCAAACTAATTTTTCACTGGAAATTAACGGGGTCCAAGTCCAGAACGGCAACATTGACCAGATGATTTTCGATACGCAGGCGCTGTTAGACTTCTGCGGTACGCATTACGGCCTGGATAAAGGCGACATTTTATTCACGGGAACCCCCGCTGGTGTCGGAAGTGTATCTGAAGGCGATGCATTCACGCTGAAGTGGGGATCAGAAATCATGGGATCGTTTACTGCATCGCTCACGGCTCGGGAAAATTGAGCTAAAGATAGGAATTAGCAAATAGCAAATTATTTCAGCCTAATCCGTGAAAAAGCTCAACCAAAAATCAAAATTTCAACCTAACCGCGGGAAAAATCATCCGAAGCGGGTGATTCTTCAATTGTCCAATGATGCGACTTGAATCGAAACGGAAAAAATATCCGCTCGAATTTCTAATGTTAGACTGATGTATCTTTCTCGAACCGAATCCGGTTAAAATCGGACCGAGTTACGAGAAAGTCGAACCGAAATCACAGAGTTATACAAAAAAAGGGTATACTTCATTCACTTTTTATTTTCTACATTAAACCCCAGGGTTTGGATCGGACCTTTGGCCATCACCTGAAAAACTTTGCGTGCCATATCTTTTTCCGAGATGCGCATGTTGTTCTGAAACCACCAGCCAACCAGACCGAGCATACCCGATGTGATGAAGATCGGCAGAATTTCCATGGTGATCGGATCGGCACCGACAGCTACCGGCGTCATATTACCAATTTCTATGTAGAACCTTCTCAAAAAACGCTGCTGCATCCGTCTGCGAAAATTCGGAATTCCTTCATTAAACAGCATCGCCCGGAAGAATCGTTCATTTTTCCTGAAATGTTCAAATATAGTCAGGACAAGGCCGATAAGTCTGCTGGGGACTAATTTCCCGTCTTCAAAACAACTTTGAGGTTGAAAGCGATCAACTGTCGCCGACAGACCTTCTTCCATAACCTTATCCAGCAAATCGAACTTGTCTACATAGTGCAGATAAAAGGTGCCGCGACCGATATTTGCGGCTTTGGCGATATCTTTAACCGTAATTTCATTAAAATTTTTCCGGAGCAGCAAATCTAGAAAATGGGACTGGATGGCAGCCCGGGTCTTCACCACACGAAGATCCATCGTATTGGAATTCATATAAATACCCTCCCCCTGATCCAAAAAAGGGATCAGGCTGAAATAATAAATGACAGAATCAGCATAAATGTCTATAAATGATCACTTTGTGCATGATTGGATATTGCACATTTATTATGATCATTCTATCATAATTGATGAACACAGTGTCCAATAACTATCCTTTAAGGATGTGATGACCGTGACCTACCCAATCAAAGGGGAACACCTTTACAAACATTTTAAAAAGCAGGTTGTGCTTGACGACGTGTCTCTGACACTGGGTGAAGGGGAAATCTACGGATTAATCGGGCCGTCCGGCGCCGGAAAAACCACTTTAGTTAAAATACTGCTTGGACTTGAAAAAGCGGACGGCGGAACCGTTGAACTGTTCGAACAGACTCCGACGCTGAACGCCTTCCGCTCGCTCGGCTATATGGCCCAGTCCGACGCGCTCTACAATGAGCTGAGCGCCTATCAGAACCTGGAGTTTTTCGCATCAATCCAGGGCCTTCGCGGCAGAGCCAAGAAACAGCGCATTCTGGAGGTTGCAAAAAACGTCGGGCTGGATAAAGATCTGAAAAAAGGAGTCGCTCAGTTTTCCGGCGGCATGAAGCGGCGTTTGTCGCTGGCCACGGCGCTCGTCCACGAACCGCGGCTTTATCTGCTTGACGAACCGACTGTCGGGCTCGATCCTTTGATCCGCCGCGACATCTGGACACTTTTCCATTTTCTAAGAAGCAAGGGCGCCACCATTATTGTCACCACCCATGTGATGGATGAAGTGGCCCAGTGCGACCGGGTCGGGCTGCTGAGCGACGGGCACCTGATTGCCGAAGGTGCGCCGAAAGATCTGACTGAGCAGTACGGTGTAGAAACCGTAGAAGACGTTTTTCTGGTGAAGGAGAGTGGGAAGCGATGAGCAATTTATTTGCCATGGCCCGGCGGATCATCCGCCAGATTTTGCGGGACAAACGAACGCTTGCACTACTGATCGTGGCACCACTTCTGATTTTGACACTCGTTTGGTATATTTTTGGAGCCAAAACTTCCGAACCGCACCTCGCAGTCATTAATTATGAGAACTCCGACCTGCTGCCGGCGTTCAAAGCGGCGGACTATCAGCGGATGAGCCCTCTCGAAGCGCATCAGGCGCTGTCCGATAAAACACTTGATGCTTATGTCGATCTGAAAAATCCGGTCAAAGTGCATCTTGAGGGCAGCGATCCGTCCCGCAACGGACTCGCAATGAACAAAATCCAGAAATCAATGCAAAAAGTACAACAAATCAGTATAGCAAAAGTCCAGACTCAGCTAAAAAATGTAATTCAGAACCAGCAGAGTGCTATTCAGTCGCAGCAGAAAACCATGAAACAGATGATGATCGCGATACAGCGCTATGCGCCTTCTGCATTGGCAACCATACAACAGCAGGTGCCTAAACACGGGCAACCCACAAAAATGCAGGCACCGGAAAAAGTGTCACTTGATGTCTCCTATTTGCACGGTAACAGCAACCTGAACACCTTCGATGCATTCGGACCGGCAATGGTCGGTATCTTTGTCTTCTTGTTTATTTTCATGATCGGCGGGGTATCCTTCCTGCGTGAGCGAACAACCGGCACACTCGACCGCCTGATGGCTTCGCCGATAAAAAACTATCAGATCATCTGGGGCTACATGATCGGCTTTGGTCTGTTCGTCATTGTCCAATCGTTCATCCTGACCTGTTATCTCGTCTATGTTCTTAAAATCTATGACATCGGCAGTCTGGTGGATGTGCTGATTATCGTCTTTATTCTTTCCTTCAGCGCGCTCTCGCTCAGCATCCTGCTTTCAACAGCCGCGAAGAACGAGCTGCAGATGTTCCAGTTCATTCCGCTCGTCATTGTCCCGCAAGTGTTCCTGTCCGGGCTGTTCCCGATCGACACGCTGCCGCGCTGGGTACAGGTGATCGGCAACCTGATGCCGATTCATTATTCGACAGAAGCGCTGCGAAACATTATGATCCGCGGCACCGGCTTTGCCGGCTGGTGGCTGGACGGACTGGCTCTGATCGCTTTTTCACTTGTCTTTATTGTGATCAACATCTTCGCTATTCGTGCGTCACGGCCGGTTGCTTCATGACGATCGATCGTATATAACCGTTTTAATTGAGTAAAAAATCCGCCAGAATCTGGTGGATTTTTTTGTACTATGAAGAAAACATAAAATTTTAGCGAATTATAAGTAACTGAACGGACATCGTATTTTCGACTAAGAACGTGCACGTCCTGTACACAACGTCGAAGTCACCGCATCCTGTGAAATACGTCCATCCTGTGGCATATTCGGTATTAAGCGCTTTCCATGGCCGTCGCAACTAAATCTCAGCGCGCGCCAGAAGCTTGGCTTTGCCAAGTTTTCTTTATAAAAACGCCTATCCCCGGCGGCCGCAACCTCCTTCCTGGATAACGTGTCACAATCTGATTGAGTGGCCGATTTATTTCCAAACATTTTTTTGAACAAAGACACGAGAATTCACCTCTCCTAAAAAACCGACTAAGAAATATTTTCCTACTATTTAACATAGTAATATCCAATAATCCAATCAAGAAATAAATATCCTGAATGCGTTCCCCGAGATTTACACAAGTAAAAGAGTTAAAAACAATAGCTGACGATCTCAGTCGAAGCTATTTTCAACTTGGAGGCTAAAATCGTTGATTCAATTTGAATCGGAGTCGATGCAGTTTCATCTGCAAACCAAGGATAGCAGTTATGTGATGCAAGTGTTGCGCGGCTATCTGCTTCATCTTTACTGGGGGAAGAAAATTGGAACATATCGGGGAAGCAGTCCCGTTGTTTTGGCGCCAAGATCTTTCGCGCCTTATGCCGACCCGGCGCAACCCGGGTTTACGCTGAGTACGCTTCCGCTTGAGTACCCGGCCTATGGAAACGGCGACTACCGGCATCCTGCATATCAGGTACAGCTAAAAGACGGATCGACAGTCACGGACCTGCGCTATGCAGGGCACAACATTTATCACGGGAAGAAAAAGCTGGCAGGGCTCCCTGCAACTTATGTTGAGAATAATCAGGAGGCACAGTCACTGGATATTCTTCTTCAGGATCGCATATCCGGGCTTTCCGTCGTGCTGACTTATTCTGTTTTTCGGGATTTTGATGCAATCACTCGTTCCGTCCGATTTGAAAATGATGGTGCGGCATCGTTCCGTTTACAACGCGCCTTGAGCGCCAGCCTCGATTTTCGCGACGATGGCTTGGACAGCCTGACTTTTTATGGATCTCACAATAATGAACGGAACATTAACCGCCATCCCCTGTCCGAGGAAATGCTGGTCATCGACAGTGCGCGCGGTGCCAGCAGTCCGCAGCATGACCCTTTTTTCGCCCTTCTTCGCCAAAACACCGATGAAGATCATGGAGAAGCATTCGGCTGCAGCCTGGTTTACAGCGGAAATTTTGCTATACAGATCGAAGTTGACCAATATCGGACGGTGCGCGCATCGATCGGTATCAACCCGTTCGATTTTTCCTGGCGGATGAAATCCGGTGAATCATTCCAGGCACCTGAGGTCGTGCTTGTTTATTCCGACCATGGGCTTGGCGGCCTGTCACTGACTTACCATAGGCTTTACCGATCGCGGCTTGCCCGCGGGAAATACCGCGATCGGCTTCGACCGATTTTGATCAACAACTGGGAAGCTACTTATTTTAAACTGAATGAGAAAAAATTGCTTGCCATCGCCAAGGAAGCTCAAAAGGCCGGAATTGAACTTTTTGTTCTGGATGATGGTTGGTTCGGCCACCGTGACAACGACCGGAGCTCACTCGGCGACTGGATAGTCAACCGGCAGAAACTGCCACACGGGCTTGGCTGGCTCTCGACGCGCATTCACGAAATGGGACTTAAATTCGGGCTGTGGTTCGAACCGGAAATGGTCTCACCGGACAGCAACCTGTACCGGGCGCATTCCGACTGGTGTTTGCATGTGCCCGGCCGGCCTACATCGCTAAGCCGTTTTCAGCTCGTCCTTGACCTGTCGCGGGCAGATGTACGCGATTATCTTGTACAATCAGTTTCTGCAGTACTCACCGATACCGATATCAACTACGTCAAGTGGGATATGAATCGGCATATGACGGAGATCGGATCCGCTCTTCTTCCTGACGAATGCCAACGGGAAACCGCACATCGTTACATGCTTGGACTATACGAAATTCTTGAAAAGTTGACCGCGCAGTTTCCGGATATTTTATTCGAAAGCTGTTCCAGCGGCGGCGGCCGGTTCGATCCAGGCATGCTTTATTACATGCCGCAGACGTGGGCAAGCGACAACACCGATGCCGTTTCCAGACTTAAGATCCAATATGGCACAAGCATCGTCTACCCACCGGCCGCGATCGGCGCACATGTCTCGACCGTGCCGAATCACCAGGTTGGGCGGATTACGTCACTTACGACACGCGGGCACGTCGCCATGTCCGGCAATTTTGGCTATGAACTGGACCCGACCAGGCTTAATAAAGGGGATAAAAAAATGATCGAAAGACAAGTCTCTTTCTACAAAGAAATTCGTCCGCTGATCCAGTTCGGTGATTTTTATCGGATTAGCAGCCCGTTTGAAGGTCAAGATGCCTCCTGGTGCTTTGTCGCTCCGGATCAGTCGGAAGCGGCCGGTTTTTTCTTCAGAATCTTAGCCGATTCATCGCCCCTGCTCCGGACTCTGAAGTTCAAAGGTCTGGATCCTGACACCCTGTACGAAAATGTCGCGACTGGTGAAGTTTTCGGTGGCGATGAACTGATGAACGCCGGTGTCAATGTCCCCGATGAAAAAGGAGACTTTAAAAGTTACGTCTGGCGATTCAGGAGAAAATGAAAGTCCAAGTTTGCGAGTTGACGAACTTGGACGCTCATTTTCATTATTTGAATGGTGCGGGGGGCTGATTTTAGTGCTGTTTTGTTAAGTACCAGAAATATGCCAAGATAGCACAGATCATGAAATTTAGCTGTCAGATTCCGGAGTTTACCAGCCGGTCGCATGGCTTTATCGATCACGTGTCCTCTATATTTATCAGCTATGCCCGCATGTGCTGATAAGGCACCTTGAAACGGATCAATTACTTCAACAAATAAACTCTCGCCTCATAGGGTTTAAGCGATACTTCACGGATATCATCATTGTCTCTTTCATCATAATTGCCGATGAGCAGCTGAGCTTTTTTCTCTGATAAATTGCCTGGAAATTGAAATTTGGTGCTTTGGTCAGAGAAGCTGCAAATCACCAGTAATATTTCTCCGTCGCCTTTTCTGATATAAGAAAAAATGTCAGGGTCATCATCGCAAATCAGCTGATACTCCCCGTTAACAATGACATCGTACTCCTTCCGCAGTGCAATCAGTTTTTTGTAATAGTAAAAAACAGAATCCTTGTCGTTCAGTGCTTCACGCACATTGATTTCTTTATAATTCGGGTTGACTTTCAGCCACGGCGATCCATCCGAAAAGCCGGCATGCACTGAATCATCCCACTGCATCGGTGTTCTAGCATTATCCCTGGACTTGGCATGGATCGCACGTCTAATAAATTCAGGATCCAGATGCAAGCCGTTAAATTCTCTATAGGTATTGTGCGTTTCAATGTCATTGTAATCGTTGATCGAATTGAAATGAACATTGGTCATTCCCAGCTCTTCGCCTTCAAAAATGTAGGGCGTGCCCTTCATCATGTGAAGGAGGGTTCCCAGCATTTTTGCCGATTCCTTTCGGTATTTTGTATCATTGCCAAAGCGGGAAACGGGTCTTGCCTGATCATGATTACTCCAATAGAGACTGTTCCAGCCCTTGTCAGCCATTTTATATTGCCAATGTGTCAATACCTCTCTCAAGTCAGCCATTTTCGCCTTTTTGTCAGTAAATTTGCCGTAAGGCCCATAATCAAGATGCATGTGGTCAAAATGGAACACCATATCCAGTTCTTCGCTGTCAGCATTACAATATATTAAGGCTTCATCCGCATTCGTATGCGGTGCTTCGCCGACAGTCATCACATTGTATTTGGAGAGCACTTTCTGATTCATTTCATGTAAAAATTCATGGACTCTCGGCCCATTTGCGGCACCATCGTAATAACTGCCGTATTTTTTATGATTGATGACCTGACCATCCGGATAATCCGGTTTTTTGGAAATTAAGCTAATGACATCCATACGAAAGCCGTCAATGCCTTTATCCAGCCAGAAGCGCATAATATCATAGACTTCTTCCCGGACTTTAGAATTCTCCCAGTTCAGATCCGGCTGCTGCTTGGCGAACAGATGCAAATAATATTTGCCAACGTCCTCGTTATATTCCCATGTTGAGCCACCGAAGCTGGAGCCCCAGTTGGTAGGCACCCCGCCATCCTTCGCGTTCTTCCAGATATAGTAGTCTCTGTACTGATTCGGCGTTTTTTCCCTGCTTTTTTTAAACCAGGGGTGCTCGCTAGACGTATGATTGACGACCAGATCCATAATTATTTTGAGATCCAGCTTATGTGCTTTTGACAATAACTGATTAAAATCTTCCATCGTTCCAAAGTCTTGATGAATCGCCTTGTAATCGGAAATGTCGTAGCCATTATCGACATACGGTGATTTATAGATCGGATTGAGCCAGATCACATCGACCCCCAGTTCTTTGAAATAGGGAAGCTTTTCTGTGATGCCCGGGATATCGCCGATACCGTCGCCGTTTGAGTCGTTGAAGCTCTTAGGATACACCTGATAAACTACGCTTTTTTTCCACCAGTCTTTTTCTTTGTCGTCACTCATCATCGTCACTCACTTCCGCTTTAATGTCATTCACATAAACAAGCTGATCTCTGGCCTCAGTAATAAGCTGACGAACACGGTCTTCAGTCAAATAGTCGTTCTCCGGTGATAGTACGATTGCAAGAATAATCGGCAGATTCATGCCGGAAATAATGTGCGTATGGGGCCTCTCCTGATAAGGGAAGAACTTCTGATTGACACTGCCTGCTAACATATCGGTAAAAATGATCAGTTCATCCTCAGCCGGTACCTTCTTAATGATTTCAGCGATTTCATCTTCAATTGGTTTGTTATTGACATAGGCACTCAGCGCGATGCAGTTTTTTTTCGGCCCGGAAATAAATTCAAGCGTTTTTTTCATGCCATCAGCTAATTTATTGTGCGATGCGATAATGATTTTTCTCATGTTTTTTTACTCCTTACTTATATGAAAATGGATCATCACGGGAACTTTCTCCCGACGATCCATTTTAGATTTTTTATTTCAGAATGCCAAAGAACGCGCCTATCATTGAGATAGCAATTAAGAATAGAATGATCCGGTTCATCGTCCATCTCTTGCTTCCGATTAACTTGTAAACTAGCCAGGTCAGAAGTACTGAAAGCAAGCTCGGCATAATTTTATCCAAAATGCCTGACTGCAAAGCCATGCTAACGGCACCAAAACGGAAAGAAATCGGCGACTGTATTCTGACGACGCTTGCAATTAATGCACCTACCACAGTTAAGCCCATAATTGAAGCGGATTCTGTAAAAATTGAAATTCGATCGCCTAAAGATGTGATAAGTTTTGTTCCTGAAAAATAGCCCACATCAGTTAATTTAATTTTCACAAAGAAGAAGGCAAGATTGCATAAGAACCAGATCATTGCGCCCAGCGGGTTACCTTTAACAGCCATATACCCTGAAATAGACCCCATAATCGTTGGCCACAGTACCCAGATTAAGGTATCGCCAATACCTGCTAAAGGTCCCATTAAGCTAGTTTTTAACGACTGGACAGCCCCGATTGATTTTGTCCCCTCTTTCTCCTCCATCGCCGTCGTTGCGCCCATAACGACATTAGCCATTGCTGTTGTCGTATTAAAATATTTTAAATGATTAGCAATTGCTTTTTCATAGTCGTCATCATTGGGATAAATTTTTCTTAATGCCGGCGCCAGCGCCCACGTCAGGCCCGGTGCTTCCTGCGTTTCATAGTTAAAGGCGTTGCATGCCATGAAAGCCCACCTGACTGCTGCCCGATGCAAATCGTGTTTCGAAAGCACTTTATTATCTTCATTCGTTTGTACTGCATCCTGTTTCAGTTCATCACTCATCGTAATCGTCCCCCTGACTATTTGCCATTAGTGGGCTATTGGTCACATTGGTTTTCTTTTCTTCTGCGCGCTTCATAGCAGCGTTGAAGTAGTAATAGGCACATGCAAAGCCAATCAGAGCAATACCGAGAATAGGTAGATTCAGGTAAGCGGTAAATACAAATCCAATAATGAGAAAAGTTGCAAATTTTTTAGTCGGCATGTAATGCAGCAGCATACCAACACCAACGACCGGTAATAAACCGCCGGCAATGGTTAAACCATTCGTAAACCATTTTGGCAGCCATGTTAAAATGGCCTGAACAGCCGACGGCCCGAAGAAAACTAACAGAGCAGTCGGTATAGCGCCCTCAAGTCCAAATAGGGCCACTCCATACCATGGCTGCCGCCGCATGGCCCGCCATTTGTGTTCGGCATTCAATTTTGCCATGCGATGAGCAATAAAGTTATTGATAATCTTCACGAGGACATCCAATTGAATGGCGAGCATTCCGACAGGCAGTCCCACAGCAATTCCGGTCTTGATCCCAGTCCCTGTGCGGATGGCCAGATAAGCTCCGATAATTGTAGCCAGTCCGTAATTGGGCATTGATGAACCGCCCAGGTTGGCCACACCTAACTGCATCAATTGGAATGTCCCTGCGATGATCATCGCAGTCGTAACATCGCCCATGATCAGTCCGGTAATAAACCCTACGATAACAGGAAAATATGAAACAATGACTAAACCGTTCTGATCGATAATCATCCACGCGACTAAAAGTATAATCAAAATGCTTTGAATCGTGCCCATAATCTTTACGCCCCTTTTTTAATTTAGATACTTACTGACGTCTTCTTCCGGATCTGTTGGAATATACTGAATGGTCACCGGCACACCCTTTGACTGAATCGTTTTGATAGCCTCTTTTTCCTGATCATTTAAAGCAATAAATTTAGTCAGCGGGGTCCGGCCATCCTGAGCAAATATAATCCCCAGATTAACTTTTGGTATCGCGATGCCCGCGTCTAATAATTCAAGTAACTTACTCGGTTCTTTGACAAGTACAATGACTCGTTGCGCGTCATAATTTCCACTTTTAAAATTCTGAATTGCTTTTTCAGTGTTAATAATTGACATTCCTGTACCCGCAGGCTTTGACATCCGCATGCTGGCTTTGATATCCTCGTTCTGGCTCACTTCGTCATCAATCACCATAAACCGTTTAATTTGTAAAGATTGTGCCCACTGGTTCACGATCAATCCGTGAATTAAACGCTGATCCACTCTAGCTAATACAACAGTCATTTCAATCACCCCATGTCTTTATAAATATCTTTTTTTTGAAAAAGCCGACTCCTGAATAGCAACCTTAGTTCCGTGCGCCTTAATCGCAGAAATATCGGCCAAATCAGCATCATCCATATAGACTGTTCCAACTATTTTCCGTTTTCCTTCCCGCTTAAACATGTTCCAAATCGTAACTTCTGCAATGGATACCCCACCTTTGACTAACTGTTTAACGGTTTCTGGTGTTCGGCAAATGATAAATAATACTGGACTGATTCGCCTCCCTAACAATAATGATGGCCTTGGTGCTGCGAGTGTCTGAATTAACTGCGGAGCGTTGGCAACGGTTACAAAATGCCCATTGAGACCAGCAGCCTGAATCGTCATCTTCATTAATGTTTGGTTCAGTGGATCATGAGCTAATGCATCATCCGGAATCACAATCGTGTCAAATTGAAAGCCTTGTTTCCAATTCACAGCGATTTGTCCATGAACTAAACGATTATCAATGTGTACAATTAAATTTTCTGCTAATTTTTTCTCCATTTTTTGGCTCCACCTTTCTATCAAGCAATTTTTGTGCCAACTAGTGTAAACGTTATCTTTCCTTTCCTCCGAAAAAATAAAACAGCACCCCGTTTCTTTGAAAGGCAGGGAGCTGCCGACATTTTCAGCCATTAATCGACATTCTGTTTTTCAAAATATCGTAGATAAAACCGATTTCTGAATCCGGAATTTCTATACTGTAATAGTGTTGTATATCGCTGAACGCATCTTTGACGATTTTTATGAAGTGTCCATAACACTGTCGCAGGTTGTCCAGATCAGGATAATCCATATTAGGTTCTTTAAGGATAATGCGTTCCATCATAAAGCAGAGATGCATGTACAGGCTGACTTTTAAATATACGTCCAGTTTAACGCCCAGACTCCGCTCCATTTTTTTCACGCAATGTTCGACCTGGTCGACGGTCTGTTCGGGGTTTAGAATCGACAGATTGCTGGCGATGCTGTCAACCGTAAATGCCCGGATCATGTTTTTATTCATTTTTTCCAGATTTTCATCGTTAAAGATTCTGGGAAACGCCTTTAAAAATATTTTGTCCCCCACGCTGCGGTTAATTAATCCTTCAACGGATAAATAAGGTATTCCTTCGATTTCCGGATCGTCATCCATTCCAATAATCATTTTGACCTGATATTTTTTAAAAATATCGTCGCTAATCCCCTTCTCCTTCAACCGATAATAGTCTTCGGCAATGATCGGAATCTCGCCGTTTGTATTTTTTTTAACCAGCTCCTGAAGATATTTGGTAGCGCCGATACCGGCAATGCAGGTCGTGAGAATGACACTTTTCTTTTTCTCCTGGTGAATAAACGCATACTCAGGCACCACACCTTCCGCAGCTGCTCTGACTAATTTTTCAAATGCTTCATTGTTCATTATTTTATTGCCGACGATCAAAGCAATTTGTGTCGTGACATTGGTGATGATGCCTATGTTTCCAGCGTATATTAATTTAAGTTCATCTTGTATTTTAGTCAAAGAGCCCATGTCCACTAAAATGACCAGATTTTTTTCGTTGTCGATCGTCTTAAAATATTCCTTAAGCTTTCTCAGAATATCACTGACGGTTGCTTCCAGCGGCATATCGAATCCTTCATAAACGTAGTTTCCAAGCAACCGGTTAACCGTTGTTGCGATACTTGATGCCGTGGAATAACCATGGGAAATGATGACTGCATTTATTTCGCGGCTGATCAGCTGATTTTCCTGCGAAAACAGGAAGTTAAACAAAAATAAGCAATACAGCATTTCATTTTTAATTGTGAATTGATGCTTCAGCGATTCCACCAGCATCAGGCAAAGCTTGTACTGATTGTTATAATTCTTCTTGATCACCATGTTGGCCTCAATCAGATTGTCGACCATCCGCACATCTTCATAGTTATTGATATAAGTGACCAGCTTGGTCAGTAAATTGGTACCGCTGTTAAATTGGTTCAACCCGAAATTCAGATACATATTGGATAATACACTCTTCAGAGCGCTTTCAATATATTCGGTAAGCACCGTCTGCCTGCTGTCGTTTAATTCAAACGAAATGTAGTCAATAATCTGATTGGACAGTTTGGATAATTGGTCTGAAGCCCTTTCATTTTTATCATCATCGGTCTCCAGAGACATAACGATCCGGGTGATACTGCCTGCAAAATCATACAGCTTATCGCTTTCACTTGTGTTTTTGCTGTTGATTTTGTCATTTTCATAATCAATCTGAATCGAAACATCTTTTTCCGGAAAATTAATCACGGCGTCTTTCTGTTTAATAAAATCTTCTGGTAGGTCTTCAATTTTGATTTCCATAGTATTCTGAAAGCCGGACTGACCGTTCAATAATACTTTGGCGCAGCTTAGCTTGACGATGTTACTGAGTTTCCCGATGTTTCCCTTATTGACATTATTCAGCAATAGCTGAATGACCTGAGAATTAACGTTCAGGTTTTTTCTAATGATTTTCGCTTCTTTAAGAAATAACACGGAAATCAGCGCCATCTTTTCTTTCCTTGACCGTTCCTGAAAATTAGGGATCTGGATGACTAATGGAATTCTTCTTAAAAAAGTCTGGAGAAAATCGGCATTCTCTCTTTCCGTTGTCGCAAAAATAAGTCGTGCGTTCGATGTGTGATTAAGCTCTGTCTCTCCCACTTTCCGATAAATCCCTTTGTCCATAAATTGAAATAATTTTTCCTGGTTTTCAGGGGTTAATCGATGAACCTCATCCAGGAACAAATAACCGTCACGCGCTGCCTCCAATAAACCGGACTTCTCGTTGTCCGCTCCGGTAAAAGCTCCTTTTACGTGTCCGAACAGCATGCTGGAAAGCAGTTCCGGATTGTTCGCGTACTCGGCGCAGTTCAGAACGACCCAATTGCCGCTGCAGAAGCCCTTTTTCTTCGCATATAAATAAGCCAAATGGGCAACCATGCTTTTTCCGACTCCGGAATCGCCGACAAGAAGGCTCGGTAATCCGTTCGGCGGATAAATAACCGATGATTTAACCTGTTCGACAACATTTCTTAAGCTCCCATCAATGCCGATCAGGCCGGCGAAAGGATCGCCCGCATTTTTTTCACTCGAGCTTTGCGCCAGATGCTGGTTAATCCGCCGATATTTTTCTTTGTCCTGAGCGTACACATGTCCATCAATAAAATAAACAGGCCTTGTATTGATTTTTATTGCGTCATGGCTCTTCGCCAGCTCATTTAAATACAGGCTGACCGTGCTTCTTTGTATGCCAATAGCGCTGGCAATTTCATTAGCCGTGACTCCCAGCGTATTTGCACCATCAAGAGTCCGGCTTTTTTCTGATAGCGAGCGCAAAACTTTCTCTCTGTTCGTTAACATAACGACCTCCCGGAATTGAAAAAGCCTTTACATTTCCAAGCAACCATTACCGGATTTATTATTTAGACCATTGCTCACCACTTAACCCTTCTCAATCTCCTCTAGCTTGAGCGACAATTCAGTCCAGCGGTCCATCGCCCGATCCAGTTCGGCTTCCGCGGTCTGCTGCTGTGTGTACAGTTCCTGCGCTTTCCCTGCATCACTGCCCGCTCCGGCAATCGCCTTTTTCAACTCATCAACGTGTTCTTCAAGTGCCGCAATACGATCCTCGATACCGTTCCATTCCTGTTGCTCTTTGTAAGTCAGCTTTTTCTTCTTTGGTGCAGGCTGAGCAGGTGCGGACAGCCCTTTTTTAATTGTTGTCTCGACAGTCTTTTTCAAGGCAACATATTCGCTGTAATCTCCCTCAAAACGGCGAATGATACCGTTCCCCTCAAAAGCAATTAAGCTTCCCGCGACCCGGTCGAGAAAATAACGGTCGTGGGAGACGGCAAGAATCGTTCCCGGAAACTGGAGCAGATAATCTTCGAGAATGGTCAGTGTTTCGGTATCAAGATCATTCGTCGGTTCGTCAAGGAACAGAACATTGGGTTCCTGCATCAAAATATGGAGCAAGTAGAGCCGTTTGCGTTCGCCGCCCGATAATTTTCGGATTAAGGTGTGCTGGCGCGGACGCGAAAACAAAAAGCGTTCCAGCATCTGCTCCGCCGTCACCTGCTGCCCATCATCCGTCCTCATCACCTGTGCGGTTTCTTTGATATAATCAATGACAGTCAGCTCTTCATTCATTTCCGCATGTTCCTGTGTATAGTAGCCGATTTTTACTGTTTCCCCAATATCGACCGTACCGGCGTCCGGTTTGAGCCGCCCGGCCAGCAGATTCAGCAGCGTTGTTTTGCCGCTGCCATTGCCACCGATGATGCCGAGCCTTGCTCCGGGCGTGACAAGCAGATCGAGACCCCCGAACAGTTTTCTGCCGTCAAATGACTTGGAAATATTTTTCGCTTCGATGACCTTTTTGCCAAGACGCTTTGACCCGATCGCGATGTCAACCGACTGCTTTGCTTCCGGCCCTTTCTGTTCCTGCATCTCATGAACGCGTTCGACTCTGGCTTTCTGTTTCGTTGAGCGCGCTTTGGCTCCGCGGCGCAGCCAGGCTAATTCGCGGCGCAGCTGATTCTGATGTTTTGCCTCATCCGCGGATGCCTGTTCTTCGCGCTCCGCCTTTTTTTCCAGGTAGAGTTCGTAATTTCCATCATAAATGTAGAGATGCCCATGATCGAGTTCAAAAATCTTTTTCGTGACCCGATTTAGAAAATACCGGTCATGTGTCACCATCAGGAGTGCACCCGGGTACTGGCCCAGCGCTTCTTCAAGCCAGTCTATGGTGTCGTTGTCCAGATGGTTAGTCGGCTCGTCCAGAATTAGCAGATCCTCAGGCTGAATCAGAGCACGCGCCAGCGCAACTCTTTTTTTCTGGCCACCTGAGAATTCCTGGACAGGTGTATGAAAATCATGAATCCCAAGGCGCGTTAAAATATTTTTTGCGGCAGCCTCTGCTTCCCATGCACCCGCCTGATCCATTTTCTGCTGCCTGTCCAACAACTTTTCCTGAAATGCCTGATTGGACGGATCGTTTTCCAGATCCTCAAGCGCCCGTTCGTAACTCCGAAGCGCAGCCATGATCGGTGACGCACCGCCGTAGATATAGTCCAGCGCAGTAACACCAGGATCAAACACCGGTGTCTGTGGCAGATACGCAAAGCGGAACGCATTGGCGTGGCGCAGTGTGCCGCTTTCTACAGAATCTCTCCCGGCAATGACATTCAGCAGCGTTGATTTTCCGGTGCCATTCACACCGATCAGACCGATCCGCTCTCCTTCCGAAACCGAAAAAGAGATATGATCGAACAAAATCTGGTCACCATATGTTTTAACTAAATCTTCCGTATCAAGAATACTCACTTGAATCATCCTATCCTGAAAAATACTTTTGGCCAGCCCGGGTTTTTGTGGGCGGTTGATATCCGGCACGTAACGATTGATATTCGACAAACAAAAGAGATATATCCTCAATCTATTAAAAACACTGCTATTTTCCTTGATGATTCACGACGCGTACCAGTTTTCCAGTCACAATCAAACGGTTGGGCGTACGCGTCGGTTTGTCGCAGGTGACAAGTGTAATTTGTTTGTCGCTCGTTTGCGCAATCACGCTGCCATCGGTTTCCGGTACGATTTTTCTCGAAACTACCTGATAGATATAATCATACTTTAAATTGGTAATCTCAACATCCGCTCCGATTTTTACCTTCATAAGTGGTCCGAAGAGGAGGTTCTGCTCCCGCATATGGTGTCCGGCAAGCGGATAGTTACCCTGCCCCATCTGCTGGTCAGCCCTCATCGTCGTCGCACCAACCAGCAAATTGGCACTGGTTGTGCCCTTTAATATAGGAAGCCGGATGCCGACGCTGTCCACTCTGATCCGGCCAACAATCGCTTTCGGATCAACACTCGTACCCGCTGTCAGCGTTTCATAAAAGGAAGGCGGTTGAATCGTACTGAAATCAAAAGATGCCTTACGCCGATTGTTCTGGTCTATCTGATTCACCGTGATCTTCTCCGAGTTATAACGGTAACTAAGAAAACCAATAATATATTCTTTTAAGAAAGGGGAGACAATCAGAATGAGTCCTGACAGAATCAGAACGATCATTATACTTTTCTTCCACATAGCGATCACGCCCTACAAAAAAGCATCTGATCAAATCTTACCATGATCAGATGCAGAATGTTATATTTTCATTCAAGTGTTCGTTGATTCATTATATCTGCGGCTCCCGCCACCTTGGTCAGAATATCAATAGCATCTGCTTTTTTAAATCAATTCTTTCTCCGTCTTCTTGTGAAGAATGCCACGGCTCCACCGCCGAGAAGAAGCACGGTTCCAGTCATCATAGCAAAGATGTCATTAGTATCTCCAGTGGTAGGAAGTCCGCTATTCCTTGTCTTCTTAACCGAGTTTGTCTGTGCTTCGCCTTTTACTCCTCTAACCAACACCAGATGATATTTTCCTGATGCCAGTCCCTTGAAATGCACGTGACCTTCCGAATCGGCCATAACTCCGCGTACAAGGACATGACCGTTCTGATCAACCACATTGTAGGTCGCGCCAGGTTTACCAGTCAATTGCTTGGTAATTACGAGCGGTTTATCTGTTGCTGTAATTTCAACAGCCTTTGCCTGGCCCTTCGCGATTGTAAATGGTATCGGCGTGGCATCCAGTTGATAGCCATTTGGCGCTTTTGTTTCAACGAAGAAATACTTGCCCGGAGCAAGCCCCCTGACGATGAACTGACCGCTGTCATTTGTCGTCAGCCCGGTTTCTAAGGTCTTGCCGCTGCTGTCTTCCAGTTTGAACACCGCACCCTTGAGCACCGCATTTTTATCATTACTATCGACTTTGGTCAACTGAACATCACCAGGAGTCAGTTTATCTGTTGCTGTGACCAGAATCGCTTTGATATCCGCATTTGTTACCTGGAACGGTATCGGTGTGGTATCCAAATTGTAATTCAGCGGTGCCTTTGTCTCAATGAAATGATAATTGCCCGGTACCAATCCATTAACCGTGAACTGACCCTTGCTATTGGTCGTCCAAATAGAAGGAAGTGCTTTGCCGTTCACATCTTTTTGGACAACATTGTTGTTGTTGTCATAGAGTTTGAACTCTGCCCCCTGAAGAACGGCGTTCTTGTCATTAACATCTACTTTTGTCAATGTTACTGCATTCAGTTTATTTGTTGCCGTGATCGGAACAGCCTGTACATCTGTGTTTGTCACTGTAAACGGTGTTGGCGTCTGATCAAGCTGATAGCCGTTAGGCGCCTTCGTTTCCACGAATTGATAATTACCGGCGCTCAGTCCATTCACTGTAAACTGGCCATTGCTATCCGTGGTCCAGATTGTCGGCAAGGCCTTTCCGGTTACATCTGTCGTTACCACGTTTCCTTTGCTGTCCTGAAGTTCAAATTCTGCTCCCGGAAGTTTGGCGTTACTGTCATTTGCGTCAACTTTCGTCAGTGTCACACTATTCAGCTTATCTGTCGCTGTGATCGGAACAGCCTGTACATCTGTATTTGTAATCTTGAACGGTATCGGTGTCTGATCAAGCTGATAACCGTTGGGCGCTTTCGTTTCGATAAACTGATAGCTGCCTGGAGCCAGTCCGTTGACCGTGAACTGGCCGCTGCTGTCCGTCGTCCATGTAGCAGGCAAGGTTTTCCCGGTCGCGTCCGCTGTTACTGCTTGACCGTTGCTGTCTTCAAGCTGGAATTCTGCGCCTGAAAGTTCAGCATTACTGTCACTGGCATCCGTTTTCGTCAGTGTGACAGCACTAGGTTTATCTGATGCCGTAATCGAAACGGCTTTTGTGTCTTTATTTGAAACCGTAAATGGTACCGGTGTGCTATCCAGCTGATAGCCGCTCGGAGCTGCTGTTTCAACGAACTGGTAGCTGCCCGGTGCCAGTCCATTTATCGTGAACTGGCCGCTGCTATCCGTCGTCCAGACCGATTTCAATGAATTGCCATAAGCATCTTTTGCAACCACATTGCCACTGCTGTCTTCAAGCTGGAATTCCGCACCTGAAAGTTTGGCATTACTGTCATTGGCATCGACTTTTGTCAGAACCACACTGTCCTGAGAATCGGATTGTGACAGCTGCTGAGTACCAGGATCACCCGAAGAAGTTGATGCAATCGTGAATCCGACTGGAGAACCATTTACTGTATATCCGGCAGGGGCCTGCGTTTCAACAAACTGATAAGTACCCGGAGCAAGCCCGGAAGCACTGACCGTACCATCGCTTCCGGTTACCAAATTTGTTTCTATGGTGTTCCATGATCCATCGCCACTTTGCATTTGCAGCTCATAGACGGCTCCAGCCAGAGGATGATTTGCGTTATCATCTTTTGTTAGTGTGGCAGAGCCCTGATAATCAGTCAGTGTTCCCAGATTTACATCCGGGATCTGATTATTTGCGTTTTCTGTGACAGTAAAATTGATTGGCGTAGAATTGATCAAATAACCGGTTGGTGCGACTGTTTCCGTTAATTCATAGCTTCCCGGGACTAAGCCGTCAATTTCAACCTGTCCAGCAACGCTTTGGATCGCATGCCCGATAGGATAGGGCTGTCCGTCTTTTAACAAACTGAACGTCGCTCCCGTTAAACCATTTCCATTCACATCCTGCTTTGTGAGGATTACTTTGTTTTGGTTATCGTCGATGGTTGTCAGCGCTCCGGCCGCTGACGAAGTGGCATCAATGGTTACAGGAGTCCCATTTACCAGAGCATTACTAATCGTATAACCGACCGGGGCCTGTATTTCTTTCAGGATGTAGGTGCCATATTTAAAGTTGTTAAAAGCGACTTCACCATTAGTGCCCGTTGTTAATGTTCGCAGCGGAGTTGTCCCGGTACTATCGTAAAGCGTAAATGTCGCCCCCGGCAAGGCTGCATGACTGACTGCGTCGTCCTTAAATATAGTTAAGCTTCCATTCACACCACTGCCGGTACCTGATCCTGATGAGATGTGAACCGTGACATTCTGGCTTGTCTGCTGCGTAACGGTCTGAATATTGTTTCCGGAAAAGTTTGCCGTGTTGCCTAGTGTATCACCGTTATTTGCATTAATTAACGTGCTGTACGTCAGCTGATAGGCACTGTCAATTGGATTGACGAATTTAATGGTAAATGTCTGCGCGCCTGTGTTGTTATCTGTGTTGATGGTCAACGTATAATCCTTGCCCTGCTGCAGCTCATTACCCGTATCCGTGGTCAGATTGCCGCTTGTATCGACCGTTTGCGGGTACAAGTGAAATGAATTTGGATCAATAATCTGATTGTTCGTCGGTGTATCGTCCAGCTCCGCATTGGATACCGTCGACTGGCTCGAATTGATATTCACTGTCCAGTCCACATAATTACCATCCTGCGTACCATTTTTTGAAGCGAAAGAACCACCATGCGCAGGATTGACAGAGGCATTCAATGTGGTTACCGTACTGCTGCCGTCTTTGACGGTTGCGGTGTTCGTGTAAGACGCGTTTACAATCTGTCCACCTAGAGATGTTTTATAGGTGATGTAATAAGGTGTTGTGATCGGGCTCAGGAAATGAACGGTCAGCGTGTTGCTATTGCTGCTGGACGGATAATCAACTGTATAATCACTTGTTGGTACCTCAGCTCCAACCGTAACACCATTCGCGCCACCGGTTAAAGTCATATAGTGAAGTTCAAAAGATCCGTCGACATACTGCTGATCACCCGTAATCGGATCGCTGATCACCGGATCAGTGATTGTTGCCAGATTATAGTTCACGCCGACATTCCATGTGATTTGCTTGGTTGTTGCGTCGTAGGATCCGTTTTTAAATCCATTAGACTGTGTATTGCTGTCCGGAGTAAATGTCGCCGTTGACGTGCTCGACTGACTCTTTCCACCTGCATCCGTCCAGGACAGTACCGACGTATTTGAAAAGTTTGTTTTCCCGGGAGTCAGATTTGCAAAATTAAAGTCTGTTGTGTAATCGATTGTGAACGCGTCGCTTGTCGAGGTATAGGCACCTTGAAAGACAACGGTAAAACCGTTTGAATCGGTGTTTAATGTATAATCTGTTCCCTCAGTTAGATCATTATTTGTTGTATCATCATGGATCTTAAAAGTAGCATTCTGTAAGCTAAGTCCGGCATTATCAAAAGTATCAATAATTTTAGCGTTATTTAGCTGATAATGGTTGCCATTAACTGTAATATGCCATGTATCCGTCTTATTTGCAAAATTGGAACCCGTACTATATTTTTGGATACCTTGCTGAGCAATGCCTTGCGACACATTAACCGGTGTTCCCGAATTTTCGGTAACTGAATTATTAACGGTCCCATTGGCAGTGACTAATCCGTTAGCTATTGTCTGATAGACAATCTGATAAGCGCCACTGTTGCCGTTCCCGTTAAATGTAAGATCAAAACCGTTTTTCCCCGTTTGGAATGTCGGTGTCACACTGTAGCCACTGCTTACCGCTGTACCTTGTGAAAAACTTCCATCATTATTGACCGTAGCTTGGTAAACTTTGACTGAATTGTTCACTAGATCTTGGGTGTTGTCAAACAGGTCGTGCAATACAGTCCCATCCGGTATGCTTTTATCATCACCGTTATAGTTAATCGTCCAGGTAATCGTCTGTGTCGACGCATTGTAACCAGTAGCTGTCTTCGTAAGATGATCACCACGTTTATTGGTTACCGTTGCGTCGGCAGTAACCGACGAAACCCCGTCGCTTGTTAATGTCGCCTTATTATCAAAACTGGATATATTCTTTCCCGCATCTGTAATCGCCGTTGAATACTGAATTTGATAGGCACTGCTTATCGGGTTATTAAAATCAATTTCGAGATTACCGTCAGAGTCTTGCACTGTGTAGTCACTGGCGGGAACCGGAGTCGTGCCTAACGTCGTCGATCCGTCCACATTGACAGTCAGCGGATAGACCTGAATGGAACTGGTATTAAGTGAGAGCCCCGTTAGTGTCGGATCCGTGACTTTCGCATTTGTCAATGTATTTTCCGCTTCATTGATATTGACCGTCCAATTGATGTTGCCAGGATTAATTGATTTATCCGGTGTTCCTTGTTTATCGATCGAATCCATCGTTTTCGATGGCTTAAACGGAATCGTCAGCGTTACCGGTGAGTTGATTGGAAAAGTAATCTGCTGCTGCGTAGTCCCGGTAATCGTCTGAGAATTAAATTGTGTGTGCACCTCAAGTGAGCCGTCCACATTTGAGTGGTTATCAAAATAATTGCCGTTGCTTGCGTTATTTATGAACGTCATTGTCACCATTCCATCAGTCGTGACAGTGAACGTCCCTATCTGATTCCCGGATCCGTCATCCAGATTTCCATTGATTGTATTATAGATGGCAAAGTCATTCGGCAATTTAAATGTGTAGAAATCCCCATCGTTCACTTTAAGGCCATTCGGAATGGTGTATGTGAAAGAGATATTTGCCGGCGAGCTGGTTGTCGCTTTATTGGAAGCGTCATAGGGATTGCCATTTGCATCCGTCAGTGTGACACCTGTCAATATATTTTGAGTGATTTCCTGTGGCGCTGCCACCGCTAAGCTTTTAACAAATGATTTTGTTTTCACTGATATGCCGGAACTTACTCCACTGCTTACGCTTGGTGAAGCAGTGCCCGCACTCGGCGTCGGACCTGAACTCGAAGCTGAACTGCTGCTTACACTTGGTGTCACAGATGAGTTCGTGCCTGGTGCACTCTGATCAACGGGAACAGAAATAATTTGTGTCTTACTATTGCCCAAGTCAAAGACGATTGATACCGGGTTTGGCCCGGAGTTCGGATCCGTATTGAACGTAGCCGGAATGACAATTTTTCCGCCGGCGTTAGTCAGACCAGCTGCCTGATCATTAAAGTGTACAGTGAGCTGATTCGCATTTGTCGTGCTGCTGCTCGCTTTGACTGTGTATGTACCGATCACGGTCTTGTTGTCGGATAGTGTTACATTGCCCGTTGCGTCCTTGTCAAAATTGAAATTAGTCGGAATCTGTACGGTCACATCTTTATCAGCACTGAGTGTCTGGCCATTTTTTTGCGTCCATGCATATTCCAGATTGACTGGTTCGCCCTTTTTAAGCGGATTATCCGTGCTGACATCCGTCGAATTGCTTGGATCCCCAGTTGTCAGTTTTACGGAATCCAAGAACTGATTGTCCGTATTCGGCGCCGTCGAACTGCTGTCAGCTAATGCACTGCTCAGCGGTGACATTGACAGCTGGCTGAAGATGACGAACAGTGACAGGCCAATAATCAGCAACTGTTTGACGCGTTTGTTATGCTTGGTATTTTTGAGCCCCAATGGAAGTCTTTTCGATCTCACTGGACTTTTCCTCCTTCATTCTTCCTGCTTTGGTTTTGAAGTTGTGGATGAAGCACTCGGTTATTAAGAGCCATGCGCTCCGATCCTATTTATTTGAATCCGGTATCCTACCGGACGATATCAAATGATAACTTGATAGACTTGCGGCAAATGACGAATTCAGACAGGAAATTGCTTTACTGGATGCCATTTGTCGATTCAGGTGGGAAAGTGCAGAAAAGGCACTTTTACTTTTGGCAAATCTAATTATAGATATCCGATCTATACAATTTCTGAACATTTTTTTACAAGTGAAGAATGTCGTCGCATTATGTGTTATTCATCACAGACAAAAAGGCTGCCGCACCCATTGTATTAGGTGTGGCAGTCTTTTGATTTTCTCTTCTATTATTACTTTTCAGTTCATAACGTTTTTGCTTCCTTTATACTTTTCATAAACACGTATGGCGCCCTCGACATTTCCAGTTCGATTATACAGAGTCATCTCATATTTCATGTTGCGTTCATCATCCGGTTCGATCTGGTCAACTTGTTGGCAAACGTCCAGGGCTTCCGCATAATTCTTGTCCCTGATTAAAAAGTCAATCAGGCGGTAGGCGTGTTCAAGCCAAAGTTGACAGAGCCGCGCGCGTTTGGATTCAGCCCAGAGATAGCCGTATTCTTCAAAGTAATGGTTTCTGTAAATCTTGAACATCCGGATATGTTCCTTATAATTAGACGCATCAATCATCGACAATTGCGCCAGCGCCTTTTCCCATTCCTCAGCGTCAACCGGCGTGCCAGCAAGGCTCAGTGAATAGCCGATATCATTTTTGACAATGCGATGATGAAAAGGTAGTTTTTCCATCAGCTTTCGGATCTGGTAAATCGTCGTATAGAGCTGAGTCGATCCCTTTACCGGATCCGCCTCCGGCCAGAGCAGGTCGATCAGTGTGTCTTTGCTGATGAAGCGATCATGCTCACTCAGTAAATAAGCGTATAATTCACGCGCTTTGGACGTCCGCCATTTAACCGATATGTATTTTTTTGAATGGCCATTGATGCGATAAAATTTCAAACCGCCGAAACATTCGATGCCGAATGACTCTTTAGGTAATGCGAGTTCAGAAGAGTTGCTTTCTATATTTTTGACCAAGCGTCCGATCGTTCTCCTGAGGCGATCTTTCATGATCGGCTTAAGCAAATAGTCGATCGCGTTTAATTCAAACGCTTTGATCGCAAAATCATCATATGCTGTTGTGAAAATAATCTGAATATTTTTATTAGCCATTTGAAGCAATTCAGCCAGATCCATACCACTCATTTCCGGCATTTCAATATCAAGAAATGCGGCATCAGGTTTTGTATCCGTAACTTCAGTGCATGCCTCTTCCGGATCCGTATAGGTTCTGATCATCTCAAATACGCCCGTTTCCTGCAGCATTTTGCTGAGTTGTTTGCAGGCTAATTTCTCATCATCAACAACAATCGCTTTCATTAGATATCCTCCTTCAGCTGCAAGGCAAGGATCCCCAATCTCTTTTTTCTATTACACTATCATTACAAATTATTATAACACGGGAAACAGACCGGTAATATAGTCATAAAGCTCGATTCTCTGCCCGCGGGTATTCATTTTATGCACGCTAGCTGGTAAAATGATGGGCAGAAGCATCTGTGAGAAATAGATGATATACTTGAGTTTTTCCAAATGCCTGCGTTTAAAGTTTCCAGGAGTGAACCATCATGCATCAGCACCGCCTGCCAGCAATGATTACTGTTATTTTATGTTATATCGGTTTGTTTCTAATTTTTCTGTCATGGGCGCACTTTTCAGGACACAATGGCCCTGTCGCCAGGCAAGGAGTACTTGATCTCACCCACTGGAATTTTGAGCGGAGCGGAAGTGTGGAGTTGAATGGCCAGTGGGGATTTTATCCGAATCAGCTTCTTTCTCCAGACGCTATCAAAGCGGGTGCAGGAAAAAGCGAACAGTTTATGACAGTGCCTGATAATGGGCAAAGTATGGATAATAGGAAAATGTACGATTTGAATAGCGGTACATACAAGCTTATGATCCGTTCCGACCGTGACGGGGAGATCTTCGGTCTGCAAACATCGGTCATTTACAGTGCGAACCGGATTTTTATGAACGGAGAACTGGTTGGAAGCAGCGGCAACCCTTCAATGGGTGGCGATCAACAGGCGTCTCTCAAACCTTCTGTCAGTTACTCTCCACTTCATCGCGGAACTAATGAATTGATCATCCAAGTATCGCATTCAATTGGAAATTCAGGATGGGGTATTTCCAAGCCCATTACCTTCGGCACGCAGCAGCAGATTTCACGGAGCCACGATTTGGCCTTATTTAACGATTTGTTTATGATTGTTTCTTTCTTTATTATGGGGCTATATTTCTTTGGCTATTTCATCCAGCGCCGGAAGGATCTTCATCTTCTGTTCTTTTCAATTATCTGCCTGCTTTTTTCCACGATTATTTCCTGGGTTGGCACGGCCAGAGTCATTTACCTTTTACTTCCGGGATTCTCTTTTAGCGCAATGACCGTTCTGGAATCGGTGACCTCGCTTGCGGCATGCGCCGCCGTGCTCCTTTACCTGTTCTTCGCATATCCGGAACTTGTTTCAAAAAAGTTCGTTTATGTCGGAATCGCCTTTTCACTTGTTACTTTGATCACAGATTTTATACCTTTAGTTTTACTGACGTCTATTGATCTGATTCTACACTTGTTTCTGGCAGTTTCGGCGCTTGCCTATACTTCTTACATCTTTGTTCTTGCGATTATTAAGAAAGTCGAAGGCAGCATCTATCTGACGATCGGAACGCTGTCAATCAGTATATTTGTCATCATCACGGCAATCAGCGCATTCAGTGCCAAAATGTTGTCTCCGTTTTACTCCATTTCATCTATTCTTTTTCTGCTTATGATCTCATTAATGATGTCCCAGCGCTTTTCAAATGCGTTCCGGCGCAGCGAAATGCTGGCAGAAGAGCTTGTCCGCAATGACAAGCAGAAGGATGAATTCATCGCCAAAACCTCGCATGAATTCCGGACACCTCTGAATGGAATTATTAATGTTGCGCAGACGCTGCTGGCCGGGAATAAAAGCCGGACAATCGCCGATGAGAAGGACAAGCTTTATCTGATCACGAGGATTGGTTATCGGCTTTCTGATCTGGTGAATGACATTCTTGACATGGAAAAAATGAAGCAGGGGCGGCTTCAGATCAAGCTTGTCCCGCTGGATATTTTTACAACAGTAAAAACTGAGCTGGCATACTATAAACTACTGGCGGATAAAAAAGGACTATGCATTGTTGATCATATTCCAGCCAATCTTCCGCTTGTCTTCGCCGATGAAAACCGGATCCGGCAAATCATTAATAATCTGGTAGACAACGCGGTCAAATATACACAACAGGGACAGATTACGCTAAGTGCGAAGAAATTGGATTGCGATATTGAGATCACGGTAGCCGATACGGGGTCAGGGATTCCCGCCTCAGAGCATGAGACAGTCTTTCAGGCATTTGAGCACAGGAACGAATTGAATCAAAGTGAAGGCGCCGGACTGGGACTGAGCATTGTCAAACAGCTTGTTACGCTTCAGAAAGGAAGGATCTGGCTGGAGTCCGAGATCGGATTAGGCTCGGTTTTCCACTTTACCATTCCTCTCTTCGATGAAAAGATGGGGATCTCTACTGGTTCATCAGTCCGTATTCCAAGTACAACTGTCAAACCGGGCCACGAGGCAGACCAGTCCGAGCTAACCCTTACAACTCCATATTATTCACGTTTGCTTCATGCGCCGACGATTCTGGTGGTTGACGATAATCTGGAAAACCTTAAAATTCTGATCGATATGCTTGAAGGAATCCCATATAATGTAATTGCTGTGAAAAACGGTCAGGAGGCTCTCGACGAAATTTCCCACTCCCAGCTGGATCTGATCATTCTCGATCTGATGATGCCCGGCATGTCGGGTTATGATGTCTGCGGCAAAATTCGTGAGCAATATAGCCTGACCGATCTTCCCGTGCTTATGTTGACGGCAGCGATCATCAATGATGATAAACATTATGCTTTCCGCGCAGGCGCGAATGACATTTTACAGAAGCCCTACAATTTCTCGGAATTGTCGGCGCGCATTAGAGGACTGATCCTGATGAAGAATGCGGCAAGCCAGGCGGCCAATATGGAAGTGGCTTTCCTCCAGTCCCAGATCCGTCCGCACTTCCTGTATAATGTGCTGAATTCAATTATCGCGCTAAGCTATGACGACATCGAGCAGTCGCGTGAGATGACTGCTCAATTTGCCGCCTATCTTCGCGGCAGCTTTGATTTCCAGAACACTTCGACGATCAGCTCGTTTGGAAAGGAGCTGTCGCTAGTCAGGTCCTATCTGGCGATTGAGAAAATGCGTTTTCAGGAGCGGATTCAGGTTGTTTATGATATTGAAGAAGGTCTCGATTTTCCACTGCCACCACTGATGATCCAGCCCCTCGTGGAAAACGCCGTACTGCATGGCATTGGCAAACGAAAATCCGGCGGCAGGCTTACGCTCGCCGCGCATCGGAAGCAAAATTTTTATCTGATCAGCGTATCGGACAATGGGATCGGAATGTCTGCAGATCAGGTCAGCGAGCTCTTGATAGGGAAAAAAGGGCGCAGTGTCGGCCTGAAGAACATCAACAGCCGGCTGAAACATTTTTACGGAACAAAATTGCGGATTGAAAGTGTGGAAGGCAAAGGAACCACGTTCTCGATGCGGATACCCGCTGAAGCTGAGTAAGAAAATCGCGGACTTTTGAATTTTATCAGAACTCAGAGGAATATATCAGAACTCAGCTGTTTGTAGCCACAAAAACCTTCCCGCCGTTCATTCAGCGGGAAGGTTTTTGACAGCTGCAGCTTTTCGATTGGTCAAGTAAACGCCAAGGATGACGAACAGGCCGCCGATGATTTGCGGCAATGTGATCGTTTTACCGAGCAGCAGACTGATTACTGCCGTAAAAACGGTCAACAGATTGAGAAAAATTCCGGCGCGGCTTGCGCCTACATCACGGACGGCACTATTCCAGAAAATGAATGAGCAGACCGACGGAAACAACGCGATATAAAGTATTCCAGCTGTTGCCGAGGGACTGAGACGAAAGGTAAATCCTGATGCCAGGAAAAATGGAAACAGCACAATCAATCCGAGTGCCGCCGATACAGCAGTGGCGGCGATTGGCGGAATCTGCTTCATCTTCTTTCCGATCAGCGTGTAGAAAGTCCAGACGGCGATCGCAAGCAGCATCAGCAAATCGCCCTGGTTATATTGGACCGTAAAAACCTGGAGCAGGTGTCCATGTGTCAACACAAGCAGAACTCCGACCAGTGATACAACAAGACCAAGCACGTTTATCCGCGTGAGTTTTTCTTTCAGCAGCCAGACCGCAAAAACTGCGATCATTGCCGGATTGATTGAATTAACAAGTGCAGCATTCAGCGAGCTTGTGAATCTCAGTGCCTCATAAAGTAAAATGTTATACCCGAGGATTCCAAGCAAGGAAAGTGCCAGCAGCACCTTCCACTCTTTCCAAACCGATTTCCAGTCCGGCTTTTCAATCCATTGCGCCAGCGGAAATAAAAAAATAATGGCGATCAGCCAGCGAATAAACGTCATCTGGACCGGTGTCATTTCGGCAACAACATATTTGCCGAAAACGTAATTTCCCGCCCAAAAGAGGTTGGCAAAGACAAGAAAACTCAGCACTTTATATTTCTGCATGCTCCCCAAACCCTCTCATCCCATCTGTTTCCATAAGAACAGGGACTGTTTTTGTCCCAATTACAGTTTTTTTCTATCGTCAGTTCCGATGCCCAATTTTTTTAAAGCATTATGTATCGCCCAAACTCCAGCGAATTATTGCTTTTCCATTGAGACACGCACGTACTTTTCATCTGGAACGTCTTCCAAGAAAGGCGTGGCATCACCGGTATTCAGCAGCACCAATTCATGCATGGCACGCGTGCAGGACGTATAGAAAATGGTTCGCTCATTTTCACGATGATAATTCTCCGCTGATGCATCGTAAATGATCGCTGCGTCGAATTCGATGCCTTTAGCCAGATAAGCTGGAATAACGATGAAGCCCTTGCCGAACTGGTAAGTTGCCTGCGTGATCAACTTGACTTCCGTCTTATCGCTCAAACGATTATAGGCATCCCGGCACTCCTTCATTGTTTTGCCAATCACGGCGAATGTTTCAAATCCGGATGCCCGGAAGGCTTCGATTTTCTCAAGTACTGCTTCCGCTTTCTGTTCTTCTGTTACATCAATCCATTCGGGCAGCCGCCCGCTCCGGTCAAACGGTTCAATCTGATCGCCGCCCGGGACAAGATGGCGGGCAAAATCCATAATCTCTTTGGTTGAGCGGTAGCTGCGCATCAAGGTCAGCTTCCTTACTTCATCCGGATTGTAGAGCTTTTCCGATAGCATTGTTTCGCTAGCAAAGCTCTGCGCATAAATGGCCTGGTTCATGTCTCCAAGTATCGTCATCCGGCAGCGGGGAAACGCTGCCTGCAAGTATGCGAGTTGCACAGGTGAGTAATCCTGTGCTTCATCAATAATCAGATGGCGGATTTCCTGATTCCCTTTTCTCCCCTGAACTTTTTCCTTCAGATAAAGATACGGGACGGCATCCTCCCAGGGGCAGTCACCTTCCTCAAAGCGCATCCGTGTCGCCTTGCAAATTTCCTGCCAAGTATCCGGAACCGCTACATCTCCGTGATCTTTGTAAAATAGTTCACCATACATTTTCTGGCTGTTGACAAATTCCAGCTGTTTAACGCTGCGGCGGATCGGCTTGATCCGGCGATTCATAATCATTTTACGGAGCATCAGTTCTTCGCGATCATAATCATCAAATGTATCTTCACTGAACTGTTTTTTTTGCTGCAGTTTTTCAAAAATAGCCGCATATTCCGAACGGTCGAGCAACTCGGCTTCTTCGAGCACCCAGTCCTTTCTGCGCTCTTTCTTTACAAAAGCATTAATTCGGCGAAGCAGCCAGTCGCGCACTTCTTCAAGCCGGACGAGGATCGCGGTGTCATGCGGCAGCGCGTAGAAATACCGCCTAATCTCATTTCCGGAAACGATCGTCTGATCACGGAACGTCAGACTTCGGAACATCATACCACTGTCCTTCAATTGTTCCAGCCAGAGATCAATCAGACCTTTAAATGCCAGGGATGCCTTGAAACGTATGCCTTCCGTCCGGATCCGATAGGCTTCACGGTCCTCCATCGTCAGACAGTCTTCCGTCTGATCAAAAGGATTTTCCATCTGCAGATCGCGGCCGATCCGCTCTTCGATAAAATCCTTGAATGTAGTCTGAATCACATTTTCTTCTCCAAGTTCAGGCAGAACTGTCGAAATGAAACTTGAGAAAAGCGGATTGGGTGAGAATAAGAGCATGTTGTCTGATCTGAGAGTTTTTCTGAAACGATAAAGAAAAAAAGCCACACGCTGTAGAGCTGCCGATGTTTTTCCGCTTCCGGCTGCCCCCTGAACGATCAGATACCGATCCGTCTCGTTGCGGATAATCTGATTTTGTTCCTTCTGAATGGTTGCCACAATACTCTTCATATGCGACGAAGCCCGGCCGCCAAGCATCGCCTGCAGCAGAGAATCGCCGATCGTCAACCCTGTGTCGAACATGCCGTCTATTTTACCATTATGAATGATGAACTGCCGTTTCAGTTCGATGATCCCCTTAATTTCACCGTCAATTGAATCATACCTTGCTGGACCCGGCGCATAATCATAGTACATACTGGAAATCGGTGCACGCCAGTCATAGACGAGAAAATCTTCATTGCGGGCATCCATCAGCGAACCAATGCCAATATAAAGCGGTTCGGTCTTCTTTTCGCCCTCTTCATGAAAATCAATCCGACCGAAATAGGGTGCGTCTAACAGGCGGTACAAAGTTTTCAGTTGTCGGGTCATTTGCCCGTGACGTCGCTCACGTTCGGACAAAAGTTCGGCCTGCTGCTTGATGCTCGCCTGTGTTTCATAAACGTCATCTGTTTCGTCAAGGTTGACGGTTACGTCTTCCCAGAAATTTTTCCGCAAGTCGACAATTCCCTTAGTGACAGCCTCTTTGCCACCGGTGAGTCCCGATATCTTCCCGCCGATAACGTCCAGAATTTCATTGACCCTGTTCTGTTCATTTTTGCGTTCATCCTGCCCCATACTTGCCTGCACCTCTTGTTCGCTTCAGAATGTTTTCACTGACTATATGATCTGACTTTTAATTTTCCATTGACAAATATCATTTTTTATGATATGTTTAATTGTTGTTTTATATATAATTATTCTGTCTCTATTGAGTTTTAACTATATCACGATTGAATCGAAACTTCAATATTCAGGTGCCCGGAACCGGACAGACTCTGCAGCCCATATTTCCTGTTGGTATTTCCGCACCGGTGTGTTCCCAGTTATGTTCTGCAGGTATCGTTGTTATAATAAAGATTCATTTTACAGATCGCTTCAGACAGGCTAATCTTATCCTATACACTTTCTTGATAATGAGAAGTCAAATACATTGTTTTTTGCTCATTCATTTGGCTGTAAGTTGCTGAAATCAAAAGCAAGCGGTTTCTCATCCTGATTAAGCAAGGCATAAAAATCGCATCGCAAAGCCTCATGATGCATTTTTATCTGGAATATTTTCACAATTTATCAAAAAATGACGGTCTTTGATGCGGACCATTTAATTTACGCATATAATAGAACTACAGATGTTTCTCAAGGACAAGTGTCCGACCGACAGAAAGGGGCGTGCCAAAATGAAGACGATCAGCAGTATTCAGGATCTCAGAAAAACTCAGGCAGATGTTGAAAAATTCAAGGCTGATTATCCCAATACGTATTACCGTCTGCTTCATCTCGTGAATTTTACTCGTCAGCTGCAGTTTAAATATGAGTATTTATGTGGCCTGATGCTCGATGATGATCAGTACGCCAGCCATTTCGCTCCTCATTTTGTCCAACGGTCGATCATCGACCTGTATAAAAGTGAAATTGAAAAGATTCACAAGCATCCCAATGGTCTGGAGGCACTCGAAAAGTTGATGAACGCCCATAAGGAGATCGGCTATGAGAACTTCTGCCTGCTCGTCCGTGGCAAAACGCCGGAAGAGATCAAAGGGATTTTTAATATGAAAAAACTCGTTTAAGCGGACATGTTCAGTATTCCGTTTGGGATCGGCTGAAACTTTCTGCCATAAGTGATGTGTTTTATTAAAGGCGACCTGCCAGCGCAGGCGGCCTTTTCTTTTTTTTTCAAATAAGGCCTCTCTTTCGAACAGTAATTGATTCATAAGGCGAAGCCGTTTACCCGTTTAGCACGCTTCGTTTGGACTTCAGCTCACTCCCAAGGTGGTAAATCTGCAGTTCCATTCCCGTGCACCATCGCTGGTCAGCTTAGACAGTTCCCCTCCGAGGTTTTGGATTCACACGGGACCGGCACATGAAGGAATGAAAACCGTTGGGACAACAGGTCCTGCCTACTCAAAAGAATCGACCACTACAAATCTTTTTTCTTGACTGGTTGTTCGTGGGATTTTTCCCACTTTTTCTTTCTTAGCTTCGGCGTAAGCGGGGATGTGTCACTTGCATATTACAGTTATTTTCTGTATCAAAATACAAGTGATAATGGCTGGCGCAGCCGGGGTTAAATGGTGCGCCACAATTGGGACAGCGAGAATTTGAAGAAAGATATTCATTAATTGTCAGTTCATGGCCGCATACCCCGCACAGAACTGCTTTTTCGTTAAATTCACTGTGCCGCCAGCATTGTGCCGGATGATTTGCCAGCGTTTCGTGGCACTCGTAACAGCAGTAGTATTCGCCGCAACACCTGAATTTGATTGCAATAATATCTTGTGATGAATGATAATGCATGCAGCGTGTCTCGGAATCCACGTCAATCCCATGAACATCACATTTATGCTCCATAGCCTGTCACCTTCGTTCCTATTTCATTAAAAAAAATGCAGACAAAAGTTCTTAGATTTCCGGCTTTATTTTTAATCGTCTTTTCAGTGCATTGACGCTCTTCCTAATTTTATTCAGATTACTATTTCTTCATCAGCTTCGCGCTCCGTTGCATCTCCAAATTTTTACAACACCATCATGAAAAGCCCCTGCGACAATTTGATATTCGGCCGTGTCGCGTAACCTCTTTTTCCTCTGGCATCAGTTGAACGAATAGGCGCAGCCACAGCACCTTTTATCATAAATGCTTTTACATATGCGGTTTATAGAACAAAATTTGTGCTATGATTAGAGTAAATTTTTTGCTAGCGCAAAGAGGTGGGCTCCGATGATCACAAGTGCCGGTTTCGTTTTGGCCGATCTCATTTTTCCTGTCTTTATGATGTACTTCTTTCCACCGCTGCTGGGTATTATCGCGGCCGCAAATCTGGTTATCGACGCGATTGTGTTTTTTGCTGCCCTGCGCTTTCTGAACATGAAAATGAAGAACCGGGTTGGCGTTCTTCTCGGCCTTTGGGCACTTGGTCTGGTTGCAGACATGACAGGATCGCTGTTTCTAGTTTTTCCTTTGACCATCCATAATCCCCTTATGAATAGCCTGATTGACTATTACAGCATTTACTCTTCGCCGTTGACCGTCATACTGATTTCGATTGCCATCCTGGTCGCCGCATTAATTATTTACTGGATGGACTTAGTTGTATTGAAAAAAAGAATTCCGCTTAGCCAGGCCAGGCGAATCGCATTGATATTTGCTATTGTCACTGCACCATATACTTATCTGATCCCTACTAACTGGTTTTATCATTAATAATGGATCAAAATCTCCGCTGAACACACCGCTTCGATCCGTCCGAAAAAAAGCAATTTCTGCCCGTGATTACTTGCCGACGCTGTTTTTTCAATAAGATCAGCTGAAAGAGTGTGTCCGCTAACCGCATTTATTCCAAGTCCGATCGGATTAACAAATAATCCGGTATTGCCAATCCACACTTTTTCCGTCATAGTTGACCGCCCTTTCACTTATAGCAACCGGGAGGATCACACGACAGTAAAAAAAGTCTGTCCGCTTTATTTGATGATGTCATGCAATTCGGCGTGTGCAGCTTTTGCCAGATCAATCACTGAGAGAATGATCTGCACACCTTTTTTTCCACCGCTGACAACGATATGATCGAGGTTTTCTGCTGAAGTATCGATCACAGTCGGATAGGCTTTTTTCATGCCGACTGGAGAACACCCGCCGCGCACATAGCCTGTGTGTTTTTGAATATCTTTGACATGGATCATTTCAACCTTTTTTTCACCGACACTGGCCGCTGCTTTCTTCAGGTCAAGTTCCTCAGCCACCGGAACGACATATACGTAAAATTCACCGCTGTGCCCCTGGGTCACGAGTGTTTTATAGACATATTGCGGGTCTTCACCCACCTTTTTAGCGACGGATATACCGTCAATCAACCCATCGCTGATCTCATAAGTCTGCATCTTATATTGAACTTTTTCCGTATCCAGAATGCGCATGGCATTCGTTTTAATTTTTGATTTTGCCATCTCGTTTCACATCCACTTTCAGTAAGTTCAACGAATCTGACCGGATAATCTATATCCGGTCATTCTCTCTATTTCATTCTTAACCTGTAACAATTCTTTTTCAGGCGGCTGCATAGGTAGCCTGACTGAAATCATCGCTTCATTTATATGCAATGAGGGATTTTTACTCATCCCCCAGCCATTTGGAATTAGTTCAGAAGCAATCCGTATCACTTCATTTTGCTTCGGGTTTTTCGTATAAGTGACCGGCATTCCCGTCCGATAAGAGAGCTCCTCCATGTCGATGGTATGCCGCCAGGCGACCTCCGGAGTAATAAAGTGGACAACCAGATATGGCATGTCACCGGGAGGATTCATGCTGACCTTATAAAGTGTAATGCCGCGCTCTTCAGCCCAGATTTTCGCTTCTTTCATCGCTTCATTATTTTCCAGGCGTGGAGACGGTGTTTCAGCCCGAAAAAAATCCGGTGATGTACTCTGCTTGTTTAACACTTGTAACCCGATAGAACTTTCATTTTTAAAGCGCAACGTAAAACCTGTATCATTTTTTATACTTTCAATAAGTTGGTCTCCATCTGCAGGGCGCGGAATAGCCAGACCTACACTCCGGTCTTCCAGATAGATCGATGAAGGTCCCGTTGTCCCCAGCATGTCATTTATTTTAGCCTGAAGCAAATCCGTTCTGACAGAATCAGAAAAAGTAATCATCCAGCCGGTCGATTTATAGACGGATTCAGTCAGTCGATGACGTTCATCAGTGCCGACGATATCCGGAAAGTCGAGATAGAGCGTGATATGTTCAGAGACCTTTCCAAGATCATCCGCTCCGCAACGTATAAAATGAGGATTGTCCTTTAAAATTTCTCTGATCTGATCCATCGCTTTTGTCACGTTCATTTTTAATCCCTGGACAGGCAATTCCAAATGCGTGAGCATCCGAAGGCTTTCATCACCGATCCGATAGCGCGTGATTCCATCCTTTAACACCCTAAATGGATCAGGCAGGCTTTGCAGCGCCAGCGCAGCAGCAAGCCTCTGTTTCAATTCATCCTCTGGCAGACAGCTGGCAGCAATTTCTGTAAAAGTCCATTGCCCCTCTTGCAGTGTCGACCAATCAACTTTTTTAAGAAACGGCAAAGAAAAGTCAAACACCTCATCAGATTCGCTTTGCAGTTCATCAAAAGAACGGTTCCACGGCCCTACCGTTTCGGCAATCTGTTCCAATGATAATTTAACCTGTTTTCCCTTGGTTGTCTGGCAGACCAGCGAATGGGTACGTCCATATACGCCAGTGCACAGTGCCAGGTGAAAGTCCCCTGTTTCATCTGTTTTATATAATATTAAGTGTCCAATTTTGCTATTAAGTGCCTGATCGCGGCGGCTTGCATCACCTGAAGTTTTTCCCGTGCCTGCCGACCGTGGCAAAAAAGTGTATGTCTCACCATTCTCTGAAAGCATCGGCTGATACCGGTGCTCAATCCGTTCACTCAGTGCAGCACGTGCATCGTCATCGCCATGGACGAGCAGTGTGTGCACCGGTTTCACCATACCACCAATGAAGCGTGTCAGTTCACCGGCATCTGCGTGGGCGGAAAGCCCGTATTTATCAACTCGGCATCTAACCGAGTGTACCGCACCGTTCAATTCAAGTTCCCGGCTCTCTCCATTAGCCAGATTAAGCAGCTTGCGTCCTGGGCTCTCCTCATCCTGATACCCGGTAATAAAAATCGCATTTTTCTCATCCTTGACCAGTCGTTCGGCGTACCAGACACTTGCTCCGCCAATCAACATACCCGATGAAGCGACAATGCATGCTGGTTTTCCATTCAGAACGGCGTCACGGTCTTTAGGTTGAACTGCAGTACAACGACCTTCGGTTAAAAAAGCATCGCCACTGACGCGGATACGGTGGGCAACCGGCCCTTTGAGATATTGCGGATAACGGCGATAAATTTTGCTGATTGGCGTGACCAGGCCATCAACAAAAATTGGAAATTCCGGGATTAAGCCGCGATCCATGTAATCCTGCAGAATCAACAAAATCTCCTGCGCGCGTCCGAGCGCAAAGGCAGGGATCAGTGCAAAGCCCCCGGAAGCAATAACTTCTGCGACATTATCGGCAAGCCTTTTTTCTTCTGTATTGCGATCCGAGTGCTCACGATTTCCATATGTAGATTCCAGGATCAGAGCATCCGGACGGATATCCACTGGAACTTCTGCCCCGGGAATTGTTCTTCCGGCCTTAAAGCTTAGATCACCGCTGACCAGCAGTTTTTCATCCCCGCCTTCGATAGCAAACATGACTGCGCCCAGAATATGTCCCGCCCGATGCAACATCACTTTCACTTCATCAATAACCATACTTCCACTTGCAGGAAACAGTCTGACTGATTTCAGCGTCTCCTGCATCTGCTCCTTCGTATAAGGAAGCAGAGTGCGCGTTTCTCTACAACGCTGTTCGATGATTTTAAAGGAATCATGCATCATAATTTGCATCAGATCTGCTGTCGGCGGTGTCGCAAAGATCGGGACATCCGGAAACAGATGGTGCATGATCGGCAGCGCCCCGATATGGTCAGCATGCGCATGAGTGACCAAAATTGCCTGAGGTTGTTCCAAATGATCCATCATCCCAAGTGACGGCAGTAAATCATCACCGTGCACACGCATTCCTGCATCAACTATCAGATTCGTTCTTCCCATATGTATGTGCAGGCAGGAAGCGCCTATTTCACTGCCTCCACCAAGGATACTGACTTTCATTTTCTCTCCCTCTCAATCCATTCATCTATCTGTATCATAGCACAGCGATAGTGAAATTTTGAACGGAGGGAAAACAAAAAAAGATGTCCATTTTAAAGCGACATCCCGTTAAAATCATTTTCTTCTATTATATGTCTCTATATATTAAACAGCCGCCCGGTAAAAAACCGTTCACATTTCATCCATCCTGTTTCTGTTTCTTTCTCTTTATATTGTGACGGACTGCTGTTTTTCTCTATTGATCGTATATTGCGGGTACTTCATCACCTGAAAATTACTGCACTTCCAGGCGCAGGTCGTTTTCTTTCACCCATCCGGCTACTCTGATCATGTGATAAATTACAAGTGTAATAACTGCAGGAATGATAACACCGGATACAGCAAAGATGAGCAAACCTCTGACGCCCTGAAGAGCCAGTATGTTCAGCGGTGCGATCAGCGAGCTAAGGCCAAGTCCGCCGAGTTCATAAGGCACTTTAAGGCCGAGCAGCATGGTAGCAATCGGCGCGCTGACAACTGCTGCGACAAACGGCGGAATGATCAGCTTCGGATTTTTGACTAGATTCGGGAACTGCACTTTCGGAGTCACAAGAGCTTGAGCGAAAAAGCCGCCGAAGTCATTTTCTTTGTATGACATCACTGTGAACCCAACAAACTGAACGGTACAGCCGATCAGCGCGGCAGCGGCCGATGTCGGATCAAGATGAAGAGCAATGGCAAGCGCTGCTGAAGACGCAGGCGACATCAGGAAAACGCTCCAGACAAGTGCAATAACCATTGAGGCGATCAGCGGGGACCCCTGAACAGAATTTGTGATCTGCCCGCTGATCCAGTTAAGCGATGGCGTAACGACAAGTGCAAGACCATAACCGCAGATGCCGCCGATAAGTACTGAAAAGAAAGGGATGGCCATGATATCAAATTTCGTTCTTCCGGTAATTTTCTTGCCAACGTATACAGCGATTACAGCTGCAAGCACACCGCTGACCGGCTGGCCGGTCGTGATGTGAAAGTCCTGAACCTGACCAACCATGGTCAGCTTGATCGCATTGGCACCGACAGAGGAACAGGCCATAGCTGCGAACATCGTCAGTGTGTTGCTCTTCAGTGCGTAGGCAACACCGGCTCCGAGAGCGGGAGCAAGCAGCACTTTTGCCGCGCCGCCGATTGTTTCAAAAGGCATGAATCCGGTAAACTTGGCAAGTGTTTCAAAGAGTAGCCCAACGCCCAGGGTTACCAGAATAGCATAGGCAATACCGCCGGAAACAGCATACATTCGATCCATGAAATAGTCTTTAAAACTCTGCTTGGTTTTCCTGCCCTGATTTTCTGCTTTTTTTGTTTCTTGCATTTCCGCCTTCTGTTTATTTGCATCCTTCATCTTGTTTCTCCCCTTAATAATTTTATATTTTTAAAATATTCAGCCTAAATTATTGTTCTTGACAGTTTATCTATACTGCCCCTCTTTTCCTGCCAGTACAAATAATGCAAAATTCAGTTGAAACAGGCCATAAAAAAACCTATCCGTTCGTTTTCGGATAGGCGCTATTTTGCGGTTGCCTGAGCGCCTATTCCTTAAAGATGATAAGCCGGACTCAAACAATGCCATTCGCTTAAATGGTTATGTTTAGTCCTTCATGTGCGCAAACGCAAAATAATTCGAATCAAGCCTTTGACTCGTATGCTGTTTACAGCCTGTTCCATTATTCTCACTTCCTAGAAAATTTGTTTTTTGTGGTTGACATTGATATTAACAGAGTTTGTTTCAGTTGTAAATAGCTATTTTCATTTTTCTTTAAAATTTTCTGTAAAATGCATCTTATATGATTTTTGCCTTAGAGCGGGGATTTTTTGGCCGCAAAGCATATTCTTATTGTCAGAAATTCTTACATCTTGATCTAACTAAACCTGTTTTCTTCTATGTGAAGAAGCTTTTTTCCTTTTGACACATTGGTATTGCCGGTGACCCAGAAACGCCACGGGCGAAAACGTGCCTCTCCAGTGTTTTCGATCCCGATTCTCGGTCCACAGGAAATCTTCTCAGGCATATAACCTGATGCAATGTAAAGTGGACGTTCCGTAAACTTTCTTCCATAATCCTTCATGGTGATGCCGAGTGCCTCAGTTAATTTTCCGGGACCATTCATCCATTCGCTGCGCTTCCTGCCGGCCCGGCGTTCGTCGATCAGGTCCAGCCCTTCCACGGGATCCAGCGCCCGGATCAGAATCGCCTCCGGCACATCGGCAGCTCCGCTGACCACATTAATCAAAGTATGTCGATGCATGGTAAAAGTGTAGACGCGCCCCGGCTCTGCAAACATCACTTCCGTCCGTCTCGTCCGGCGGTTTCCAAAGCTGTGGGCCGCACGATCGCCGGCACCCATATATGCCTCAGTTTCAACGATATATCCGGCGGCCACTCCTTCCGCCGTTTCGTTTACGAGCAGACAGCCAAGCAATAACTTTGCCAGATCCAAAGTTGGCCGATGATAAAATTCAATCGGCAACGGCAGATGGCTCAATTCCATGATTCCCTCACACCCCTCAAAAAGATGCTGTGAAAAAACGGCGTCTCTGTACAGGCTCCGCTGTTAATTAAAATTTTTTCTAATCAAAAAACTTGGCCCCGCTTCACGATCTCGGCTCTAATTTTGACAAACAATACTGCCATCAGTATCCATACTCACTCGTCAAGAATGATTTCGCCCTTTTTCATGACCGTCCGCCCGTCGATGCTAACGTCGGGGTTCCTGAACACGCAGTCTATATGAACTCCGGCCTCGACTGTGCCACCAAATGTCAGGTTGCTGCCGAACGCGATGTGAACAGTTCCATACACTTTTTCATCTTCCAGGACATTGCCAGTGATCCGCGCCCAGCGGTTCGTGCCGATTCCGAATTCTGCCACAGACCGGCCCTTCCCGTCACCCAGTATCTGAAGCAACCGGTCTGCGCCTTCTCCTTTTGCACCGACAAGCCGCCCGTGATCAACAGTCAGCAGAAGTGTCGCATCCAAACGACCGACGCCGACAACCGATCCGTCCACAAGGATCTCACCGGAGGCCGTGCCTTCAATCGGCGCGATAAAAGCTTCACCGGAAGGAAGATTGCCCGATTCTCCCGACTGAGTATAGACTCCGGTGCTTGGAATCCCACTTCTTCCATCAACTGAAAAAGTCAAACGGTGCCCTTCTTTTTCAATCGACACTTGCCGTCCGTGATCAAGCAGGTCGGTTACTCTCCCGGTCAGTGTTTTGACCTCATTATAGTTGGCCGTGATTGCGCCATTTAGAAACATGTCCTCCGTGATGCCCGGCATCGTTGCCAGCCGTGTACCACCAGCTACTGCCTCTTTGCGCGCTTTAGTGTGCGTCAGTGAAAATTGGGTGATGCAGATTGCCGCGTCAGCTGCCGCAAGGGCTGCCGCAATCGCCCGCGGTGGCTCCTCACCTGACCGTTTCCGTTCTTTCATCAGCATCAGCATGGATTCAGCGCCAAGTGCCCGTCCGGCCAGATAGAGCGGCTCAGCTAGACTTTTTTCCACGTCATCCGTTATAACAAGAAAAGTTTCCCCCGATTTCAGCCCGAGACATTTCTTAAGTATTCCCTCACAAACCTCAGTTAAGTCCATTTCTCTCATCATCCTTCATCTCTTATATCCCCAGTCAGCCGCGAGCAGCCATAATCCGGTCATAAGCGTGCTTGATCTCCGCCACTTTTTTATTTGCCTGTCTGATCGTATCTTCTGAAGCCCCGTGACTCACTAAACGGTCCGGGTGATTTTCCTTAATAAGCGCCCGGTAAAGCCTTTTGATCTCTTCATCTGAATCCGATGCTTTGCAGCCCAGCAGACGATAGCACGATTCAAGATCTTCGGATGACCCTTCAGCCGGACTGCGGCCATAAAATTCTGCCCTGATCGTTTCGTAAACACCGCTAAGCCCGAATATTCGGGCTGCCTCTCGGATCATGGCCTCCTCTTCCGGCCGCATCAGCCCATCTGCAGTGGCAACAGCCAAAAGTGCAGTCAGCGTATCCGTCAGGACATCCCGCCGCCCGTCGGCTGTTTCCGCCAGTTTTCGGGCATCTTCTTCAAACGTCTCGGATGAATAGCGGGCTGCATTAAAAATGTCCATGATCTGATGAAGCTGCTCCCTGTTCGGCCGGAAAGCCTGTTTTACAATCTGGTCAACTTGACGGACCTCATTTTCCGTCACAACTCCGTCTTGCTTAGCCAGTTTGGCAAAAAGCCTGACGATCCACTCGATCTGCGGCAGTACATGATCCTCTCTGTTCATGTACACTTTGCCGTCCGTGTCGTATATAAACGTGTGGCCGCACTCCGGACAGACCCAGTTGCCCGGAATGTCGTCAAAAACGACTTCATTTCCGCAATAAGGGCATGCTCTGGAAACTTTTTTATGCCAGTCCACGCCTGTTTGCCCTGTTCTTCTTCGGATCCGTGGAAATATCCGTACTCTGTTTGATGTTGGCATAATCAGAATGACAATCAGCGAAACCCATTTAAAAGTAAAACCAAAGAGAAACCATAGAAGCAGGTTTCTTCTCTTAATCAATGCGATGCCTGCGGATGCAAGTCCCCAGAAAAATCTTGGCAGGATTTCTGTGAAGAACAATCAAGCCCCTTCTTTCGTACAATCTCCGGAAAAGCCTTTATCTCATTATATAGCAGAAAATTCGGCACCGCACAGACGAATCTGCCGCAACCGGAAAATTGAGACGATCCTTTCAATGTGCAGAGAGACGGCGGCCATTTCTGAAAAAGACGAGACTTAGCAGAAGGGCAGGGATGCTGACAGCAATCAGTACCCATGACAGTGTGAGCAAATGGGCCGCAGTAACCGTTTTGCCGAAAATCAGGCCAAGTACCGCAGACGAGAGAATCGATCCAATGTACCGGCACGTCTGAAAAAGTCCGGACGAGATACCGACCGATTCCTTTGGGGAAACATCGAGCATCGCCGACTGAAGTGCCACATTACCGACGCCATATCCTGCGCCAAGTACGATTAATGCAATGCCGATCATCGCTGCCGACTGATTCAGGGTAACAAGAAGGAGCAGGATCGCCCCGGCCACGGTGGCTGTTGCGCTCGTTTTAATGGGCGCGCCAGGACCAATACGGTCGACCCAGCGGCCGGTCAGCAATGAAACAGCAACGCTCGCCATCGACATAAACAGCATCATCATCCCGCTGAGCCGCACGTTGAAATGCAAGGCGCTTTGAAAATAGGTCGGCATGCCGTAGAAAAGGCAATAATTCGCTAAATTCATCAGCACAAAAAGCAGATAGACAAGAGAAAGCGTATGATTCTTTTTTAACAGCCGAAGATCGACAAAAGGTTTTTCTGTTCTCCATTCACGCCAGGCAAAAAAGACAAAGCTCAACAGCCCTATCCCAGCGACAAAAACGTGAACAGCTTCTTCCAGAGTCAGCAGAAACCAAAGCAGGCAGATCATGCCAGTGGAAAACAAGAAGATGCCCGGAAGATCCAGATCGTGAATCACTGATCTGAAATTTACGCCCGTCTTCTTCACATCTTTCGGGATCACAAGCCAGCCCAGCGTAAAACTGACAAAAATAAAAGGCAGATTGACGTAGAAAATGCCCGGCCAGCCGCCCCAGACAATCAGAAAGCCGCCGACAGTCGGTCCGAAGGCGGTCATCACAGAAGCACAGATGGCCAGAACCGCCAGTGAAGAAGCCTGCTTATCGTGAATAACATGCCCCTGTACGAGTGCGACCCCGGAAGGATAAACAGCACTGCTGCCGGCAGCCTGCAAGATCCGCATCAGAAGCAGAAAAAGAAAAGCTGGGGCGAGCGGTGCACCAATAGCGGCAATAGCGGCAATTACAAGTCCGATCATGAATATCCTTTTTCTGCCGACGAGATCGCCCATTTTTCCTGTCAATGGCTGACCGACCGCGCTGGCCAGATAAAATCCTGAAACAAGCCATGAGACAGTGGCAAACGAGAGCCGGTAGTCATTCTGGATGCTGTGAAGGGCCAGCGCGATCATCGACGAGTTGAGCGGATTTAGAATCGTGCCGGTACAGATTGCCGCCAAAAATACTGTATGGCTGTTTCTCAAGCGAGTCATTGGCCAGCCTGCTCGATAAAGTCTCTTGTCCGGCGCACTCTTCCGATGTGTGGAAAAACAAAACGAACCGAAGCCAGATGTTCGTCTTCAGTATGCGCAGTCATCGCATCTTCAATAAAAACCTGGTTGTATCCGTACTGAAAAGCCTCCCGGGCGGTGCTCTCCACACCCCTGTTTGTCGAAATACCGCCTAACACAATCGTATTAATTCCTCTGCGCCTCAACTGAAGATCCAAATCTGTTCCAAAAAATGCACCCCATTGCCGTTTCGTAAGTCTGTAATCTTTTTCCTGAATATCGAGCTGCGGATCCAGCACAGCCCAGTCATCCGGTGTCTTCAGAGACAAGGTAGGTTTGTCTGTAAGCGGCCTAAGCATATCCTTCCCGTCATGAAAATCAACATTAACGAAAACAATAAACCCCTGCTTTTTTATGAAACAATCCGACTAGTTTCTCCGCGTTCTCGACCACTTTCCTGCCCCCGGGCAGGCCAACGATCCCTTTCTGCAAGTCAATTAGAACCAAAGCTGCTTTTTCAAAATCAATTTTCATCTCTTCCATGTTGATCCCCTTTCAGTGCAGACGGTGTCTGCTCTCTATTTTTCTGTTTAGTTTGGCCAGATGTTCCGCAAATGAAGCTTTTTCTACCCCGCTCCAATCGGCAAGCAGATCAGCATAGACCATCAGCCGTTCTTTTTTCAAAGAAATTACAGATTGTCTTCCCGCCTCCGTAATAAAAATCTGATTCACCCGTCCGTCGTGTTCTCCGATCTTTCGTTCCACCAGACGCTTATTCTCTAGTGTTTTGACCTGACGGCTGATGGTTGACACATCGAGCTGAAAATGATCCGCCAATTCGTAAGCCGCCAGCGGGCTTTTTTTCAGCAACAAATTCAAAATCAGGTAACCTGACCGAAATAAACTGTTTTCATCGCCATCCAGCGTTTTCTTAAAATCAGCCCGGCGCAGAAGCATCACCACTTCGTGCTCGATCTGTTCCAAAGCCGGATCGGAACTTAAGGCTTTCATGATTTATCCCTCGATTCAAGCAGGATCATTTGCAAACAAGTTGTATTATACAACTAAATGAAGCCTACTGCCAATGATGCTGCCCGTGATCATGTTTGCCTTGCTAAAAGCGATAATCAACACGCAAGCTTCGATTCTTAACGAGGAAGTTCCCGATAAGTCAATAAGTTCTGACCAGCCCAGATTTAAAGGCGCGCAAAAAACTGCGCGCCTTTTCATATCAATTGCGGGGAAAAATTTTATTTTTTCTGTGCTTTTTTCACAAAAGACATATCAACAAGTTTACTGTATTGGTAGCCTTGGGTGTAGATGCCGGTTTTCTTGACAACATCCAGAGGTTTGGCAACGGCGGCTGGAGAGATGTAACCGTCTTTGCTCCAGAGCTGGTCTTTGTAGGCGCGATCCATGGAAGCTTTCAGACTGGCGTCTGAAGCCGTCGGGAATTCTTTTTTCAGAATTTTATAAGCCTCTTTCTTGTTATCATTCACCACTTTAAGTCCTTTAAGTACCGCATTGACTACTTTCTGCACGGTCTGCGGATCTTTTTTAATCGTGGATTCCTTCGTGCTGATCACTGAGTATGCATAATCTCCGAGGCTTGGGAATCCATAGAAGGGCTCCCCCCACGCCCCTTTCTTGATACCGTCATTAATCTGCGGCTCCGCACCGTTCGCTATATCATCTTTGCCCTGCGCGACCAGCGACACGACTGCCGTCGCATCCGCCGGTTCATCAAGTTTGACATCCTTGTTCGGGTTAAGACCGACTTTCAGCAGCAACCAGCGCGTGAGCAGATCCGGACTCCCGCCATAGCGGCCTGCGGCAATGCTTTTTCCTTTCAAAAAAGCGGCGAGATCTTTATCGCTGTTTCCTTTCAGTTTCAGCTTTTTATTGGCCATTAGATAGACATTGGCACGGTTCACGACATTGACTACCGCAGTAATCGGATCTTTGCTGCCCTTGTTGGCAATCTGTATGGAATCCGGTCCGCCGATTACACCCCACGCATCACCACTGACGACGGACGTGACGTGTGCACCGCCGGTTGCCGTGATTAGCTTGACATTCAATCCCTCTTCTTTGAAATAGCCCTTATCAATGGCCACATAGAGCGGCAAATACGCAATCAGGTGCACCGGTTCGGCAATCACAATATCCTTAAGGGCTCCCTTCCCGCTATTTGCCCCGCAGCCCGACAGAATCAATGCCGCCGCAAGCATCAGCGCCAGCGCCCCTTTTATTTTTTTCATTATTTCTACCTCCGCTTATGATTTTGGCGTTCTTCCTCTCATCAGCAAACGCTCTAACCACACCGTTCCGAGATACATGACAATCGACAATACCGAAAGCACGATCACGCCGACCCAGACGAGATCAATATTAAGAATCTGACCGGCATAAAGAATCATTCGGCCGATCCCCTGCTGTGAGCTAATAAACTCACCGACAATCGTTCCTGCAAGCGCAAGAGATATATTGATTTTCAGAGTGCTGACCATCCAGGGAACGGATGAGGGAATCACGACTTTGAAAAAAATATGGTGCCGTCTGGCGCCGAGCGACAGCAACATTTTTTCCAAATCCCTGTCAACGTTTTTCACACCACTATACGCCGCAATCGACGCGACAATTACTGTCATCAGAAATGCGAGAACCACTTTCGAATCAAAACCAATTCCGAACATAATGACCAGTACCGGTGCCAGCGCAAGCTTCGGCACCGCATTAATGGCGATCAGATACGGTTCAGTAATCCTCGAATAGAGCTCCGACCACCAGAATGAAAGACCGAGCGCCGAGCCAACCACGGTACCGAGAATAAACCCGGCGATCGTTGCGCCTGAAGTATAAGCAAGATCCTGAAGCAGCGTACCCTCCGTTATTGCCACCCAACCTGTCCGGACAATCGTGCTTGGGCTGCTCCAGTAATAACTGTCGAGCCAACCGATCCGCGTCGAAAATTCCCAGAGAAAAATAATAAAAAGACCGACAAAAATTTGTCCGGCAAGTGCCCGATGCCGGATTTTTGCCTGCTCCACGTTCTGATCTTCAATCAACAGTTCGGTTCGACCCTGCTTCGGCTTTTCCGCCATTTTTATCACCACCTTTTTTCAGAGCATCCCCCCGGGAAACCATCAGATTATCCGGAAGGTTCACGTTCTTCCCGCAACATCAGCAAAAGTTTTCTTTTCAGATACAGGAAACGCTCCTCCATTAACGTCTGTTCTCCGCGCGGACGCGGCAACCTGACGTCAATTTTCGTCTTGATCCGTCCGGGCCGGCGTGTAAAAACATAAATTTCATCAGAAAGATAAATGGCTTCATCAATATCATGTGTGACAAATAGCACCGTTTTTTGAAAATCGCTCCAGATCTGAAGCAACCAGTTCTGCATCTGCAGCCTTGTCTGAGCGTCAAGCGCCCCAAATGGCTCATCCAGCAGAATGACTTCTTTATTATCCAACAGAGTACGGATCAGCCCGGCCCGCTGGCGCATCCCGCCGGATAGCGCGTCCGGGTGATCATATTCGAATCCCTTTAACCCGTATTTTTGCAGCATCGGCAGTGCCTTCTCGCGTGCCTTCTTCTTCGAAACACCGCGGATTTCCAGTCCGATAATGACATTGTCAAGAATCGTTCGCCACGGCAGCAGCAGGTCTTTCTGAAGCATATAGCCGACATGGCCGCTCTCACCGGTTATATTTTTTCCGTCAAGGAGAACCTGCCCTTCCGATGGCCTGGCGAGTCCGGCAATGATGTTAAAAAGAGTAGATTTACCGCAGCCGCTCGGGCCAATGATACTTACGAACTTACCGTTTTCGACCTTCATGTCGGCCGTTTCAAGCACACACAAGGGCTTGCCGTTTTTTTTAAAATACTTGCTGCAGTGTTGAATATTGAGCTCGCTCATGCCACGATCACATCCTTCTAAATATGAATTCCACTGCCGCTCATATTAAAAAATGGGCTTTGATAATGATATATGCTCTGGGCTTCAGCCGTGACACTCGAAAGAATGCAGATAACTTTTTTTATATAAAGGCTTTGTCAAACTAATCTGCTGCTTTTCACTCCATGCACTCGCTTTCTGCGGGCGATCCGCTCCAATCAACGGGTGGCAAAACCAACATTGAACTTTTAACATAGCCTATATAAAAAATAGATGAGCGATTCAGGATGATTTAACAATATTGTGATTTTTGCGGAAATTATAATCATTAAGTGATACGCTAAGTTCAAACGTGATGATTGAAGGTGATGATGATCGAAACTGAAAAGGAAAGTGTTCTATCGATGAAGGATCTGAGCATGAACTACGGATATGGGCCCGTCCTGAAAGGCATCAATCTCGAAGTGTACAGGGGCCAGATTGTCGGCTACATTGGCCCGAACGGAGCAGGCAAAAGCACGACCGTTCGGATTGTGCTTGGGCTTCAGGAAGGTTATGACGGTGAGGTCAGACTTTTCGGAGAAGATATCCGGACAAGCGGCGTAGCCTACAAGGGACGGATTGGATACGTGCCGGAGACTGCGGAAGTTTATGACACACTGACAGCGCGGGAATATCTGATTTTCTCCGGGGCGTGCTATGGAATGGAGGACAGGCGGGCAGAACGTAAAGCCGGCCTGCTGATGGAAGAGTTCGGCCTTGCTCACGTCCTCGACACCCGCTTGTCTTCTTTTTCAAAAGGAATGCGGCAGAAAGTTCTGATCATTTCCAGTCTGCTGCACAATCCGGACTTGCTGTTCTTTGACGAGCCGCTCAGCGGTCTGGATGCAAACAGCGTTCTTGTCTTTAAGGAGATTCTCGCCCAACTTTCCAAGCAGGGGAAAACGATCTTCTATTCCTCGCACATCATGGATGTAGTCGAAAAGATCAGCCACCGTATCGTGCTTCTGTCCGACGGCCATATTGCTGCTGACGGGAGCTTTGACGAACTGAAAGGACAAAACAAAGAAGGGACACTGGAAGAAATCTTCAATCAACTGACCGGATTTCATGAGCATGAGAAGATCGCCCGTGATTTCGTTTCGGCCCGCTGTTTTTGCTTCTATTTTCTATTGAACTTGTTTTGATGGATCTTTTTGTTGTGATTATGACTGCTCTCATCTATCTGCTGATTATGAAATTTTTCGACGGGGAAAGGCTGAAAGATGCCATCAATTATGTGCAGATTCTGCTAAGCTTTTCGATCGCCATCGGTTACCAGCTGCTGATCCATATTTTTGACCTCACAAATACGCACTTCGCTCTTCATCCGGCATGGTGGCAACTATTCTTACCGCCTCTGTGGTTTAGTTCGTCCTTCGAATGGTTGATCGGCGGCAGCAGAAGTCCGGAAATTATCGCCTTTTCCGTCATAAGCATTGTCCTGCCGCTTCTTTCTGCCCTGATTTACAATAAATGCAGCGCAGTCTTTGAAGCAGCAATTTTCAAGCTGTCGGACCGCGGCGGGGAAAGCAAAATGCATGAAGGGAAAATAAATAAAGCCATCGCGCGGATAGTTTGTTTTCAGCGTGAAGAGCGGATATTCTTCCGTTTTGCGGCGCTGAATATGAAAAATGACCGGCCGTTTAAACTGAAAGTCTATCCGACGCTCGGCATCTCACTGATTTTCCCGTTCATTTTTATATTCACGTCTCTGCAAGGTCAGTCCTGGCAGGAAATCGGCACGGGAAAATCCTATTATTTTCTCTATTTCAGTCTTTTCATGATTCCGACGGCGATTTCCATGCTGAAATTTTCCGGTGCTTATAAAGGAGCGTGGATTTTCAGCGCGGCACCCATTCAAAATCGGGTAAGCATTTTCTCCGGTGCATTGAAAGCCTTCCTCATAAGGCTATTTTTCCCTGTTTATCTGATTCTGTCTTTTTTGTTTCTACTCATCTTTAAGGGACTCATTCTCCCTGATCTGGTTGTTATTTTCCTGACCGCCTGCCTGTACAGTGTCATCTGCTACAGAACCATCAACGGTGAAGGCACACTTCCCTTTTCAATGCCCTTTGAAACAGTTCAGGAAGGCGGAAATATGCAGGCACTGGTTCTAATGGTTGGCGCAGTTCCATTTGTTGGCCTTCATGCACTGATCGGCTGGTTTCTTCCTGGTTATGGTTTATGGCTCTATGCTCTGATCCTGTTTGCCGGAAATTTTGTCGTCTGGCGAAAAGCTTTCTAAGGGGGAGAAAGGACTGACGCCCGGCACACCCCATTACAGTGCCTTCGCCGAGGTTGACTCTGCATCATGTGTGCAGAGCGCGCTCGTGGTAAGATAGTAAAAGATGAAAAAAGGGAGCTGAATGTGTTGAAAGAAGACATCATTAAACGATTTACGTCATATGTGAAAGTCAATACCCAGTCGAATGACGACAACCCCGGCTGCCCGTCGACGCCCGGCCAGCTGGCGCTAGGCCGTCAGCTTGTTACTGAGCTTAAAGCACTCGGTATGGCTGACGTGACGATGGACGCGAACGGCTATGTGATGGCCTCTCTGCCGTCCAATACAGACAAGGCAGTTCCAACCATCGGTTTCATGTCCCATGTTGACACGGCCACCGATTTTACCGGTGAAGGGGTCAATCCCCAGGTTATTGAAAAATATGATGGAAAAGATATCGTGCTGAACAAGGAGCGCGGCATTATACTCAGCCCGGGTACGTTCCCTGAGCTGAAAAAATATGTTGGCCATATGCTGATTACAACCGACGGCACAACATTGCTCGGTGCCGATGACAAGTCCGGCATTTCAGAAATCATGACTGCCATGGACTATCTGCTACATCATCCGGAAATCAAGCACGGGAAGGTCCGCGTCGCCTTCACACCCGATGAGGAAATCGGCCGCGGCCCGCACAAATTTGATGTCGCCGCGTTCGGTGCGGAATTGGCGTACACTGTGGACGGCGGGGCTCTTGGCGGACTTGAATATGAAAATTTCAACGCCGCTGAAGCCAAACTTTTCTTCAGCGGGAGCAACGTCCACCCTGGTTCGGCCAAGGGCAAAATGGTAAACTCAATCAAGCTGGCTATTGACTTTCAAAACAGAATCCCGGCCAATGAAGCACCGGAGCTGACCGACGGCTATGAGGGCTTTTACCATCTGTTGACTTTTAACGGCGATGTCGAACAGTCCAAACTCGTATATATTATCCGCGATTTTGACAAGACCAAATTCGCCGAGAAAAAAAGCTTTGTTCAGGAAACTGTTAAAAAGCTGCAAAAAAAATACGGGGAAAAGAGTGTTGTCCTCGAACTGAAAGATCAGTACTACAACATGAAAGAAAAAGTGGAAGAACATAAAGAAGTGGTCGATGTCGCCTATCAGGCACTGAAGAATCTTGATATTGAGCCCCAGGTTCTCCCGATCCGCGGCGGCACAGACGGCGCGCAGATCTCCTACATGGGGTTGCCAACGCCGAACTTGTTCACCGGCGGCGAAAACTTCCATGGCAAGTTTGAATACATCTCTGTTGACAATATGGTCAAAGCAACAAAAACCATTGTGGAAATCATCAGGCTGTTTGCCGAAACAAAATAAGCCCGGGAAAAGGCCCCCGAAACCGTTGGCGCGGATCGGGGGCCTTTTCCTCTATTCAGCGTGGCTCAAACCCTCACACAATCTTTCCACGTTCGTTCAGCGTCTGCTTCACCGAACTGATGTCACGGACATTATATTTCGCCATAACGAAATAGCAGAATGCAGACGGAATCAGCGACAGCTGCAGCAGGCTCATTATCAGTATGTAATCATTTGTTTTAGAACGAAGAAAGATGGCTGCAATGGCAACCCCTACACTGCCCAGATTGCCGATGGTACGGCCGAGACTGTTTACTAGATTGGCAATTCCGAACACTGTTCCGCGATGTTCCGGGAGATTGACATCCGTGATCAGCGCGAGCCAGTTCGGCGTATTGGCCGACTGGGCGGCAGAAGCAAACAATGAAATGATGAACAGGGTCAGCATCCACGGATTGCAAAACAGCTGCTCCAGCAGGCTAAAAAAAAGCACGACTGAATTGGTTGTGCTTGGGAGTGATAAATTATGAACTGGAAAAATAAATAATAAGATATAGAGGGGCATGGTTACCAGAACAAGCGCTGCCGTGGTCCGGGCACGCGCTGCGTAACTCCGGCGCTGCAGCACGTCCCCGATATAACCGAATACTGAGGATAAGGTGCCGCCAATCTGAAAAATACCATACAAAAAAGTGGCAACAAGCATCGCGATGGCGCTGCTGTACCCAAGTTGTTCAATCATTTTGAATTTGTAAAGTGTGGGCAACCAGATCAGGCTTCCGGTCGCGATATTCATGAAAAATCCCTGAAAGAAAAGCAGCAGATTGCTCCTTTTTCGAGCCATCAGCATCACCTGATTCATACTGATCCGGTGCATATAGCTTTTCCCGCCCTTGATCAGTCTCTGCAGTTCAGGTTCGGCGTTGCCAAATTTCGGTTCCTCGACAAAGAAGTAGAAAACAATGAGCAGCAGACCGATGAGTCCCAGGACTTCAAACGGCAGGCGCCAGTTGGACAATGCGGAAATAATCGCCGCAATCAAGGCACCGGCAATTCCGCCGAATCCCTGTGACATACCCCACAGGCTGAGGATCATTCCTCTGGAGCGGTACGGGACATAATCGGTCAGCGCGCTGAAACCGATGGATGCTACGCAGCCCAGTCCGATGCCGGTGATGACCTGGTATGCCAGTAGTTGAACGTAAGAGCCGCTCAGCGCAGTCAAAGAAACACCAAGCACCCAAATTAAGGTTCCGATGATGATCAGTCTTTTGCGATGAAATTTGCCCGACAGATAACCCCAAAACAGTGATGAAAAAGACGTGGCCAGAATATTGATTGCTGAGACCACGCCCATGTATGCAAGCTTAACATGCACGTCATGTGCAATATTTGAAAAGAGCGGGGGAAACAGTCCGATGACAATATTATCAAAGGCTGCCAGACTGACATAAACCGTAATGGCATAAATGGTTTTTACTTTCTGAAATGGCATAAAAAAGTGTCTCCTTAAGATCAATGTTACAGGTCGATTATCTTCTCTGGGTAAGATTGCTTCATAACTTTTCCCTGACAATCAGTCTTGATCGGTGTAAAATTTTCATACAGACCAAGTGCAAATTCCGCCTGCCTATCCGTTTTTACCAAATTTTCATGAAAAAAAATTGTTTCTTGTCCCAGTTTATCATACAATGTTATTTAGACAGAAGAGACTGCTTATCTAGCGAGCCAGTCCAATGTTAGAGAAAGGATATCTTCGATGATTAAAAACATACTCATCATTTCATCTAATTACACCGGCCATGGCCACAAGAGCATTACCGAAGCTCTGAGCGAAAAGTTCGACATTGTGCCGGATGTGAAGATCCATGTCGTCGACGGCTTTTCCCTCGGAGGAAGCACGCTGTTGAAAGTCGGCAAGATGTATGGGCCGATAACAAGAAATTCGGAACATTTATGGAAGATCATTTGGGACTACACATCTGTCAAGGCGTCTTTTGTCAATCACCTGATTGAGCTGAAAATACGTACAAGATTTCTTGCTTTGCTTGATGAAGTCAAGCCGGATCTGATTTTGACTGTACACCCGAACTTTAACGGTTCCATACTTAACATACTTGGGAAAAATGACATTCGTATTCCTTTTGTTACTTTAATCGCAGATTTGATCAGTATCACCCCGTTCTGGGCGGATCCGCGTGCCGACTATATTATCAGCCCGACAATAGAAGCTAAAGAAAAATGTATTGAATTCGGTGTCCCGGCCGATAAGATCAAAGTCCTGGGATTCCCGGTTCGCGAGCGCTTTTACAGCCACACACCCAAAGATGCGGAACACTATCAGCCTGACAAGCCGCTGAACTGCCTGATTATGAGCGGCGGCGAGGGTGTTGGCAACATGGGCAAAATGGCTAAGACCCTGATCGAAACATTTGGATTCAATATTACTATTGTAGCTGGTAGAAATGAAAAATTACAAGCTCACCTGAAAAAAACATTGGGCAAGAAATATGGCGATAAAGTCACCATTTATGGATTCACAAGAAATATCCAGGATCTGATTGCGGATTCCGATATCGCCTTTGTCCGCAGCAGCCCGAATGTCATGATGGAGGCTGTTTCGTGCAATACACCGATTGTGATTACAGGGGCGCTTCCTGGCCAGGAAGCCGGCAATCCGCGGTTTGCGGAAAAGTACCATCTGGCGATCACTTGTGATTCAATGAACGATCTTGTCCCTACCATTAATGAACTGCTTGAGAATAATGTCGCCATGCTCAAAGAAATCAAAAAATCGCAGCAGGAGTATGTCAATCCGCAGATCCCGGAAAATATCGTCAAGTTTATCTTGAATATTCCGGATGAAAGCCTGCAGCCCGCCGGTGCTTCACACGAACTGCCGCACATAGATAAAATCAACTATGAATCTTGAACAAACGCGCAAGATGCAACATCTTGGAAGCTTGCCTGAATATCGGCGGCTTCTTTTTTTACATCTACTTGCACTGCCGCTGAATTTGAAAAGGTTTTTTATCATCTTCTCCACTTTCGAAGCTTTCAATCAACTTTTCTCAAAAGAAGGACAATTGGTCAATTTCGTTAACTTAGGAGCGACTTTATCTAGTCAGGAGTAACTTTCACTGTTATGAGCGTGTTTGCAGTTTTTTAGGGTGAGCAACACGTTCAGAACAGTTTTTTGCTCATGTAGAGTGGTAGAGCCATTCTAAAAGCAACTCATTTTCACTGCCATTCAAGAAATGATTCTCTGAATGATCCGCGCCGCTTCTGCATCATGTGAGAGAAACTCTCTCTGCTTTTTAAACAAACCCCGGGTGAAAACAGGATTCCGTTTCCATCCGGGGTTGTCATGATTCACTTTTGATTGTTTATCTTACGCTTTACGCACGCGCTCTTTCTTAATCTGCTTGCTGCGCAGCTGTCCGCACGCAGCATCGATGTCGGTTCCGAACTCTTTGCGGATGACCGCATTAACGCCCCGGCTTTTCAGCGTATCATAGAAGGTTTTGACCGCTTCCTTCTCACTGCGCTGGTATTCAGAATGTTCCTCGACGGGATTATACGGAATCAGATTCACGTAGGCCAGATGGCGCTTGTTTTCGAGCAACCTGGCCAGCTGAAAGGCTTCTTCCTTATGATCATTGATGTCTCTCAGCATAATATACTCAAAGGTAATCCGCCGATTTGTCTTTTTCAGATAGTAGTCGACAGCGCTCATTAATTCTTCAATCGGATATGCTTTGTTGATTTTCATGATCCGGCTGCGCAGCTCATTGTTCGGCGCGTGAAGTGAAATAGCCAAATTGACCTGCCAGTCAATATCCGCAAATTCATAAATTTTCGGTACGATGCCGCTGGTCGACACGGTAATGTGCCGTGCCCCAATCGACAAACCCTTCTGATCATTGATAATCCGCAAAAAATTCATCACCTGATCAAAGTTATCAAATGGCTCGCCGATACCCATGACAACAACATGTCCAACCCGTTCATCGTTCCCTTGTCGATCTAAACTTTTCTGGATCGCCAGCAGCTGTTCCACCATCTCTCCGCTCGTCAGATCGCGGTTTTTCCTCAACAGTCCGCTGGCGCAGAAACTGCAGCCGATATTACAGCCAACCTGCGAAGTGACACAGACCGAAAGCCCATATTCATGCGGCATCAGTACCGTTTCAATCAAATTGCCATCAGCCAGGCGAAACAGATACTTGGTTGTTCCGTCCTTTGCTTTCTGCGCAACCTGTTCTTCCAGCGTCCCCATTACAAAATGATCTTTTAGCAATTGAATGCCTTTTTTAGACAGATTGGTCATTTCATCGAAGCTGTCGGCGCGTTTGATATAAAGCCAGTCCCAAATCTGAGCTGCCCGGAACTTTTTTTCTCCATGTTTCAGCATCCATGCAGTCAGTTGATCTTGCGTTAACCCAAAAATGGAATATTTATCCATCAAAATACCTCTTTTTCATTTCTACTCATAATTTCTATATCCATTAATATTCTTGTTTTCTGCAAACGGAAGCATCAGGAACTAAACAAATCAGTCTTCTCTTTGACCTTTGGATTTGCGAAAGGGCAGTTTTTTCGCCGGACGCTTATATTCGACGCCCAGCACATCGATCAGGAAAACAAAGACCGGCAGCCCGACAATAAGGCCCCAAATACCGAAAAAATGTTCCGAAAAGATCAGCACAACGAATGTATAAAAAACAGGGAGCTCAGTTTTGGCCGACATCAGTTTCGGATTCAGGACATAGGCTTCAACCACGTGGACGGCCAGAATGGTCAGAACCATGTAAATCACGTCCTGAATGCCGCCGATTGTGTAGCCGATAATACACAGTGGAATCAGTGAAATGATCACGCCGGCCACAGGAATCAGACTGAGGACGAAAATCATGAAAATTAGACTGAACAGCTGCGGAAAATGCAGCACGGCCAGAACGATTGAAGTGATCGCTGTATTGACCAGAGCAATCATGAACTGCGCTTCCAGCACCTTTCCGAAAGTATCTACAAACCGGGCACCAAAAAAAGCAATCTCATCATACAGAAATCCGATTTTGCTTGTCTTAAAGCCTTTGGTGAACTGGATCAGGCGATCTTTCTCAAGCGAAAAGAAAAGACTGAGCAGCAAAGCTAGAAATAAGTCAATCGTAAATGTACCGAAGGATGAGAACGAATCAATCAAAAATTTGACTCCGGATCCCAGATAAGATCCGATATTGTATTTTTTCAGTTGATCCATGGCAGCAGTTACAAGAAATGAACCGTGAATGTCCCGGATCGCCTTCGTAACCGACTTATACAGTTCAACGGTCTGCACAGCGACAATCGGCAAATAAATGGTTATCGCCGCATAAATGGCAAGGCCGATCATACAGTAAAGAACAATCAGTACAAGCCGCCTCGGAACATTCAAATGGCGATGTAAAAATGACTCCAGCCTGTCAATCAGAAACGAGAAAATAAAAGTCAGCAAAAGGAGATCCATCATACTTCTAACCAGATACAATATGAGGATCAGCAAAGCAAAAATAAGCACACGCCTTACTGACCGCTTCTTCAGAAAATTAATCAGCAGATCCATAATCGCAGTTTCCCCATTCTTTATCTGTGTCCAACATTTTTCTGTCTTAATCCTAGAGACAGACACATAGTTTATTGTAGTGGCTTTTTGAAAATTATGCAAAAAATAATTTGCGGAAGAACGATCAGGCGTCGGTATCCCGTTTATCATTCAGGATCGAAAAAACCGCCCCCCTTAAATTCAGGAGAAGCGGTTCTTTCTTACTTCTATGCTTATTATTTCGTCAATGCCAAGGCACCCATCGGATCCCATGGTTTCAGCACAGTAGGTTTTTGTTCAAAGGCTGCTTTCAGTTCGTCAGACAAATACTTTTTATTAACGACAATCTGATAGGTAAATTCATCCATCCATTTGTCACTCATGACAAAATACCCTTTATTTCCACGAGTTTCGCCCCAGCTGTTTTCAACCTTCCAACGGTTCGGCTTGCCGTCGACAAGATTGACTCCGGTAAGCACCATAGCGTGGGTCAGGCAGCTTTCGTGATAGTCCAGACGTTCCGCTTTTGTCAGGCCAAATTCAGTGCTGAATGCAGTATCGTAATCAAATACATCTTTATCCATAACACCGAGCTTAGGTTCTGTATAGAGAACGACATCGCAGCCGAACCAGACAGTTTGTTTGTCCTTAATCTGGCTAATGGCCAGTTTCTTCAGTGTTTCCATATCAACATTCAGATACTTGATTTTGTGTCCGCCAACGACCGTGCCCAGATATTGGACGGTATACGTCTTGTTGAATGGCTTATCCTTGGTCGGTGCATTAATGATGCTGACATAATCATTCAAGTCCATGTCTACATACTTCTTAAAAAACTCCTGAGGCGTAATACCGGTTTCTCTATGAAACTCCTTTTTTTCTTCGTCACGGTATTCAAAATCAAATTTTTTAGGCGGCTCGCCAAGCGATAATACAAGAATCCTATAAATGTCTTCGAGCATTTCATCCTTGGCCGCTTCAAGATCCGAATTTGATTTTCCCTGTTCATGAAGCTTTCTCAAAGCCCCGGCATCTTCACGCAGCTTTGTATTTAGAAGCCTGTTGAGTTCCACGGTACGGCTGCTCTGGAACGTTTCCGGCATAACCTGTTTCGGAACAATGCCATATTTTTCAATAATAGATACCAGCATATCCCACTGGCCGCCGTCCTGCTGCGGCGTCGTCATCAGCCAGGATACCAAACGCCCTTCCAGCGGCTCGTCCGCAGTTTCGATAATGCTTTCAAGAAAATAGTTTGACTTCTCGAATTTGTCCCAGAATAATGTATAGTTCTGCGATAGCTCAAAATCTTTCAGATCGAATGCTTTGTTCAGCTTGTGACGGAATGTGTTTAATGCCGAAAACATCCAGCATCTTCCGCTCATCTTCTGATCCGTTACTTTTCCGGTCTCAATCTCTTCTGAAAATACAGGATTCATGGAAACGACAGAATCATTATTTAATGTGGCTGCATTGATGCCATTTTTCATCACTGCATCTTTAATGATTTTATTCTTTGGCTTCGCCTGGATTTTCTCAGAATATTTCTCAACCATTGATGTCGATATTTCTTTTGCCAATTCCGTTTCCCCCTATGTTCACAACTCCAGGCTTCATTATATGCCAAATACAGGTTCTAAGCAAAGACAACGTACACTAAAAACAGGGCGATGTTACATTTTCTGACACAGAAAGTAATTTCACTGAATCAGGCTCTCAAGTTTGTGGATTATACGTTTATGAAGGAGGTTCAGACTTTCATGTTGTTTCAGCAAAAGTTGTTCAGCCGCGGCAATCGTTATTTTTTTAAAGCTTATCCGGCTGTTCGGAGGCAACTGAGCCAGCAGCGGCAGATCAACAGACGCCACCTGGGCGATCCGCGGATAGCCCCCTGTAGACTGGTGGTCGGTCATCAGAATAATTGGCTGGCCGCTCCGCGGAACTTGAATCGAGCCATTCGTTACAGCCTCCGAATACATCTCAAAGGGGTTATCAAGGGAGAGTGCCACCCCTTCCAGCCTGCAGCCCATCCGGTCTGACGAAGCCGTGATCTTATATTCCGAATGAAGGAATGCCTGTCGGCTCGATTCAGAAAACCGTGGCCAGAGTGTATCGGGCATCACCCGTATATTTTGGATCCGGCGATACGCTCTGAATAGGGAAAAAAACCAGCCGCCCAAATCTGATTTAACCGGCACCCCATCCATCAGCTTTTTTGCCAGCTGTGAAGGTTGTCCGACAGGAATCCGGTCCTGTTCCTGCAACAGCCGGCCCTTGTATCCGCCTTTCCCCGCGCGCGTATAAGTTGAGCGGCTACCGAACCACTCGGGTGTATCTATACCGCCGGAAACAGCCAGATAGCCTCGGCTGCCTGAAATCAGTCCTCCGATCACAAGGATCTGACCGGCCTGTGCAAAATATGGCTTCCCAGTATGAATCACCAATCCATCAAGTTCCGGACGACAGTCGGCTCCCGACAAAGCGAAAAGTGTGTCCTCCGTAAAAAGAATACTTGGCCCCTTAAAAGAAAATTCAATGAGTGCCATGGATTCGGAATTGGCAACCAGCCAGTTTGCCAGTTTCGCCGATGGTGGATCCATTACACCGCCCGCGATGATGCCATATCTTTGGTAACCGAATCGTCCCAGATCCTGAATCGAAGCAGCGAACCCCTTTTCAAGCAAAGTGAGTGCCATCATTGCACCCCCCGTATATGCATTTGAACTCCTGCTCCGTGACCGGATCAAATTTAACCAGATCCCCGGCCTGAAGCAGAGTTGGCGGATTCGTTTCCGGAGTAAATAAGGGTACAGGTGTCCGCCCGATGATCTGCCATCCGCCCGGTGAATCCAGGGGATAGGCGCCTGTCTGTTTGCCGGCGATGCCCACCGATCCCGCTGCAATTTTCAAACGCGGTGTGGCCCGGCGCGGGGTAGCCAACTCCTCCGGAAGCCCGCCCAAAAAAGGAAAACCAGGTGCAAAACCAAGCATATAGACGAGATAGTGCGGAGCAGAATGCCGGGCAATGACTTCGTCAGGCTGCAAATCGTGGGCGGCTGCCACTTCATTGAGATCCGGTCCGAATGTTCCCCCGTAACACACCGGAATATGAACCACCCTCCTAAATGATTCATGCTCCGAACCTTTCTTAACATCTTGAGACAGCTCCGTCAGGTAGTCGATCACCTGCCGCTGGGCTGAACGATTTTTATGCCCGCTCCCGATGACTTTCATCGGATCATAATAAAAAACGACATTTGTATAGGCCGGCACGTATTCGATAAAACCACTAAACGGGTTCTGATCAAAAAGCTGGATAAAACGGCTGATTTTCAACTGAACAGAGGGAGCGATCTGATCGCCGAAAATGACGCGGACTGCCTGATCACCAAACGGTTCAATAGTCACATCGATTACCCTCCTTTTTCCTCTCTTGTTACGTCCATTAATGAAAGAACCTGCCCTTAGGCAAGTTCCAGGTAAAAATTTCATGATTGCTTTATAAAATACTGAATGCTGTATCTTTACGGTCGGTAATAAACATATGACCGGGGGCATGCGTAATCGCGATTTCGGGCTGTGAAGCCATGACGGCAGCCTGCGGCGTGACTCCGCAGGCCCAGAATACGGGAATCTCTCCATTGTGAATGGTCACTGCGTCTCCAAAATCAGGATGAGACAGATCATGAATGCCTATCTTTTCCGGACTCCCAAAGTGTATCGGCGCGCCGTGTACAGACGGAAAACGGCTGGTCACCTGAATGGCCCGGATTGCCTGTTTTTCAGACATGGGACGCATGCTGACAACCAGCGGGCCTTTAAAAATTCCAGCGGATTTACAGGAAATCGTTGTCCGAAACATGGGCACATTGCACTGTTCTTCAATCTGGCGGACTGGAATATCATTCTCCAGCAGCGCCTGTTCAAAACTAAAACTGCAACCGATCAGGAATGTGACAAAATCCTTCTGCCAAAAGGAACGAATGTCTGGCACTTCAGCACTTAAAATGCCCTTTCTGTAAATGCGGTACTTCGGAATATCCGTCCGTATATCCGCGTGATCTGCTGTCGATGCAACAAATGGATCACCGGTATCCAAAACTTCCAGCAATGGGCACGGACGCGGATTACGCTGGCAGAAAAGCAAAAAATCATAGGCATACTTTTCAGGCAGTATCACTAGATTCGCCTGCGTGTACCCATTGGAAAGGCCACTCGTCGGTTGATTCCACTTACCTTCACGAATAAATTTCCGGACTTTGGAAGGTATTTCTCCCGAAAGTGTTTCATAATCAGTCATTTGGCTCATCCCTTAGTTTATTAGTGCCAGGCTGCTATTGTTATTCCACACTTTTGCAGTTCGCTCCTGATAGTGCCAGCAAAAGCCAGTGCTGCAGCTCCGTCCCCATGAACACAGATTGTTTCCGCCCTGACCGGTATTTCCCGCCCACCAGCCGTTTTCACTACGCCCCTCTGTATCATTTGAAGCACCTGATTCAGTGCTTGATCTGTATTTGTGATCAGTGCGCCTGGCTGAGAGCGCGGTGTCAGCGACCCGTCAGGCTGATACGTTCGGTCGGCGTATGCCTCGTAAATCACATGAAGGCCGGCTTTCTCACCGGCTTTTGTCAGGTATGTGCCGTCCATGCCAAAAAGAAGAAGTTCAGGATCTAGATCGGCAATCGCCTGAGCGACTGCCTCGGCAATTTTCTCATGCTCGGCTGCCATATGATACAGTGCACCATGCGGTTTAACATGATTCAGCCTGATTTTCTGAGCTGCAGCCACCGCACGCAACGCCCCGATTTGATAGACGACCATATCATAGACCTCAGAGGGAGTGACCTTCATTTCCCGGCGACCGAAGCCTTCAAGATCCGGAAGGCCGGGATGTGCACCGACAGCTACATGGTTATCTTTTGCCTGTGTAACTGTCCTGTGCATCACGGAAAAATCGCCGGCATGAAAGCCACAAGCGACGTTTGCCGACGAGATCAATGGCAGAACGCGTGCATCATTTCCAATCACATAATGTCCGAAACTTTCCCCCAAATCACAGTTTAAATCAATTTGAGTCATTGCAGAACCATTCCCCTTCAGTAATCACTGGTATGGACTTCATAGAAGAGATATCAATCCCTTATACACGGACTGAATACCCGCATAAGCCATAAATACGACAATGATCCAGCCGAAAATCGAAAGCCAGAGCGGGTGTTTATATAATTCTCCCATAATCTTTTTCTTCGTCACAGCAATCAAGAGAATGGCCAATGCAATCGGAAGAATTAATCCGTTAATTGCCCCGACAACAACAAGCACCTTAGCAGGGCTGCCGATAAAGTAGAAGATTGCTGTAGAAAAAACGATAAAGAAAATAATGAGATAAGGGCGTATCTTATGGTACAGATTATCTTCACTGTCAGATTTAGAATAATCCAAGAATGACACCGATGTAAAGGTTGAACCTAAAGTCGACGTCATTCCGGCCGCAAACAAAATAAGGCCAAAAAACTTATAGCCGAAATTGCCGGCTGCCGACTGGAAGATGCTTGCCGCAGGATTTAAAGGATTGAGCTTGAACCCTTCTGCGATAACAGCCAAGGCTGCGAGAAAAAGCAAGATCCGGATGATCGAGGCAACGCCGATGCCTGTCAGCGCTCCTCCATTAATATAAGGTATGCTTTTCTTCCCCTTGAGCCCGCCTTCCAGCAATCTGTGACCACCTGCGAAAGAAATATACCCGCCAACCGTTCCGCCGACAATGGTTACAATGGAATAAAAGTCGATATGTGATGGAACAAAAGTATGCAGTGCAGCCTCCCCAACTGGAGGTGAGCTGATCGCCACGATAAAAATAATGAGGAACACTTTGACAACGGCAAGGACTTGAACAGTACGGTCCATCACCAGCAGCGCATTACGGACTAGAAAAATAACCAAGGCAATGGCCCCGCCAATAAGAGCGCCATTCTCCGGGGAAATACCGAACAGGACATTAAGTCCAAGCCCGACACCGCCGATATTTCCGATATTAAAAGTCAGACCGCCTAGCACAATCAAGGCGGTCAATAAATAACCAAGTCCAGGGAACAGCTCATTGGCAATCATCTGCGCCTTCTTCCCTGACACGCAAATGATCCGCCAAATGTTCAACTGAACACCAATGTCTACCAAGATGCAAATAAGTATGGCAAAGCCAAAATCTGCGCCTAATTGTGATGTAAATGTAGCCGTTTGTGTCAAAAATCCCGGGCCAACGGCGGACATGGCCATCAAAAATGCCGCACCCATGGCTACATTAAAAGCCACATTTTTTTTCTTAACCATCATCTTTCCTCCCCAAAGAAGCAACTATAAGCGAATTATACACACTCGCAAAATTATTTTCAAATTAAAATATTTTCTGCAAATTATCTCCATAGCAGCGTTTTCGGGGCCGATTCATTGCCATTTGAAGAAAATCTCAGGCAGACTACCTCTCTTGTAAAAGATAGCAGCTGCTGTTTGTCGAATATCAGCTGAACTCATTAAAAAACCCCGGGACAAAAAATATCTCGGGACATTCGTGTCAATCTATCAGTTATACTTCGGATCACACCCGTTTCAGAATCCTGCTCAGGAACTGTTTTGTCCGTTCATGCTGCGGCCGTTTAAAGATATCATCCGGAGTCCCTTTCTCCAGAATCTCTCCGTCGTCTATAAACAGGACTTCGTCAGCCACTTTATCAGCAAATTTTAATTCATGTGTAACGGCCACCATCGTCCAGCCCTCCTGAGTCAGATTCTTCATGACCTTCAGGACATCGCTGACGAGCTCCGGATCAAGAGCAGAGGTTGGTTCGTCAAAAAGCAGAAGTTTCGGCTTCAGTGCTACAGCGCGTGCGATACCGACCCGCTGCTGCTGCCCGCCTGAAAGCTGATACGGGTCCTTCAATCACATTTTCAAGTACGGTCTTGTGCGGGAAAAGGTTATACCCCTGAAAAACCATGGCGGATTTCCGCCGGATTTCCCTGATCGTTTTCTTTGCGACCAGCTGACTGAAATTCGCCTGTTTCCCGTCTATCCCCAGGAATCCTTTTTCAGGAATCTCCAGCAGATTGAGACTGAGAAGGATCGTTGTCTTTCCGGAACCCGAGAGACCGATGATGACCAGTACTTTGCCCTCATCCAGTGAAAAATTGATGCCCCTCAAAATTTGGTGCCCTTCAAATGATTTATGAATATCGCTGACTTTGAGTCAGCATAACACTCATGAGCGACTGTTCCTTTTCACATATGTTCACAAAATAATCTTTTGTACATTCTTTTCAAAAAATTATATCTGCATCATTTTCCTATGTAAATATTTGCTGATTGCCGATAATTATTGTTTGACAGTCAAAAAAGCCAAAGCTATACTTAAGTCATTAAGATGCACATATTATGTCTATTAGCACACATGTGCATGTTTTTGAGGGAGATGATGGGTATGGGCAATATAAAGCAAGACTGCGCACGGGAGGCTCTAAAGATCATCCCAAAGCATTCGGTCGTTGGTCTCGGAGGCGGAAGCACGATCAGTTATCTGATTGGTTTTATTAAAGAAAATGAAGCTCTTGATTTGAAAATTGTAACCCCTTCCGTGAAGACAAAATTGGCTTGCCTGGACAGCGGACTCAATGTCCTGTATACGGAGACCGTCGATCATATTGATCTGGCATTCGACGGTTGCGACCAAGTGGATGAACAGCTTCACGCACTGAAAAGCGGCGGCGGTATTCACACTAAGGAGAAGCTGATCGCTTCCATGGCGGATGACTACATCTTGCTTGTCGATGAAACAAAGTTTGTCCGAAAGCTGACGTTCGAGCTGCCGGTTGTCCTTGAAGTGCTTGAAGCCGGCATTTCCTATGTGAAAAGGAAGGTGTCAGAGCTCGGCGGGAGGCCGGTCATGCGGCAAAGTGCTGCTAAGGATGGATTTACGGTGAGCGATAACGGGCATCTTCTGATGGACACTTTTTTTACCGATGTGGATGACATTGAGGTTCTGGAACGACAATTGAAATCCATCAGTGGCGTTGTTGATACTTCACTTTTTACAGGTGTTGTCTCCAAAGTGCTTGTCGCAGGCAGCAACGGCATGAAGTGGATTACCAAAAATGAATCGGAAAGGTAATCGATTATGAAAGAGTTCAAGTGGGCCATTATTGGTCCCGGAAGTATTGCGTCCGAATTCGCGGATACCGTTCATGCAGCCGGTAGAAAAATTTACGCGGTAGGTTCCCGCAATCTGGAACGTGCCAAGGCATTCGCAGACGCGCACCATATTGAAAAGGCGTACGGGGATTACGATGAAATGCTGAAGGATCCGAATATCGACATCATCTATCTTTCGACGCCGCATTCCAATCACTACGACTATCTGGTCAAGAGTCTGAAAAACGGTAAACACGTGCTTTGTGAAAAAGCAATCACAGTCAGCAGCGAACAGCTGGATCCTGTAATTCGTCTGGCAAAAGAAAAGCACCTGGTCGTTGCCGAGGCTATGACCATTTACCATATGCCGCTCTACCGAAAGCTGAAAGAAATGGTAGCCAGCGGAAAAATCGGTGAACTGAAAATGGTTCAGGTCTCGTTCGGGAGCTTAAAACCTTATGATACCAAGAGCCGTTTTTTCAATATGAACCTTGCCGGCGGCGCACTTCTTGATATCGGCACTTATGCTCTGTCGTTTGCGCGATTCTTTCTGTCGAGCCAGCCTGATGAAGTGCTTACCACGGTCAAAACATTTGAAACCGGCGTTGATGAATCATCCGGTATCATCCTGAAAAACTCTGATGACCAGATGGCAGTAGTTGCGCTGACCATGCGTGCGAAACTCCCGAAGAGAGGTATTATTACCGGAGATAAAGCTTATATTACTGTCGATAACTTCCCAAGGGCTGATCAAGCGACGCTGGCTTACCCTGACGGAACGACGGAAACCGTCGATGCCGGTGAAACGGCGAAGGCCATGGCCTACGAATATGAGGATATGAATGCAGCCGTTCTCGGAGAACGCAGTGAGGACACGCTGTCACTTACTTCAGACGTTATCAGCATTATGACTCATGTCAGGAACCAATGGGGTATCCGCTATCCTTTTGAATAAGCCGGTTCGGTAACTCTTCCATATGATTCTATCAACCATATAAAAAATAGAGCGTTTTCATTTTATTTTCTCCTATTGTGTTCTACAATGAAAGCGTGCTATAAATTACACTTTAAACAAGAAAGGGAGTTTAGTTTATGAGTATCCAAAGCACCGTTCTTGATCATGCCATTGACACGGATTACAAATTATACATTGGCGGAAAGTGGGTTGAAGGCTCTGATGGAAGAAAAATCGCAAGCTATAACCCTAGTACCGGCGAAAAACTGACCGAATTCGTTAACGCCAGTCATGAAGATGTAGATGCTGCCGTTGAAGCAGCAACAAAAGCTTTCGAAACTTGGAAAGAAGTCGGTGTTCAGGAAAAAAGTGCTATTCTGCTGAAAATAGCCGATCTGATTGATGCAAATGCCGATCATCTGGCACTCGTTGAGACATTGGACAACGGCAAGCCCTTCAGAGAAACGAGCACAGTGGATATTCCCGCCAGCTCTGACCACTTCCGCTATTTTGCCGGAGTTATCCGTTCAGAAGAAGGCACAGCCAAAGCACTTGATGAAAACACGTTGACCATTAACCTTAAGGAACCGATCGGGGTTGTCGGCCAGATTGTTCCGTGGAACTTCCCGCTACTGATGGCGGCCTGGAAAATCGCACCGGCTATCGCCGCTGGCAATACCGTTGTTATCCATCCTTCATCCTCTACCTCGCTGAGTCTGCTCGAACTGGCTAAGCTGCTGGATCAGGCTCTTCCGGCAGGTGTTGTTAACGTCATTACCGGCCGCGGATCCGATTCCGGCGATTACATGCTGCATCATGACGGTTTTGCAAAGCTGGCATTCACCGGCTCTACTCAGGTCGGCTATGAAGTGGCCGATGCCGCAGCTAAACGCCTGATTCCAGCTACACTGGAACTCGGCGGCAAATCGGCGAATATTTTCTTCGATGACGCACCTTGGGACAGAGCGATTGAAGGGGCACAGCTCGGCATTCTGTTCAACCAGGGCCAGGTTTGCTGCGCAGGTTCGCGAATCTTTGTTCAGGAGGGTATCTATGACAAATTCGTGGGCGCTCTGAAAGATGCTTTTGAAAATGTCAAAGTCGGCCTTCCCTGGGAAGACGGCGTTCAGATGGGTGCCCAGGTCAACAAGCGCCAGCTGGAAAAAATTCTGGATTACGTCAAGATCGGCAAAGATGAAGGCGCAAAGCTGGTAACCGGCGGCAAGAAACTGATGAGGGACGGCTTGGAAAATGGTGAATTCATGGCACCAACCATCCTCGCTAATGCCACGAACAACATGCGGATTGCACAGGAGGAAATCTTCGGACCGGTTGCGACCGTGATCAAATTCAAGGACACCAATGAAGTCATCAAGCTGGCTAACCAGTCTGATTACGGTCTGGGCGGAGCGGTCTGGACGAGCAATCTGAATACGGCGCTTAAAGTTGCACGCGGCGTCCGCACCGGACGGATGTGGGTCAACACGTACAACCAGCTGCCTGCAGGTGCGCCGTTTGGCGGCTATAAAAAATCCGGCATCGGTCGTGAAACGTACAAGAGTATTCTCGAAGCATACACTCAGACTAAGAATATCTTCATCAGCACAAAAGAGACAGTTGACGGACTCTACTAATCAGATATTTTTAAGATATCTAATCATTTTTAAAAGGAAGAGAGCAGCGCTGCCCTCCTCCTTTTTTATAGTTAAAAAAATATATTAAAGCCAGCAATTTACTTGTATTTATGTGTTGACTAAGTTTGTAAATGGTAGTAAACTAACGTCAATTAAATAAATCTTATCAAGAGTGGCGGAGGGACTGGCCCTGCGAAGCCCGACAACCAGCACGCAGTGTATGGTGTTAATTCCAGCAGATTAAATTCTGGCAGATAAGAAAAGAATCGGCGAAAAAGCTGCTTCCCTCTATTCTGGCGGGAGCAGCTTTTTTATTTGCAGCCCTTTCCAATCTGTAATTCTTTCCAAATCTAAGATTTTATTTAATTAAAATTAGGAGTGTAGGGAGAGATCGAAATGGCTGAAGAAAAAAGGCAGTTTGGTTTTGAAACATTGCAGGTGCATGCCGGGCAGGTTCCCGATCCGGCCACAGGGGCACGTGCCGTACCGATTTACCAGACAAGTTCATTTGTTTTTAAAGACGCTGACGAAGCGGCGGACTTTTTTCAACTGAAAAAACCAGGCAATGTGTACGCACGCATCATGAACCCTACGGAAGATGTCTTTGAAAAACGCATTGCTGCACTGGAAGGCGGTGTGGCCGGGCTGGCCACCGCTTCAGGGCTGGCGGCAATCACTTATGCCATTTTGAACGTAGCAAGCAGCGGCGACAATATCGTTTCTGCCAGCACACTGTATGGCGGTACGTTCGAGCTGTTTTCCGTGACGCTGAAAAAACTGGGAATCGACGTTAAATTCGTTGACCCCGATGATCCTGAAAACTTCCGTGCAGCGATTGATAACAAAACAAAAGCTATTTATGGTGAAACCATAGGCAACCCAAAAATCAACGTCCTTGATATTGAAGCGGTTGCTAAAATTGCCCATGAAAATAAGATTCCTTTCATTATCGACAACACTTTTGGTACACCTTATCTAATCCGGCCAATCGATTTCGGCGCGGATGTCGTTGTCCATTCTGCCACAAAGTTCATTGGCGGACATGGCACGGCTATCGGTGGTGTCATTGTTGATGGCGGTAAATTCGATTGGCGCGCAAGCGGTAAATTCCCGGACTTCACAGAACCGGATAAAAGTTACGGTGGATTGGTTTACGCAGATCTGGCTCCTGCTTCATTCGCAGCAAAGGCCCGCGTCCAGCTGCTTCGCAATACCGGCGCGACAATCAGCCCGCAGAACGCATTCTATTTCCTGCAGGGACTTGAATCATTGTCAGTCCGTGTTGAACGCCACGTTCAGAACGCGCGCAAAGTGGTTAAGTTCCTCAGCAACCATCCAAAGGTCACCTGGGTCAATTATCCTGAACTCGAAGGCAGCCCTTATCGCGAACTGGCCAAGAAGTATTTGCCAAAAGGTGCCGGATCGATTTTTACTTTCGGTGTCAAAGGCGGACTGGAAGCAGGAAAAACGCTGATCAACAATGTTAAGCTGTTCTCTCTGCTTGCCAATGTTGCCGATGCCAAGTCACTGATCATCCATCCTGCAAGCACCACACACGCAGAACTGACCCCTGAGGAACAGGCTGTCACCGGTGTTACACCGGATTTGATTCGTGTATCAATCGGCATTGAAAGTGTGGATGACATTATCTGGGATCTGGATCAGGCACTTGCCAAGATCCCTGAACCTGTCACAATTAAATAAGATTGCTATAAAAAGATAAAGAACGTTTAACAAGGGTCAAATAAATCAGAACCGCCTCTCGGAATAAATACCGGAGGCGGTTCTTCTTTGCAAATAATTATCTGTTAAAGTTAAAGCGGCCCTTTTTCAGCATGGTTTCAACACCGCCGATTTGCACGAGCGAACGATTCTCAATCACTTTCTTCATGAATGATGCCGGATATCCCTTAAAATTTTTCCCCAGCACCTGGCCCATGGCATCATTTTTCCCAAGAGAGCAGACTGTTCCCTTTGTCTTATAAACAAAGTTTTTCATCGGCTTTCCTCTGACCAGAGCATTCAGATTATAGGCCGCATAGTTGGCCTGCTGAATCGCAATCTGTGCAGTTGTCGGAAAGGGCTGCCCGCTCTCCGGATCGATTACCGCAGAACAGTCACCAATAATCATGATATCGCCGGCATCAGGAACGGTCAGATCCGCATTTACCGGAACCCTGCCGCGATGCTGCCGAAACCCGGATGCCGCAATAACAGAGCTGCCTCTTACCCCGCCCGTCCATATAAAGGTTCCTGCATGAATCACTTTTAAATTATCACCGTTTTTATAGTAGACGTGTCCGGGGACAACTCGGTTGACACGACCAATGACAAATTCAACACCGCGGTCCCTCAATTTCCGGCTGCCATAATCTGCGAGGCGTCGATCAAACATGGGTAACACGTTCGGTGTTGGTTCAATACAAACCACATGCATATTATCCTGATCGATATGGTAGCGTTCTGCCAGCTTTGGCAGGTGATCCGTCAATTCGCCGAGAAATTCGAAACTTGTAAATCCTGCGCCGCCGACAACAACTGTCAGATGCTCGTCATTAGGGTCTTCACGCCATTTGACCAGCTCATTTTCTAAATGCCGACGGATCCGCTTTACTGAAGGAATATCGGAAATAGCAAGTGCATATTCCGATATACCCTGTATACCAAATGATTCAGGTTCAAAACCGAGGGCAATCAGCAAATAATCGTAAACTAGAGGTGCATGTCTTTCCAGAATCACTTTCTTTGCTTTCTGATCAACGCCTAGAACCGTATCCTGAATAAACAAAGTCTGCTTTCTGTCAATCACATAATTGATCGGATAACAGATACCCTCAGCCTCTGTCGTGCCTGCTGCCACCTCGTGCAGCAGAGTCGCTTCGCAATGATAATCATTTCTGTTAATGATCACCAGATCGACATCCGGATGCATATCCTGCAATTTTTTTAATGCCCTGAGCCCTCCGTATCCTGCGCCAAGAATGACAATTTTCTTTCGTCCCAAAATAGTTCGCCCCCTTCGATCTATTCATCAAGAAGTTTACCTTAAATGTTTTCGTCACAATTTGTTCACATTATTTCCATTTCTATTGTATCCTCGTTCGTAAGCGTTTTCAATAATCTGTGGCATAAATTACAGCTTTTTGTACAATTTGCAAGTCGAAAAAATGCAAAAGCCACCCAATACGGACGCCTGAGTGGCCGCATCAGATGGTTTCTCTTAAAAAATAATAAGGCGTACGGGAATTGAACCCGTGATCATGGAATGAGAATCCATTGGCTTAACCACTTGCCCAACGCCCTATCGTCATATTGCCCTTTATTGAGCACGAAAAAAATTATAACACAATTGATGAATATATTTCAAGTGCCAAACTCTTGAACAGTCTGAGACTATCAGTCTTGTGCAGATGAACCAACTGCCCGTCGCTCATTCAGCAATAATTTTCACGCCAGAACTGGCTCCGATCCGCGAAGCTCCAGCTGCAATCATAGCTTCCGCATCGATTCTAGAATGGATGCCCCCCGCCGCCTTGACCCCGATATCATTCCCAACAGTCTGGCGCATCAGCGCAACGTCTTCAGGAGTCGCTCCACCCGTTGAAAAACCGGTTGATGTTTTGACATAATCTGCGCCTGCTTTAACAGCAAGCCGGCATGCCTTAATTTTCTCTTCATCAGTTAGCAAGCAAGCTTCAATAATTACTTTTACCAGCGCCTTTCCACCGGCAACTTTTGTCACGGCACGGATATCTTCCTCCACCGCATCTTCAAGGCCGCTTTTCAGTGCACCTATATTGATCACCATATCCACTTCACCGGCACCGTTCTCAATCGCTTCCCGCGTTTCATAGGCCTTTACTGAAGCTGTATTTGCTCCAAGAGGAAAGCCAATAACCGTACAGACTTTCACCTCTGAGTCTTTCAGCTGCTGCGCTGCCAGACTCACCCAATATGGATTGACACATACCGAAGCAAAACCGAATTTTTTCGCTTCGTCTGTCAGTTTTAGAATATCTGCTTTTGTCACATTCGGCTTTAGAGCCGTATGATCAATATATTTTGCGAGGCTGACCATTTTTTATCTCCCTTTATTCTCATTCTGTAATTATTTGATGGATCAGCCGTGGTTTTTCCGCATGGCTGTTGATTCTGATACTACGGTAAAGCTTGTCTCTCACATCATCGACATCGGCATGATCTGAGTGAATCGTCAGAAGGGATTCCCCTGCCGTTACCGGATCGCCGACTTTTTTGTGGAGCATGATTCCGGCAGCAAAATCAATGCTGTCTTCTTTGGTTGCTCTTCCGGCACCCAACTGCATGGCAACCAGTCCAATCTGATCCGCTGCCATCTCAGTCACAAAACCTGAAGTTTTTGCCAGAAGCTCGATTTGAAACCTGGCCTGAGGCAATTGTTCCGGATGATCTGCCACATCCGGATTTCCACCCTGGTTGGCTATAAATTGCCGGAATTTCTTCAGTGCTTTGCCTTGCGACAATGAATTTTCCAGAAGTTTCTCAGCCTCTTCTTTCGAATCCGCTTTGCCGGCTGATTGCACCATCAGGCTGCCCAAAGCCAGGACCAGTTCTTTGAGATCGGCCGGACCTTGCCCTTTTAAAGTATCGATAGCTTCTTTAACTTCAAGTGCATTGCCCACAGCACGGCCGAGCGGCTGAGACATATCCGTAATCACCGCCGCGGTTTTTCTGCCGACACGCTGCCCGATGTGCACCATCGTTTCGGCCAGGCGTACCGCATCTTTTTCATCTTTCATGAAAGCGCCCGCTCCGGTGGTTACCTCCAGGACAATCGCATCCGCTCCGGCTGCTATTTTCTTGCTCATAATTGAGCTCGCAATCAACGGGATCGATTCCACAGACCCGCTCACATCGCGCAGCGCATATAGTTTCTTATCGGCAGGAACGAGCTCGCCGCTTTGCCCGATCACGGCAATCCGATCACGGTTGACTAGCTCAATGAACCTCTCCGGCGTCAGTTCAGCGTGAAATCCCTTGATTGACTCCAGTTTATCGATCGTACCGCCCGTAAAACCAAGCCCGCGCCCGGTCATCTTGGCAACCGGAACCCCGACCGAGGCAACAAGAGGGGCTAAAACAAGTGTTGTTGTATCACCGACTCCGCCAGTTGAATGCTTGTCCACCTTAATCCCTCTGATTCCTGACAAATCAACTGTCTCACCAGAGTTGACCATCGAACGGGTCAGTTCGGCGATTTCCCGATCAGTCATATCTCGAAAATAAATCGCCATGGTCAGAGCACTCGCCTGATAATCAGGAATGGTTCCATCAACGTAGCCATCGATGAAAAAACGAATTTCCTCCGGAGAAAGCTCAAATCCATCCCTTTTTTTCGCAATAATATCGACCATTCTCATCGCACCACATCCCGTTTCAGCTTAATTCATCGAGAAAACTGGTTCCCACCCTGGGCATGCGTACACCGAAATTATCTGCCGCAGTCGCACCAACGTCTGAAAAAATTTGACGGACAGGAAGCGCCCGCCCTTCTGCAAACTTGGGAGAATAAATCAGCAACGGTACGTATTCACGCGTATGGTCCGTTCCTCTGAATCCCGGATCATTGCCATGATCGGCCGTGATCATCATAAGATCCTGATCCGTCAGTTTTGCCACTGCTTCACCCAACTGGTGATCAAAAGCTTCGAGTGCTTTACCAAAAAGCACCGGCTCACGGCGATGCCCGTACTTTGCATCAAAATCAACCAGATTCGTGAAACTGAGGCCGCGAAAATCACGATCCAGCACCTGGATCAGGCGGTTCATCCCGTCTTCATTGCTGACTGTGTGCCAGCCTTCTGAGATACCATGCCCACTGAAAATATCGTTGATTTTCCCGATTGCCAGTGATTCAAACCCTGCCTCAACCAGTGTGTCCATCACCATTTTCTCAGGCGGCACCAAAGTCAGATCGCGCCGGTTGGCTGTCCGCTCAAAGTTATCCGCACGGTTGCCAATATAAGGACGTGCAATCACCCTGCCTAAATGATAAGGTTCATCGATGGTCAGCTTGCGGCTGTATTCACAGATCTCATAAAGTTCGTCGAGTGGAATTACCTGTTCATGAGCGGCAATCTGCAGCACCGAATCGCCCGATGTATAGATGATCAGCTCTCCGGTTTTCATTTGCCGTTCGCCAAATCTCTTGATGATCTCCGTTCCGCTCGCTGGTTTGTTCCAAATGACTTTGCGGCCGCTGAACTTTTCTATCTTCCGGATCAGTTCATCCGGAAAGCCGTTCGGAAACGTGTGAAGCGGCGTCATGACCGGAAGACCCATCATCTCCCAGTGACCGTCCATGCTATCCTTGCCGGCAGACACTTCATGCATTTTCGTATAAAAAGCCGTGGGATGTTCCTGCACCGCTACCCCTTGAATTGGTTTTTCGGGGCGGATATTCGACAGTCCCAACTTTTCCAGATTCGGGACGTGCAGCCCGCCCATTGCCTCTGCCGTATGGCCAAGCGTATCGCAGCCCTCATCGCCGTATGTTGCAGCGTCGGATGCTTCCCCGATTCCAACTGAATCCATCACAATAATATGAATCCGTTTGAATTTTTCTTCCATGATATCCCCCAGTTTTAATTGCGATTTCCTAGACATCCCTTATTTTGGTGAAACTATCTCCTGTTATTTTAACCCATCGGAAAAAAAGCCGCAAAAAAACTCCAAACAACCGACTGATCGATTATCCGAAGTTCAGATTTTGCTTAACCCTGTTTGACAGATTCCTCTTCATATTTGCGGGAAGCTTCTTTCAGATGCACGAGATCCACAAGCATCGAGTGATAAGGGGCCTTCAGTCCATGCTTTTCAGCGAGCCTGACGATGGCTCCATTGATATAGTCCACTTCCGTCGGCCTGTTGGTGGTCATGTCCTGATGCATGGACGGATAGTGCAGCGGGTTCGATACTTCCGATACGAACATGATCTGCTTAACCAGTTCATCGCGATTCACTTCCATCTGAATACCTTCCGCGTCAATCGCTTCATACGCTTCATAAATCAGCTTCCGCGACATTTCTTCCGCATTTTTATAAGCCGCGAACTCACCCATCTTGATATTCATTAATGTGCACAGTGTGTTGACAACAGAATTGAAGACAAGTTTGGTCCACACCGTTCCCATGTAGTCTGTCTGCACAGTAGGATGCATCAGCGCCTTTTCCATTTCATCAGCCACTTTATAAATAAACGGATCCGGTCCCCCTTCCATTTTTACAATATGAACATGTCCGGCTCCGCGTTTGCCGACAAAATCCACTTTGCCCGGTCCCTTCATAACGGTTGCAACCATGGCTGTCCCGGCAATGATTTTCTTCCTGTCAACAAACTGAGCAATATATTCAGCTCCGCCATATCCATTCTGGTTAGTCAGAACGTAAGTATTTTCACCAAGGAAATGTTTACAGCGTTCCATCACTTCAACTGTATGCATGTCTTTAATGAACACAATGACAAGATCAGGTTCACCATGATATTCTTCCGGATAGCGTACGGCCACGTTTACTAAATGCGGGTTCTCTCCGTCACGCGTTACTTCCACACCATGATTCTTTTGGATAGCGGCAACATTCGGTTCCCATGTATCCACAAACTGTACATCGTTCCCCACTTCCTGCAGCAGGACGCCATATCTCAGACCCATTGCTCCCGCACCAACAACTACAATTTTCATTCTGTTTCGTCTCCTTTTTCTCTTTAAAGTTCTCTTTTTATCACAACCTGTTGCCGCAGATGTAAAAGGCCCCACCCAGATCGCTCTGAATGGGGCCATGCGCAAGTCCCGCACAGAAGCGAACAGGACTCGAGCAAACGTCATCGGTTTTTCCGACTGTCGTTCACTGAGTCCTAGCTAATCAAAATAATGACTCGCTGTCCACTTATCCGCGCAAGGAACATCATATACATCCTCTCAGTAACCTCGTAAACTTGTGATTGACCTTAAGTCTACACGTTGGTCAGTTCCATGTCAATCTATAAATTAAGAATTCTGAAAAATGTTTTCAAAAAATAAAACATAATAATTTTCCGCGGCCTATCACTTCTTTAGCATTTTGTTCCGGATCTCAAGCGGAGTATATCAGCCGATTTCGGTTCGTTTTTTCCTTGATTCGGTTCATTTTCTAGAATGAAGCTTCCAGAACCTATCAAAATGCTCTTTAAGCATTTGTTTAGTGACGCCGTTGTGTCGCTTAGCCATGCCCATAAGCGTTCCGCAGATCGTTTAACGGGCAGTTATCCACCCAGTCGACAATTTCCAATTTCCCAGACAAAAAAACAGCCGCACAAATAAAATGTGCGACCGCCTTATGTTTATTCAATGAGATTTTAAAATCAAACTTATTTTGCAGCCGATTCCGGCAGCTTAACTTCAGCTCTGCCAAGATCTTCACCGTTGATTGCAGCGTTGAAATTGTCATAGCTTGTTGAAATCATGTTGGAAACCGCTTCGTCCGTCATCGCTGCAACATGAGGTGTAATCAAGACTTTCGGATACAATTCAAGGAGTTCCTTGATTGTTGCATCAGGGAATGTTTTGCCATCCGAGAAGTCCTTGCCGAAGAAGCGTGTCTCGTCAGTCAGCACGTCAGCTCCGAAGCCGCCAAGTTTGCCGCTCTTGATTGCCTTGACAACTGCAGCTTCGTCAACGATTTCACCACGTGCCGTATTAACCAGAATTGCTCCGTCTTTCATTTTGCTGATGAAATCTTCACCAACGAAGTTTTCATTCTTGCCAGGGAAATAAGGAAGATGCAGGCTGACGATATCCGATTCAGCAAGCAGTTCATCCAGTTCCTTAAATTCAACGAGTTTCTTGGCAAAGTCGCTCTGGAAAATATCATAGCCGAGCAGCTTAGCACCAAGGCCCTTATAAAGTTCAGCTTCAACGCAGCCAATGTGGCCGGTGCCAACAATGCCGACCGTGCTCTTGCGGATTTCATGGCTGAACATCGTTTCAGTTACTTGGAAGTTCAGTTTCGCTGTTCTGCCGGTTGTGTACACCGTGTGGCGTGACAGCGAAGTACCGAATGAAACAGCAAGTTCTGCAATTGCGTTCGGAGAATATGCAGGTACACGGGCAACTTTCTGGCCAAAGTCTGCAGCAGCCTGAAGATCAATGTGGTTGAAGCCAGCAGTACGTGTAAATACATATTTGATACCGAAGTCATTGAATTTTTTCAAGTTAGCGCGGTCTGCCAGGCAGTTAACGAACAGCAAGACACCGTCGAATCCCTTTGCCAAGTCACCGTTGTCTGCAGTCAGCAAGTCATTAACCAGTTTCACTTCATAACCATATTTGTTCAATTCGCCGTACAAGTGTTCTTCGTAAGGTTCAACACCATATGCAATGATTTTAAAAGCCATGCTCAAACATCCTCCTAAAAATTTTATTCTTGACCCGGCGTTTCTGAACGCCAGGCTGTAAGCCAATCCACCTGTGAAAGTAAAAAAAATTTCGTGATCGCTTTCACAAGATTACTAAACCCTAGCCTTCCGAACCTTGCCTCCACAGACGCAAGACCTGCTACGCTTATCTTTTCCACGGAAGGGAAAAAATATCATGAAATCTTTTTTACCTTAAAAATTATAACATTGTGCTCCAACGGCGGCAATCAAACAATGTGTTAAAAAAGTGATTTTTTTGTGAATACCGGATTTATGGCATCCAAACGTTCATCCATTTTTCAAAACCCATTTCCCTCCTGATCGTGCATAAATACCCTTAAACCGGCAAAGATAGGCCCCCGTTAATTCTATGAAACGGCTATATTCGTCCAAACCGTCCGTTTTCCCTTTCATATTCTGGTTATTGCAAGTACGAGATGGAACAGAAATGGAACTGAAATGCAAAAGAGAGAGGCAGCGTCCGATCACAGTAATCGGCTTAGGCTTTGTCGGGCTGCCCCTGTACCAGCCCGGTGCTCGTGAACCGATTACCATTCATGAATGAGCAACCGAAATTAAAAGATTGACTGCAAGCGGCTCAAGATTGATTTTTATGCCCTATGATGAAGCCTACGTCAAGGGTTTTGAAAGTTTTCCAATCGTGATCGTGCTGCCTTCGCTTGGCAAGGCAGTAAAGACATTGGATTATGACCTTCTACTGACTTCAATCAGGGTTGCTTCGGACCATTGCTGGCATCATGAAGAATTCTCGGAAAAGGAAAAAAGTTAAGCGTTACAAGCTGCTGTAAGTAAGGGATGTGGTGTTTATCGACGACAGCAGATTTTTGCCTCTCCTACTGTTATCGGTTGCTGTCGGAGAGCTTTGCCGGGACATTCAGGTTAACGATTATATTAAACTGATCACAATCCTGCTCTGCCTCTTCACAAACAGCGAACCTGACCGCGAACAATAACGTCGACCAGCCCGAACAGGCTTCAAGCCCGTCCTTCGGGGTAGCCGATGTTTTGTTGCGCATTTACCCGAATAACTCTCATAGAATTAAAAATAAGCGAAAGCTGCACATAGAAAAACATGGAGCCTTCACTTATTTTTTTTAAAAATCAGTATATCCGACTACTCACTCACGGATGCCTTATAGACAGGATCAAAATTGATGACTTCTACAATAACGGGCGTTCCCTTGGCAATATCCGATCCTTCGGGAACAGTAATCATCAAGTTTCCAATCTCCTTCTCACCGGCAGTATAGGCAACATTATCTTCCATTTGCATCACGCCATTGATTGAAACATTAATAAAGCTATTATTTAACTTTAATGGCGGAAACGATTCAACAGCATCACCTGCGTCATCAAAAAATTTAGTTGCATCGATTTTCACAATAGTTTCTCCCGGAACCGCTTGTTCCAATTCATAGAAAAACCGAGTGACAGTCGGCGACAGCGTAATCTCACTCTCAGAAGTATACACGGGCTTAATAATTTTCAGGCCCATCACATCTCCCCCTTTGATCAATATCGTCTGGACTTCTTTGAAAAGTAACTGGGATGACCTCGGCGGCCTCTTTTTGAATCCCTCATGGTCATTAACACCATATGCATGAAAAGGAAAAAGGACATCCACGAACACAGGCAAATAGAAAGATAAGAAATCTACCCAGTAAGTCTGTTTAAAGATGGTAAAGGAGAACGGCCGAAGCCCAAAAGCGCAATGTCGTATCGCGGCGCCTGCATTAGATCGTTCATGACCGTCGGCCAAGTTTCGAGGACCGGAACGTGCAAATCAGCGATACGGGTTGCCCGGAGAAACGAGCTAAAAAGATTACCGCCTAACGTTAGGTGACCTTTCAAATACCTACCAATATGAACTCACTTTCATCCGATATGCTTTATATACTATTATGGATTGCCTGAATGCTCCGGAAGGAGGAAATAACAATGGGGCATGAGTATTCTCATTCAAAAGAAGCACCGTCCATCCCGCATCCGTTTCTGTCTTTTCCAAAAATAAAACAAGGTTCGAAACAACGTTTTTCCAGTCCTCAAAAAGTGGATACGTACGAATTTTATGCTTTATCTGACGGACTGAAAAGGATTTACACAGCGGCCGACGCACTGCCCGGTCATGGAGTCAGACGAATTCTGAGCCCGGATGAAGTATCCTATATGAATCTGTTCATCAATGGAATGCTGCAGCCCAGGCAAAGCTATCAAGTGAGCAAAGAAAAGCTGGTGATTCGCACGGAAGATATACCAGCTAAAGGGGCGCCTATCATTCTGCAAATGATCCTAGTCAAATCATTTTGAAGAGAGTCTGATTCTCTGACGTCCATAAATTACTCCGGCTTTTTTAAGCTGTGAAAAAATCAGGACAATAGCCGGAAAGTCCCGGAATTCTGCGTAATTGCTGGATTAGCAGGCCATCCTTCTATCTTCTGTCTTCATTTAAGGCTAACAAAACAGATTATTTATCTATAAGGAAGAAACATGCCTACACCAATAGTGTCATTCCACAATACAGTTAAAGTATAGAACCTCTTAGGGAGAGATGTGAATCATGAAAATATTGCTGGCCACTTACTGGCCCATTCCGCATGTAGGTGGTGTCTGGACTTATATGACTCAGTTGAAAAAAAAACTGGAGTCATATGGTCACGAAGTTGATTTACTCGGCTATGATGAGTCGAATCAAAGTGTCACCCTGTTGAATAAAGGGCTCGTTTTATCTAGAGATAAAGTAATCCCGCTAATCAATGCCAACCTGACCAAGGACAATTATCCTGCTATGTACGTCAATTTTCTTGTCAAATGGACAGAATTCCAGCGCTATGTTTACGAACTGAGTGCAGCGTATTTCGGCGTTCAGGACTATGATATCATCCATACCCAGGACGTCTTATCCACAGTTGCCATGAACCGAGTTAAAAAACCTGAAACACCATTGATCGCGACCCTTCACGGATCCGTGGCCCATGAAATCAGGCGTCAGCTGGAAACCATCCATAAGTCGGATACGTCTTATCTGGCAAGAGCCTACTATGATGATCTTGAACGCGACGGAGCGATTTCGGCCGACACAACCATTGTCGGCAACGAGTGGCTGAAAGACATTTTGATCAATGAATTTCTCGTCCCCAGTCAGCAGCTTAAAGTACTTCATTACGGATTCGACACAGAAAACTTCATCCGAAGAATGCGGGAAAAGTCAACGATTGAACGTCCAAAAGATAAAAAAGTCATCATCTATTCCGGAAGACTGGTTGAACTTAAAGGTGTCAACTACCTGATTTCCGCACTCGGCGAACTAAAGCAAATCAGAAATGACTGGGAATGCTGGATTGTCGGCAGCGGTGAAAAAGAGGCGGAGCTTAGAAACCAAGCAACTTCACTTGGATTAGGAGAATCTGTTCAATTTTTAGGGAAGCGCGACGATGTTCCCAGTCTTCTGGCCAACTCTGACATTCTCGTCCTCCCGACGCTCATCGAAAATCAGCCATTGTCAGTCATTGAAGCACAAATTGCAGGTAAAGCAGTCATTGCGAGTAACGTCGGCGGTATACCGGAAATGATCAAACATGGCGTGACCGGTCTGTTAACGCCAGCAGAAGACGCAGGGGCACTGTGCAATGAGATGAACCTGCTCCTTTCTGATGATCATTACAGAAAAACCCTCGGTGCCAATGCAAGGACATGGGGACTGAGCCACTGGTCGATGGACATGGGCGTAAAGGAACTCTTAAAGATATATCAGCGAGCCACTTTCGAAAAGAGGAGAGATGGAGAAAATGTATAAACTGATCGACTATTTCAAATATATCTTTTTCATCTGCTGCTTGAAGATTTCCGACCTTTGCAAAAAGCTGTGGTGGAAGAAGAAAAGCGATCCATCTGACTTTGTGAAGGACCTGCACGCAGACGTTGTCCTTTTAAATGTTGAAAAATATCAATCACTCTTTGCCTCCCCCACCCAGTATCCGCAAATTTTCATGCCCAAACCTATCTTTGAGAAAACCGTTCATAATCTGCCGCCAAATTACGTGCTGCCCGACCTTAAAACACTCAAAAAAATTATCGAGGCCTACAACAAACCGGCACCCGATTTAAATGATGATGCTAGACCAATTGACCATCAAGTATTAGAAAAAATTAAAGCATCACTTCCCGGGTATTACATTCTCCCACTGCCAGTCAGTGTGAAAAGCGAACAGTCCCCGCTGCCCGTCGTATCCAAATCTTCTATCAGTCTTGTTAAAACATTTGTCCCTAAGGTGTCTGCGGATCTCTATCAGCGCCCTGTTTCTGAAAATTCCGGGAACATATTAAAACCTGAGGTTCCTAGCCCTCCCGCCGTTACTTTCACGCCTTTAGCATCAAACAAAAAAATTATCAAACCTGTCCCGCAACAAGACCCGGTAGATCAGGAGAGTAAATATAAATTTATTTTTTTTGAATAACCGATGAGGGGGAAAGAACTGTGGCCGGCGCTGCCGGTTTTGTCGGTTTGTATCTCGTCGACGCATTTATTGCCTGCGGTGATGCGACAATCTAAGAACCGGCCGATTGGAAAACATTTCTTCTCAGGCCGTTCTGCATATTGCAGATATCGAGAGCCTTGCACCCGAGGAAGTCATTGTTCTTCTAAAATTCGGCACCGTTTTCCTTTGGCGGCTCGGGCTGATGAACAAATTCTATCAGCTTCCATACACCATTCTCAGGTATGCCAATGTCTATGGGCCAAGACAAGTAGCAAAGGGAGAAGGGGGCGCCGTAGCCATCTTTCCGGATCAAAAGGGGCAGACCTTAAAATTTTTTGGTGATGGCGAACAGACCCGTGATTTTATTTACGTAAAGGAAATTGTCGAAGCAAATCTTGAGGCAATTGATCGGGGCAGTGGAGAAACGATTCACGCAAGCACTGCCCGGAAAACATCCATTAATTAGCTTATTAACAGCCTGAAGCAGATTCATGGCTCATCGCTTGAGACCGATTGTCTTGATTCAAAATCTGCGGACATTAAGCACAGCTGTCTGGCTAACGAAAAAGCAAAACGGCTTCTGAACTTTACACCTTCATTCAATATTCTGGAAGGATTGTGGGAAACTAATTAAGCTGAGGTACCTGGTGCTGAAGAACAGCACTAGAGCTTAATTAAAAAACAACGCACCGGAATGTCATTAGGAGCGTTGTTTTTTATTTGCTATCAATTAATAAATACCCTGCATCTCAATTCTTAACATCTTTGTACTGGTTGCTGATAATATCCAGCTGGGTAATCCGGCCGGTGTTTTTGTAATAACGGAAAAAACCGATTGACGGAGCGGTATTGGGATCCGTGGCGCTATCGCCCGAGTGGTTTTCGCGCAGCTCTATTGAATAATAGGCACCATTATCTGTAGTGTCGGCATAGACTTGACTCAGCGAATAACCGGCCGCTTTAGCGACAGTTGCCTCAGCCTGATGCTGTCCTGCCGGTTCATCTGTACCGCTGCCCGAAGCCTGTGGTGACGAACTTCCACTGCTGGCATTTGATCCGGAAGCAACACTATCTGAGCCGCTCGAAGTGCTGCTGTCTGCCGGCGATGAACTATTATTGTTGCTGCTTACCTGTGAATCCGGCGCAGGCTGGCTGCTCGATTCAGATGACTGGCTTTGCTCCGACCCCGAAGTTAATTGCTTTTGCCGGGCTGTTTCAGCAAAATTTTTTAATTCTCTCGCCCTCATAATCAACACGCCTGAGCCCCCTTTTTTCACAAGGATTGCATTGGCCGCTTTGATCGCCGTTTCGTAATCTCCGCTCTTCAGGCCCTGAGTCACCGTTTTAATCTCAGAAAGCTGCGATAACAGAACTGTTGCTTTTTGATCATCTTTTTTACTGCTCAAGGCTTTATCAATATATTTTTCCGCTGCAGCATAATTCTCAGAGCTAATCGCCTGCTGTCCCTGTTTCATATATTTACCGTAGGACTGATCCTGCTGATTTGCACATGCTGTGAGAACGAGCACCAGGACGGTAATTGTTGCAATCATTTTTTTCATAGAACAGGCCTCCAATCCGCCGGACGATTGCTGACGATCATCTGTCCAAACCATTTATTTTATTTATATAATAGCAGATTTCAGAGTTTTTGAGTGATCCACAGATTTTTTGAGCTTTTAGACACCCTTTGTAAAAATTTCACAAATCGGCATGTGCCTCTTTCGGAATTGTTTTGTGCCACCTAAGCGCCCTTAAATACAAAGACATGTATTTTTGAGGCCGAATATTGTTTTCAGCCACAAATCCAGCGAGTGCCTCCCACCGTGCTTCTTCAAAGGCAAGCACAGAGTCGAGGACACGGCGAATCTCATTGGGGAAACCAAGCAAAGCGTTTTTAACCTCATCGTCAAGCGGCAGGCCGTCAATAATATGGTTCATTGAATCATTCAGTATGCGATCGATTGAAGAAAAAATACCTGCAATAAAATAATCCGATTCCTGCGCGTCCCGGCCGATTTCCGCGCAGAGCAGTGCCATCATCTTGCCGCGGATCATTGATGCCTTGACCAATTCGTTGTTCTCAACGGTGCGCACGCCGTTCAGCAGGAACAGATGCATCCACTGGATCAAATGCTGTGTGCCAACGCGGACTAGCGCCTGCTGAATCGACCGAACTGGAAACTGGGTGCCAAAGTTCACTGTATTCGCCAGTCTCAGAATTTTATAAGACAGGCCCAAATCTTTTTCAATTAATCTGGCGATACCTTGCATGTCCGGTTCTTCACGATCAAGTTCTTTAATAATGCGAATCAGGCTGATATCCAATGTCCCGATATCTTTTGCGTTGATCATGGCTGGTTTGCTGAAAAAATAGCCCTGGAAAAGCTGATAGCCCATTTTCAGTGCCAATTGAAATTCTTTTTCTGTTTCAACCTTTTCAGCCAGAAAGACTGTTTTTCCTTGACGGCTGCGGATCAATTTTAACTGATCAAGAAGCCTGACTTTTGAAAATTCTATCTTAATGATATCTGCCAAGTCAATCAGTGCACGATACTGCCTGCCGCGATTCATGTTGAAATCGTCCAGGGCAATGATATAGCCATCTTTTTTCAGCTGCCTGCAGGCTTTGATAACTGCATCTGTGGCCTGAACACGCTCCAGAATCTCGATTACGATTTTTTGACGTGGAAGCAGGCGTGGCAATCCGGCGGTCAGAAATCCTTCAGGAAAATTAATAAATCCACGTTTACTGTCGATCAGTTCATTAAAATGAGCCACAAGCACTGAATTTGCCAGTACCGTTGCAGTAGCAGTCCGGTCGTCCACACCCTCGAAAAAATTATTTCCGCTCTGCCGATATAATAATTCGTATCCGTAGAGCTTTAACTCCCTGTCAAAAACAGGTTGGCGTGCGACATAAACATCCATGCCCGATCATCCTTCTGGCCCCAATTTCAGCAATTGTTCTTTCTTTTAATCTTCGGCGTATCAGACGTTTCTTTCAAATTTTTAATAACTCAGCAATAATCTCCCGCTAACTTTCTGAAAGCATCGAGCGACCGTGTAACTTTTTCCGTCGGAATGCAGTAGGCCATTCTAAAATAGCCGGGACAGCCAAAACTATCCGCCGGAACAAGGATCAGGTCATATTTCAATGCCCGGTTACAGAATGCGACGGCATCCTCTTCCAATGCTTTGGGGAACATGTAAAACGTCCCGCCCGGTTTAACACATGAGAAGCCAAGTCGCGTCATTTCCTTGTACAGGATATTCATATTTGTTTCATAAACAGACAAATCCGCGGTCAGATCGATGACCTCCGCGACAGCCAGCTGAATAATCGACGGCGGACAATTGTGGCCGATGCCTCTGGATATTTGTCCGCACATCTCAACAATCAGTTTGGCGTCTTTGCATGCCGGGTTAATTGCTACATAGCCGATCCGCTCACCAGGCAATGACAGGGATTTGCTGAAAGAATAGCAGGTTATTGTATTGTGATAGTATTTGGCGACATAAGGAGAATCCACATTTTCAAAAACGATCTCCCGGTAAGGTTCATCAGAAATCAGGTAAATATCATGGCCGAATTCACGTTCCTTTTCCGTCAGAAATCCAGCCAATTTTTTAATTGTATCCGAAGAATAGGCAATGCCTGTCGGGTTATTGGGTGTATTGATCAGTACAGCCATTACTTTAGATGAAAACATTTCTTCAAATTCAGCGAAATTAATTTGAAATCCCTCAGTATCCGGTGGAACAATTTTCAGAACAGCACCGGTTTTATTAACATAGGGATTGTATTCCGGGAAATAGGGAGCAAACGTGATTACCTCGTCACCCGGAACGGTCACCGCCCGTAGCGCATGCGCAATGGCTCCCGCCGCACCCGATGTCATAAAAATGTCCTCTGTTTCGTAATCGATCCCAAAACGTCTTTTCAGCGAGGCGGCAATTTTCTCGCGGACCGAGGTAATGCCGAGACTCGGGCTGTACCCATGGACGGCACCCGGGTCCGGGCTTGCGGCAAGCTCAGCAAGATGATCCGAAAAAGCCTGCGGTACCGGTACCGATGGATTGCCAAGGCTGTAATCAAAAACATTTTCGCAACCGATCTTTTTTGCCCTCTCCGTAGCATACTCGGAAAGCTGGCGGATGACGGACTTTTTCCCAAGCATGTCCCTGTATTCTTCATTAATCATAACTGCTTTTCCTCCTGCCGGTTTCTCTTTTCCCCAAGCAGCACAAAATGCTGATTCGCAAGGTGGTTTTATTGTCATTATACCTGTCTTCCGATGGCTGCGAAAGGTGAGGCTGTAACTGAATCCAATCAAAAATTTTGCCGATCGGTTAGTGATCATTACTTTTAAAAAATTTTTATTAAATGAAAAGGGTGCCAATCGATAAATTTCGACTGACACCCCTCGCATTTAACATGGATTATCCGCACTATTACAAAATTGAATAGATACCGCTTTGCTGGGCAGAATTCGTAGCCACTTGGCTGGAAGCGGGCGCTACAGATGCTGCCGAAGTATTCTGTGTCGCTGACGGATCTAAAGAAGTGGATAATAAATTCCACAACAGACTATCAGCAGAAGACTGAGGACTTGAACTAAGCCCATCCAAAGAAGAATCCGTAGTGTCAGTGCCGTCGGAAGATAACCCGTCAAACATTTGCGAGCTTGAGTTGTTCATCAATAGCATCGCTAGCAAATCAGCAAATTCCGATGAAAGCTGCGTGGACTGATTGGTCTGAACGCTCGCGGCAGGTGATGCCGTACTTTGCGTCTTCAATAAAGGATTAAGTAAACTGTTGTTCGTTGAAATAGACATTGAGGCGTCGCCTCTCTCAATTGATAGTTATCTATATTATGCCATAAAAAATAAAGAAAACAATCATTTATGTCTGGCTCAAAATAAAAAGCCTTTAAAATGAATGCTTAAAGGCTTTATGAAAATCTTTATTAATTTTAGATGATTCAGTTCTATTCCTTGATGACTAGCAAAACACCGCCGAGAACTAAGAGCGCCCCGATCCAAAATGTTCCACCTATATTTTCTCCCAGCAGGAGCCATCCAAGGAATGTTCCCATTAAGGGCTGAAAAAAGAAAAACAATCCGCCGCTTGAAGCGTTCAACAGCTGTAATCCGCGATTCCAGAGTAAAAAGCCACAGGCGGTTGAAACAATGCCCAAATATAAAACGCCGCCCCAAATCGTCGGATGAATGAACTCAGAAATATTTATTTCATGCAACTGGCTGAAAACAAAAGGTGTGAGTACGACAATAGCAACGAGAATTGAATAGTTTGTGATCTCAATTGATGAATAACTTTTCGGGACACGTTTTATGAGAACAGACATGAGCGCCCATGTTAAAGCCGCAATCAGCAGGAAAATCCCGCCAAGTTGACCGGACACGTTGATATGACCGTTTCCGACAATAAGCAATACGCCTATTGTAGCCAAACAAACCGACACTATTTTCTTCACATTCAGCCGTTCTTTAAGCAGCAACCAGGCAAAAGTAACCATAAACGCCGGTGTAGAAGATGTAATGATTGCCCCCATCTGTGCCGAAGAAAACATTGTGCCAAATTCCTGTGTAACGATTGAGACCGTGTTTCCAATGATTCCAATGAGTATCACTAATACAAGATCGCGTTTTTGAATTCTCCATGACTGCCGCGTGACTACGCCAATGACCAGAAGTGTAATAAAGGCAACACAATATCTCATCCAAACAAGTTCTATCGGCGGGATCACTGAGACAACAACTTTAACAACTACATACATACCACCCCAAATACTGGCGGCTAAAGCTAAATATAGGGAACCCAACCAAGTGTTTTTCAATTTTTTGTACCCTCCGTATAACAAATTAGGTCAATAAATGCCCTAACGGAGAGAAGCAGTCACTTTACTCCATTAAGGACGGAGAAGTGCCGCTGGTACATCATTTTCAAATAATGGAGCTAACAACATTTTGTTCACCCCTATCCTGCTGCGGTCTAATACCTGTATTATACATGTTTTTTTAATCATACATCTTTCCAGAATTGATTTTGCTTTGAAAAATTCTTATGAAAACATTATGATGTTTCTATATTGATTGAACCGCAGCGTCTGGTCGATACCGCGCGCATCGGATGAAACCTCTTTAAGTAGCCTCGCACCTTATAATCTTGATCATCAATAGATCCCGCTATTATATTAATTTAAAAAGGATTACATTTTTGCTTATTTTCTATATGTGGATATATAATATTAACAAATACACAATATATAGTTATACTTGTAAAAGTGACTTATGGGAGGAATTATTAAATGCAAATTAAGCTGTCAGATACCTACATTGAAAAAATCAAAAGCGAAGTAACACCACATTGGGGAGAGCTTGGGTGGGTTACATATAAAAGGACCTATGCCAGATGGCTTGAAGATAAAAACAGATCGGAAAATTGGGATGAAACGGTCAAACGTGTTGTTGAGGGAAACATCAATCTCGATCCAAGAATCCAAGCAGGAGCCGTCCCGGCAGAAATTTATCACGAACTTCAGCATGAAGCGGAACGACTCTATAAACTGATTTACAGTCTTGCCGCAACGCCTTCCGGACGCAACCTGTGGATCTCCGGTACGGACTATCAGGACAGAGTCGGTGATGCGCTGAACAACTGCTGGTTCATTTCCATTCGCCCACAGGCCTATGGAAACAGTCATATCGTTCCTGACTATCTCAAAAAAGACCAGCCTGCCGTATCCATGCCCTTCTCATTTCTGTTCGATCAGTTGATGAAGGGCGGAGGCGTCGGTTTTTCTGTCGTAGAAGAAAATATCAGCCAAATGCCTGAAGTGGATCAGAAAATTGAACTGGTTGTTCTGATCAGTAAGAAAAACAAGGATTATGGTACTGCAATTGAGGCGGGTGCCGTTGATGCTGACGAGTGGTACAGTACCCATGAAGGAGAATCAGCCCTGTTTGCTGAGACCCAGGATACTCGGGAAGGATGGGTTGAATCCAATGCCCTTCTGATCGACTCCCACTTTTCAAAAACAACAGGAAAAGCCGAACGGGTCATCATTGATGTAACGAAAATCCGTGAAAAAGGACAAAGAATTCATGGTTTTGGCGGTGTAGCTGCAGGCCCAACCCCATTTATTGAGATGCTCTATTCCATTAATACCGTCCTCAATGAGGCCTATGGTCGAAAACTGACTTCCGTTGACTGCACGGATCTTTGCAATTTGATCGGCAAAAATGTGGTGGCTGGAAATGTCCGCAGGAGTGCCGAAATTGCGCTTGGGAGCCCGGTCGATCATGGTTTTGTAACAATGAAACAAGACAAAGAAAAGCTCATGGATCATCGCTGGGCTTCAAACAACAGCGTCATTGTCAGCCCTGAATTCGATGAATATGAAACGATTGCGGATTCCATTGCTAAGAACGGCGAGCCCGGCATTGTCAACATGGACTTAATCAGAAACTATGGACGACTTGCCGACGGCCGGCAGGAAGGTATTGACGGGGAGGCAGAGGGCACAAACCCTTGCGGAGAAATTTCTCTTAGCAACGGCGAGCCGTGCAATCTATTTGAAGTCTTCCCATTGGTTGCCGAAGATCAGGAATGGGACATGAATGAAGTGTTCAGCCTTGCCACTCGATATGCCAAACGCGTGACCTTTTCAAATTACGACTGGGAAATATCCAGAAATATTATTAATAAAAACCGGCGCATCGGTATTTCGATGAGCAGCATTCAGGACTGGATACTCAAAAGGTTTGGACAGCGCTTAGTAACCGGCTTTCATGATCAGTATGATTCTGAGACAGGAAAAACCTTTAAAGCAGCAACATTTAATGATAACGCCGTTCAAGTTGTAAATTCTTTTTATGGAGCAGTGCTTCAAGCAGACCAGGATTATTCAAGAGATCTTGGCTGCCGTACATCCATCAAGCACACAACGGTCAAGCCTTCCGGTACGGTGTCCAAGCTTGCGGGCGTCTCCGAAGGGATGCATTTCAGTTTTGATAAATATATCATCCAGAGGATTCGCTTCCAAGACAGTGATCCGCTCATTCCTGCCATGAAAGAAGCGGGTTATCATATCGAAAAAGATGCATACTCAGAAAATACAATGGTTGTCGAATTTCCTGTTAAAGCCGAGGGCGCTGAATTGAAAAATTTCGTGTCGGCAAATGACGTATCGATTGAAGAACAGTTTGCGACACAGGCCTTCCTGCAGACTTATTGGGCAGATAACTCAGTCAGCTGCACGGTCACTTTTCATCCGGAAGAGAAGAAGAAAATCGCCGGATTATTCCGCCAGTACCGGAACTCCTGCAAATCAACATCGCTTCTTCCTTACAGTGGTCACGGATTTGTTCAGGCACCCAAAGAACCGATCAGCAGGGAAAAATATATCGAAATAAAAGCGGCAATTAAAGGCAGTGTTCAGGCCATTTACCAAGCGATGAATCAAGAGCTGAATGAACAAAAAGATCTGGAAATCGTTGACCAGACAGACTGCATATCCGGTGCATGCCCCGTTAGATAAAAATCTTATAAGCACAAGAAGGGGTTAAATTGCTAAGGATTCGTAAAATGACCGTACTCTCACTGCTAACTGCGGCCGCCGTGGCCGGACGGCTGCTCATTCATGGCATAAATATCCAGCCGGCAACCATCATTATTATTCTTACTGGATGGTTTTTTGGCTGGAAGATGGGGCTAGCTGAAGGCTTAATGGTCGGTCTCGTATCGGATTTGGTTCTGGGTCTTGGCTATTGGACACCCTTTCAAATGGCCGCCTGGGGATTAATTGGGTTGATTTCCAGCTTTATCCCTAAAAATAAGTTTATTTACGTCGGTTGGTTAGCTGTTTCCGGTTATTTATTCGGCTTGATTATGGCTTTTTCTTATTTCATCATGTCACCCAATATCTGGATCGTTGCAGGTATGTACCTCAGCGGCCTGTTTTTCGACACTTATCATGCTGTAGGGAACTTAATGTTTGGCCTCTTCTCTCCTGTGCTTTTTAAGTTATTCAGGAAAGAGCAAAGAGCATTAAATATTAAATAGGAACGTTAAAAAAATCAGGTCACTGGCCTGATTTTTTTATACCTTTACACTTAACTTAATACGGCTGAAAAAACATAGACGGATTGGAACCACATGTTTTTCCCCATTTCCAATGACTGATCACACATTCAGAGTACGCTGATCATTAATCACTTTCGAATCGCCTTTTTTCAGTAAAGTATTGAAGGTCAGCCATGTCAGCAGCATGGAGATAACGGTTATTCCAATGAGAATAAACACTTGCCGGATCAAATAAGTTGAATCATCACCAATAGAAATGATTTGCCGGAGTCCATTAACGGAATAAGTCATTGGAAGAAAAGCATGAATCCATTGAAAAAACGCCGGTGTTAATGACACCGGAAAAATACCGGAGCTGCCTCCAAACTGTACAAGCAAGAGCAATCCCGCAATGGCTCTGCCGATATTTCCAAATGCTGTCACCAAAAATTGAATCAGCGTGAAAAAGGATAGACTGGCCAAAATTGAAAAGAAGTAGAATTGGCCCTCATTTGTAACCTGAAGTCCCACCCCTTTTAGCAGCAATATGCAGATTAAGATGGCCTGAAAAACTGAAACAGCTGCGGTCACGCTATATTTGCTTAAAAACCAGGATCCCCCGGATGTCGGTTTTATAGCCGGTCTGCGCAATGGGAAAAAGGTTGCAAAAGCCAAAGCGCCCACAAACAACCCGAGAGAAAGTATATATGGAGATAAACCCTCGCCATAATTGTTCACCTGGTGTAAATCCTTGATTTGAGATCGTTCAGGATTGGAGAACAGTTCTGCCTGCTGATCAACATTACCCGGGGAGATGGGACGATTCAAACCATTATTCAAACGGTTGCTGAATTGATCGACACCGCTTGTAAGGCTCACCAGTTTTCCATTCATCCGGTCAGATCCTACGGAAAGCCGGTTAGCCCCGCTGCTTAACTTATTTTGTTGTTGATGGAGCGTATTAAGGCCTTTTGCGAGTTGATCATTTCCGTTCATGATTTTCCCTGAGCCGGAGTAAAGTATTGTGCTTCCCCACTTTATCCCTTTTATTCCGTCATTTATAGTCTGGGTTCCTGACTGGATTTGCGACAATGCATCCGACATCTTCTTAGAGGCATTGGTCAGCGATTGTGTGCCTGCCGCAATTTTAGAGCTGCTCTGTTGGAAAGAGGCCAAAAGTTGTCCAACCGTATAACTGGTTTTCGGGTTGGACATAAGTCCCTTGATCCATTGATCATAGTCAGCTTGACTAATCGGCAGCTGGCCTTGAAGTGTCCCATCAAGAGCCGTTGTTTGGCTCTGGGTCTTTATAAAATCATTCAGCTGCTGCATCGTTATTCCCCTTGCATTAGCTATGCTGTCAACCTGTTCTACATAGCTGAGAATGATGCCTAATTCTTGATTAAACTGCTGCTCACCCATATTTAGCTGATTCATGCGCTGATGCAGTGTTTTGCTTGCATCTGCTGTTTCCATGACTCCGGAATTGATTTTATCCTGGCCCGCCGCTAATTGAGCGATTTTTTGATCAAGCGTTTTCATTCCGGTGTGAAGTGCATGCATGCCTATGTCCAGGTCTTGTGAGCCACGATTTGCCTGATCCAACCCGTTTTTAAAAAGCAGAGAGGAATGGGCGAACTGTTTCATTGCTTTATCTATACTGTTTGATCCGCTTACGAAAAGCGAGAGATTTTTTGTCGCCTGGGGTAATTGTTCACCATCTTTAACCCGTTGATTATCTATTTTTTTAAGCACGGAAAATAAGGACAGCGCATAGTTTCTGGTCACTTCTTTGGCAATCGTCTGATCGATTTTAGGAATGATACTTTTAACCATCTGAGATGCGGTATAACTTTCGCCTGAGTTGGTATAGTAGCTGAGTTCGACTTGTTTTGGCTTTCCCTGCATCAAAGTCGCAGCATTTTTTGAAAAACTTGAAGGAATAATCAAGGCCATATAATAGTTCTCCTCTTCAAGTCCCTGCATTGCCGTTTTCGTGTCTTTCAGAAAGACCCAATGAAACGTTTTATCTTTTTTAAGACTTCCAGTCAGAGAGTGGCCTAAATCAATCGTCTTTCCAGATATTTGTGTTCCGGCATCCTGATTGACAACGACAACTTTTAACTGGCTAGTATGTCCATATGGGTTCCAAAAAGCAGACAGAAAAATCCCACCATAGAGCAAAGGTACGAGCATGAGAGCGATTACAGTAACAAGCAATGAGCGTTTACAGAAAATTTCTTTCCACTGTTCAACAATAATTTTCACGAAGTCAGCACCCCATTCACGTGTAAAATGTAAAGAGCCGTTAGATAATGCCAGTTAGAAAAAGGACATGTTGTATTGCATCTGAGGAAAAAACACCCTGCAATATAAATGGGGGCATCGAAGAGTAATAGTAATCCATGATACTATAGAATAATTTTATTCATTGTACAGTTTTGAGGGGGATTTGGCTATGCCTTTTTTCCTAATTTTGGTGGATATCATCTTTATACCTAAAATGAAGTTTCTCAGAGTCTCTCGATTCGCTCTCCCTAACTGAAACCGGATGACTTTGAGAAGATAAAGATACAAAGACAAAGCTGCTTCGATTTTCTGGGCACACATATCTGGGTATTTTTATTGGATCTTGGGGGTACAAGTGCACGGAAGTTTCTAACAAGACAAGAAACCAGACGCTTAAACCCGGAGCGGGAAACCGCCTGGATACCTTCTACATGGTTTCAAATTTTATCGGGGGAGCCATCGGCGCTTTTATGGAATCCTATCTTTGGTATCGGGATGGTTGAGCAGGCATTGGTTGCAGATGCCTGTCTCATCTGGATATATGGCAGCTTCCGGCTGGCAAAAGTCAATTGATCCCTGTGGTTTTAGTCTCATTAATAAGCTTCCGAAGATAAATCTTTATAGTACCTGTGCTTCACATGGTGGGCACCATCGCGTCCCGGGTCAATCAAAGAGATGTCTATACTCCCCAAACCCTTCTGAATCCAGCGCTTCTTTCGGTACAAAACGCAGTGCAGCGGAATTGATGCAGTAATGCATTCCGCCGGGAACAGACGCATCGTGGAAAACATGCCCCAAATGCGAATCGCCCAGTTTGCTGCGCACTTCATCACGAATCAATGAAAGCGTGTTATCCGTTTCTGTCACAATGCGGCTGTCACTCAGAGGCCGTGTAAAACTTGGCCAACCGCAGCCTGCATCATACTGATCCGTTGTCGAGAACAAAGGCTCACCAGAGACAACATCAACGTATATGCCCTGCCTTTTATTGTTCCAGTATGCATTTTGAAAGGCCGGTTCGGTCTTTTTTTTCTGGGTGACGAGGTATTGACGTTCACTCAATCGTGTTTTTAACATCTTTTTATTTTTTTTCACGGCCCAGTGCTTTCTGATGAAATCTTCACGCCCCGATCTTTGGTAGTACATCTTATAGTCAAACGGGGCCTTCCGATAGTAATTCTGGTGAACATCCTCCGCTGGATAAAAAGGGCCTGCCGGTATGATTGGCGTTACAATGGGCTTCCTGTAACGTCCGCTTCTCTCAAGCGCTTCTCTGGATGCTTCGGCAAGCAGCTTCTGCTGTTCTGTATGATAAAAAATACTTGTTCTGTATTGATTGCCCCGGTCTTTAAACTGTCCGCGACGGTCAGTCGGATCAATCTGCTGCCAGTAAAGGTCGAGTAGTTTCTGATAAGGATAAATTTCGGGATCAAAAGTGATCTGAACAGCTTCAGCATGGCCTGTTTTCCCATAACTGACCTGTTGATAGGTTGGATTTGCAACCTCTCCGCCCGTATATCCTGACAAAACCTGAATGATGCCCGGTTCTTGATCAAAAGGCTGAACCATGCACCAGAAGCAGCCGCCTGCAAAAGTTGCTTTTTCTGATTGACTCAACTGAACCCCTCCTCATCTATTATGACAGCGGTTGCATTTATACTTACATTAACAAGGACACGCTTATACGGCAAAATGACATTGCAACTTTTCTTTAAAATCTTTGTCAGATTACTTCAATGATATAAGCTTCCTTTTCAGTTTCGGATCGCTCGCGTAAATGTACAGACCGTGTACACCTCGTGTCATCAAAACATTAATCGAATTTAAAATGATTTGTTCCTTGACGGCTTCCGAATCTTTCAAGTTTTTGCTACCAAGAAAAGCAGCCTGATCTTCATAGTATTCACTCATGATCTTAATCCGGTCACTCGCCCGATTGTATGATACGGACGGGCCTAAGATCACACCTGCATAATTCAGGTCAAACCCTTGAACAGTATACACGGAACCTACTTCATCAATGGTATCGTCTCTCTCAGCCCATGCTTTTTTTGCACCTGGCTTCTCCCGATCCCATCTAAGCTCAAAGTTTTTCTCATGAATAAAATAATCCTGACCATCTAATTTATACGGATAATCATAGGTTGACACCATTCTCGAAAGATGATATTTTTCATTCTTCTTTTTAATGGCCTGGTACATCGCGTCCGCATCTTCAAAAATTCTGAAATCAAACGACTGATCTTTAGGCAGCGGAAGTACTCTTTTATGGACAAAACCTTTGATCCACATCATTACATCCGAATTGGCATGAATTCTGAATTGATGGGTAAGATGATAACTTCCGCTTGGAAAACGGCTCATAAAGTGCCGGACATTTCCCTCATTCCAATAGCTTTTCAGTTTTAAAACCTGCTGCTCATCAAAAATCATGACAACAACACTGCTGCGCTTAATAATCTCTTCCAGCTGATTATTCTGATTAAATTTATTGTATTTATCACTTCTGGTAAGCAATAAATGAGCTTCATCAATAAACACAATGTCAGCATATTTTTCTTGTTTTTGCATTTGATTAATAAAAGTGGTGGGCCGTTCGATATCCTTTTTTCTGACGTCGGGCAGCGCTTCAGAGATTTCCTTGTAGAGTTTGATCATTTCCGGATGATTGACAATCAGGCGATTAGCAGTATGAAAAAACGGATTTTCCGGATCTTCTTTTTTTGACAGACTTTGAATGTCATTGAAGGTTGAACTTAGCACAACGCTTTTGCCCGTGCCCGCTTCACCGTGAATGACAAACAAAGAAGATGCTTTCTCTTTTACATGTGCTCTGCAAAAAGCTACAATTTTTCCCTTTAAGGTGGATTGTTCAAAAGATAACTTTTTAAAGGGTGACAGTTTATAGACTGCCCTGTCATCTTGCTTTTTTTCTAAAGGATTACTTAATCTCATGAACTAGTACTCCTTCTATTTATGCCCCCGAAACGCCCTTTGCTTTTTGTCGAGAAAAATATTGATCACGGGGAAACAGAAAAGCATCCCGCTCCCCCGTGATATGTTGCCACGCGGTCAAGCGACATTTTACTGCTCTTAGAAACTAATTAATGTTTGGGCAATACCGCACGCATCGGATAGAACTCCTCACTAAGCAGCCCTGATATCACTGCCGGATCGCTTTCAAATAAAGCCTGAACTTGCTCTTCGCCCTCAACCTCGATAATCGCCAGCCCGTATCCGCCGTTGGGATCAGATACGGGTCCAAAAACATGGACGATTCCCCTTTCAAGCTTGTCTGTCCAGTAGGCAAAGTGCCGTAACATCATTTTTCTTTCTTCTTCAGTCATGTCTTATTGAAAAGTTGGTCTGGGTGGGATGGCCTTTAAAGCAAAACACTTCTTTTCCAGCATAGATACCCCTCCATAAAGAAAATAATGACGCGTGGTCTGCCAGCCTATAAAATTTTCTAAAATATTTCTATATCTTTATTATATCAAAAAGAGCTATCAAGTATTGTCGTCTGACTTTTGCAGTTAAAGGGATTTAAAAGCAGTAAGAATATATATCAGAACTCGGACAGTTTTATCGGAACTCAGCAAAGTATATCAGCACTCAAACAGTTTTATCAGAACTCAGTAAAATATATCAGAACTCAAGCGATTTTATCGGAACTCAGAAATCTCCGATTCGGCCCCTATTTAAAAATGAACGAAGCAATGACGAACAGCACTAAGGCAAGTCCTGCCGCAATGGTTGTGGGGAGCAGCTTCCATTTGCAATATTTCATGACCTGCATATCCATCATCGTGCATAGAGTAACACTGTTGTCACTAAGCGGAGAACAAGTCGCGCCATAGGTTCCACTTGCAAAGACAGCACCGATCACCAGCAAAAGGTTGGCCCCTGATTGATGGGTAAGTGTGATGCCAAGAGGCATTAAAAGGCCCCATGTCCCCCAAGAGGAGCCGATAAAATAGGACAGGAAAATACCCAGAACAAATAATATAGGAGCAACAAAGTGCGGCGGAATCCATCCGCTGACGTGTTCAGTTATAAATTGGGAAAAGCCAAGATCAGTGGAGACATCTGAAACGCCCCAGATAAGCGCTAACAGGACGATGACAGACATCAGCTGGTTGCCCCCGTTTATGAAATGGGTGACCACTTTTGCAGTCGGGAATTTTTGCAATATGACTAAGACAATCGTTACAATCAGCGTAATAAGCACGGATTCAACCATAACGTCCAATTCATCAACGTTTAAAAAAGCGCCAATAAATGAACGCGTTCCGGCACGGCCATTCCACCAGCTTAAAAAAAGAGTGAGACAAATTAAAAGTGCAATTGGGATAATCAAATTGAATGGTTTTGAAGGTGTATTCGCTTCTTCTTCACCATTCTGAATATCCGATTCACTTTCACTTATCTTGGATGGTTGGTTAACCCGATTTGCCACGTCTAAATGGCGGGCATACTCTTCATGGTACAGCCGTGAATCAGAATAATCGTCATTCACTGATTTTGTATCTAATGATTGTCGTTGACTTGTATTGTTCATAGATCCTATTGTTGTCGGATTTAAAGTTGATGAAGAATCAGGGATTTCTGCTTGTCCCGTCGCCGGATTAATCGATCCGGTTCCAGTTTTATGTTCGTTAGTCTGTAAAGCCGTTTGTCCCATTTCCAGATTGTTATTACCGGGTTGAAATGTTCCATGGCTATCCGATAAGTGATCAGCCCCCGGTGCCGTCCCTGAATTTGAGTGTAAACCATTTTGATAAAATTGTTTTTTGCGATTCGGACCAGCAGAGACCTCTTCAGTCTTTTCCTCCTTTGAATGCATAAAAAAAGTGTAGTAGAGTCCGACCAGTATAATCGTAAATGAGAAAAAGTTAAAAGGAATGCTCTTTATATAAACGATATAGGGCTGCTGGCTGATCCCGTTTTGTCTGAATGATGTGTTAATTAAGCTTACCATGAATCCAACAAAACCTGTTGCGATGGGCACAAGAACAACAATGGGATTTGAGGTGACATCAATGATGTAAGCGACCTGCCGTTTTGACATTTTCAGCCGTTTCTGAAGGGCATTGATAATAGGGGCTACCGTGACTATTCGAAAATCAGGATCACTAAAAGTTCCGATGGTAGAAATCCATATAAGCGCCAAGGCGCTTTTTTTTGTTTTAATTTTTTTACCGACCAAGTCGACAAATCCTTTTATGCCTCCAGCCATCTTTATGACGCTGAGGAGCCCCGAGAATCCATACAGAAATAAGATAATTTTAATGTTGTTTGGTTTAACAATGGCTTGGAGGATATAATCAAGAAACTTATGAACACCTCCGAAAAATGAGGGCTCGATGATGTAGCTGCCGACAAGCAGTGCAACAAATAATCCCGGCTGGACCTGGCGTGTAAAGATTGAGATGGGAATAACTAAAAGAAACGGAACCAGTGATAACCATGATGGATGCATAAAGCAAAGCTACCCCCTTTAAAATAAGAGCCTTTAAATGAGTATGGCTTTAGGGATACGTAATTATGCAATTTAGCGTGTTCACTCGTGTTTTTGATAACTTGGAATTGAGCCATTTATAGGCAAAATGATCGCATAGAAATGAGCCACATGATTTCCAATTTTTAGCCCATCTTTCCTATGATAGAAAAGTAACCAGCAATTCTACATAAGGGAGAGGGAAAAAAGGATGATCGATATGGCTCTCTATGATCGTATCAAAATTATGAAGGAGGTTGAAGGCCTTTCTCAACGTGAGATTGCGAGAAATTTAGGGATTTCAAGAAATACGGTGAGTAAATATCTCAAACAGAAGGAGCCTCCGACCCTTGCGGTTCGGCAACGTTCGTACGGGAAGAAAGAATACTCAGAGGAAACTCAACGCATTCTGCCCGTCATCGATCAGTGGCTCCTTGAGGATCAAAAACACTGGGTCAAACAGAAACATACGGCGGCGAGAGTTTATCAACGATTGGTCGAAGAATACAACTTCAAAGGATCTGCCTCTAACATTCGTAAACTCGTTGCTCGGAGAAGGCAAAAACAGAAGGAGGTGTTCATCCCCCTTGAGTTTCAATTGGGCCTTCAATTCCAGTTCGACTGGGGTGAGGCGGATATCATCCTGAGCGGGCGGACGCAGAGAATCTTTTTGTTTTGTCTCCAGCTCTCATCTAGCCGTTTACGTTTTGTCCGAGCCTATGCCCATCAGAAACAGGAGGCTTTTTTGGATGGCTTTGTACACGCTTTTGAATTTCTGGGAGGTGTGCCGGTCGAAGGCCTCTTGGACAATTTGAAAACAGCCGTAGAGAAAATTCTGGAGGGCCGGCATCGCCTGGAACAGGAAGCGTTTATCGCGCTCCAGGCGCATTACG